>JAKLJY010000001.1 GCA_023150895.1 Myxococcota bacterium | reverse complement strand
CAGGTCGGCGACGAGATCGACGTCAAGGTCCTCAAGTACAACCCCGAGACCGAGCGCGTCTCCCTGGGCCTCAAGCAGATCAGCGAAGATCCGTGGGGCCACGCCGAGGAGAAGTACAAGGTCGGCGACCGCGTCAGCGGCAAGGTCGTCAGCCTGACGGACTACGGCGCCTTCATCGAGCTCGAAGAGGGCATCGAGGGCCTCATTCACATCTCCGAGATGAGCTGGACGAAGCGCGTCAAGCACCCCTCGAAGATGGTGGCCATCGGTGACACGGTCGAGGCGATCGTCCTGGACATCGACTCGAAGAACAAGCGCATCAGCCTCGGCATGAAGCAGATCGAGCCCAATCCGTGGACGCTGCTCCACGAGCGGTACCCGATTGGCACCCGCATCCTGGGCAAGATCCGCAACATCACCGACTTCGGCATCTTCATCGGCATCGAGGAAGGCATCGACGGTCTCGTCCACATCAGCGACCTGTCGTGGACGCAGAAGGTCAAGCACCCCTCGGAGCTGTACAAGAAGGGCGACGAGGTCGAGGCCGTGGTCCTCAACATCGACGTCGAGAACGAGCGCTTCAGCCTCGGCATCAAGCAGCTCACGCCCGACCTCTGGGAAGAGGACATCCCGAACAAGTACACGATCGGCCGCGTGGTGAAGGGCAAGATCACCAAGATTCACGACTTCGGCGCCTTCATGGAGCTCGAGCCGGGGGTCGAGGGCCTGATCCACGTCAGCGAGATGTCCACGAGCCGCGTCGACAATCCCCGTGACGTCGTCAGCGAGGGTCAGGACGTGCTCGCCGAGATCATCTCGGTCGACCGCGAGGACCGCAAGATCGGCCTCTCGCTCAAGAACGTCGGTGACGAGTCCGATCCCGACATGCGCTCCTACCTCGAGCGCCAGGGCAAGAGCACCGCGTCCTTCGGTGACGTGTTCGGCGACCGTCTGAACCGCAAGTAATCGCGACGCCCTCGGGCGCTTTTCCTCGCGATGACCTCAACCCGGTCGATGTTCTTCCTGAACTCGGCCGGGTATCTGCCCCCCCAGGCCTCGGGACGATCCCGGTGATCGCCGATGAGGGGGGAGCAGTATCCGGGCCGCATCCTGCGCGGCCCGACGCGTGTTGACACCCGAAAATCCAGGGTGTTAGGTTCGTGGTGAGACTTCTCCGGACATGGGAATGACCAATCGCACCTTTCACCTCCGTTGCTCTTTCTGTGGGAAGGAAGCAATCGAGGTCCGCAAGCTCATCACGGGGCCACAGGTCCACATTTGTGATGAGTGCGTCACGCTGTGCAACGAGATCCTGGCGCAGGACGGGCGCGGTGAGGTTCAAGCCACCACGGATCGGCGGGACCTGAAGCCGAAGGACATCAAGGCCTACCTCGACGAGCACATCGTCGGGCAGGAGATCGGCAAGAAGGCGATCTCGGTCGCGGTCTACAATCACTACAAGCGCATCGATGCGGCCCCCGAAGACGACGTTCAGTTGTTCAAGGGCAACATCCTGATGATTGGCCCGACGGGCTCCGGCAAGACGGCCATTGCGCAGGCCCTCGCGCGCCTCCTCGATGTGCCCTTCGTCGTCGCAGACGCGACGTGCCTGACCGAGGCCGGGTACGTCGGCGAAGACGTCGAGAGCATCATCAAGAGCCTCTGGATCGCGGCCGATCGGGATGTCGAGCGCGCAGCGCGGGGCATCGTGGTCATCGACGAGATCGACAAGATCGCGCGGAAGGGGGACGGACCTTCGTCGACGCGGGACGTCGGCGGTGAAGGCGTCCAGCAGGCGCTTCTGAAGATGATCGAGAGCAGCAAGGTCACGATCTATCCGGATGGCGCACGCACCCGCCCGCAGAAGGAAATCATCCAGGTCGACACGACGCACATCCTGTTCGTGCTGTGCGGCGCGTTCGTCGGCATGGAGAAGATCATCCAGCGGCGACTCTCGAGCTCGTCCATCGGCTTCGGGGCGGACGTTCACCCGAAACACAGCGACTCCGACTACAACAAGCTCGTGTCTCACGTCACGCCGGAAGACTTCATCAAGTTCGGCATGATCCCGGAGTTCATGGGCCGGTTGCCCGTGCTGGTGCCGTTCGAATCTCTGGACGAAGACGCGCTCTACGAGATCCTCTGGAAGCCGCGCAACTCGCTGATCAAGCAGTACAAAAAGCTCTTCGAACTCGAGAAGGTCAATCTCCGCTTCACGCCCGAGGCCATGCGCGCCATCGTTCGCGAGGCCGTCGTCCGCAAGAGCGGCGCCCGCGGCCTCCGCGCGATCATGGAAGAGATCATGCTCGACATCATGTACGAGCTGCCGGACATGACCGATGTTCGGGAGTGCGTCATCCACGAGGGGGTCGTGCTGCACCGAGAGCCGCCTCAGCTCGTCCTCGCACGAAAGTCCGCCTGAACGCGGGCGAGCCCTGACCCACGGGTTCAGAATGCCGCGATGCGCTCCGAGATCCGGGTCAGGAGGCTCGGATGTCCTTCGGTCAGCTCTTCCACCGTGGCGTCGTGGTCGCGGCCCTCGCCGGGTCGCTCGGCTGCGGCTCACGGGCCGCGGTGACGCCCGCTGTACACGGGTCCCCGCCGGTCTCCGAGTTCCTCGCACGCGTCGAATACGACCCGGTCGGGGCGGCCCCCCTCGCGCGCGCGATTGTCCGCTCCAGCGACGTCGACGAAACGACACGTCGGCGAGTCATATCGAGGTGGTCGGCCGAGGTGCCACGCCTCGAGTATCTGCGCGACGCGCGCCTGGCGGACGCCGAAGCGTTGTTGGCACAGGGGGCGCTCGGCGCCGCGACGGAGGCACTGAGCGAGTCGGCCGCGCTCGAGGCGGCGGTCGGGCTGCCCGGCCATCCCCGGTCGGTCTCACAGCTTGCACGCGACCTGGAGTGGGCTCGCCTTGCGGCCGAGCAGACGGCGCGGGAGGCGGGTGAGCGGGCTCGCGGGGCTTATCGGAACGGACAGTTCGAGGCCGCCTTGAACGCCGCGTCGGAGGCTCGTCAGTTGCGGGCGCGCGCCGGCTTGCCATCCGACGTCGGCCTCTCGGTGCTCGAGGGACTCGCGGGTCGTGCGCTTCCGTCGAGGACGGCGTCACCGCCGGCCCCCGTCGCCGTTTCTGCTCGCGCGCCGTCCGTCCGTGCGTCGCCGCGCCGGGGCGTGGCGGTGATACCTCCCCGCCGGGTGACCCCGGAACCGACGGAGGTGCCACGCGCGCCGGCCCCGGATCCGTTGGCGGCCGTGCGCCACGCATGGCACGCGGATGACCTTCCCGGTGCCCTTCGTGCGCTCGATCGGGCGCGTACCGCTGGGGCGGACGCACCCGACTTCGCCGACCTCACCGCCCGGATCGAGGGTCGACGTGACGCAGTGATCAAGGCCGCACTCGAATCGGCAGCGGCAGCCTACGCGCGCGAGGACCTCGAAGCGGCGCGAGCCCACTGGGAACGGGTCCTCGTCCTGATGCCCGGGGAGCCGACTGCATCGGAGGGGTTGAGTCTCTACCGACGCTTCGTGGGCCTTCAGCCGGGGGCGAACCGCTGAGCCCAGTCCTCGAGTGTTGCGCGAAGCCCGGCCAGGCAGCGAACGACCTCTGCTTCGGCGGTCATCGGATCCCGTTGCAGGACCGCGTCGCGGACAAACTCCTCGGTGAAAAAACCGCGCGCGTACGTGGCGAAGTCGGGCTCGCCCGCAAGGTGGGCGAGATCGGAGACCTCGAATGGCGTGACGGGTCGCTCGAAGCCCTTCAACTCGACGGGGGGACGGGGTGTCACGGCCGCATCGGTGCCGAGATTTCGTCTCGTGTGCCCATCGACGAGAACCTCTCCCTGCCGGCTCTGGCTCTCGAGACGGGCGGCCAGGTTCACGATGGCCCCGACCACCGAGTAGTCTTTCTTGCGCGGACCGCCGAGGTTGCCGGCCGTCACGAAGCCGCTGGCGATGCCGCACCCGAAGACCTGTGCGCTGAGCGCGGCCGGTCGCAGCGGGGCCGACGCCGGATCAGCCAGAAACCGGTTCAGGACCCGCACGAGATCACGAGCCAGCAGCATGGCACGGACCGCGCGCCTCGAGTAGGCGAGCGGCTCGTTGCGGGCAAGCCGCTCGTGAAGATCGGACAGCGGCTGATCAAAGAGGCCAAAGACCGCCATGATGGCGTCGCCCATGTACTTGTCCACATGGCCACCGTGGTCGAGCACGACCCGCTCGTACACATGGAAGTAGAGGTTGACCTCGCGGAGCACTTCGGTCGGCGCACGCTGCGCGCTCATCCGGGTGAAGTCGCGCATGTCGCAGAAGACGACCGTCACGTGCCGCAGCACGCCACCGGGGAGCGCGAGATCGGGATCTTGAATCAGTGCGCGGATCAGGGCCGGGTTGGTGTATTGCCCGAAAAGCTCGAGCCGGCGGGACATTTCGTTGAACGCCTGCGCGAGGTGGCCGAGCTCGCCTTCGCCCTCCACGCGGACACGCGCGCTGAAGTCGGCCTGCCGGACGCGGTCGATGGCTTCGGCCAGCGCGGGGACGGTACGCAGCGCTCGTCGGGTCAGCAGGAAGACCACGATCGCGCCCAGCGCCGCGCCAAAGAGTCCCAGGCGGGCGAGGGCGGTGGTCAGGTTGGGCGCGAGTCTCAAGGAGAGATCGTCCCGAAACTCGATGACGATGGCGCCCACGACCCGGCCGCCGAAGTGGACGGGCCCGGCGACGCGGCGAACACCGCGAGCCGGCGTATCCGTCGTGATGCGGTCGGGGAGGGGCCCGGCGAGCGATTCGCGGGGGGCCGGGGCGGCGGCGACCGACCGCCCGGCGGCGTCGGCAAACGTGACTGAGAGCACGCCGGTCGCCGGATCGGCGACGAGGCGCGTTGCGGCGCGTTCCATCTCGGCGAGGTCGTCCGCCCGAAGCGCGAGCAGCTCCCCGGCGTGGCTCACGGCGAGCGCGGTCACGAGCGCTTGCCCCGACCGGTCGGCCTGCTCGGCCAGTGATTCGATCGCGAGTCGGTGCCCGAGCCCGACGACGGCGGCAACGGTGGCCGCCGAAAGCACCGCAACGGTGAAGGCGAGCCGAAAGGGGAGAGAACGCCACACGCGGGCACGGTAGCAGGAACGCGGGCCCCGGGGGGGCCCCGTCTCAGAACGCCTGCGACAGGGAGACGGAGTACTTCGTGCGCTCGCGCGTGTTCGTCTCGAAGTCGAAGATCGGCACGGTGACTTCATCACCGCGCTTGTTGTAGAGGCTCTGCCGCGTCGACATGCCGACGCCGAGCGTCGACTTCTCGAGGAACTTCCAGGAGAGCCCGAACGAGACGCCGTGGCTGGGAATCGACCACTGCTGCCCGGTCTGCGCGAACTCGGCCGCGGCCTCATCGGCCTTGCCCTCGGTGGCGATGGTGCTGTGACTCATGCTGTACGAGGTGCTGAAGTTCAGGCCTTCCACAATCTTCAGTCCGATGCGGAAGCTTTCGTCGATGCCCCAGAGGCCGAGCGCTTCGCCGGTGTCGACGCCCGACTTGTTGGCATTGTCGTTCGCCGTGTCTCGCTGGATGTGCACCGTGGGGTACTTCGCGAACGTGTACGATGCGCCGATGTCGGCGCCCAGGGAGAGGCGCTCCCATCGCCACGAGAGCGAGAGCCCCGGGCCGACGGTGGTGTAGATGTCCGCCGCCTGGCTCGCCTTGCTCGTCGGGATGGTGCCGCTGAGGTTGCCGGAGATCGCGATGTCCACGACCGGGATGGTGTAGAACTCGCCGCCGACCGAAATCGAGCTGTCCCCGAAGTCGGTGCCGCGAATCGAGGTCTGGGAGGAGTTGGCGCCGTAGTAGCTATCGGCGAGCTCCTTGCTGGCGCTCAGGCTGACGTCGACGGAGTACTTTTCGAGGAACGGATAGCTTGCGCTGACCGAAACGCTGGCGTTCTGGGTCCCGTAGTCCGGGGCGTCGGACTCGGTGGGCGTGAAGTTCGCGTGATTGAACCCGTACCGAACGGAGACGCTCGCGGAGACCGGCCATGCCTCGCCCTCGGGCGCCTTCGCAGGCGCGTCCCCGGAGGGCGGGGAAGCGGGCGCGACCGTCGCCTGGGCGCCGGCCTCGGGGGTCGCGGCGGCGACGGCCTGCGCCTGGGCGAGTGCGGGGGTCAGGGCGCTGGCCACGAGGGCGGCGCGCAGCATGTTCAGCTTGGTCACGACGAAATCCCTTCCCCAAAGCGCCGATGGGCGCTGGTGTGCAGTTCTGTACGCCTGCACAGGTGGCCAATGTCGGCCGGCGGGCCAAAGCAAGATTCAGGCCGGTCAGTTTCCTGACGGCGCCGGCACGAGCGCGTGCGTCATACGCTCTACGCGCCCTCCCGTAAACCCCTCAGGGCTCCCCGTCCGCCGTCGGCACGGGCCGACGACCTCGGGAGGCGCCCCGTCGACCCGGCGGCGTCGGCTTTTCCGCACCGAGGTGAGCGAGTTCGACCAGGCGGGCGCGCACCCGCGCGTTGAAGCTGTCGTTCGGGAAACGCCCCTGCGCGTCCGGCGCCCCGGCGGGCTTGCCCGTCAGTCGCTCGATCGCGGTGTCGAGGCTACCGACGGACCAGATGTGGAACCGTCCGGCGCGGACGGCCTCGACGACGTCGTCCTCGAGCTGGAGGTTCCGCCGGTTGTCCGCCGGGATGAGAATGCCCTGTCGGCCCGTGAGACCTCGGTGGGCGCACAACCGGAAGAAGCCTTCGATCTTCTCGTTGACGCCGCCGATCGCGAGGATCCGGCCGCGCTGGTCGATGGCCCCGGTGATGGCCATTCCCTGGGGGAGCGGCACGTCGGCCAGGGCGGACAGAAGCGCGAGCGCCTCGGCCGCGGAGGCGCTGTCTCCATCGATGTCGTCGTGGAGCTGTTCGAACGTCAACGTGGCCGAGAGACTCAGGGGCTGCATCGGCAGGTAGTGCGAGCGCAGCCAGCCTGAGAGGATCAGCGTGCCCTTGTCGTGCAAGCGGCCGCTGAGCTCGACCTCGCGCTCGATGCTGATGAGGCCCTCCGAGCCTGGGGCGACACTCGCCGTCACGCGGCAGGGTTGTCCGAAGGTGTGGTCGGCGAGGTCGAGGACGGTCAGAGCGTTGATCTGACCGACTTCGTCGCCATCGGTCGCGATGTCGATGACACCGCACTGGATGAGCTCGTGGAGCTTCTCCTCGGCAAGACCGTGGCGACGGCGGCGCTCGTCGAGGGCCCGTCGGACGTGCTCCGCATCGACGGACTCGCCACCCGCCTCGCGGGCATAGTGGCTCGCCTCGCGGAGGAGATCGGTGATGTCGGAGAATCGCGCGGAGAGGCGATCCTGCCGGTCGGCGAGGCGCACGCCGAACTCGACGAGGCGGGCGAGACCCGTGTCGCCGACGGGCGTCAGGTTCTCCTCGCGGACGACGCGCCAGATGTGTTGTGCGTAGAGCGCGAGGTGCTCGGGATCCCGGGGCATCTCGTCGTCGAAGTCGGCCTTGATCTTGAAGACCCGCCGGAACTCGTCCGTGCCCGTGTAGAGCAATCGATAGAGGTCGTCGTCTCCGACGGCAATCACCTTGACGTCCACCCGGATGGACTCGGGCTTCAGCGCGCACGCCGCGCCCGGCGACATGAACTGTTCGGGCGACTGAATCTCGAGTTCACGCGTCTTCAGCACCCGATAGAGGGCTCGCCAGACGCCCGCTTCCTGGACCGCATCGTTCGCGTTGAGAATGAGAAAACCGCCGTCCGCTCGCAGCAGCGAACCGGCCTTGATGTGGGTGAAGTCGACCGTCCCGCGCGTGTCCTCGGACGACCGCTCGACGGTGCCGAGCAGATTCGTGAACGTCGGGAAGTTCTCGAAGACGACCGGGGTCGCCGTTGCGCCGTCGTTGTCGAGCACGATGTTGATGCGCAGGCGTCGGAGGAGCTCCTCGACGCGGCTCGGATCCGGATCGCCGTCCTCGTCGTCCCCGAGATCGTCGTCGAAGAGGTCGAGGTGCTCGAGAATGGCGCCCGTGACCTCCTCGAGCCACGTGCGCGCCCCTTCGAAGGAAAACGACTCGAGAAGCTCGTTGAAAGCGTCGTCGAGCGCCCGGCGGACGGCGGTGCTTTCGAGGTCCTTGATCTCTTCCTGCATGCGCCGCGCCTCTTTGCGCAGCTGACCGAGGATCGTCCGGAGTTCGCCCTTCAGCGTCTCGTAGTCGGCTTGGATCGCGTCGAAACGGGCGACGCGCGCCTTGCCCGTCGCGACGAGCTCCCGGAGCTCCTCGATGTCGATGGGCTTCTTCCGGTAGACGGGGTAGATCTCGAGGTGCTGGCTCTCGCCGACCTGGACCTGGGCGAGCTGGAACTGCTGCTTTTCACACGTGCGCTCGAACGCGCCGATGAGTTCGCGCTCGAGCGACTTGTACGTCTCGGCCGCCTTCTCGCGTCGGCGCTCGAGGGTTTCCGCCTCGAGGAGCCGCGACACGGTTTCCGGCAACTCGACGACCAGCTTCTCGAACTCCTTCCGGAATCGGCGCGCCGTGCCGGCCGGCATCCGGAGGAGTCGGGGGCGGTCCGGATCGGAGAAGTTGTGGACGTACGCGTAGTCGTAGAGGGGGCGGTCCCGCTGCGGGCGGCGCTTGAGCAACGCGCGCACCGTGGACATCTTGCCCGTGCCGCTCGGGCCGCAGACGAAGATGTTGTGACCGGGAGACTCGATCGTAAGCCCGAGCCGGAGGGCGTCGAGCGCGCGGGACTGTCCGATGAGCGCGCCGTGCTCCTCTTCGACCCCCCGAAGCGGGGCGAGCAGGGCAGGCGGGCACCGCCAGGCGAGTTCATCGGGGGTCAGTGCGGGCGCGGCGGGAGCGGACGGACGGCGGGAACGCGTGATCTTGGCCAACGGTCGGGTCCTCGGCGGGGAGCCATGGGAGAAAAGCGCCCCTCAATAGCCGAAGGTCGTCGCCGCTGGAACCGAAATCGGTTCACTTCTCCGCGAACGCGACGACCGCCGGGACGATGGACTCGGTCACCGCGAAGGGCCGGCTCTCGACGCCGGAGAACTCGACGGTGCGCCCGCCGGTCAGGAGAACGACGCCCGTCGTCAGCGGACCGCTGCGGTCGACGAGGACCACGACGACCTCCTCGGGGGCGACGGTGGCCGGCACGTAGGCGAAGGCGGCGTCCCCCGGCTCGGGCGAGAACCCGGCGAAGATGCGATCCTCGGCCGCGGCGGGGGAGGTCAGCGCCAGGCAGACCAGCGTGGCGAGCACGCCGAGCGTCGACGGGGCAGCGATGCGGTTCTTCATGTCCATCTCCTTCGGTAGCCGAGCCATCCACGGGGGACCTCTGGCTTTGCGTCCCACCCTCGCGGGTGGTTTGCCGTTTCGGGAGGCGCACCATGCGTCTCTCGGGGGGTGTCTGCGTCGGTTGGCAGGGTTGGCAAGATGCGTGCCGAGCGCGGGACCGCATCCCTTCGTTCGCTCGTGAGTCCGCCGTGACCCGTTGTCGAGGCGCCCGTCCGCTGAAGGCGGCCTGGACGGCCCATCGTCGCCCCCGTTCGGAGATCACCCATGGGTCGCGGTGGACCCGGCATAACGGTCGGGCGCTCCCGAGGCCGAATCTCGGTTTGGGTCGCCCGACCGGGCGGCGATACCCGTCGAGCGGATCGTGCCGAAGACCAGCCATCGCAACGTCGTCCTCGTCGTGCCGGAGGGGCCGGCCATCGACGTGCTCCTCGAGCGCGCCGATGCGAGCGGCGCGGGGCGGCGGCTCCTCAAGGGGCTCGACAACCCGGGCAGTCGCGACGGGATGCGGAAGCTGCTGGCCGCGGTCTATCTTCAGGGGATGCGCGAAGGGGTCGACCGGGCGTTCGCGGCCACGCGGGCGTCGACGCCCATCCCGACCGAGGGGCCGATCGAGGCGGGGGGCGATGCGGCGCCGCCCCCCCTCGTCGAGCTCGCCGGTGAGGTGGGGCGAACGCGCTCGCCGGTTCAGATGGTCGTGGAGCGCTTCCGGAACGAGGAACTCCGCCTGCCGGCCATGCCCGAGATCACGCAGCAACTGAACCGCCTGCTCGGCAACCCGGATCACGACCTGGCCGTGGTGATCGACCTCATTCGCCGCGACATCGCCCTGTCCGCGCGGGTCATGAAACTGGCGGCCTCACCCGCTTTCACGCTCGGCGGGCGTGCACCCCGGAATCTTCAGGAAGCCATCGTCCGGCTCGGTGCCCGGGAGCTCGGCCAGCAGCTGCTCGCCTACTCGAACCGCCGCCTGTTCGCCTTCCGATGCCGACATCGCGAGCATGCGCTGCGGGACTTGTGGCATCACGGACTGGCGACGGCCATCGTGGCCGAGTATCTCGCCCTGGAGGTCCCTGGTCTCCACGCCCCGACCTGCTTCCTGCACGGTCTTCTCCATGACATCGGTCGTGCGCTTCTGCTGCAGATTTTCGACGAGATCGAGGACGGCGGCACACGCTTCAATCCGGAGGAGGTGGAGCGGACCATCGACAGCCTGCATGGACAGTTCGGCTCTGCGCTTCTCCAGCGCTGGCGGTTCGACGACTCCTTCGGTGAGGTCGCGCAGTTCCATCACCAGCCGCAGAAGTCCTTCTCGAACATGAAACTCGTGGCCTGCGTCGCGCTTGCAGGCACCCTGGCCGTGCGGTGCGGGTTCGGGCGCGAAGAGGACCCCCATGCGCACCTCGAGCCGGTCCACCACCCCGCGTCGAGTTTCCTCGGGCTCGGCGCCGAGCGCCTCGCCGGCGTCGATCAGCACCTCCGGCGCCAGTTCCAGGCGCTCGCGGACCTGACCTGATCGGCTGCGCGGCCGGCTGCGCGGCCGTCAGGGGGGGGGTACGATGCAGTAGCCGAGCGCCGCGCCGGAGACCTCGCCCCCACAGCGCATCGGCGCGGGGCACTGGTCGTCCCGCCCGGGCTCACAGAGGGGACGGCAGCGCGCCCCGTCCCCGGCGGCCAGGCACGCCAGGCTGCGGGCGCACCGTTCTCGCGTGCAGTCGTCGCCGAGCCGCGCTCGGCCCGTCGCGACGCAGACGGGAAACGGCAAGTCACGGACGGGGGAACACGTGCCGCCCGTGCACGCTTCGGGAGCCGACCCCGGGAAGGGATCGCACGGCCCGACACAGACCCCGAAGCGCTCCGTGAGGGCATAGGCGCACCGAGCGTCGCCCGTGCAGCCGAGCCCGCCGTCGAGGTCGCAGAGTGGCCGGCAGGCGAGGTGGCCTTCGACCCGCACGCAGGTTTCGGACGGCGCGCAGCTCCCCGCGCCGCACGCCGACCCCGTCGGGGCCGAAGCCGGCGCGAGGCAGAGGGTCGCCCCTGTGCCGTCGAGTCGGCAATGCTCGCCCGCCGGACACCCCGTATCCTCGAGCGGATCGCAGGTCAACGGTCGGGCCTCGTCGACCCCGCCGCAGCCGAGGGCGAGCGTCGCGCTCCAGAGGCCGAGGGCGCGACGTCGGCGGGCGATGAGGTCACGGAATGCGGGCATCGATCTCCTCGAGCAGGCGGGTCACCACCGGGCCGGCCCCGGGGAGCGCCTCCGCGTCCAGGGAACACAACGGCGCCAGCGGGAGCAAGGCGTTCGAGCCGAAGGTCTCCGAAGCGCCCCGCAGGAGCGCCGCCCGGGTCGGGTTCGCCAGCTCCACCGAGATGCCGAGCCGCCGCGCAGCGGTCAGGACGCGGGCGCGGGTGACCCCCGGGAGAATGCGGCCGTCGTCGGGCGGGGTGACCAGGACCCCGTCCATCACGGCGAAGACGTTCCAGGTGGTGCCTTCGAGGAGCGCCCCGTCGGCGGCGACGAGAATCACGTCGTTTTCGGCGGCGGTCGCGCCGACGGCCGCGAGCGCCCTGGCCCGGGAGACCGTCTTCAGGTCCGGCGGGCTAGCGGTCGACGGCGCGGGCCGGCTCGACGCATGAAGACCCTGCCGCCTCGATGCGAGGGTGGTCGGCATCGGGCCGATCTGGAGTGCCCAGCCGATCTCGCCGCTGTCGGCCTCGACCAGGGTCAGGCGCGCGCGCGCTTCGCCCGAGGCCGGCGCGAGGCGCTGAATCAGTGCCGACGCGCCGTCCAGATTCGGCAACGTCCAACCGAGCCGGCAGGCGGCCGACTCGAGCCGCGCCCGGTGCGCGCTGAACGCCCGGGGGGCGCCGTCCACGAGCCGGATCGTTTCGAATGGCCCGGTTTCCCCCGGCAGGCCGTCCGAGGCATGCACCGGCCAAGGGGGCACGCGCCCGGGACAAAGCGCCCCGTTCCAGGCATTGATTTCGGGTGCGCGGTCGAACGACATGTCTCCCCGGCGGCGCCGTGCGGGCTCCGCGGCCCTCGACGTCGAGCGGTCGCGAAGCCGCGCGGCAGGCCGCCAAGCGTCTTGTGAACCGCGGTACGGATTTGTACCATCCGCGCCCGTTCGGATGCCCCGTTTTCGGTGCGACTCGAACCGCCTCGTCCGCCCGAAGCGTCGTCAGTGGTCGACGTTCTGCCGCAGCCTTCAGCCCTCAGTCCCGAGAAGCGCACACCCATGGACAACGAGCTCGAAACTTACCGCGATCAGTTGCAGAGCAATCCGGATGACGCCGAGGCCCTGCTGCGGCTCGAAGACGCACTGCTGCGTCATCGGGATTTCGCCGGGGTGGTCGCGTTGTATGGCGACCGGTGGGCTGCTCTGCCCCCGGACGAGGCCGTCGCCGCGTGGTCGGAGCTCGCCGCGAAGCTCGAGATTCACGGGGCCGAGGTCGGCGAGCCGGGTGTCGAGTCGGAGATCGCGCTGCTGGTGGGGCGGATCCACGAAGAGGTGCTCGGGTCGCTGGAACAGGCGATGGTGCGCTACCAGCGCGCTTTCAAGCTCGACCCGCAGCGGGTCGACGCGCTGCGTGCCGCCCGTGCCATCTATTGGCAGCAGCAGAACTGGCGTCTCGTTCTTCAGCTCTACAGCCTCGAGCTTCAGGCAACGACGGAGCCGGGGCGACAGGCCGACCTCTACTTCGAGATGGCCGACGTTTGCCGGAGCGGGCTCAATGAAGCCTCGGACGCCGCGCTCTGCGTCCGCTCCGCGCTCCGCATCGTCCCCGATCACCCACGCGCGGCCGCGTTCGCCGACCTGCTCGAAGCCGTTCGGGGGGATGCCCGCGCCCGCTACGACGCCCTGATTGCCCAGGCCGAGTCGACGCGCGACCCGCGGCAGCGGGCGGCGTTCCAGCTCCAGGCCGCTGAACTCTGGCTGAAGGAGCAGCCCGATGATCCGGTCATCGAGGCCACGCTCCGGGCGGTCATCGAGGCCGACCCGCGCAATGAGCCGGCGCGCATCTTCCTCGAACAGTTCTACGAGCTGAACGGGCAGTGGGAGTCGCTGATCAAGCACCTGGAGGGCCGCGTCGAGCAAACGACCCGCAAGGCGGACCGGCTCGCCATCGTCCAGCGGCTCGCCACCATTGCCCGCCAGGAGCTTCAGGACGCGGAGGCCGCGAGCCGGTGGTACCGGGAGGTGCTGGCCCTCGAGCCCGTCGATCCGGAGGCGCTCGGCTTCTGCGTCGACTTCTACAGCGATCAGGAGCGCTGGCTCGATCTCGTGGCCATCTACGAGGCCGCACTCCGCGCCCGCGCGCGGGCGGGCAACGAGAGCGCGATGCTCGTTCAGATCGCCATGATCCTCTGGAAGAAGGTCGGGGACCTCGAGCAGGCCGAGAACTACTTCAAGCGAATCAAGCTCAACGATCCGCGCAACGTCCTGATGCTCCAGTTCTATGCCGAGTACTACACGGCTCAGCAGGACTGGAAGAAGCTGCTCGCGACGCTGGCCTCCCGTCAGGCGATCGAGACGACCAACGAGGCGCGCATCGAGATCGGCCTGCAGATGGCGCGGGTTGCCGAGCGCGAGATCGACAACGCCGAGAAGGCGATCGACATCTGGAAGTCGATCCTCAAGCTCAAGCCCGATCACGAGGTCGCCCGTGATGCCCTGCGACGGCTCTTCTTCCAGACCGCCAAGTGGAACGCCCTGCTCGAGTTCCTCAAGGAAGACCTGAACCTGATCACCGGTGAGGGGGAGGCGCAGACGGCCGCGCGCGTCGCCATCTATCGGCGGATGATCGAGATCTATCGCGACCAGCTCAATCTCGAGGTGATGGTCGTCAACACCTACAACCTCGTGCTCCAGGTCGACCCGACCAATGCCGAGGCGCTCGACGCCCTGCAGTCGCGCTACATCGAGAGCGCTCGCTGGAACGACCTGATCGGCATCTACAAGCGCCGGGTCGACGCGGCGCACCTCGCCGGTGACGAGGACGGCCTCGTCGCGCTCCACCGGCAGATTGCCCAGCTCTGGATCGACAAATTCTCGAACCCCAACCAGGCGATTGCCCACCTCGAGGCCATCCTCGAACGCCGACCGAAGGACGAAGCGGCGATCGCCCAGCTCATCGACATCTATCGCCACCGCAAGGATTGGCGCGCGCTGTACCAGATCTATCGCAAGCAGCTCGAGCTGCTGGAAGGGGCGGCGCGGGTCGAGCGCCTGATGGAGATGGCGCGGATCGCCGCGGAACGTCTCGAGGAACGGGACGAGGCCATCGAACTGTGGCGCGCGGTGATCGAGGCCGACGAGCAGGTCGTGAAGGCCTGGCAGGCCCTCGAGCAACTCTACGTCCGGACCGAGCGCCATCTCGATCTCGCCCATCTCTTCGCTCAGCAGGCGGGGCGGGCGGAGGACGACGCCGGTCGGGTCGCGTGGCTCAAGAAGCTCGGCAATGTGTACGCCGAGAAGCTCGGCGACGAGGACCGCGCGGCGGAGACGTGGCGTGCCGTCCTCCGCCTCGCGCCGGGGGATCTCCACGCGGAGAACTACCTGCGCGAACTCTACCTTCGCCGTGGCGACTGGAGCGCCCTCGAGGGGCTGTACGGCGAGCGGGGCGACTGGGAGGGCTTCATCCGCCTGCTCTCCGGCAGCGCCGCACAAGCGCCGGACGTTGCGCTCCGTGTGGATCTGTACAAGCGGATGGCCCGCATCTGCCGCGCCAACCTTCACAACGAAGCCGCGGCCGTCGAGTGCTGGGAACGTGTCCTGACCGAGGACCCGGACCATGTCGAAGCGGCCCGGACCCTCGCCCCGCACTACGCCGAAACCGGCGCGTGGGACGCCCTCGTCGCGGTCCTGGAGGTCCTGCTGCGGCAGCATCCCGAGGACCCCGTCGCGCTGATGGTCGACCTCGCACAGGTCCACGAACTCCGCCGCGGCGATCTGCCGCACGCGTTCGCGTACTACGCCCGCGCCCTCGAGGCCGCGCCCGAGCGCTCGGACTTGCTGTTCGAGGCCCGCCGGACGGCGGCGCTCGTCGGCAACTGGGAGGGTCTCGTCGAACTGCTCGGGGCGCTCGCCGATCTGCATCCCGCGGCAGAGGTCGAGGTCCGGATGCGACGGGTGCTCGCCGAGGCGTGTGCCGAGGAACTCGGGCGCTTCGCAGACGCGGCCGGTCACCTCGAACGCATCCGGTCGTTGGCCGGAGATGCGCCGGAGGTGCTCGACGCGCTCGTCGCGCTCTACAAACGTCTCGGGCAATGGGACGAGCTCCTCGCCGTCTTCACCCGTCAGCTCGAACTCGCCGATGCGTTGCCCATGCAGTCCGCCATTCTGGCGGAGATCGGGCAGTTGCACGAGACCGTCCGGGACGACGCGGATGCCGCGCAAGCGGCCTGGGAGCAACTCCACGCGCTCGATCGCACGAACCTCGAAGCCATCCGCGGTCTGCAGCGAATCGCGGAGCGCGCCGGCGATCTGTCCGCGATCAGCCGATGGGTCGAGGCGGAGCGGGCCCTGACGACGAACGTGGGCGACGTCGCGTCGCTCCTGTTCCGCTTGGGTCAACTCGACGAACGCCGCGACCTGGCGGCGTCGGCGCTTTCGCGGTACGCCGCGGTGCTGGAGCAAGCGCCCGATCACCTGGGGGCCGTGACCGCTCTCGAGCGATTCCTGGAGACCGAACTCTCCGCCGAGGCTGCCCGGGTCCTCGAACCGCACATGCGGCGCAGCGAGAAGTGGTCGTCCCTGCGGCAGGTCCTCGAGCTTCAGGTCGAAGGCTCCGACGATGCGGCCTTCCGGTGTCGCGTCCTGCGCGAGGTCGCCGAGCTTCGTGAGCATCAGCTCTCGGACCCTCGGGGTGCCTTCCAGACCTGGCAGCGCCTGCTCGGGGAGGACCGCGGCGACGGCTCCGTTCGTCGCGAGCTCGAACGCCTCGCGGGGGAACTCGGCACCTGGGAGGAACTCGCGACGTTGTACGGCGGGTTCGCCCTCGGCGGTTCGGACGCGGGGCCCGACGTTCCGCAGGCGGCGATGTACAGCCGGCGCTACGCCGAGTTGCTCGAAGAGCGCCTCGCGCGTTTCGCCGATGCCCGGGAGATGTTGAACCGCGTGCTCGGCGCCGTCGGCGACGATCTCGAGTTGCTCGACGTCGTCGATCGCCTGACGACCCGACTCGAGGACTGGCCCGGGCTCGTCGACGTGTGCGAGCGCAAACTCGCCCTGCTCGAGGCATCCAATGACCGCGTGGCGCTGCTGTTTCGGATCGGCGACCTCATGGAGGAGGTTCTCGAGAACCCGGACGGCGCGATCGACGCCTATCGTCGCATTCACGAGGCGGCTCCGGGCGACGAGCGCGCGCTGGCGGCCCTCGAGCGCATCTACCGCAACACCGGTCGATTCAGTGAACTCGCCGACCTCCTGACCGGGCGCCTCGAAAGCGCGACGCCCGAGAACCGCGTGCCACTGACGTACCAGCTCGCGCTCGTTCTCGAGCGTCACCTCGGCCGGACGGACGAGGCCCTCGAACGCTATGCCGAGGTCCTCGCGCTCGCGCCCGATCACGATCCCACCGTCGAAGCCCTCGAGCATCTCCTCTCGGCGCACGGGAGACCGGCAGACGTCGCCCTCCGCACCCGGGCGTGCGACGTTCTCGAGCCGGTCTATGTCTCGCGGGACGCCTGGCACAAGGAGATTGCCCTCTGCCGGGTCCGCTTGGGAGATGCGGGTTCGCCCGCCGATCGTGTCGAGCTTCACACCCGCATCGCTCGTCTATCCGAGACGCGTGAGGGCTCGCCGCGCACGGCGTTCGGCGAATATGCCGCCGCCTTCCGCGAGGCCTATGGCGAGGTCGGGCTCTTGTCCGAGATGACCCGCCTCGCCGAGAGCCTGGACGCTTGGGCGCAGCTCGGAGACGTGCTCGCGCAGGGCCTCGAGCCGGACCGTGCGCTCGACCTCGAGCCCGCCCTCCGACGTGACATGCTCGCCCGTGTGGCGGAGGTCCAGGAGCACCGCGTCGGCGATCTGACGCTCGCCATCGGATACAACCGCCGAATCCTCGAGGAGTGGCCCGACGACGCGGCTGCGCTCGTGAATCTCGATCGCCTTTTCGAGCGGGTCGGAGACGTCGATGCACTCGTCGAGGTGGTCGCGATCCGCGCGCGCCTCGCGGGGACGCCCGCCGAGAGCGCGGCCCTGGCGTTTCGCCTCGCGGAGCTGCAAGAAACGCTGCTCGGTCGTCCCGACCTCGCGATCGAGACCTACGTCCAGATCCACACCGAAATCACGCCTTCGGATCTGCGCGCGCACGAAGCGCTCGAACGCCTCTATCCGGCGGTCGAGCGCTGGTCGGAGCTCGTTGCCATCCTGCTCGATCATGCGGAGCGCTCCGCAGACGTGGCCAAGAAGAAGGCGCTTTCGTTCAAGGCCGCCTCCGTCACCGAAGAGCAGCTCGGGCGGCCCGCGGAGGCCGTTCAGATTCATCGTGACGTTCTGGAGCTGGACCCGGACGACACGACGGCGCTCGCCGCGCTCGACCGCCTGTACGGCGCGCTCGAGGCGTGGGTTGATCTCCTCGAAGTGCTCGAACGTGAACGCGAACTCGCGACGGATACGGGTTCGCGCGATGCGTTCGAGTATCGGATCGGCGAGCTTCTCCGGACGCATCTCGGGGAGCCCGAACGCTCGATCTCGGCGTTCCGCGCCGTGCTCGGCCGGACGCCCGGCCACGACCCGGCGCGCCGCTCGCTGGAGGCCCTGCTCTCGGTGCCCGAGGTCCGCCTCACGGCCGCTCGAATCCTGCTTCCGATCTACGAGCGTGCCGGCGACTGGGCGGTGCTGCGCGACGTTCTCCTCGGGACGCTGCAGGACCTCGACGAACCCGCGGAGCGGGTCGCGACGCTCGTGCGGGTCTCGGAACTCGAGGAACAGCGCCTCGAAGACCCCGCGGCCGCGCTGAATGCGCTCGCGGAGGCTTGGCGGCAGGGGGAGGCGCGAGCCGAGTTCGAGCCCGAACTCGTGCGGCTCGCGTCGCTGGTCGGCGCATGGGAGGCGCTCGTCGAACTCCTCGGTGAGGGCGTCATCATCGCGCCCGCCCGCGCCGTCGTGTTGCGCTCGACCCGGGCGGCCATCCTGCGGGACCAGATCGAAGACGCCGGTCGAGCGATCGACGAGTACCGGGAGGTTCTGCTCCTCGAGAACGAGAACCTCGCCGCGCTCGACGCCCTCGAGGCGCTCTACGAGCAAACGGGCGACGTCGGGGACCAGATCGAGATCATCGACCGCAAGCTCGCGCTGACGACCGACCTCGACGAACGCAAGCTCCTCCTCTACCACATCGCGAACCTCTTCGAGAACGCGTTGGCCGACCTCCCGTCGGCCGTCTCGACCCACCGCCGGGTCCTCCTGCTCGATGATCGCGACGTGTTCGCCCTCGACGAACTCGAGCGTCTCCTCTCGGCGTCCGAGCGTTGGGCGGAGGTCGCCGCGCTCTATGAGCACCGGGCAAGCATCGCCGAGAACCGCGTCGCGCAGGCTGAAGTCGAGTTCAAGCTCGCCGACACCTGCCAGCGATTCCTTTCGGAGGGCCCGCGGGCGTTGGAAATCTATGGCGGCATCCTCGGCGACCTTCCGGGACATGCGGCCACCCGTGGGGCCCTCGAGGCCCTGTTCGAGTCGGACGACGCGGCGGCCGCGGTCGGTGTCGAACGGACGTCGGTCGGCAGCCTTCTCGAGCCGGTGTACCGCGCCGAGGGAGACGACGCGCGCCTCGTGCGGGTGCTCGAGGTCCGGCAGGCCAACCTCCGGGAAGATCCGATTGAGCGGGTCGATGTCCTGCGGGAGATTGCTCGGCTGCAGGAGACCCGCCTCGGCGATGCCGCCGCTGCGTTCGAGACCTGTGGCCGGGTCTTGCAGGTTCAGCCGGAGCATGAAGAGAATCGGGAGGCGCTCCGGCGTCTCGCGCAGAAGGCGGGGCGCTTCGACGCGCTCGCCTCGCTGCTGCGGGACGTCATTGCCGGGCTCGACGCGGTCGATTTGAAGGTCGCCTTGCTTCTCGAACTCGGTCTGACCGAGGAGTTCCAGCGGGGTCAGGACGCCGCCGCCCGCGAGGTCTACCAGCAGGTCCTGGCGCTTCAGCCCGAGAACCGCGCTGCGGTCGGTGCGCTGATTGACCTCTACAGCCGGACGGCCGCCTGGGACGATCTCGTTGCCCTCTACCTGCGCCTCTCGGAAGAGGCCGCGGACGTCGAGGAGAAGAAGGGCCTGCTGTTCAAGGTCTGCCAGCTCCTCGAAGACGTCCTCGACGACATTCCGCGGGCGATCGGCATCTGGCGCGAGGTTCTCGCGATCGAGAACGACAATGCGCAGGCGTTCCGTGCCCTCGAACGGTTCTACACGGCGCGCGAGGCGTGGCCGGAGCTCGCGGACCTCCTCCGCGAGGAGATCCGTTTCGCGACCGAGGCGGCCCCGCGGGCCGCGCTCCTTCACCGGCTCGGCGAGGTCCTCGAAGGGCGCCTCGGGGATGCGGAGGGCGCCGTCGAGGCGTGGCAGAGTGTCCTGCAGGAAGAGCAGCCCGAGCACGAGCCCTCACTCGGGGCGCTCGAACGCATGGTCCTCGAACTCTCCGACAAGGCGCCGGACCACCCCCTGCGCCGCAAGGTCGCCGAGGTCCTCGAGCCCATCTACGAGAGCCGTGGTCAGTGGCCCGACTGGATCGGCATGCTCGAAGTGCAGCTCGGCTACGAGACCGATCGCTGGCGGCGGCTCGAGACCCTGGTCCGGATCGCCAAGACCTACGAAGAGAAGCTCTCGGCGCCGGCCGCGGCCTTCCAGGCGTTTGCGCGTGCCTTCGCGGAAGACTACGGAAACCTCGACCTGCAGCGGGACCTCGATCGTCTCGCCGAGTCGCAGAACGCCTGGGCGCAACTGGTCGAAGCGTACCTCGGGGGCATCGAAGGGTACGACGACCTCGACGGGGCCACGCAGATCCTGCTGAAGGTCGCCCGGACCTACGATCACAAACTCCGCGATGCCGAGCGCGCGATCGACTGCTACCGGCGCGTGCTGCTCATCGACGAGGCCAACGCCGAGTCGCTCAACGCGCTCGAACGGCTCTTCGCGGCCGAGCGCCGGTACCACGACCTGGTCACGGTGCTCTCCCGCAAGGCCGATTTCGCGCGGGACGTGCTCGAGAAGAAGGAACTCCTCTATCGCATTTGCGAGATCTGGGAAGACGTGCTCGACCGGCCCGATCAGGCGATTCAGACCTATCGGCGGGTGCTCGAAGAGGATCCGGAGGACCAGAACGCGATCGAGGCCCTGATTCGCCTCTATGAGCGCACCGGAAACTGGACGCTGCTCGTCGAGGTTCTCCGGGAAAAGCTCGAGGTCGCCGCCGACGACGACGAGCGCAAGGAAATCCTGTTCCGGATCGCACGGGTCTGCGAGGAGCAGCTGAACGACGCGAACGAGACGATCCTGACCTATCGTTCGGTGCTCGAGACCGACGCACGCGATCGGCGGTCCATGGAGGCGCTCGACCGCCTGTACAGCCGGGAGCTGCGTTGGGGCGAGCTCATCGATCTGCTCGAGACGGAGCGGGCACTCCTGGCGGAAGACAAACGCTCGGCCGCCGCGCGCCGCGTCGACGCGCTCGATCTCCGGATCGCGGACGTTCTCGAACACCACCTCGGGCAGGTCGAGCAGGCCATCGAACTCTACGGCCAGATCCTCGCGCGAAACCCGGACTTCACGGACGCGAGGAGCGCCCTGGAACGGCTGCTCGGTCACGAGCGCCATCGCCTCGGCGCGAGCCGTATGCTCGAGCCCCACTATGAGACCAAGGGTCAGCCCGAACTGCTCGCTCGCGTGTACGAACTGCAACTGCTCGACCTCGACGACCGGGTCGAGCGCCTCGAACTGCTCAAGCGGCTCGCGCGCCTGCGATACGAGGTCCTGAAGCACCCCCGGAGCGCCTTCGAGAGCTACCTCCGCGCGTTCCAGGAAGACCCCGCAGACGACGAGATCGTCAATGCACTGCACGACCTCGCGGACGAACTCGGCGCCCACGAGGCCCTCGCGGGCGCTTACGAAGAGCAGATTCCGGCGGCCCTCGATGCCGAGGTCAGCCGGGGGCTGAACCGCCGCCTCGCACGCCTGCAGGACGCCAAGCTCTCGCGTCCGGACCGGGCGATCGAAGCCTGGCAGGCGGTCCTGCGCGGCGACCCCTACGATCGCGAGGCGCTCGGCGCGCTCGATCGCCTCTACCAGTCGCGCCAGGACTGGGAGGCCCTCATCGACGTGCTGCGTCGCGAGATCGAACTCGGCTCGTCCGACGACAGCACGGACCTCCGTTTCCGCCTCGGGTACCTGCTCGAGGTGGTGCGCAACGAAGTCCCGCAGGCGATCGAACTCTACCGGTCCATTCTCTGGGAGCGGGGCGACCACGCGTACGCCCTCGAGGCCATGGAGCGCCTCGCGGTGCATCTCGAGCATCGCGCCGCCATTGCCGAGGTGCTCGAGCCCATCTACCGGGAGCGCGACGCCCACGACAAGCTCGCGATCTTGTGCGAGATGCGCATCGAGCTCACGTCGGACCGACTCGAACAGGCCCGCCTGTGGATGGCCTCGGCCGAGCTGCGATCGACGCGCCTCCAGGATGCCGATGGTGCACTCGAGTGCCTCCTGCGCGCATTCGACGCCAACCCGCTCGACGAGGACATCCGCAAGGCCCTCGTCCGGGTGGCGACGGAGCGGGGGGCGTGGGAACGCCTTGCGGCCGCCGTCGATGCGGTCCAGCCGCGGATCACGGATCCGGAGTTGCGCGTCGCGGATCTTCTGGATGTCGCGCACTGGAGTCGTGGGCGCCTGCGGGACACCTTCCGCGCCGCGGAGCGCTACGTCGCCGTTCTCGGGATCGACGCGAACAATTCGAAGGCGCTCGACGCGCTCGAGGAGATCTACACCGAGTCCGAGGTCTGGCCGCGGCTCGCGGAGATTCACCGACGCAAGGCGGAGTTGCTCTACGACCTCGATGAGAAGCGCGAGCGCCTTCGCCGGCTCGCCGCACTTTGCGCGGAGAAGCTCGGGGACGTGCCCGCGGCCGTCGCCGCCTATGAAGAGGTCCTCGCCCTCGACGAGGCGGACGCAGATGCACTTCGCGCCCTCGAAGATCTGCATGAACTGTCGGGGAACTGGACGGCCCTTCACGGGGTCCTGTCGCGGATTGCCGAGATCACCTACGACGGCGACGCACTCGCGATGCTGCACCGCCGCATGGCGAGTCTGGCGCGCGACCAGCTCGGCGACCGTCGGCTCGCGGCCGAGTCGCTGGAGAAGGTCATCGAACTCGCGCCCGACGATCTCGAGGCCGTGCGCACCCTGCGGGCCGTCTACGAGGAAGACGCCGCCTGGGACCGCCTGCAAGACGTCCTCGTCAAGGAGCTGACCCTCATCGAGACCGACGCGGAACGTGCCCCGCTTCTGCGCGCCCTCGGCGAGAACGCGGATGTGCGACTCGGAAACGCCGAGTCTGCGATCGAATACTACCGGCAGGTGCACGAGATCGCGCCCGGCGACCTCGGAGCGGTGGGGCACCTCGAGCGCCTCTACGCGCAGACGGCACGCTGGTTCGACCTCGTCGACATGCTCCGAACCCACGTCGAAGTTCTCCGAAGCCAGAACGATGACGCCCGCGTCGTCTCGACACTGGTCCAGATCGCCGACGTGGCCCAGGCCCACCTGATGGACGCGGATCTGGCCGTGTCCGCCCTGAACCAGGTCCTGGAAACCGACCCGAACCATCTGCGCGCACTGACGGTGCTCGCCCGATTGCACGAGCAGAGTGGCGAGTGGGAGAAGTGCGCCGCCGCGCTCTCCCGGGCGATCGAGCATGGCAGCCCCGGTCCGGAACGCGCTGAGGCGTTGCGACGGTTGGGGCTTCTCTACCTCGACCGTCTCGATCGGGTCGAGGACGCGAAGGTGCGTCTCCAGCAGGCGGTCGCGGAGGCCCGGGACGGCGAGGCGTTGGCGGCGCTGCTGCGTCTGGCCGAAGCCGCGGGCGATGACCGCGAGGCCTTCGGGCTCCTGGGGCAACGGCGGGCGACGCTCGAGGGTCGGGACCGCGTGCCCGTTCTCTTGCAGATGGCCACGCTCGCGGAGAAGCTCGGCGACGCTGCGAGCCGCATCGGCGCGCTCGAAGAAGCGGCCGGCCTGGCGCCGACGGAGGCGAAGGTCAACGATGCGCTCCTGGCGGCCTATCTGGCGGAGGGTCGGTTCGGCGATGCGGAGCCCGTCCTGCTTCGGACGATCGAACGTCTCAAGGGAGAGCGGCGGTTCAAGGAACTCTTCACCTACAACTTCCAGATGGGTCGCGTGGCGGAAGAGAAGGGGGATGAAGCGGCCGCGCTCCAGTACTACACGGAGTGTTTCGACTACGACGCGACCTACCTGCCCAACCTCTTCCGTCTCGGGAAGCTCCACTTCCGCAAGGAGAATTGGGACAAGGCGCTGAAGATTTTCCAGACGATGTTGCTGCACCAGATGAACATCGAGTCCAACGAGCAGCGCGTGGACATCTTCTTCCACCTCGGTGTCCTGCGGCAGAAGCTGGGGGACCCGCGCAAGGCCAAGGACATGTTCAATCGCGCCCTCGGCTACGACCCCGAACACGCCCCGAGCAAGGTGGCGCTCGCGGGGCTGGAGTGACCGTGAAGGACGCCCTCTATCTCGGCGCGCTGCGTCTGCTGCCCAAGAACGCGTGGAGTCGGGCCGTCGGCGCCGCGGCGCACGCGCCCCTCCCGAAACCCATTGCACGTCTCAGCGTGCGCACGTTTGCGCGCATGTACGACATCGACCTCGAAGAGGCCGAACAACCGCTGTCTGCCTTCGAGAATCTCGGTGCGTTCTTCATTCGTCGCCTGCGGTTGGGTGCCCGTCCCGTCGACCGACGCCCGGGAGTGGCCGTTTCGCCGGCAGACGGACGCGTGCTCAACTTCGGCTACATCGACAACGGGACGCTCCTGCAAGCGAAGGGGCGGCAGTATCGGCTCGACGAACTTCTCGGAGACACGGCGGATGCCCGGCGGTTCGAGCGCGGCGCCTGGGTCACCGTCTATCTGAGCCCCCGAGACTACCACCGGGTCCATCACCCGGTCGAAGGGGAGGTCTTCCAGGCGCGGCACATCCCTGGTCACCTCTGGCCCGTGAATCGTGCTGCCGTCGACAACATCGACGACCTTTTCTGCGTCAACGAGCGCTTGGTGACGTTCGTGCGCGGGTCCGCCGGCGAGGTCGCAACGGTCATGGTCGGCGCGACCTCGGTCGGACACATCACCGCCTCCTACGACACTGCGCTCGAGACGAACCGCGGCGGCGGCGGCGGGACCAAGGCCTACGCCCCGCCCATTGCCGTCACGCGGGGCGACGAACTGGGCATCTTTCACCTCGGCTCGACGGCCATCGTCTTGTTCGCCCACGGCGACCTCGAGTTCGAGGCCCTGGAGCCCGGCATGCCGATCCGGATGGGACAAGCGATCACGCGCCGGCGGTCACAAAAGTAGGGAAGACGTCGCACGCGTGTTAAAGTGGTCGTCAATGCCGTGAATTGGCCGTGACCGGCAGGGGGCCGGCGCCCCCTCAGAAACGCGGACGGATCAGTGCTGCCGGACGAGTCAGACGAGAAGCCCGAGATTCCGCGCCCCGACGATGGGTCCGCTCAGCCGGCACCGGCGTCTGCGGCCGAGGCTTCGGCCCTACCCGCGCCCTCGGAAGACCATGGCGTCGTTCCCGATCCGGCCTTTGCCGCGGACGACCCCGCTGCGGCACCGCTCGCCGCCGTCTTCAAACGCCGCAAGGGCAGCCCCGGCGCGACGACCGGCTCCCGGCGGGCAAGCCGCCGCAACACGGATTCCGTTGAGCTCGAGTTGGCCCAAGCCAGGGCGGAGAGTCCCGCGGTGCAGTCCGACGCCGGGGGGTACGACGTCGTTCTGACCGACGCCTTCCGGGTCGACGATGCCCCGTGTGGGCCGAGCGACGGCGGGGCATTGCGCCCCGTCGTTGCCCAGGCGCCGTCGAGTCCCCCGCCGGTGCCTTCTCCGCCGCGACCGGAGCCCCCACCGCCGCCCGTCGCTGCGCCGACGTCCGCTGCGCCTCGGCTCGAGACGCCGACGCCCGACGCGGACGAGAGCATCGAAATCCCCGACGATACCGAGCCGGCTGCCCGAATCGCGTTGCCGGACAACGCCGTCGATCTCGATCCGGCACTGGCAGTCGACACCATCCTCAGCCTGGCGCGCAAGAGCGCGACGGTTCGACGCACGCCGACGGCGGGGGCATGGTTCGCGGAGCTCTTCGGGAACGACTACTTCCTCGCGCATCCGCAGCGCCTCGGACCCTCGACGGCGGCGGAAGTCACGCTCATCGAGTCCGCCCTGAAACTCGGCGCGGGTGCGCGTGTTCTCGACCTTTGCTGCGGGTACGGCCGACATACCGTGCCGATGGCGGCCAAAGGGTACGAGGTCGTCGGGCTCGATCTCAGCCTCGACATGCTCAAGGCCGCCCTCGGACGAGCCCAAGCCAACGCATTGGCCATCAAGTTCGTGCATGGGGACATGCGCGACCTGAACTTCCGCGACGTCTTCGATGGGATCTACTGCTTCGACAGTAGCTTCGGCTTCTTCACGGAGCCCGAGAATCTCATGGTGCTCCGGGGCGTGCACGATGCGTTGAAGCGCGGCGGCCGGTTCATTCTCGACGTCGCCAATCGGGACTACGCGCTGCGCGGGATTCCCACCCGGAACTGGTGGGAAGGCGATGGCTGCCTCGTTCAGGAAGACATCGAATTCGACCACCTGACGAGCCGTCTCGCGATCAAGCGATTCGCGGTCTTCGCCGACGGCATGCAGCGCGAGTACAACATCTCCATGCGCCTGTATGCCTTGCACGAGCTCGTGCGGATGTTCCAGATGGTCGGCTTCGAGGTCCGCGAGATCTCGGGCAGCCGGCACACGCCGGGGGCCTTCTTCGGGCCGGAGAGCAACCGGATCATCCTCACGGCCGAGAAGGTCGGACCTCGGGTCTGAGCCCGGCGCTCGATGCCGCCAGAGGCGGTAAACTCAGCGCTTCCGGTTCTTGTCGTCGGGGATCTCGAGTCCCTCGGCGCTCTCGAAGATCAGCAGGCCGAGTGAGTTGACGAACCCGTCGTCGGAACGCTGCGCAAACTCGCCCGTGATCACGTACTCCGTCCCGACGACGAGCGCATCCCGCACGCCATCGCGCAGGCCGGTGAGCAACAGGCGCTTGTCACCCCCCGCCGGCGTATCTGCCAGATAGCCGTGGTTCTGGAGGAAGCGCTTCGCGTCCTTCGGCGGCTCGTATTTCTCGACCAGGAAGCCCCGAACGACGATCTTCTGCCCGATGTACTTCTCGCGGCGGGCGAGGAGTCCGTCGATGCGCATCTTGCCATCGGCGTGGGTCTCGGGGGGCAGCGTGCCCTCGAGCTTGATGGGGGCGGGCAGGTCGATGCGCGCCGGTGGCAGGCTCGCAGCAGCGGCTTCCGCCGGGTCGACCGGTGGGGGCGCGGACTTGGGCTTGCAGGCCGGCATGACCAGAAGGGTCCCGGCAAGGGCGAGCAGGCGAACGGAGGTCGAGGGCATCTCAGGCTTCATCCTTTGCCAGTTCTACGCGCAGTTTCTTCCCATCGAGGCGCTCTCCATCGAGCGCATCGACGACGTCTCGGGCGTACTCGCCGAGGACAACCACGTAGCTGTGTCGCAATCGGAGGTCAACGTCCAGAACGTCGTCGGCGTCGAGACCGGCCAGATCAGCGAGGGCGACTGCGAGCTGCGGCCCGTCGAAATCGTCGCGCTCGCCGACGTTGACCCAGAGTCGTGCTTGTCCCGCCGGAAGAGGGGGGAGCCGGCGAGGGGACGCATCGCCATCCGGCGCGTCCGAGCGGGCGGGCCGCGCCGGGGGGGCATCGGGGCGGGGGGCGGAGGACCGACCCGCGTCCGGCACCGTCGAAGCGGAGGCGGCCACCTCGGCTCGAACGGGAGGCGCCACCGGGCGTTCATCCCTCGGCGGCACGCGACGTGGCCCCGGATCGCGGTCGGGGGGGAGCCCACGGAACTCGCTCTGAACGATCGCGACCCGCTCGGCGACGGTAGCGAGGGTGTCCGCCCGACTGCCCGGAGGGACGACGTCCGGACGTGGGACCGCGGCGAGCGGGCCCCCTGACGCGGTGCCGGCGATCGTGCGCTGCGCACGTTGGTGAAACAGGGCGAGCAGCGCCTCCATGACCTCGATGGCGTCGTCTCTCTCGAGAAGGCGCACCGCTTGCGCGCGGAGTTCGGCACTGTGGGGCGGCCGACCATGGTGCAACGCGAAGATCTCCTCGACGATGGCGTCCGTGCGGCGCTCGGCTTTCCGGAGGTCGATCTCGGCCTGAGTGGGCACGCTGCGCTCCTGGAGGGCGACCTTGTAGATGCGCTTGAGGTAGTAATAGACGCCGATCTCGCGCGGGCCGATGAGGCTGATGGCGGTTCCCTTGTGTCCCGCGCGACCTGTCCGTCCGGTCCGGTGGATGTAGACCTCCGGGGACTCCGGCAACGTGAAATTGATCACGTGGCTCAGCTGGCTGATGTCGATGCCCCGGGCCGCGATGTCGGTGGCGACGAGGAACCGCAGCGACTTGTCCTTCGTTCGGGCCATGATGGCCTCGCGGTCCCGCTGCGGGAGGTCGCCGTTGAGGTACTCGGCTTCGTACCCCTGGCGCTTCAGGAACTGGGCAACGACCTCGCTGTCGGCCCGGGTATTGGTGAAGATGATGGCGTTGCCGGGCTCCTCGAATTCGATGACCTGCACGAGGTCCTTGGACCGACCGACGCCGCTGACCATGTAGTAGTGGTGCTCGACGTCGTCGGCGCCCACGTTCTGCTCGATGAGACTCACGAACTCGGGCTGTCGCATGTAGCGCTGAGCGTAGCTCTTGATGTCCTCGGGAATCGTCGCCGAGAAGAGCAAGGTCTGGCGCTCCGCGGGGACGAAGCTCATGACCTGCTCGAGTTCCCGGGCGAAACCGAGACTGAGCATCTCATCCGCCTCGTCGAGCACGACCATCCGGAGACCGTTGAAACGCAGCGTTCCTCGGCGGAGGTGGTCGAGGACGCGCCCCGGCGTACCCGCGACGATGTGAGCGAACTTGATCTCCGCGATCTGTTTGTCCATCGAAGCGCCGCCATAGATGGCGACGCTCTGGACCCCGTGATGCGCGGCAAGTCGATTGAGCTCGTCCGAGACCTGCTTGGCGAGCTCGCGCGTCGGCGCGAGGACGAGCGCTTGAATGCCCCGCGCGGGCTGTGCGCCGAGGCGCTCAATCAAAGGGATGCCGAACGCCGCGGTCTTGCCGGTGCCCGTCTGCGACTGAACCATCAGGTCGCGCCCCGCGCCGATCAGCGGAATGGCGGTTGCCTGAACGGGGGTGGGCTGGAGGTAGCCGATCGCCTCGAGGGCGGAAAGCATGGGAGCCGACAGATCGAGGTCGGCGAATCGAACGGATGACATGGGGAGCGCTTTCAGGGCGCGAGCGCCTCGATGAGGCGGTCGAGCACGATTCGCACGCGGGGCACCGCATTCGGCCCCACGGAGTTGGTTTCCTCGTAGTGATCGCCGTCGGGCTCCGTGAAGTACGGAGCATCGTCGTCGAGCTTGTAGTCGTACTCGGGCACGAGGTAACCGAGCTCATCATTGCCGAGTCCGAGCGGCCAACGAAACTGGCCGGGCGCCAAGTCGGAGAAGTAGGGGGGCGGAGGGGCCGCCGAGAGGTCCGGCGGGTTCGGATTGTCGGCCCGGACCTGGGGGCGGCCGTGGGCCCACCGGGCGTCGAAACCGACCGCGAGCTCCGGAAACAGCTCACCAGGGACCGAATAGAGCGTCACGGGGCCGAGTTGAATGACGGCCATCTCGGTGCGCGCGTGCGGCATGTTGCACGCGTCGATGGGGAGGTTGGCGTCGAAGTAGGGGTTCTCGCGGTTGAAGAGGTTGACCAGGGTCGCGACGTGGAAAATGCGGTTGTCGACGGGAATGACGAAGTTCGAGTGGGCGAACCGGACGGGCACCTCGGACGGCGTGACCGCGGCGTCGAGCGCGTCGAGCGCGTGGCCTGCGAGGCGCCAGCCCATCACATCGACGCGGTGGAAGGTGTAGTTGGTCACCACCTGGCCAAGCAGGTCCCGGACCTCGACCCCGAGGGGCGTCATCAGGCCGCCGACCGTCCCCTGCATGTAGACGGCGACGCCGCCGAGCCCGGGCCGGGCCACCGTGGACGCCGACTCGGGAATCCCGTTCTCGAGCCCGTCTCGCAGGCCATGGGCGAAGTCGGACGTGATGAAGTTGTTGACGTCGCTCATCCCCTCGGGGTGATTGCCCCAGGTGACGAGCGTGGCGATCGTCTGCTCCGTCGCGTCGAGGAACTGAACGACCCCCATGGTGTCGTTGAGCACCTGGGGATCGCGGGAATCTCGCAGAAACCCGTCGGCGCCGGTGTGTGTTTCCGCGACGCGCATCGTGGCAGGCTGAAGCGACGTCACGGCGTCGACGATGCTGCGCGCCGCCTTTTCGCGCAGGTGGCTGATGTACCGGGGATTCACGCCGGTGACGAGCGGGATGTCGATCTCCGGATCGACCTCGCCGGCCCATTGTCCCATGGTGTCGGGCGCCTCGTGATCATGGGTCGAGGACACGAACATGTAGTCGACTTCGAGATCCGGGCGTTCCTCGGCCAGGATCTCCGCGGCGCGCGTCCGGATGCGCTTGACGTCGTCGTAGAAGATGCCGACGGCATCGATCGAGGTCAGCGTCACCACCGTCTCACCGTCTTCGACGGCGATCGTTCGGGCCCAGAGCGGGTCTCGGACGCCGAGGGCCGGCCGGTTGTTCTGGAACCCTGCGAGCCACAGACCATCGAACTTGCCGTTGCCCTCGCCCTCGTCAGGGGCGCCGGGGTAGCCCGGATCACCCGGGCAGAGCCGGTCGATTCCGCAGTCGTGAAAGTAGTCCCAGATCGGCACGCCGTCTGCGCCGATGTCCCCTTCGCCTTCGTCCGCGCGGCCGGGGTACCCCTCATCTTCGGGGCAGAGGCGATCGCGGCCGCAGTTGCGCATGAAGGTGCGATCCAGGGCTCCACATCGGCCGGGACCACCCCCCTGGCTCTCGTTGCAGCCGCCGAACTCCTCCAGAAACTCGACGCGGGGCAGTTCGAAGCCGAGGTCGGTGACCTCCTGGCGAGCGGCGCCGACCCGAAGCGTGGCGCCGCCCGCGCCCGCGCAGCCCGGCGAGCCCGGGCAGACCTGGGCGACCGCGGGATCGAAGGGCGGGGGGCCGCACGGACCCGCGTCCGCGCCAGGCTCCACGCGGGCATCCGGTGTCGGTTGCGTGGCGTCCGAGACGCGCGCGAGATCCGTCTCCGATGGGCCGGCGTCCACTGCCGGTTGCGCGTCCGCCGTCACCTCGCCCACGAAACGAGCCGTCCCGCGTTCCTCGGGGATGAGGCACCCACCGAGCGTCAGCGACGAAAGGCAGAGGGCGCTGCCGAACAGTTTGGCCGTGCGCATCGGGGCTCCTCAGAGGTAAGGCGGGAAGACGTCTTTGGGGTGGCGGCCAGAGGGGCTCAGAATGATGAGCGTGTTGGGCAGCATCACCATCCGGTTGAAGTTCACGAGGGTCAGCTTGCGATTGCCCCCGTCTCCCTGCCATGCGACCTGAACGACGCCCTGGACGCCGGCGGGGGTATCGAGGTTCGCGTACGTGGCGTCGATGTTGGTGCGGTCGAGGCCGGGCTGGGGGAGGGTATCGTTGGGGTTGCCATTGAAGTACGTCGTCCGCCGGCCGGGGTCGTGGACCCCGATGGATGCGTTGACGACGGGTCGCCCCTGGCAGTCATAGGCTCGCCCGGCGATCGCGCCGTGGCCGAGCTCGATGCGCGGCACGCCTGCGGTCGGCGGGAAGGTCGTCCAGGTGGTCTTCGAGAGCACGTTGAGATCATTGGGCATGTAGATCTCCCCGCCCTCGTCCTTCAGCGAGCAGCTCCAGTTGGTGTCCGCGGGGGCGTTCTCACGCTGTTCGGGGCACACGCTGTCGTCTTTGAATTCGGACAACACGCACGGGTTGACGAACACGCCGTACTCGTAGGTCGGGACCCAGAGACGGCTCTCGCCGAACACCCGGATGACGAGCTCCGTGCCGGTGGGCACGGCGTCGATCTCGTAGCATCCCTCGCTGGGGTTGTCGTCGCACAGGTGGCTGACGGTCTCGGCGAGCGCGATGTTGTTTTCGTCGACGCAGGCCTCCGTCTCGGCGCGGGCATCGTCGACGTTCATGATGCCGTCGGCCACGCCCAGGCACGGCGTCGGGTCGAAGGTCATGAAGTCGTAGATCTTGACCGTCAGGTCCTTGGTGACGTTTCCGTCACCGAAGTACTCGATCCGGCCGCGCATCGGAACCTCCGCGGGGCCGCCGCGCTCGAGGGCCTGTGGCGTCTCCCAGCAGGAGAAGTCCGGATCGGAGTCCTCGATGAGGACATCATCGCACGCAAAGTTCGCCTTGAAGTTCTGCGGCGGAGGCTTGACGCAGATTCCGAGGACACACGCCACATCCGGGCCACAGTCGGTGTCGGCCGTGCAGCCCCCCGTGAAGGGCTCGATCGTCTCGCCGGACGTCCCCCCGGCCGATTCGCCACCGCTCCCGCCGGCCGGCGTCCCGCCATCCGTCCCGCCCTCGTCCGGCGAGCCGCCGGAGCCGGTGCCGCCGGTTTGCGCGCCGCCGTCCGAACCGCCCTCTGTGCCGCCACCCCCGGCGCCCGCGTCCGAGACGCCGCTGTAGTACTCCTTGACTTCGTTGCCTTTGCAGGCGGCCAGGATCGAGACGGTCAGAAGGGCCGCAACTCGAAGGCGCGAACGGGACGCTGTGCGCATGACTCTCCCCATCGTGGAAGGGCTACCGTCTAGGGCAGGGGGCGCGCGGGTGTCAAGGCGCACATGCGCGCCGGACCCGGAAGTGCAGCGGGAATCGCCCGTTCAGGGTCGAATCCGGACCGCCAGCGTCCGACATCGGGCCGACAAGGGGTCCTCCGGGCGCTCGGCGCAGGACTCGATGGCGGCGCGAACGCAGGCCGTCGGAGGCGCGAGCTGCGCCTCATAGACCGCACCTCGAAGGACGGGGGACAACGCGGCGTCGACGGCGCAGAGGCGCGCGAGCGCTTCGCGGCGGCCGGCGAGCGACGCAAAACGCACGAGGCCGAGGCGGTAGGCTTCCGGCAGGCGATGATTCCCCACGGCTGCGGCCAACGCCGCGTCGTCGATCGTCGCCATCGTCTCCCCTGCGCCCGGACCGGCGGCCAGGAGCTGCTCGAGCACGAGACGCCGCCCGACCGCCGTCGTCTCCTGAAGCTGCGTGAGCGCGTGGCGCAGGCGCAGTCCGGGCGGCGTGGGTTTCGGGTGGCGGCGCCACGCCGCGAGCACGCGGCGGAGTGCCGGGGCGTCTGCCGGCGTCGCGTCGAGGGGCGTCGCCGTCTCGGACAAGACCCGAAACCGGTTCCCGGAGAGTCTTCGCACGGGAGCGACGAAGACCGCGCCGGCTCGATGGCGGTGGAAGTGCGGCGGCGGTTGGTCCAACGTGAAATGTGGCGGGGCGCGCCCGACGAGCGCGGCGACGAGGGCCACCGGCGTCCGTGCGCCCGTCGGCCCCGCCTCGGTCTCGGCGGTCGCCCGGACCAGCACGATGACGTCGGCCTCGAGGATCGGCGAGAGAACGTCGCCGAACGGCGTGCCGAGGTGCGCGCGCGCAGCGCACACGGGCGAAAGGGCGATCGACGCGCAGAGCACCCGAAACGCGACTCGGCGCGGCACGCGGCGGACGGCCGCGCGGAGGTCGTTCATCGGGGCGCTCGGTCGCAGTGCTCCACTGCACGGATGAGCGCGTGAAGGGCTTGTCGTAGCGCAGGATCACGAACGCCGGCCGTGCGTGCATCCGCCAGTGCGTCGCTCTCGGGCGCCGACTCACGTACCCGGTCGCCCGCTGCGGGCTCGGCCGTCGATGCCCGCCGTCCGTCCATCGAGAAACCGCTCGCCGTTCGGACCGTGCCCTCGTCGACCGTCACGAGGCGAACACCCGCGACGCGCGGAAACTGCCGTCGAACGCGGCTGGTGATCTCGTGGCGCACCGTGAAGAGCGCCTCGCGCCACCGGGGCTCGACCGCGACGTCGACGAGGCCGCTCCCGGGATCGAAGCCGTCCGGCCGGCTGACCTTCGCGAGGTCGCGTCCGACGATGGCCGGCCACGCGAGATTCAGCGCGTTCACGATGCCCTCGGCGCGCGCGGCCGGGCCACATTGAGCACCCGCCTCGCGGGCCAGCGTCGCGAGGACCGTGTCGAGCATCGTGACCAGATCGTCCATGCGGAGGAAAGGGTGCCACGAATGGCCGAAAAAAAATCGTTGACGTTCGATTCGGCCGATTGGTATAAGCCTCGCCGCTTTGGACGTCTGCATCGCAGGCGCGTAGCTCAGCGGGAGAGCACTTCCTTGACGTGGAAGGGGTCGGCGGTTCAATCCCGCCCGCGCCTACCAAAGCCCTTCAGCGCCCGCCGATGCACGTCGGCGGGCGCTGCCGTTTTCTGGCCGCGCAACCGCGGCATTTCGAGGAGCCGGGAAGACCATGCCCAAGATGAAGACCCGCAAGGCCGCGCGCAAGCGGTTTCAGGTCACCAAGAACGGCAAGATCAAGGCCACCCGGGCGAACAAGCGTCACATCCTGACGAAGAAGAGCACCAAGCGGAAGCGCCAGCTCCGCCGGCAGTCTTTTCTGCAGTCGGGCGACGCGGGTCTCGTCAAGGTCCTGTTGCCCAACGGCTGACACCGTTCGCCGACCACCCCAAACGGTGCGCGCGCACTGAACACCCGGCGACGATGCCCGGGGGCGTAGCGACCATCAGGAGATGAAATGCCTCGCGCAAAAGGTGGATTCAAAACCCGCCGTCGTCACAACCGCATTCTGAAGCTGGCCAAGGGCTACCGTGGTAGCCACAGCCGGCTCTTCCGCAGCGCCAAAGAGGCCGTCGAGCGCGGGCTCTGTTACGCCTTCCGCGACCGCAAGGCACGCAAGCGGGCCTTCCGCCGCTTGTGGATCGTCCGGATCAACGCGGCGACGCGTCTGCACGGCCTGACCTACAGCCGCTTCGTCCATGCCCTCGCCAAGGCCAACATCGGTCTCGATCGCCGCGTCCTCGCCGAGCTGGCCATCAGCGACCCGGCCGCCTTCGGCGCCGTCGTCCAGGCGGCACGCTCGGCACTCTGAGTCCGCATCGCCGAAACAGCGTCCGCCCCGGGCCGAGAAGACCGCGCGTCTGAGGCCGATGCGGCCGACGCCGCCCCCGGACCCCGCACGGACGCCCATCTCAGGAGGTTCCCGTGTCGGAGGCTCACGCTCGCCTTCAGGCTGACATCGATGCGATCAGGGCGGAAGCCCTCGAGGCGGCGTCTGCTGTCGAACGAGAGGCGGACCTGGCGACGGTCCGCGCCCGATTCGTCGGCAAGAAGGGTGCTTTCGCGCCGCTGATGCAGGCCCTCGGCCGGCTCGCGCCGGAGGATCGCCCGAGCGCGGGCGCGCGAATCAATGTCGCTCGCGACGCTGTCGAAGCGGCATTCGAGTCGGCCCGGTCCCGCCTTGCGGAGGCTGCGCTCGCGGCCGCTCTGGAGCGGGGGCGGGTCGACGTCACGCTCCCGGGCCGGGTCGTCGCAGCGGGTGCGACGCACCCCGTTCAGCAGGTCCTCGACGACCTCGTCGACCTCCTGTGCGCATTCGGCTTCGAGCTGGCGGACGGGCCGGAGGTCGAAACGGAGACCTTCAACTTCGATCTCCTGAACATGCCGTCCTCCCATCCCGCCCGGGACATGCAGGACACCTTCTACCTGGAAGGGGGGCTGTTGCTGCGGACCCAGACGAGCCCCGTGCAAGTCCGGACGATGCAGTCCCGGCAGCCACCGGTCCGCATCATCGCGCCGGGCAAGGTGTTTCGATGCGACGCGGACACGACCCATAGCCCGGTCTTCCACCAGATCGAGGGGCTCTGGATCGACCGGGACGTGACGATGGCCGATCTGAAGGGCACGTTGACGCACTTCCTGCGGATGCTCTACGGCCCGGACCGTCCCGTTCGCTTTCGACCGAGCTTCTTCCCGTTCACCGAACCGTCGGTCGAGCTCGACGTCTGGACGGGCAGTCGCTGGATGGAGGTCCTCGGCGCCGGAATGGTGCATCCGCAGGTCCTGCGCAACGTCGGCTACGACCCGGACCAGGTTCAGGGCTTCGCCTTCGGACTCGGGGTGGATCGCCTCGCGATGATCCGCTACGGCATCACCGACATCCGCTACCTCTGGGAGAACGACGCGCGTTTCCTGCGCCAGTTCCCCACCCGCTGAGCGACCGCGATTCGCCCTACCGACCGGAGTCTCCCATGAAGATCAGCGTGAACTGGCTGCGGCGCCTCGTCGAGGTGGACTGGGACGCCGCAGAGATTGCCCGGCGCCTGACGCTCTCCGGCCTCGAGGTCGAGGAGGTCGAGACCCGCACGGTGGCCCTCCCCGGCGTCGTCGTGGCGCGGGTGCTCGAGGCGTGGCGGCATCCCAATGCGGACAAACTCCAGCTCGCCCGGGTCGATACGGGCGGTGAGCAGTTGACCGTGGTCTGTGGTGCGCCGAATTGCCGCCCGGGGCTGACCGTGGCCCTGGCCACGCCGGGGGCCGTTCTCCCCGGAGACTTCGTCATCAAGAAGGCGAAGATCCGCGGGGAGGAGAGCTTCGGAATGCTCTGCAGCGAACGTGAGCTCGGGCTGTCGTCGGAGAGCGACGGCATCATCGAACTCGACGCCTCGTTGCCGATCGGCGCCTCCCTCACCGCGGCGCTCGGACTCGAGGACGCCGTGCTGCACACCAGCCCGACCGCAAACCGGGGCGACATGCTGTGCCACCTCGGCGTCGCGCGGGAGATCGCCGCGCTCGCGGGCGTCGCGCTCCGGCCGCCGCCCACGGAGATCAGCGCCCTTCATGGGGAGGACGCCATCCCGGTGACGATCGAGGACGCCGAGCGGTGTGCACGGTACGTCGGGCGGGTCATCCGCGGACTCGCGGTCGGGCCGAGCCCGCTGTGGATGCGGCGGCTGCTGGAGTCCGTCGGGGTTCGGGCCATCAACAACATGGTTGATGTCACGAACTTCGTCCTGATGGAATTGGGCCAGCCCCTGCATGCGTTCGACCTCCGTGACCTGAGAGGGCCGCGGATCGTCGTGCGCCGCGCCCGCGCCGGTGAGCCGATGACGACGCTCGATGGCATCGAGCGAGCCTGCCTCGCCGATGACCTCCTGATCTGCGACGCGGAGCGGCCCGTCGCGCTCGCCGGCGTCATGGGCGGCCTCGACAGTGAGGTGAAGCCCGACACGACGGATGTCTTCCTCGAGAGCGCGTGGTTCTTGCCGACGGGTGTGCGTTCCACTTCCCGCCGGCTCGGCCTGCGCAGTGAGTCGAGCCAGCGCTTCGAGCGCGGCGTCGATCCGACGGCCACCCGCGTCGCGGCGGATCGTGCGGTCCGACTGATGCTCGAGCTTTCGGCGCCCGGTTCATCGCCGAGCGCGAGTGCGGTCGTGACTGACGTCGTCGCGCGAGAAGTGCCCCGGGCCCGTATCCGCTACGCGCCGGCGCAGGCCGAGCGTCTCCTCGGCGTCGCCATCGATGCCGGGACGCAGCGGGTCGCGCTCGGACGCCTCGGCTTCGAGGTCGATGTTCCGCCTGCCGACGGAGACGACCCTCGTTGGACCGTGGGGGCGCCCGGTTGGCGACCCGACGTCGCCGAAGCCGCGGATCTCATCGAGGAGGTCGCCCGATTCGTCGGTTTCGACGCGATCCCGACGCCGCCCGCTCGCCTGACCTTGCCGGAGGGCGAGGGGCTCGCCCGGGACAAGCGCATTCGGCAGGTGCGACGCGCGTTGGCAATCCGCGGATTCCACCAGGCGCTGAACTATCCGTTCCTGTCACGCGAGATGCTCGCGCCCTTCGGCGGCCCGGCGCCGCTCATGCTTCAGAACCCGCTCTCCGAGGACCTCCGGGTGATGCGGACCTCCATGCTGCCGCGCCTCGTGGCCAATGCCGGGCACAATGAACGGCACGGTCAGGTCGACTTCAGCGCGTTCGAGATCGGTCGCGTCTTCCTCCCCGGCGGCTCGCATGCCGACCTGCCGACGGAGGTCGAGCGCCTCGGGCTCGTCTGGAGCGGGGAGACCGGGGCGCATTGGAGTGGTGGCCGGCGCCCCGTCGACTTCTTCGACCTCAAGGGCGAGGTCGAACGGGTGGTTCGTCAGTGCCGGCCCGACGTCCCGTGCCGCTTCGAGGCGACCGGGGACGTCTCCTGGCTTCACCCGGGCGTGGGCGCTACGGTCTTTCTCGGCGACACGCGACTCGGCCTCGTCGGGCAACTGCACCCGCGGCTGGCCCGCGACCTCGGCCTCGGAGGCGCGCTGTTCGTCGCAGAGATGGATCTCGGGCCCCTGGTCGACGCGGCGCCCGGCGTTGCCCGGTTCGTGGACTTCACTCGGGTTCCGGCGGTGCGGCGAGACGTCGCGTTGCAGTTGCCGAAAGGCACGCAGGCCGCGGACGTGCTCCGGGCCGCCGCCGGCCTCGGCGTGCAAGTCATTGACAACGTAGAGATTTTCGACGTATACGAAGGGGATTCCGTCGGACCGGGGCACTTCAGCCTCGGGCTGACGATCACCTACCGGGCGCCGGATCGAACCCTGACGGACGACGAAGTCGGTGCGGCGCAAGCTGCGCTGGTGGGCCACCTCGTCGATCGTTTCGGTGGCATCCAGCGCTGAGCGCGAGCGAGGACTCGATGACCAAGGCCGACATCGTCGAGAAGGTCTACGACAACCTGGGCGGGCTCTCGAAGAAAGAGTCCGCCGAGATTGTGGAGCTCGTCTTCGAGACCTTGAAGAACACCCTCGAACAGGGTGAGAAGATCAAAATCAGCGGTTTCGGCAACTTCGTCGTGCGGCAGAAGAAGGAACGCGTCGGTCGCAACCCGCAGACGGGCGACGAAATCAAGATCGCACCCCGCAAAGTGCTGACCTTCAAGCCCTCCCAGGTCCTCAAGAACGCCATCAACCCCTGAGGTACCCGTGAAGCGGGCCTCCGCGTTACCACCCATTCCCGACAAGCACTTCTTCAAGATCGGCGAGGTCGCCGAACTCGTGGGGGTCCGGACGTCGGTCCTCCGGTTCTGGGAGAGCGAGTTCCCCCAGATTCGGCCGGAAAAGAGCCCGAACGGGCATCGGGTCTACGCCCGCGCGGATGTCGAGTTGCTGCGGCGCATTCAGCTCCTCGTGCATGACCGGGGCTATACGCTCGCCGGGGCGCGCGCCCTGCTCTCGAAGGGCGAGATTTCCGTTCAGGCCGTCCTGGACGCCGAGCCGGGCGAAGCGGCCGCCGCCCGGGACGATGCCACCGCCCGCCTGGACGCCGCCGGGGTCGAACTCGAGGGGCTTCGGGCGCGGATCGCCCGCCTCGAGAAGCAGCTTCGCGCGTCCACGGAGGAGTCGTTCTTCTGGCGCCGTCGCGCGATGGCCGAAGAGAAACGCCTCCGTGATCTGGCCACCTCGTTGCGCGGCGTCCTCACGGGGCTGAAATCGACGGTCGAAGAAAAAGTCGAGCGGGATTCTGGTTGACATCGGGGTGTGCGCAAACTAACTTGCGCACCGCGTTTCGGGGTGTAGCGCAGCCTGGTAGCGCACTTGCATGGGGTGCAAGTGGTCGGAGGTTCAAATCCTCTCACCCCGACTCGGAAAGGCCGCAGGCGATCGCCTCGCGGCCTTTCGTTTTTTCTGGGGTCGACATGGACGCAAGCCCGCTCATCCTGGTGACCAACGACGACGGATATGAAGCGCGCGGCCTCGAAGCCCTCGCGCTTGCCTTCGAGCATGTCGGCGAGGTCTGGATGGTCGCTCCGGATCGCGAACGGTCCGGGGCGTCCCACGCGATCACGCTGACGAACCCCCTCCGCGTCCGGCAGGCCGGGCCCCGCCGTTTCGTCACCGACGGCACACCGACGGATTGCGTGTTCCTGGCGATCCAATCGCTGCTGCCCCGTCGACCGGCGCTCGTCGTCAGCGGCATCAACCACGGGCCCAACCTCGGTGACGACGTGACCTACTCGGGGACGGTCGCGGGCGCGATGGAGGGGACCATCATGGGCGTCCCGTCGATCGCGGTCAGCGTGTCCGCCCGCCAGCCGAGGGACTTCATGCCGGCGGCGCACTTTTCCGTCGCCGTCGCGCGGCACGTCCTCGCCCACGGGCTCCCGGCCCGATCGCTCCTCAACGTCAACGTGCCGGACACCGATGGCGCGCCCGTGACCCGGTTTCGCTGGGCGCGCGGCGGGCACCGCGACTATGGACACCGCGTCATCGAGCAGCAGGACCCCCGGGGGCGCGCCATGTACTGGATTGGCAGCGACATCAAGCACTACCCCGTCGAGGGCGGGGACTGCGACGCCGTGGAGGCCGGGATCGCGGCGATCACCCCGCTGCAGCTCGACCTGACCCATCACGCTCTCCTCGAGGCGTGGGGCCACGTCGAACTCCCTGGCTACGACCGAGTGTGAAGCGACCGCGTTCGGGGTTTCGCGGGGTCCTGCTCGCTCTGATGCTCGGCTGCGGGTGCGGAGCGCGGCCGGACAGCCGAGCCCCCGACGAGCTCGTCGGGCGCTGGTACGTCGTGGCGGCGGGCGATACCGTCAGCGCGATCGCGTCCCGCTACGGCGTCGCGCAAGACGACATCATCGAACTCAACGGACTGGTCGACCCGGACCACCTCGAGGTCGGGCAACGCCTCTTTCTCTACGGGGTCGAAGAGGTCGTCCGTCGGCTGCCGAAGAAGTCCGGCGCACCGACGATCCCGCCCAAGAGCGGCGGATCCGAGCTTCCCGCGCTCGCCTGGCCGATGACCGAAGGCGTCGTCAGCAGTGGCTTCGGCGAGCGTTGGGGGCGCCCGCACAAGGGGATCGACATCGCCGCGCCCGAAGGGACACCGATCTACGCGGCCGCCGATGGAGAGGTCGTCTTCGCCGAGGCCTCGGATGGGGGATACGGCAAGCTCGTCATCATCGAGCACCCGGGCGGATGCCTGACCGTGTACGCCCACAACAGCCGCATCCTGGTTGACGAGGGCCAGACCGTGCGGCAAGGTGCGCCGATCGCTGAGGTCGGCAGCACGGGTCGAAGCACGGGACCTCACCTGCACTTCGAGATCCGAATCGACGCGAACGCGGTCGATCCCCTCATCCACCTGCCCGCACGGTAGCCTCCATGACGGACATCAAGGCGCTCATTCGGGACGTCCCGGACTTCCCGAAGCCCGGCATTCTCTTCCGTGACATTACGCCGGTGCTCGGTCACCCGGAGGCCATGGGCAAGGTCGTCGATGCGCTCGTCGGCGTCGCGAGCCTGAGCGGCCCGACGCACGTCATCGGCATCGAGTCGCGCGGCTTCATCCTCGGCGTCCCCGTGGCGCATCGCCTGCGGCTTCCCTTCGTGCCCGCTCGAAAGCCGGGCAAGCTCCCCCGGGAGACGCGCAGGGCGGAATACGCGCTCGAGTACGGGACCGACGCCCTGGAGATTCACGCCGACGCTTTCCGACCGGGTGATCGGGTCGTGATCGTCGACGACCTTCTGGCGACGGGGGGGACGGCCGACGCCGTCTGCCGCCTCGTCGAGGGGCTCGGCGCGTCGGTCGCCGGCGTTCTCGTCCTCATCGAACTGACGGCGCTCGGCGGCGTCGAGCGACTGGCGCCGCGGCCCGTCCACGCACTGCTGAAGTACTGATCACGCGGCGCGCTGCGCCCCCATAGCTCAGTCGGATAGAGCACAGGTTTCCTAAACCTGGGGTCGCAGGTTCGAATCCTGCTGGGGGCGTACCTTTTCTTACGTCTACTTACGTCGGTCGTGACGACGCGTCGACGAGATGCCACCTCGCGTGCGTCTCGACCTGCGCGCCCGGCCCGAACAGCAAGTCGACCTGCCCGAGGTGCGTGCCGCTCGAACCGACCTGGACAATCGCGGTCTGTCCGCCGGTCCGGTGGCGGACGACGTGGGGCGCATCGAGAAACGTGTGGGTATGCCCGCCGATGATGACGTCGATGCCCGGCACGGCTTCCGCCAGCTCCACATCACCGGGTTCGGCGCCGTGTCCGAAGTACCCGAGGTGCGAGAGAAGCACTACCGCGTCCACGCCGTGCGCTTGTCGCAGGGTGTCGACGGTTGCGCGGGCCGTCGCGACCGGAGGTTGGTATCGGACCCCGGCGTGCAGGCTGCCGGACACGAGTCCCGCGAAACTGACGCCCAGGCCGAAGAGGCCAATGCGGCGGCCCCCGATGGTGCGGACCTCGTGTGGGACGACCCGCGCGCGGAGGCCGGGCGCGTCGATGTCGTAGTTTGCAGACACGAACGCGAACCGCGCCTTCGTCATCGCAGAGACGAGCGCGTCGACGCCCTTGTCGAAGTCGTGGTTGCCGAGGGTGACGCAGTCGTACCCCGCCGCGCTCATGGTTTCGAACTCAGCGTGTCCGGCGAAGGCGTTGTAGTAGGGCGTTCCCTGAAACGTGTCGCCCGCGTCGAGCACCAGCGTGTGGGGATTGCGTGCGCGGAGCGAACGGATGAGCGTCGCGCGGCGTGCGATTCCGCCGAGGCCCGCGAGTTTGCCCTTTTCGAACGGTTCGAGGCGGGAGTGGGTGTCGTTCGTGTGGAGAAGCGTGACCCGCGACGTCGCCGCGTCTGCTCGCGCGACGCGCGGCGCGAGGAGCGCGGCGCCGGCGAGTGTACCGAGCGAACCGAGCACGGCGCGCCGAGTCGGAGGCAATCGCGCGTCGTTCATGGATAGGCACCTTTCGAAGGGGACGAAGCGCCCGGGGCGAGGCGAATCCGGTCGTCGACGGAAGGCCGCACGACTTCGCCCCGCGCGTCTCGAGCGCGAAGACCTTCGACGATCGCGTCCCGCATCAGAATGCCCGTCCGGAGAATGGGAAGCCCGTCGACGGCGGCGTGCAGCCAGCCCGATTCGGCCAGGTAGTCCGTGGTGCCGAGCCGGTAGCGTCGCGCCGCCTCGAGGGGGTGACCTGCAATCTCCACCCCCGTGGCACGTCCGGCAACGGGGTCGATCAGGAGGCGCGCGCCGGCGATCGGCTCGCCACCCTTCTGCGCAACGAGGTCGAAGATGCGCCCCAGCGTCGTGCCGTCCAGTTCGATGATGACCAGTTCGTTGTCGAACGGCATGACCTCGTAAACGTGGCGAAGCAGGATCTGGCCACCGTACAACGGCGTGCGCAGGCCGCCGTCGTTGGTGATGAAGAGGTCGGCGGACCTCTCGGGCGCCGCCTTCAGGTACGCAAGCATCTCGTCGGCGACGAACTGACCGAGCGCGTTCGAGGGCTCTCCGGTGGGGGTGATGTCGGACTCGGCCCGTGCCACCGGGACGGAGAGTTTGGCCCCGAGCTCGTCCCGGTACCGGGCGACGATGTCGCTCACGTCCGCCGCTTCGGGTACCTCGGCGCCGAGGGCCGTCGGCGACGCGCTGGAGATCGACGGCGGGGTTCGGGACGGCGGCTGTACGGTCGAGAGGGACGGGGCCGGCGATGGCGGTGACCCGCCGCATCCGGCCAGGGCCGCGAGAATGAAGGGGAAAAATCGTTGTCCGGCGCGCATGGCGCGGCATCATATCAGAACGCGTCCAATGTTGACGTTCACGGTCCGGGTGGGTATCTCTGGCCGTCCGTTCAGAGGAGAATCCATGCGACTACGCGACATCAGCGAGCAGATTCGGGAGCTGCTGGAAGGCGGCACCGACGCGCTCTTCAACGGCGAGGTGCAGCACGCCCTGGTTCAGGACGTTCAAGACCTCCAGATCGTGTATCGGCCCATCGCGCCGGGCGGTCGCAAAGACAACCTCGTGGCCTGGACCGCCCTGTCCTTCATGCCGTTTCGCGGCCTCATCGAGCCGTTCAACATCTACCCGAGCCGGTTCTGGGCGCTGCTTCGAATGCACAAGCAGCCCTCGGGGCTCCCGGAGCTCGTCTGTCACGTCGCCCGCGAACTCCCGACCGCGTCGACGCTCCTCTCACCGGACCTCGTGGTCAGTTTCAGCAACAGCCCGCGCGTCGAGACGACGATCGAGAAGATCGGGCGTGAGCCCGCGATTTTGCGATTCTATCACGCGGGCACGTTGATGGATGCGCAGGGCAACCCGCTCGCCGCCCAGTATTGCCTGCCGGGATTCCTCGAGGCGCTCGCGCACGGTGATGTCGAGGAAGGCGTCCCAGGCCTCACCGGCGAGGGCGAGAGCCTGCGTCTCTATCTCGGCGACCTCGTCTTCTACAACGGCTACAAGACGATCGATCGCGGACGGCTGCGCCATTTCCTGATGAATTGCGTCGCCGTGTCGGTGGTCGCGCGCTATGTGCGCGACATTCTCCGCAAGAACCTCGCCGGCGCCACCTGAGAAAGCCGCGAACGGCGTCTCAGTCGATGTCCTTGTTCATCGGCGTGAGGTCGTCGGGCAAGTGTTCGACGAGCGAGCGGTACCGCACGATGCGGTTGCCCGGGTTCGGAAACCGAAGGCCTTTCACGATGTCGACGACACAGGAAGGGAACTCGTTTCCGGGCGGCAGGCCGGAGTCGAACCCGGCGCTCAGCACGGTCCCGAGTCGTCCGACGTAGATCAGCAGATTGAAGGGGGCCTGGAAGTCGTGCTTCGACCGGCAGCGCTCGAAGCGCTCGCGGTTGCTGGCCAGGACGGCATACCCCCAGTCGACCGGGACGGGCTCGGAGAGTCGCCGGGCAGGCTCGTTCCACTCGAACGGGAAGGCGAATCTCGCCTTGCCGCCATGGGGCGCCGGGAACTCCAGGAACCGGGCCGTCTGAACCAGACAGTCCTCTGCCGGCAATGCGCCGAGGCTGCTCTTCGACACGAAGACGTCGGCGACACGGCCGGTCTCCCGGACGATGAAGGTCAGCTCGACGTTGCCGCTGATGAAGGCGTCCGGCGATTGCCGAAAGCAATTGTTGAAGCCGGCGCGCTGTTCTTCAATCACCCGGCGAACCTCCTCGTCCGCCAGATGGCCGTGAAGGTCGGCCATTCGGGTGTCGGGCGATTCGGCGTGCTGAATGCGATACTGCACGTTGCGCTCACCCCGGGGTTTCTCCGCGCCGCAGGCGCCGAGGAGGATGGCGAAGAGGAGCGTCAACGTCAGAGAGACGCCCGGGCGATCCGGGCGTCCGGCGGAATGCAGGAAAGGACGGCGTCGGCTCATGGGCGCGACTCTACCACGGTCCGAGAAAATCGAGGTCCCCGAGGTCAGCGTCGTCGTCCCGGTCCGGAATGGTGCCGGGTACTTGTCCCAGGCGCTGGCATCCCTCGATCGAAGCCGGGGCGTTCGGTTCGAGACCGTGGTGGTGGACGACGGCTCCCGTGACGAGACCCCCGTTCTCCTCCAGGCCTGGTCGGCGGGGCACCCGGCGCGCCGATGGATGCGTACCGAGGCGCGGGGTCTGGTGCCGGCCCTGAACCTCGGTCTCGCGCTCGCGCGGGCGCCGTCCGTGGCGCGCCTCGATGCCGACGACGTCGTTCACCCCGAGCGCCTGCAACGTCAACTCCACGCTGCGCGACGCTTCGGCTGGGCGGTCGTCGGCTCGGGCGTCCGCTGCTGACGCCCGCATCGCTGTTGGCGGAGCGGTTCGTCGAGAGCCCGTTCGTCCATCCATCGGTCCTGCTCGATCGAGAGGCCGTCCTCTCCGTGGGCGGGTATCGGGATGTCGGCTGGCCGGAGGACTACGATCTCTGGTTGCGCCTCATGGCGGCCGGTGCCCCCGTCGGCAAGGTGCCAGCGGTCCTGACCTTCTGGCGCGACCATGGCGCGCGCCTGACCCGAACGGCGGCTCACTGTTCTGCCGAGGCCATTGCGGCGTGCAAGGCCTCGCACCTGTGCAGCGGACCCCTCGCATCACGCGAACGGGTGTTCATCGCCGGCACGGGCGACGACGGCAAACGGATGGCGCGGGCGCTGACGCGTCGAGGTCGAACGCCCGACGCCTTTCTGGACATCAATCCGCGCCGCATCGGTCAGCGCATCGCCGGGGTCCCGGTCACGACCCTCGAGTCCGTCCGCGACCGACTCGGCGACGGCGCGTTGGTCTTGGTGGCGATTGGCGAAGCGGGCCGTCGGGCGGGCCTCAGGACGTATTTCACGAGCCATGGGCTGCGTGAGCCGGACGAGTTCCTCTTCGTGGCGTGAGGTCAGGGCGTGAAGACGGTCGAGTGGACCGCCCAGGCCTTCCATCGGAACTGGCTGAGCTCGTCGTAGGTGAACTCGCCGAAGTCGAAGCGCCCGTCGACCCGGAAGGGGATGATGGTCAGGATGTTCAGCTCGGCGCTCAGGCCCGCGCCACCGGCGGCCTCGGGGAGCTCCGGAATCTCGTACTCCGACACGGGCCCCGGTGTCACATACCGCCACATCGGCTTCGGTGCGGGGAAGCTCGGCTCCTCGATGAGGACGAGGTTGCCGTCCGGCGGATCGATCGGGCCGTCGAAGCCGGAGAACGTGTCCCAGTCGACGATGCGCGTGTCGGCCAGCGCCGCACCATCGAGCGGATCGACCAGGAACGGTGCTGCGACGAACGGGGTGATCAGCACGCCGCCCTCCACGTCGCGGGTCTCCTCGACGGTGATCGACATCGGCGTCTGTGAGTTCGTGGCCGAAATCGCGAGCCCGAAGAAGTAGTAGGTGATGTCGGCGTCCCACCCGTCGAGGCGAGGCAGCCGCGGCATGAGCAACGCCGGCTGCAAATCGAAGGCCTGCGTGTCGATCTCCCAGTAGCCCTCGGCGCCGAGATTCAGACGGACGAGGGCGGCATAGTACTCGGGACCACCGGCCCCACCGGCCGGGGGATTGTCCAGGTCGATGGGCAATTCCAGGTCCATGGGGTGATCGATTTCGACGTCGAGGCCGTCGAGTTCGATACCGGGGCTCGCGGAGATGAACCGACGGAGCCCCATCGATGCGGGTTCGAGGGACTGCCGCATCGACCAGTAGTCGAGCTCGCCGTTCTCGTACTGGGTCAGCACCGCCCGGTCGAGCGCGCCGGCCGTCGCCACGATGGCCAGCTCGCCCGGTCGAGCGATGATCTCGAAGGGGCCGTCCTCGAAGAGGAGTCCCCCGGGACCCGGCGGCGGCAGGTAAGGCCGATTGTAGGGGGTGCTGTGGGTCGTCTCGACGACGATGACGTTGACCTTGCTCTCCCGGTCCGGCTTCGGCAGGAGGTCGAGCCCACTGACGTTCCCACGCAGGATCGCCGGGGCGACCCCCGGTGGTGGCGGCCCCATCTCGGAGGTGTTGGGCGTCAGGTAGATGGTCACGTTCTGGGTGACCACGTCTTCGACGGTCGTGACCTCGAAGCCTTCCTTGGCCGCCGTGATGTTCAACGGCCCGCGGAGGCCCTCTTCGGAGAGCACGACCTGGCCTTGCGCATTGGTCAGGCCCTCGATGCGCACGTTGGCCTCTTCGGAGATCGCCATGACGGCGACCTCTTCGAGGAAAGCGCCCGTGGTGGCGTGGATCGTCGTGACGTTGACCGCACCGCGAATGTCGTCGCCCCAGACCCCGCCAAACCGGGAGATGGGGTCGAAGTAGGTGTACCCCGCCGGCAACGTCGCGCGGGCGAACGCAGACGTCACGTGCACGTCGACGGGCCCGGCCGTGTTGGGTGGCGTGCGACCCTCGGCCCGCCCGTCGCCGACGATGCGGAGGTCGACGAGTTCGATGCCGCCGAGATCGACCGTCATGCCGTCGACGAAACCTCGGCCGGTCAGCGCGACGAAGGTGCCACCGGCGACGGCGCCCGCCTCCGGGCGTACGGCGAGAATCTCCAGGCTCTCGTAGTAGGTGTAGCCGTCCGGGATCTCCACCGAGCGCCCCCCGGACTGGACGACGAGGTCCGCGGGTCCCAGATCGCCCGGGGGCATCGTGCATCGCAGCACGTGCTCGTCGAGGCGCTCGCACGGGACGGCCCGGCCGGCCACCGTGACCTCGACGTCGGCACCGAAGCCCGCACCGGCGACGAAGACGGTGTTCCCCCCCTCCACGGGTCCGCTCGCGGGCGCGACGCCGTCGACTCCGAGCGCATCGTCGGCCGGATCGAAGTAGACGTAACCGCCGCGCAGGACGGACGTGCCGTTGTCGTTCGTGACGGTCACGTCCACGGGACCGCGCGTTGCGCCCGGCGGGACCGTGACCGTCAACCCCGTGTGATCCCCGCGCGCTTCGAGGACAGCCGCGGCCGCGTCGCCGAACGTGACCATCGTGGCCTCTACGAGACCGCGGCCGGTCAGCGTGACCTCATTGCCACCGGCGAGGGGGCCGGCCCCCGGGTCGACCGCCAGGAGCTCGAGGTCCTCGTAGTAGAAGACGGCCCGCACGAGCGTGTCGCTGCCGTTGAAGTTCGAAACGGAGACGTCGGCAAAGCCCGGAGGGCCGGCCGGTGCGAAGACTCGGAGTTCGTCGGGCGCGACGTACTCGGGGCTCAGCGCCTCGGCCTCGCCCACCCGGACTTCGGTCCCCTCGACGAGGCCAGTCCCACGGAGGGTGAGCTGAACCCCGCCGCGGAGGGGAATCCGGTTGGGGGTGACCGTGGAGACCGTGACGGGGTCGAAGTAGGTGAAGCCGGCCGTGAGCTGCGCTTGCTCCATCGTTCCCGGTCGGGCGAACGGATCGCTCGAGGGCTGCTGTCCGAGGACGTCGACGGGCCCGACCTGTTCACCCGGCGGGGTCGTGCAGGTCGCGCGGTTCTGGCTCTCGATCTCGAGGTCTCGACACTCGAACTGGTTCGCAAACAGGAACACGGCGTCGTTCTTGAATCCGGTTCCGATGATGCGAACCTGGGTGCCGCCGGCCGTGACGCCGCGGTTCGGGACCACGCTGTTGATCCCGAAGGGCTGGAAGACCTCGCCCGCATCGGGGACCACGATCACGTTGGCGTCGTCCGTGCCGACACGAGCGTCCGCCGGCGGGGCGGAACCGTCGGTCTCGGTGGCCGCGTCCGTACGCCCGCCATCCGGCTGATCCGGCGGTCCCCCGACATCGTCGACGTCGATTCCGACGTCTTCGCCGGGGCGGCAGAATGCGGCGCACGCTTTGTCGTCGCAGTCGGACCGCCCGTTCCCGTCGTTGTCCACCGAGTCGGTGCACCGCGCGCGGGTGTTCTCGCCGGGGGGCTCGCCCTCACAGCCGACGACCAGTACGGACAAGAACGCGAGGATGCTGATCGCCCGCATGGGCACGCTCCTTCCGAGACGGGGGTGGACGCGTCGTGGGCGCGGCGTCACTGCTCGAGCTCCGCCGTGACGTCGAGGTTCAGACCACCGGGATATCCGTACGAAACGTACTGATCGTATCCGTACACGATGATGGAGAGTGGCTCGTCGGACAGGATGAAGTGCACGCCCGCCCCGACCGGGAATCGCGCGATCTGCCAGACGTCGCCGGCCCCGACGGGCTCGAACGTCCCGGGGACGGGCCCGTTGTCGAAGTCGATCGCGGCGGTGACGGGGGCGATCAACGAGACGTAGTTGTAGGCGTACTTGTCCGGGACCAGAAAAACGAAGTCGGGTCGGAACTGCTCGACGGGGACGGCCAGGATGAACGACGGATCGCCCGTGCCGGCGTCCCCGGGCTCCTCGAAATCGCGAAGGTTGGGATCCGGGGCCTGTTCGCTCGCCAGGAACTGGCCGACCATGACCGGCTTGTCACTGAGGATCTCGAAGTGCTCCCGGCTGCCGAACTCGAACCATTGACCCGCGTTGAGCTCGGGAATGGGCACCTGCGGCGGGACGGTCTCGATCTTCGTCCCGTCCTCCACGGCCAGGATGCGCCAGTAGTCGTCCTCGAGGCCGCGGTCGAAGCTCTTGGTCCCGATGTAGTGCTTGCCGAGCGTCTCGACCGGGAAGAGCTGCTCTTCGAGGTGGTCGGCACAGCAGGTGTTCAAGCGCGCGTCGTTGCAGTCGTAGTTCGTCCTGCAGGTGACGTCGGTCTTGTACTCGCAGACGCCCTCGCCCGTGGCCGGGTCGACGTTCACGCAGTGGTTGGTGTTGGGCGCGTTGGCGGCTTCACTGCCACCGAAGACCACGACCTCGCTGTCCGCCTCGATGATCGAGCCCGTGAGATCCGCGCCGGGGGCGTTGGTCTCGATGTTGAGGGTGTCGAACTGGTTCAGGCTCGCCTCGAACGTCTCGCCGGGCGCGAGCGCCGGGATGCCGCCCACCCCCGGGCGAGTCGGGGCCGTGACGGTGACGCGGACGCGCGTCGGCGCCTCTTCGTTGATCCCGATGACGGTCAGGTAGCCCCGCAGGCGGTCGAAGCTCTGCTCACGGGTCATCACGAAGTACTTCTTGCCGAGGACGTGGCTCGGGAGCAGCAGGGACGCGTCGTTGCTGAAGACGTCCTCGTTCTGCAGCGGATTGAACTGGTACGCCACGACCGGAATGCTGCTCCGGATGCGATACGCGCGAGCCGCCAGGATGGTCCCGTCGACGTCCCGCCGGGGGAGGTTGAAGACGTGCAGGCCGAGCGGGGGGACGACCGCGGTCTCGACGACGTCCTCGTTGTTGTAGACCGAGACCTCGCCGGTGAACTCGGGGTGCGGATTGGACACGACGACCGAGTACTGTTCGGCGGCGGCGTCGAGAAATCCGGTTTCGCCACCCGGAACGAAGGCATTGTCGAGATCGGCCGCCCAGTAGTCGCACCCGATGTTCGTCTTGAGTTTCTCGGTCAGCTTGCAGATGGGCTGGCACTCGCCCCGGTCGCACTGTCGGGCCGTCCGCGCGCCGTTGCAGTTCTCGGCGAACTCGAAGCCGGTGCCATCGGGCTTGCACGCGATGACGATCTGGTCGCCGGAGCAGGTCCGCTCGCCGGCGGCACAGACCACGTCACCACACGTTGCCGTTTCGCCGGCCCCGTTGCAGCTGCCCTCGCACTCCGTGGCGATCCAGGAGGTGCCGTCGGGGCTGCAGATCTCGAGCGTCCGGGCGTCGGCACACCGGGTGGTGTCCGGCTCGCAAAGCATGGGGACCGCACAGGCGCCCTCGGTGCAGACCTCGTTCGGCGCGCAGGGATCGTCCGCGCGAAAGCGTCCGTTGACGCACCGCTCCGGGAGTCCGGCCTCCGAACAACGACGGTCGCCGGCGGCACACTCTCCAGGACCGCCGCCGCCACCGCCGGCGTCCGCAGGTGTTCCACCGGCGCCGCCCGCGCCGACGTCCGGGACGGCCGCGTCCTCGGGCGCATCGGATGTCGAGCCATCCGACGAGCCACAGGCCGCCGGTAGAATCGCGAAGGCGGAGAGGGCCATCCGAAGCCCGAACGAGGGGATCTTCATGGAGCGGGAACATTCCGAGAGGTTTCTGTATGCCTCGATCTATACAAGGAGGGCGTAGCGGGTCAACGCGTCCGAAGGGCGATCCGGCGTCGAAACGGGCCGCACTCCTGGTTTGCACTCCCGCCGCGCTGGGTTAATATCCGACCCGGTCCTCACAGGAGCTGCATGTCGCGCGACGAATTTTCGGCAGACTCGCTTCTCGGTGCGGTGATCGACGACCGCTTCCAGATTCTCGAGAAGCTCGGCGAGGGCGGGATGGGGGCCATCTACAAGGCTCGCCAGATCTCCGTCGATCGGGTCGTCGCCCTCAAGATCCTGCTGCATGACCAGCGCGGTGACCCGATTTCGGTCGAGCGGTTCCGCCACGAGGCGTACCTCGCTTCGCGATTGAAGCACCCGAATGCCATCGTCATTCACGACTTCGGGCAGACGGTCGACGGACTGTTGTACATCGCGATGGAGTTCCTCGGGGGCGAGACGCTGAAGCAGCGCCTGCGTCGTGTCGGGCCCCTCAAGATCGACGGTGCCGTGAAGATCATGACGCAGACGTTGCGCACGATCGCCGAAGCGCACCGCATGGGCATGGTCCACCGCGATCTCAAGCCCGACAACGTCTTCTTGACGGAGATGGAAGGGGACCGCGACTTCGTCAAAGTCCTCGACTTCGGCATTGCGAAGCTCACGGCCGTCCAGGATGGCGTCGAGGGGTACCAGGGCGGCCTGACGATGGCCGGCAAGATCTATGGGACCCCGAACTACATGAGCCCGGAGCAGATCCGGGGCAAGCCCGTCGAGCCCCAGTCCGACCTGTACTCCCTCGGCATCATCTTCTACGAGTTGCTCGCCGGCCGACTGCCGTTCGTCGCGCCGACGCCCGTCGAGGTCATGATGGCGCACCTGCGGGATCTCCCGCCGGCGCTCCGGACCTTGCGTCCGGAAATCAACGTCGAACTCGAACGGACGGTCTTGCGCGCGCTCGAGAAGGATCGCCGCGCTCGATACCAGTCGGCCGACGAGTTCCTCGAGGCGCTCGAGAACTACAAGTTCAACAGTGGATTCTACGCCGTTCCCGCCCAGCTCGCCGCGCGCGCCGGTCGGGCCGGCTCCCAGCCCGACACGCGACCGACGGACGAGAATGTCTCCCGCCCGGTCGCACCGCCCCCCGTTGTCCTCGTCGACGCCGGGGGCGATTCCGTCGAGTCGCAGTCGTTTCACGACGAGCGGACTTTCCTCGAATTCGGCGATGAGCCCCAGCCCACGCCAGCGGCCGAAGAAAGGACGCTCTTCGAGACGGACGACGGGGGAGACGCGAGCCAGGAGGGCGAGCTCGACGACGGGGTGATGATGGGGCCGAGCGTCGACACGTTCGGCGGCGGTGGCATCATCCCGACGGGCCTGAGCGCCCGGGCCGAAGAGTCGACGATGCTCGAGCTCGACGACGGCGAGCTGATGGAGGTCGAACCCTCCCGCATCGTGCCCATCGCGGACGTCGAGGCGGCCGCGCGCGCCGCCAGTCGACCCTCATCTCCGGCGCCCGTTGCGACGGTCGAGCCGAAGGCGACGCGCACCGGGATGCCGGTCCAGCGATTCGAACCGCCGGAGTCCAAGGCTCCGCCGCCTCGGGCGTCGGAACCGAAGCCCCCCGTCTCGCCCGCGAAACCCCCGCCAGCGGCGGCCTCCGAGAAGCGCACGCTGATGGGACACCCGGCGCCGCCGCCCGCGCCCGCGGGGACGGGCGCGTCGACCACCCCGGCGCCCGCCGCGCAGAAGCCCCCCGGCGACCCGCCGGCACCCGCGCTGCCCGTCGTCAAGGCGCCGCCGCGAGAGATCAACCCGCGACCGACCGCGGTCGGCTTGCCGGCGGGCGGTCCGGTGCGGGGCGGGGGAAGTGGCCTGAAGACGTGGCTGGCCATCGGCGCGGCCGTGCTCCTGACGACGGGGGCGGTGGTCGGGGTCGTTCTGCTGGATCCCTTCGGGAGCGGCGAGCCGGACGCACCGCTGACGCCTCCGAAACTCGTCCTTTCGAGCGAGCCGAGCGCGGTCGAGGTCTTCAACCGGAATCTCTTCGTCGGCGAGACGCCCCTCGACCACCCGTTCACCCCGGCCGGGGATGCACACACGCTTCAGTTTTCGAAGGGCAAGAGCTCCTGGCGAGCCCGACTCGACGAGACGAAGGGTGAGGCATGGATTCACGTCCGGTTGCCGCCCTCCGGAAGCGGCGAACTCGGTGCGGCGACGATTCGGTCCGAACCCACGGGGGCGACCGTACGGCTCGACGGCAAGGAGATCGGACGAACACCTTTGACCCTCCTTGGATCGAATGGAACGGTCGCGCGTTTCCAGGTCGAGTCACCGGGATACGCGCCCCAGGAGAAGGACGCGACCCTCGGGGTTCCGGGAAGCACCGTCGACCTGACCCTGGCGCGTCCGTGAGCCGGTGGGGTCGTTGACTCTCCCCGGGCCGTGAATTAACGTCGGCTGTCGGTTTCCAAGGAGTTTCGATGCGGTTGCGTCCATCACGTTCAGTGCTCGTCTGCTGCGCGCTCGCCTTCGGCATGGGGGTCGTCACGACCGCCGGCTCTGCGTTCGCCGGACCCGTAGAGGATGCAAAAGCGATGGCCGACGAAGGGCGCGCGCTTCTCGACGATGCCGCGAAGGCGCGAGCAGACAAGAAGGCTGAGATGCTCTCGCAGGGCCTGAAAAAGTACGCCCGCGCTTACTTGCTCATCACCGGCCGCAAACTCCAGAACGACGCCCCCGATCTTCTCCAGGAGATCGGCAACCGGATCGCCCAGGCCAATGGTGCGCCCGAAATCGCGAGGCTTCGGCAGGATCTCCTCGGCAAGGCCGTCCAGGCCTCGGTCGACGGCAAACTGACGGACGCCTACGACCACCTCGCGAGCCTTCGGGATCTCGACCCCCGTGACCTGACCGTCGAGTACGCGATGAGCGTCATCGGTCAGCGGATGAAGCAGTAGGAGCGCTGCCATGACCGTGTTCCCTCGCGTGGCCGGCCTCATCGCCGCCCTTCTGTTTCTCGTCGCCTGCGGCTCACAGCCGATCTCCCTGACGGGGCGCGTCCTCGACCAGAAGGGCAGCGCCGTGTCGAAGGCCGAGATTTTCACCGAGCCCGAGACGGATGTCGTGATGACCAACAACCGCGGGTTCTTCACGCTGCGTCAGCGGTTGAACGAGTCCGGGGAGACGGAGCCGATCGCGGCCGGGGTCTACAAGATCAAGGTCCGCAAGTTCGGTTTCGAGGACGCGGCTTACGAGGTCACCATCGAGGGCGGCCCGACCAAGGTGCCGGACATCACGCTCGCACCGCGAACGCCGGACATCAACGAGACCGCCCCGGATCCGACGCAGGAGAAAGAGTTCGAAGCGGACACGACCTCCACGCCGGTCATCGGCAACTGATCGAACGGGCGAAGCAACCAATGAACACCCAGACCGCCTTCCTGCCGCTGCGCACCGCGTCCGCACTCCTCGTGATCGGCGTGACGGCCCTGCTGGGCCTCGGGGGCTGCAAGGAGAAGCCGGCGGCCCCGCCGCCGCAGCAGGAGGTCCTGCTCAACGTCTCGACGGTCGACCTCCAGAGCAAGCCCGTCGAAAGCGTTCGGTTCTACATCAACAACAAGAAGTTCGGCATCACGGACCAGGAAGGCAAGTTCGCGGGGAAGTACCCGGCGAAGAACGGCGACACGCTCACGTTCAACGTCGAGGCGCCGGATGGCTACAGTGTCCCGCCAAACCCCGACCAGAGCCGCTGGCAGGTCAAGATCCAGTACCCGGCCGACGGGCGACCCCTCCAGATCGACTTCCGCGCCGAACTCCAGCGCCCGGAGCGAGACTTCCTCCTGATGGTGCGCGCGGAACCGGAAGGGACGCCGATCAAGCTCAACGATGTCGCGGTCGGGAAGACGGGACCGGGTGGGGATGCCCTCGTCAAGATCTCGGGGGTCCCTGGCGCGCAGTTCGTCGCCGCCGCCGGGACGGCGGTCTACAAGGGCACGTTCTCCGAGGACGACGAGGTCTACCTCTTGTCGGCGTTGCGAACCGGACCGGTCGCCGACGGGCCTGCAGGCGCCGCGCCACCGCCCGTCGAGGTCGCGGCCGCCCCGGCGACCGAGCCCCCGTTGCCGACACCGGCCCCGGAGCCGGCCGTCGCCGAGGCCGCGCCGACGCCGCCCCCCGCCCAAGCACAGCCCGATCCGTGGGCGGTCGCTGCCGCCCCTGCGCCCGCCCCGCGCGCGGCGCGGGCCAATCCTGGTACCGTCGAACTGGCGCCCGAGCCGGCCTTCGAGCCGCCGCCGGAGCGCGAGCCGCCGCCCCCGGTCGTTGCCGCCGCCCCCCCGCGGGAAGAGGCGCCCGGTATCGACGACCTCCTCCCGGACGAGCCCGCCGCGGCACCGCCGCCTCCCCCCGTAGCGGAAGCGCCCCGGGTTGCGACGCCCAAGGCCCCCCGCGAGTCGACCGAACTCGGCGGCCTGATGAACGATGGCGGAGACACCGTCGACCCGAAGGCGGCCCGGGGCGGCGTCGCCCTGTCTGCCGGCGGACCGAGCGCGGCCGCGATGTCGAAGGAGGAGATCGACGGAAAGCTCGAGGAGATCCAGGGGCGCCTGGCCCAGTCCAAGGTCCTGACGCGGGCCGACATGGACTTCCTCGGCCAGATCGATCGCACGCACCCGGGCTACTACGAGGCGCATCGCCTCATGGCCGACTACCACCACAAGAACAAGGACTACCGTCGTCAGGCCGAGGAACTCGAAGTCGCGACGACGAGTGGTCGGTACAAGCGCGACCCGACGATTCTCCTCTCTCTCGCCAAGGCGTATGGGCTGGCGAGCAACGTCCGGAAGGCGCTTAGCACCATGCAACGCGTCGACGAGAACATCCGCAACCTGCCCGCGGACCTGAAGGACGATGCGTACAAGTTCTACGCGGAGATGTACGAATTCGAGTTCCAGCGCCAGTACAGCGAGGATCCGAAGAAGGCCAACGTGTCCTTGATTGACAAAGCCCTTCGCCAGTGGGAGCGGTACGCCACCATCGCCCGCGGGACGGACCCCGGCGGCGTCGCGTCCGCAGAGGCGAAGATGAAGAAACTCGAAGAGATGAAGAACGGCCTGGAGCTCTGAGCGGGATGAAGCCCTCCGTCCGGCGGATCGCCCTGACCGCCGCTCTCCTCGTCTGTGGTGTCCCCGGGTGCTCGGAGCGGGCGCCGCGCAACACGCCCGGTGCACCGGCGGCCCCGTCGGTCGACGTCACGGCGGACCGCGCTCGCGTGCGGGAGAGCTGGGTTCTCGGGGTCGCTAAGGACGCGTCGGCGCTCGGGACGCTCGCGCAATCGAACGCCGGGTGGGGCAAACTCTTCACCTCGGATCCTGCGGGTGCGCTCGCCGAGTTCGACGCCGCACTCAAGGGCGGGACCCCGTCCGAGGCGATTCGCACGGGCGCCGCGCGCGCCGCAATCGAGCTCGCCACGGCACACGCAGCGGTCGCCGATGTCGTCGCCGTGCTCACCGAGCGCCTCTCGCGGGCGAAGACGGATGCCGGTGGGGCGGAGGGCGCGGCCTGGCGCACCTGGATGCTGTCGCGACTCGCGGCCCGCACGGGCCAGCCGCTGGACGTCTCCGGACTGGCGGCGGATGGGCCCCTCGCGTCGCTCGTGGCGGCTGTCAAGCCCGGCGCCACCGGCCCCCTGGCCGCGCTGCTCGCCGGCAAGGTCGAGGGACTCGACGCACCCCTTCCCGCGGGGGCGATGGCGGAGTACGCGGCGCGACTTTCGGTCGCAGCCCTCATCTCCGCGGGGCGCATTCCCGAGGCCGTGTCCCGGTTCGAACGCATCCCGCCCAATGCGCCGGACGTCGTCGTCGGACCGGCCGACGGGTCCGTCTCGTTCCGCGATCCGGCGCTCGCCGATCTCGGCGCGCGGGTCTATGCGGCCCGGGCGATCGACGCACTCGGCGCGGCCCCGGGCTGGGGGACGCTGCACAAGGCGCGGGCTCTTCTCCTGCTCGGTCGGGCAGCCGAAGCGAAGGCCGCGCTCGAGCCGCTGGTGGCAGCGCCTCCGGCCGATGCCCCGCTCGCGGAGCTGGTCCTGACGGACGCCCTGACGGCGGCCGATCTCGCACTCGAGGCGCGAGCCTTGCTGGCGAGGGCGCGCCACGGCGCCGGTGACGCCGCGGGTGCCAAGGCCGACGTCGCCGCCCTCCCGACGGACACCATTGGCCATCGGGTCCTGAAGACATGGGCGAGTACCGGGCTGGGCGAGGCCCTCGACGGGGCCGCGTTCCCCGATGACCGCGCCCTGCTCGCCCGCACCGTCGGGGCCGAGATCGACGCGCTCGGCGCGGAGGCCAAAGGGGCAGCGGACGTCGCCGCCCTCAACCTCGTCGAGCGGTACGCCGATGCGGTCGAACGGCGATTCGCCGACGCCGCCTCCATCTCGGGCGCACCGGAGGTCGCGCTCAAACACCTCGAGAACGCCGAAGACAAGGGGGCGGCCTTTGCGCCGTCTCCCCGCAACGGCGTCGCCGCGCTTGCACGCGCAGCGCGCGAGAACGTTCGAATCGGGCGACCCCGGGTCGCCCTCAAGTACTTCAGCCGTCTCGCCGAGCGTTTTCCGGCGGTCGCGGCTGCGGCGGACATGCTGCGTGACGTCCTGACCATCCGTGCGATGGATCAGGAGGGCGGCGCCGCGTCGGGCCAGTGATCGAGTCCCAAAGGAGTCCTTCGTCCCATGTTCCATCGCACTCTCGGTCGCCTCGCGATTGCCCTCGGCCTGTTCGTCGGATCCGCAGCGACGGATGCCGGCGCGCAGCAGACCTTCCACTACCCCGAGGACACGCGGCCCGCCTCTCTCCTCCCTTTTTTCGCCGAGGACATGAGCGCCGTCCGCATGGTCGAGCTCATCTTCGACTCCCTCGTCTTCCAGAACAAACGCGGTGACGTCGACAAGGGTCTCGCGACCTCCTGGAAGGTCGACGACGATCAAGGCGGCATTCGTTTCGTGTTGCGGGAAGGCGTGAAGTGGCACGACGGCGAACCCTTCACGGCAGAAGACGTCGTCTTCACGATTCGGGCTGCCCAGGACCCGAAGACGATCTTCAACGCCAAGAGCAAGTTCAACTTCATCCGGGACGTGACCGCGGAAGGACAATACGGGGTCCACGTCGCGTTCGAGCGCCCGATCCCCGAGGCAGAGAAGCGCTTCATCTCGCTCAAGATCATCCCCAAACACGGATTCCCGAGCACTGCCATCAGCCGCAAGGACAAGTTCGCCCGCGAGCCGATCGGGACCGGGCCGTTCCGCCTCAAGAAGGGCGGCTTCAGCCTGCGGAGCATCGCCCTCGAGCAGAACCCCGACTACTGGAACCAGGCCAAGATCGGTGAGGTGCAGATGCAGCACACGCCGGACAAGTCGGCCCAGATCAACCTGCTCCAGTATTCGGGCGTGAAGGCCGGTGTTCAGGCCGTCATCTTTCTGCCGCCCAAGAACATCGCGCTCTTCGAGAACAGTGACTCCGTCGTGCTCGAGCCCTATCACACCGTTTCCTGGTGGTACATGGCCTACAGCCACGAGAACAAAGCCCTCGCCGAGCGCCCCGTTCGACAGGCGATCGGGCTCGCCATCGACCGCGAGGAGCTCCTCGAAGCCCACCTCGGCCGCGGCGACATCCTCACGGGGCCGTTCACCGAATCGAGTCCCTTCTACAACTTCCAGGTCGAGAAGAGCGCCGTCGACCTCGATCGTGCCAACCAGCTCCTCGAGGACGCCGGCTGGAAGAAGAAGGGCGACGTGCGCATGAAGGGCAAGCTCAAGCTCGACTTCGAGTTCGTCATGGACAAGGAACTCGCGAGCAATCAGGCGCTCTTCCTCGGCATTCAGGCGCAGCTCAAGAAGATCGGGGTGACGACGCGGCCGACCTACGTCGACCACGCCCGCTACCGTGACCAGGTGTTCACGCGGCGCAAGTTCGACCTGACGCTGAACATCTGGTCGTTCGAGGAGGTCGAGGATGTCTACCCGCTGTTCCACAGCAAGGGACCGATGAACTTCATCGGATACAACAATGCGGATGTCGACACGCTGCTCGACACCGCGAAAGCGACGAAGGACTACAAGAAGTACAAGGAGATGATGAAGCAGCTCCACGCGCTGCTCGCCCAGGACCTCCCGTACTACTTCCTCTGGTCCCTGGACATCTACTCCGGCATCAGCAAGAAGGTGCGGAACGTCTACATCCAGCCCTTCTACTACTTCACGTCGTTCCCGGAGTGGGAGCTCTCCCCGTGAACCGCCTGCTCGGCCTGGTCCTCTTGGCCGGGCGTCGACTCGCGGGAGGTCTTCTGTTGCTCGTCGGCGCGTCGTTCCTGATCTACTTCACGATCCGGTCGGCGCCCGGCGATGCCATCGACGCCATCACGCCCATGGGGACGCCGCCGGAGGTCAAAGAGAAGCTGGCGGCGGACTTCGGTCTCGATCAGCCGCCCCTCGCCGGCTACGTCACGTGGCTCGGGCGCTCGGCGACGGGCGACTTCGGCGAGTCCCTCGTTTTCGCCCCGGGCGAGCAGGTGATGACCATCGCGCGACCGGCATTCAAGCTGACGCTGCTCGTCAGCGGGGGGGCCCTCCTGTTGTGCCTCTTTCTGGCGACGGCGCTGGCCGTGGTCCTCGGCGAGCCTTCGCCTCGCCAGCAGTTGCTGACGGGCGCGCTGTACTTCGTGACGGCTGCGCCGGCCTTCGTGGCCGCCATCTTCTTCTCCCAGGGGATGAATGCGTTCGTCCGGCGGTTCGTCGAAGACGCAGGGTATGACACGCCCCCCTGGTACCCGATTCCCATCTACTCGGAGTCCGTGATGCCCTACTTCTTCGCCGGAATCGTGCTCGTCGCCGGCGATGGGCTGTTCATGGACATGCTGAACACCGTGCGGGCCGAGATTCTCGCGGTCCGGAACGCGCAGTTCATCGCGGCGATTCGCGCCAAAGGCGCTTCGACGCTGCCGCACACGTTCCGGAACCTCGTCGTGCCGTTCGTTTCGGCCTTCGCGGCGCGACTCCCGGTCGTTCTCGGTGGCGTCGTGATCGTCGAGTACGTCTTCACGCTCGATGGCGCGGGTTATCTGCTCCTCGAGGCGTCCAAACAACGGGACTTCCCCGTGGTCGTGGGCCTCAGCGTGCTCTTCACGCTGGCGATCATCGTGATGAATCTGCTCGCGGACGTGGTCCGTGCGGCCGTCGACCCTCGCGAGGTCGCGCGGAATGGGTAGGTTCTCCCGAATCGGGCTCTGGCTGAGCGGCGCGATCGTTCTGGTCGTCGTGCTGCTCGGCGTCGTCGCGCCGTTCATCCCGTATGAGCCGGCCGATGCCGTCTCCTACGACCGGGTGCTCGAGGTGCCGTCGGTTTCCCACGTTCTCGGCACGGACGAGCAGGGCCGGGACATCGCGATGCGCCTCGTGAAGGGCACGGAGGCCTTTTTCCTCCCGGGGCTCATGGCGGCCGGTATCGCAGTGCTCGTCGGTGCGTTGGCGGGCGCCGTTGCCGGCTATGCGACCGGACCCGTTCGAGCCGTCATCGTCGGCGCCCTTCAACTGCTCGACACGCTGCCCCGCCTCGTCTTCATCATTCTCGTTTGCACGATTCGCAACCCGTCGGTGACGTTGATCGCGTTCGTCGCGGGCGTACTCTTCATTCCGACGGTCGCTGCCGTCATCCGGCGCAAGGTCGAGGCGCTCGGCTCCGAGGACTACATCCTTGCGCACATCGCGCATGGGTTTCACTCGGTTTGGGTCATCTTGTATCACATTTTGTGGTTGCAGTGCTGGCCCATCATGGTGCGGCAGGCCGCTTACGTGTTCGGCTACGTTCTCTTCGTCGAGACCGGGCTCTCGTACCTGGGCGACTACGGGGTCCAGGAGCCCGATCCGTCCTGGGGCAATATGGTCGCTCAGGTCCGGTCGCTGCCCCCGGATGCGCCGTGGCCCTGGCTCGTTCCGGCGGCGGCGATCGTCCTGACGATCTCGGGATTCCTGGCCTTCGGAAACCTCGCGGCCCGGCGTGGCGAGGAGGCGATTCGATGACCGCGACGCCCGAGCCGATGCTGCAGGTCTCCGATCTCGTCATCGAGTTCGACACCAGCGCCGGGCGCCGTCGAGTGGTCGACGGCGTGAGCTTCTCCGTTCAGCAAGGCGAGGTTCTCGGCATCCTCGGTGAGTCCGGGAGTGGCAAGACGCTGTCGACGCTCGCCGTTCTCGGGCTGGTACCCGGTCGACCCGGGGTCGTCGGCGGTCGCATCGACCTCGTCCTCGATGATCGCCGGGAGGCGCTGCTCGCCGACCTGCCGACCGTCGTGTCCACCCCCAACCGGGGTCCGGTCCGCAAGGACGACCGGCGATGGAACCGGCTGGTGCAGCGCCGCTGGCGACCGCTCTGGGGCCGCGTGATGACCGCGGTCTTCCAGAACCCGCGGCAGTCCCTCGATCCGCTGATGACGATTGGGGCGCAGCTCGATGAGTCCGTCCGCCTGGCGGAGCCGACACTGGGACGCCTCGAGGTCCGCGGCCGCTCACTCGACTGGTTGGCCCGGGTCAAGCTGCACGAGCCTGCCCGCGTCCACGCCAGCTATGCACACGAACTCTCCGGGGGGATGTGCCAACGGGCGATGATTGCGATCGCGCTTGCACGCCAGCCCCGACTCTTGATCGCCGACGAGCCCACCACCGGCCTCGACACGACGGTTCGTCAGGAGATCGTCGAGCTCTTTCAAGAGCTGCTCGCGGCCGAGCGTCGCGCGATGATGTACATCTCGCACGATATCCGTGAGGTGCTCTTCCTCGCCCGCGAGATCATCGTGATGCGACACGGTCGCATCGTCGAGGTCGTGGCCGCCGAGGATCTGAAGGCGGGTCGAGGCCGCCGGCACCCCTACACGGCCACGTTGCTGGCCGCCGCAGATCTTCCGGTCGGTGAGGTGGCCTCGTGACGGTCGCCGAGCGCAGAACCCTCGTCGAGGGCCGCGGTCTGATGAAGACCTTCGGTGGCGCCGGCCTGCTCCGCCGCAAGACCATCAATCGCGCGATCGACGGTGTCGACATCGACATCTTCAAGGGCGAGGTCGTCGCCCTGATCGGTGAATCGGGCAGCGGCAAGACGACGCTCGGCAAGGTTCTGCTCCGCTTGACCACGCTGGACACCGGCGTCGTGCGCTTCGACGGACAGGACGTCTTTCGGGCGTCGAGCCGCGCGCTTCGGGCGATGCGGCGTGAGTTCCAGATGGTGTTTCAGAACCAGAGCGCGAACCTGCACCCGAAGATGACCGTGCGCGAGATGATGGACGAGTCGTTGCGGCTGCACCGCCCCGAGCTCGACGCGACGGGCAGAGCGGCACAGGCGCTCGAACTCCTCGGTCGGGTCGGTCTCGCCGCGCGCGCCGAGCAGCGGCCGGCGAGTCTCTCGGGTGGGGAGCGTCGTCGTGTCGGTCTGGCGCGTATCCTGGCGACACGCCCGAAGCTCATCGTCGCCGACGAGCCGACGTCCGGCCTCGACGCCGCGATCAAGCAGCAGATGGTGGAGCTCCTGAAGACGCTCAAGGACCCCGACCTGGCGTATCTCCTGATCAGTCACGACCTGGGGCTCGTCCGAAAGATCAGCGAGCGGGTCCTGGTCATGCTCAAGGGGCGAATCATCGAAGAGGTGCCGGCCGCCGAACTCGGGCGGGCCCCGTTTCACCATCCGTATACGCACAAGTTGATGCGGGCGGCCGATCTTCTCGAAGAGGGGCGGCACTCGACGGCACCGGACGCCGCGGCCGCCGGCGCTCGACCCTTCGATCCGGCTGACCGCGGCGGTTCGTCGCCCGCCGGCTGTGTGCACGCCGCCGATTGCCAACTCGGCGCACGATTGGGCATTCTGAGCCGTTGTTCGAATGAGCGACCGCGTCCGGTTCCCCTGGGACCGTCGCATTGGGTCGCGTGTTTCGCCGCCGAGGCGAAGGAGGCCACCGGATGAGAGGTTTGTACCTGGCGACCGTGGTGAGCGTGGGCGGCGCTTTCGCGCCCGCGCAGTCCGTCCGGGCGCAGGAGGCCACCGAGGAGGCCCCGGCGGCCTCGAGCTTCGAGGAAGTCCGCGAGCAGGGGATCCTGTACTTCAAGAAGGATCGCTTTCCGCAGGCGAAGAGCCAGCTCGACCGCGCCTACAAGATGAAGGGCGGGGACACGGACTTCACGACCGTCTATTACCGGGGCCGTGCCGCCTACAAGCTGCTGATTCTCGAGACGGCGTTCGCGATGGCCGACAAGGCCAAGGCGCTCGCTGGCGAGGAGGCCCGCAAGCAGAAGATGGTCGAGGAGTGGCAGCAGGAGATGCAGGGCCTTTACGGCGGCGTCACCATCAAGGCGGCCACTGGCGAGACCAACACCGAGGGTCGCGTCTTTCTGGAAGCCAAGACCGGCATCATCAACAAGGAGAAGAAGCAGACCTTCCTCTCCATCCGGGAGCGCTTCCGGTCGACCGATGTCCAGGTCCCCACGACCATTTATCTTCCGTATGGAGACTACACCGCCAACAACGTGCCCTTCGCGCTCACCCAGGGTGAGCCCCAGCCCACCGTGGAGCTCTTCCTCCAGGTGGTCAAGCGGGAGAGCGAAGGAGGGAGCAACGTCTGGCTGTACGCCGGGATCGCCGGAGGTGTGGCGATCGCGGCGGGTGTCGCCGCCTTTTTCCTGTTGGCCGAAGACGACCAGACGAAGGTCGATCAGCGCGCCAGTGTCGTCCTTCAGGCCGCGAGGGAACGCCCGTGACGAAGTCTCAGACGCTTTTCATCAGCTCGCTCGTGCTCGCGCCGATGGCGGCAACGGCCGAGGTCAGCACGCCCAAGCAGATCGCCGACCGCCCCTCCGCGCACTGCCAGGCGCCGCGCTGGGCGCCGGACGGGAGCCAGATCGCCTACGAGGTCTACGACCCCAGCAAAGACACCCGGGAGACCTGGATTCTGCGGTTGACCGCGGATGGTCGGCGCGATGGCGACGCGACGGAGGTCTCGGCCGGTCGCGCGCAGGCCGCCGACCTGCTCGGCGGTCGAAAGCCGCCGGTCGTCGAATTCGAGTGGGCGCCGAACATGAAGCTGCTGAGCCGGCCCTACGTGTTCTCGAGCCGCGGCGCCAACAAGAACTTCGACCTCTTCGCCGATGGCGACTGGCTGACCAAGAATCCGGGGAACGACGGCCAGCCGTCCTGGTCCAAGGACGGCCGCTACATCGCGTATGCGTCCCAGCAGAAAGACTCGGGCGACATCTACGCGATTGACCTGCAGGGCGAAGCGAACCCGATCCGGCTGACGTTCTGGCCGACGGCGACCGAGTTCCACCCGAAGTTCGCACCGACCGGCCGAACGCTGATGTTCACGCGCGCCCAGAGTGGCAGCAAGGGTCAGGACATCGGCGTGATCCAGGACACCGGCAAACCGCAGGAGACCCTGCGGATGGTGACCGAATGGCCGGGCGACGAGATCCGCCCGAGCTGGTCTCCCGACGGCCGCCTGATCGCCTTCTATGCCAACAAGGACACTCGCTCCGACAAGGTCTTCGACCTCTGGGTGGTCGACGCGTCGGGGCAGAACGCGAAGAAGCTCGCGAGCAACGTCGTCGTCGACGAAGCAACCGGCCCCGCATGGGCACCCGACTCGTCGGCGGTGTTCTTCGTTCAGCAGGATTTCAAGACGGACAACCCCGTCAAGTGGGTGCGGGCGGACGGCTCGGCGCACGGCACGATCGACACCGGGACGCAGCTCAATGGCGACGTGAGCGCGTTCGGCAAGGGTGACCGCATCATGCTCGCCTTCAAGGCACTCGGGCAGAAGGGCTCGACGGAGAAGACGTGGGAACGCCTCTTCCTCGTCACGCTCACCCTCGCGGACCTCAAGGCGGACGCCCCGTGACACGCCGCCCGGTCCGATTCCTGACGTGGCTCGGCGCCTTGGCGCTCGTCGGCGCACTCGGCGGGGTCGCGTCCGCCGCCGAGGACGCCGCGACGGCGCTCGTGTTCGCTCGCCGAGGCACGGACGCCGTGACCGCGGCGCGCATCGAGCGGGACCTCCGCAACATGTTCGACCACACGCACCTGCAGAAGCCGGCGGTGCCGCGGTCGAAGTCCATCGAGTTCCGGTACGACGTCGGGCGTCTGAGCAAGGCGGACCTCGAGACCGCGCGCCGCCACTTCAACGATGCGCAGCGCGCGCTCGAGAAGGGCGATGCGGATGAAGCGCAGGAACAGCTCTTTCGAGCGGAGCGCTTCTACAACAAGGGCATTCCCTACGCGACGGACCACGGCCTGCTGCGTGGCATCTTCTTCTACTACTACCTCGCGCGCCTCGCAGGGGGCCAGGACGGCCCCGCCCGCGAGGCCTATTGCGCGTACGTCGCGCTGACCCGGAACCTCGCGGGGAGCGCGGGCCCCATCGAGCAGTTCGAGCCGCTCGCCGACAAGTGCGGCTCGACGAGTATCGCCGGGACGGCCGAGCTCAAGGTGACGGCGGAGGTCGATGGTGCCCACGTCTACGTCGACGATCGGCCGGCCGGCGTCGTCGGACGAGACGTTGCGTATGTCGATCCATTTCTCCCGGCCGGCCCGCACCTCGTCGAAGTCCGCAAGGCCGGGTTCGCTCGCTGGGGCACGTTGGTCAACCTCAAGAACGGCGCCAGCGAGTCGATTCGCGCCAAGCTCGCCGACGCGAAGAACCGCAAGGAGGAGTACGAGCCCCTGGCGGATGTCGTCTTCTCCGGGCCGGATGCGTCGAGTGAAGACTACCTGACCGAGGTGATGTTCGATGCGGCCGAGCGGTTCGGCGTCCGGATCCTCGTGGCGGGATACCTCGAGCCCGGCGCGGCCCCGGGGCAAGTGCAGCTCACACTCATCACCTACCGGGACAGCGCCATCGAGCAGGACGCCTACCCCCTCATGGCTGGCGCCGATGCCCATCGCGCGGCCCTCGAGCAGTTCTGGCAGGCCCGCTTCGGGCAGGCCCTCAAGCCGGCCGACGCTCAGCCCGTCGTCGATCGATGGGCGCCCACGCTTTTCAAGGTCGAGTGAGTCTCATGCGCGGCGCCATCTTTCAGAGCCCCTTCGCCTCCCTCACGCTCCTCTCGCTGGCCGCTTGGGCCGCGTCCGGGTGCGCAGAGACCAAGACGAAGGTCTCGCTCGTCGATCTGAACTTCAATCTCAAGGCCTGCCTCGGGGATGCGAGCGGCAACGTCGTCGCCACCGGCGGGAACGTGAAGTCGACGTGCCGGGAAACGCTGACCGAGAAGGTCCCCGATCTCCCGGTCAACGCCTGCCTGATCATCGTCGACGTTCAGGCCCCCGAAACGCCCCCGTATTACGTTCCATTGCGGTGGTTCGAAGGGAAGATCGCCCCGAGCGATCCTGCCTCGGCCGAACTCGACCTGCCGGTCGGACACAAGATTCGGGCGGAGCTGCTGTTCCTGGCGGAGGGCGCGACCGCCGATCTGTGCGGGGGGGCGAACTCCATCCCGCCCGCGACGGACGGGGCCGGCGAGACCAACTGTCGCGCCGAGCAGTTCTGCCTGTTCAAGCTCCAACAGCCGGACGTCAATTTCTCCGAGGGTGGCACGCTCGACTTCAAGGGCAAGGACGGTGCGTGCAACACGGCCTGGCAGGAGGGCATCGAGGGGACGCTCGAGACCTGCGATGGTCAGGACAACGACTGCGACGGCGAGAAGGACGAGAACATCCAGGACGCGGACGGCAATCGTGTCGGCGACGTCTGCACGGTCGGCGACGGCGTCTGCCAGCGGCAGGGACGATTCGTATGCCAGGGCGGGGGCGTCGCCTGCAATGCCACGCCCGGCCAGCCGAGCGTCGAAGTCTGCGACGGCCTCGACAACGACTGCGACGGCGACGAGGACGACGGCCAGGACCTCGAATGCTGCGGTCTCGACGGCGCAGGTGAGGGCGAGACCCGGGCCTGCGGGCCCGATCGCGGAGAGTGCAAACCGGGCATCAAGCAGTGCCAGGTCGACGCAGGCAAGACCCGGGGCGTCTGGGGTCCCTGCCTGGATCCGGAGTCCGGCGCGCCGGTGACCGAGCCCGGGACGCTCGCCGACATCTGCGACGGGCTCGACAACGACTGTGACGGCGAGGCCGATGAAGACTTCGACGTCGGCGCCGACTGCACCGCGGGCGTCGGCGAGTGCCTTCGTCCCGGGGCCAGCGTGTGCACGGCGGACGGGACGTCGACGATGTGCAGCGCCATGCCGGGTTCGCCGGGCGCCGAGGTCTGTGACGGCCGGGACAACGACTGCAACGGGGAGGTCGACGAGACCTTCCCCATCGGACAGGAGTGTGGGGGGGGCACCGGCGCCTGCGCGGTGACCGGCACCCTGCAATGCGATCCGGCCAACGTCCAGGTCACCCGCTGCGAGGATGCTCAAGGGCAGCCGATCGCGGGCGGCGCGGGCAGCGCCGAACTCTGCGGTGACGACATCGACAGCGACTGCGACGGCAACGCCGACAACGGCTATGAGGCCATCGGCGAACCGTGCATGGTGGGTATCGGGCTCTGCGAGCGCAGCGGCCAGCGGATCTGCAAGCCGGACACGCGCGATACCGTGGTCTGCGGTGCGGTGGCCGGTGCCAGTGTTCCGGAAGTCTGTGACAATCTCGACAACGACTGTGACGGCGAGGCCGATGAGGACTTCGACACCCAGACCGACGCCCAGAACTGTGGCGTTTGCGGGAATCGATGCGCGCTCGCGAACGCCGTCTCGGTCTGTGTCGACGGGGCCTGCGAGATCGACACGTGTACCGGTGACTTCGAGAATCACGACCGGGTGACGGAGAACGGCTGCGAGTGCAACCGGGGCGAGCCGGACGAGCCGGATCCCGACTTCATCGACTCCAACTGCGACAACGTCGATGGCGATCAGGACATCGCCATCTTCGTTTCCGCCGTCGAGGGTCATGACCCCAACGAAGACCCGCCGGGAACCGGAAGCATCGACAATCCCTATCGCACGCTCACTGCGGCGGTCGGGGTCGCGGCGAACCAGCTCAATCGTCCGATCTTGCTCGACGCCGGCGTTTACGATCTGCCGGCGACCCTCGTGGTCCCGGCGGGGGTGAGGATTCACGGTGGGTATCGGTACAACATCGCGACCCGCGCCTGGAGTCGTGCCCCGCGTGAGGAGAACGAGACCCGCATCACGGGGCCGTCGATCGTGCTCCGGTATCGGGACCTCAATCGGGCGACGCTCCTCGACAACGTGGTCGTGGCCGCCGCCAACGCGGCGGACCCGTCGCAGAGTTCGATCGGCGTTCACGTCATCAACGGGGGCTCCCACCTGACGCTTCGTGAAGTCGAGGTCCGCGCCGGGCAGGGCGCCGCAGGCCGTGACGGCGGAAACGGCAGCTCTGCCGTGAGCGCTCGTCCGGGTACGCGCGGCGCCAATGCCGACGCGGTCAATCAACCGGGCGTCGGGGGGGCCGGCGGTCAGAATCCGGGATGCCCGGTCGGTACCGAGGGCGGAGACGGTGGCAACGGCGCAGGCTCCGCCGCGGGCAACGGAACGTCGACGGCAGGCGGTGACGGCGTGTCCGCAGCCGCTCCGGACGGGATCGGCGGGCCGGCCGGCCCGGATGGACAGCCCGGTGGGAACGGGAGCGCCGGTGTCCCGGGTGAGAACGGCGACAACTCGGGACCTGCCAACGCCGAGGGCATGGTGCTCGATCTCGTCTCCAATGGCGTCACGATCCCGCTCGTCTGGCAGCCGCGACAGTCCCAGGCGGCCGGCAACGGTTCGCCGGGGGGCGGTGGCGGGGGCGGCGGTGGCGGCGGTCGGGGGGCCGGCCTGCCCGCGACCAAAGGGGGCGGTGGCGGTGGCGGCGGCGCGGGCGGTTGCGGCGGCCAGGGGGGCGACGGGGCGTACGGGGGCGGCGGATCGTTCGGCCTCTTCATCGTCGGTGGGCACGTCACACTCATCAACAGCGTGATCCGGAGCGCCACCGGCGGCGACGGCGGGGTCGGCGGGAGCGGCGCCGAAGGTGAAGCCGGCGCCGCCTTTGGACAGAAGGGCCTGCGCGCCGCCGATTGTGCAACGTGTGGTACGGGCGGCGATGGCGGGAACGGCGGCAAGGGCGGTTGCGGCGGTCACGCCGGTGGCGGTGCGGGCGGTCCGTCGTTCCCGGTCTTCCGGGTGGCGCCCCCGGGGCGCGACCCCGTCAGCATGCAGCTCTACACGGTCGCGGAATCGACGGTGATCATCCTGGATGGCGAAGGCAACCCGATCGTTCCCGAGGACCTCGCGTTGGCGCTCATCCCGGGCAGCCCCGGGGTCGGCGGGGGCGGAGGTCAGCGTGAGACCTGCGGCGAGGCGGCTGCATCGGGTGCAGACGGTGTGTCTGCCCTCGTCGGCTGCTGCCGGCGGTCCGGGCAAGCCGGCGCGACGTGCGGTGTTCTGGAGTCCTGCGAATGAAGCGCACTCGTCTTCTGATCGGCCTCTGCACGCTCACGTGCTTCTCCAGCGGCGCGATGGCCGCCCCGGCTGCGACGGGACCGACGAACGTCGCCGAACTGACCGACATCCGAGAGATCGGCGCCCTGGATCAGAAGACGCTCGATGAGGCGGAAGCGGTGTTCTTCGATGGCCTCGGCCACTACCGGGCGGGTCGATTCGAAGCGGCGGCCCAGGCGTTTCAGAAGGCCCACGCCCTGACCCGCCACCGTGACATGCTCTTCAACGTCGCACGAAGCCGGGAGCGAATGGGCGACATCCCGGGGGCCGTCGAATGGTACCGGGCCTACCTCGCCACGCAACCCGCGGACGAGACGGCGGTGATTCACAAGGTTCGGCAACTCGGTGCGGAGCCCGTGGCGCAGGCCCCCGCGGCCGCCCCGACGGAGGAACCCGTCGAGGTCGAGACCATCGAGCGCGGGCCGGGCCCGTGGCCGTGGATTGCCGCCGGCGTCGGAGTCGCCGCCCTGGCCGGGGGGGCCGTCATGGGGTTTCAGGCCTTGGGTGAGGCCCAATCGGCCCGGGACGCCGAGATCCGCTCGACCGCGAGCAAGCACAAGGACACGGCCGAATCCCGCGCCCTGGTGGCGGACATCTGCTTCGGGACGGCGGCGCTCGCGGCGGGGACCGCCGTCTTCCTCTGGTGGCGGGCCGACGCAGAGGCCGCCGGCGCCGGACGGATCGACGTGGGCATGATCCCGGGTGGCGGGGCGCTCGGGTACTCGGGACGCTTCTGAGCCGCGGCGCTTCGCGCGTCAGTCGCCTTCGCCGGCGGACAGCCGGTACGTCACGTGGTCGAGCGCGTGACGGAAGTGCTCGTTCTCCGGCTCGAACGCGAGCGCCGAACGCAGGAGCCTCGCCGACTCGCGCAGCGCCGGCCGAATGTTCGCCTCGTTCTCGCGGGCCCGCTCGAGGACTTCGCGTGCCATCTTCCAGTACGTCTGGCCGAGGGGCGTATCGCCGCGTCGGATGCGTCGCTGGCGTTGCGCTTGCTGCTCGGCTTCTTCCGTCAGGCGCAGCGTCCAGGTATGGGGCGGCCCGGCGAGGCCGCGGTCGTAGAGTCTGCGCCGGCGAGGGTCTTTGAGGACGGCGTATGCTTCGTTGATTCGGCGGTACAGTCGACCGGCATCGCGAGAGGCGGGGGTTGGCGACTGACCGAAGAGGTCCGGATGAAAGCGTCGTGTCAGACCGTGGTAGGTCGACGTCAGCGCCGTCGAGTCGACATCCAGCGGCACGTCGAGGATCTGGTAGTACGTTTGGGCCTCGAGCCGTGCGAGTCGGCTGCGGATCTCCTCGTCGATGCTCTGGGTCAGGGCGTCGCCGAAAACGGACTCCGCGAGCAACGACTCGGCTGGCTCATCGGACTCCGGCTCGGGGCGTTCGAGACCGACGCGAAGGCCCGCGGCGAAGGCGTCGAGCCAGTCCACGACGCCTGGGGCCGCCTCCACCGCGACGCGGAGTCGGACGCTCCCGTCGGCACGGGGCAGGGTCTTGACGGTTCGCCCGTCGAGTTCGACCGGAGGGACGGCACCGGGCGGATGCACCGTCAGGTGCACGGGGGTTCCGTCGGGCACGGCTTCGGCATGGCGCAGTCCGACGACGCGCGCCGCGAGTTGCTTGTCGTAGAAGAGCAAGAACTTCGCCGGATCGTCGAAGCGCATGCGGGCGACGATCGGTTGCGCTGGGGTCGACTCCGTGGACACCGTGCGACTCTAGGCGCGCCGACGCTCGGGGCGCAAGCGCGCCCGTGCTGTTGACAGCCCCGGAGCGCCGTGTGAAGAGGCGCCATGGGAACCGCGCGGGCGCTGCTGTGGTCGGTCGTGAAGCACCACCGGGTCGACACGGCGTCGGCCGTCGCGTGGCTGGTGTTGCTGGCGGCCGCAACGGGGGCCTACGGCCTCCTTGCGGGTCCGCTGGTTCGGGCGCTCTTCGGCGGGCGCGGCACGGAGTGGCTTCGAGGATGGGGTCTGGAGGCGGGGGATGGACCGCTCTGGGTGCCGGCGGCCGTCGTCGTCGTCGCGAGCGTGAAAGCGGTCGCGACGCACTTCCAGGCGGTCACGCAGGCGCGACTCGGACAGCGGATCGTCGGCCGCGCCCGAGATCTCGCCCATCGCGCACTCCTCCGGCAGAACCCCCTCACGTTGCCCGCCACGGGCGCCGGAGACTTGGCACTCCGCGTGCTCGACGACGCGGAGCGGCTCGAGGCGCTGGTGACGACCGGGCTCCTCGGCGCACTGCGCGATGGTCTCCAGGTGGTCGTGCTCTGCGGACTCTGCCTCGCGCTCGACCCCGGCATGACCGCGCTTTTCTTCGGCGCCTACCCGGCCGCCATCGTCCCGCTGGCGATCCTCGGACGCCGGGTCCGCCGCGCCGCCGGCACCGCCTCGGAGGAGCGCGGCGCACTCGCGAACGAGATTCATCAGCAGCTTCACCGCTTTCCGTTGCTCGTCGCGATGGGCGCCGAGGGCTGGGCCGCCCGCCGAGTCCGCACGGCGTCGGAGGCCGTCTCGGTGGCCCTGTTGAGAGGTGTCCGCCTGCGGGCGACGGTCTCGCCGTTGATGGAGCTCCTCGGCGCCGTCGCGCTCGCGTTCACCGTCGTTTACGCCCACCGCCGCATCGAGGCCGGTTCGTTGGCCCCGGAGGCGGTCTCCAGCTTTCTGGCGGCGACGCTGCTGCTGTACCAGCCCGTCAAGAATCTGACGCGCCTGTCGGAGACGCTGGCGCCGGGGCGGGTCGCAGCAGAGCGACTGGCGGCGCTCGGTACCGACGGCGGGGCGGCGGATCAGGCGCCCGCCGCCGGGGAAGGGAAGGCTCGCCCGGTCAGGGTGACCCTCACGGCCCGGGAGCTGGTCGTTCACCATCCGGGCGGCGACCGCCCTGCGCTGAGACTGCCCGAGGCGCACTTCGAGCCCGGTCGGGTGACGGCGGTCGTCGGGCCGAACGGGGCGGGCAAATCCACGTTGTGCGCCGTGATCCTCGGATGGCTGCCGCCGAGCGCGGGAGCGCTCGAAGTGACGGGGATCGATGGGTCGTCGACCTGGCACGGCGAACGGCAACGCTCCATCGGGTGGATTCCGACGGCACCGATGCTTGCGCGGGGGACGTTGCGCGAGAACGTCGCTCTCGGTCGTCGTCCGATCGACGCCGAGGCATGGCGGACGCTCGCTCGGCTCGCGGGACTCGAGGCGCTGGTCGAACGTCTGCCCCTCGGCTGGGAGACCCCGCTGCAGGATGGCGGCGAGGGCCTCTCGAGTGGCGAACAGCGCCGGGTTGCGCTTGCGCGGGCGCTGTACGGTGAGCCGCCCGTCCTGCTCTTCGACGAGCCCGAGGCGAGCCTGGACGACGTGGCCGTCACCGCGCTGGCCTCGCGCCTCGAAGAACTCAAAGCCGGGCGCACGGTGATCGTGATGACCCACGACGAGCGACTCGTCCGGGCCGCGGATGCCGTGATTCACCTGACGATTCCCGCGCCGCCGCAGGTGACGCCGTGAGCCTCGGGACGACGCTGCTCCGCGCGGTCGTGCGTGTCTGGCTCCATTCGCTGAGGGTCCGACGGGTGGGGCCGGCGTTTGCGCGCCCGGCCGTGCTCGTTTTCTGGCACGGCGACCAGTTCCCGCTCCTCGCGGTTCGACCGCAGCCGCCGGTCGCGGCACCCGTGAGCCTGAGCCGCGACGGGACGCTTCACGCCGGCCTCCTGGAGGGACTCGGCATCACCTGCATTCGCGGGTCGACCTCCCGTGGGGGCGCGAGAGCGGCGCGCGGACTCGTGCGGGCCCTGCTCGTCGGCTCACCCGTGCTCGTCGCCGTCGATGGCCCCCGCGGGCCTCGCGGAACGGTCGCGCCCGGGGCCGCCTTTCTCGCTCGACGAACCGGCGCACCGGTTCAGGCGGTCGGAGTCGCGGTTGCGCGTGGTCACCGACTCCGGCGAGCCTGGGACCGGTTTCTGCTCCCGTGCCCGCTCACCAAGACGATCGTGGTCGTCTCCGAGCCGTTGGCGGCCGCGAACGACGAGACCCTCGAAGCGTTCGGGCTCCGGATCGGTGAGGCGCTGCGGCGCGTCTCGACCGAGGCGATCGGGCGAATCCGCGGCCAGGCCACGGCGTCCGCGCCTGACCACGAAGAGGGGGTCAGTTGACCTCAGTCGCATGCAACCCTGATCCGGGTGTCCCGGATTTCCGTTGGCGACGCGCGGATTCCTGAGCGTGACATCCCTGTCAGGGTGGGTGACGATTGTGCGGTCACACGGCCGCAACGGTGAGTCCGTTCGCGGCGTCTTTGTCAAGTCCCGATGCGGAACTGCCGATCCTGGCAGACGTCGGCCCGGGATGGTGCGGGTGTTGCATGCTTGCACCTTCGAGACTCGGTGAGCATGGAATACCTGTCTGCCTGACGGCTGCTGGAGGGAGCGCATGTCCATCAAGAAGCTGACCCCCGACGAAGCCCGCGAGTACCTGCGCCGCGCCGAGGAGGACGAAATGCGCTTCGACCCCAAGCAGGTCCTCGCGTCTCCCGACGGTCCCTCGGCGCCCCAGGAGTCCGAAACCGAGAAGCCCGCCAAACGCGGCGCCCGGGGCGCCCGTGGGAAGTCCGCCGACGGAGACGAAAGCTCGAGCGAACTCGACAGCGTGCGCATGTACCTGTCCAAGATCGGCTGCGTGCAGTTGCTGACCCGCGAGAAAGAGGTCGAGATCGCCAAGCGGATCGAGGACGGTCGCGAGGGCGTCCTCGACGGCATTCTCAGCTCGAACGTGGGCGTCAACGCGTTCGTCGAGTTGCCGCGCCTCGTCCAGCGGGGCTCGAAGAGCCTGCGCGAAGTGCTCGACGGCAGCAGCAATCAGGAGCCGGACGAGGACACCGGGCTCATGGGCATCGAGCGCCTCGAAGCGCTCGCGGAAGAGATGCGGTCCATCGCCCGGGCTCGCCTCCGCAGCGCCCGGCGGGTCACGAAGACCGATCGCCGAAAGAACCGTGACTACGACGCCGAACTTCGCGACCTCGTCGCCAAGATGAACGTCAACTGGAACGTCGTCCTGGAGATCGCGGAAGCGCTCAAGCACACCCGCAACGAAATGCGCGACTGGCAGGCGATGATACGCGAGTGCGAGGTCATCGCCGGTCTGTCGGAAGCCGAACTCCTCGCCGGACATGCCGCGCCTGCCAGCAGCGGTGTGGACGAGGCCGGCCTCGCCGAGCTTCGGAAGACGGTCGAGCGTGCCCGCCGGACGGTCGAAGAGCTCGAGGCCGGAGCCGGGATGACCGGGGCCGAGCTCGACGAGGTCGTCCGGAACATCCAGCGGAACGCGCGGGCCCTCGAGCGCGCGAAGAGCGAAATGATCCTCGCCAACCTCCGCCTCGTGGTGAGCATCGCCAAGCGCTACCTCAACCACGGGCTCCATTTCCTCGACCTGATTCAGGAGGGGAACATCGGGTTGATGCGAGCGGTCGACAAGTTCGAGTACCAGCGCGGTCACAAGTTCAGCACCTACGCGACCTGGTGGATCCGCCAGGCCATCACGCGCGCCATCGCCGATCAGGCACGAACCATCCGGATCCCGGTCCACCTCATCGAGACGATCAACAAGATCACGCGCGTCGCCCGCCAGATGGAGCAGGAACTCGAGCGCGAAGCGTTGCCGGAGGAGATCGCCGATCGACTCGAGATGACGCCGGAGCAGGTCCGTCGCGCCTTGAAGATCAGCCGCGCGCCCGTTTCGCTCGAAACCCCGGTCGGTGACGACGACAGCCACCTCGGCGACTTCATCGAGGACGCGAACGCCGTTTCTCCCTCCGACCACACGTTCCGTCAGCTCATGACCGAGGAAACGACCCGGGTCCTCGACGCGCTCAGCCCGCGAGAGGCGAAGGTCCTGCGCCTGCGGTTCGGTATCGGGGTCCGCAGCGATCACACGCTCGAGGAGGTCGGGCAGGTCTTCGACCTCACCCGCGAGCGCATTCGCCAGATCGAAGCGCAGGCGATTCGCAAGCTGCGGCAGGCCCATCGGACCGGCGCACTCCGGGCCTTCTACGAAGGCAGCAACTGAGCCCGAGCCGGCGCTCGTCAGGCTTTGCGGGGCAGCAACGACGCGAAGTGCTCACCGAGTTTTCGCGCGACGATCATCAGCATCTCGGTGTCGTCGTCCGAGAACGCATCGCGTTGCTCGCGGTCGAGCAGCTCGATCACGCCGAACGCGCGATGCCCGGCGAAAACCGGAGCACAGAGCAACGAGCGGGGGTGGTACCCGACCGAGTCGGCGAAGTTGCTCGCGAACCGCGGGTCCCGTCCGGGCTCACGGACATTGATCGGCTGTCGCTGCCGAATGGACGCGCCCGCGATGCCCACTTCGAGGGGAATGCGTTGCGACGCGACGATCGCCGCCTTCGGACCCCGGGCCGCTGCGAAGTACAAGCAGCGATCCCGGGCGTCGATGAGCAACACCGACCCTGCGCCGGCCGGGGTATGGGCACGGGCGATGTCGAGCGTGAAATTGCACGCATCGTGAATGTCGCGGCCGAGGTGCTCGAGTTCCTCGAGTTCACGTTCGAGGGCGTCGAAGCGACGCTGTCGATCGGCACGCCGCTGGGCAATTTGTGCGGGCGTCATCGACGCCTCGAGGGGCGTCGCCATCGAGCCGGGGTCGGCGAGATCCTCCGTCCGATGGGGCGAGGGCGCGGCGCTCGTCGGTGGCGCGGTCTCGCGTCCCGGCCGGGCGGGCGCACTCGCACGAAGACGTTGGGCGTCGACGCCCGCGGTCCGCGGCAACGGGACCTGAAAGTCGTCGTCCGAAAAAGGGTCGGCGAGGTCGCGAATCGGTGGCGTTTCGTCGAGCGTGGCCGTCGCCCGGATATCGCCCGAGAGGGGGGTCTGCACCCGCATCACGCCCGCGCTCACGGAGTTGCGGCGTCGGATGCTCGCCGGCGTCGCGCCGCCGGGCGTGGGCGTCCCACGGACGGGGATCACACGGTAGACTCGCCCCGTCGTCGTGTCCGTGATGATGACGGACTCGTCGTCCTGCAGGTCGCAGGCGAGGTTTCGCGCCGGGGCCGGCAGGCCGGCGCTGGCGAGTCCCCGACGGAGCGCGTCGAGCCAGTTGTCCCCGTGGACCGATTCCACGCGGCTCCGGTCGGTGCCTGGCTGGGGGATGTGGATTTCGTAGAGCATGCGCTTCCGTGGAATTGTGCATCATAGGTGGTCGCATCGAGGACGGTCAATTGCGACCACGATGGACTGGATATCACGGACGCGTTCGGGAATGCCCCTATGGATTGGTCGGAGACACTGACGGCAACCCCGGCGGGCTGGCTGCGCGAACGGGTCGCTGCAGTCCACGGGGCGGTCGTCCGGGAGCGGCTTCGGGCGGCGTCGGCCCGGACGCATGAGGGGATCGAGGTCCAACGGCTCGTGGTCGTCGGGGGGACCGCGCTCGGCGGATCGGGCAAGACGCCGGTCGTCGAGTGGCTGGCGCGGCAGTTGCGGGCGCGCGGCGCACCCGTCGCGATCGTCGGTCACGGGTACGGCGGAGCGGATCGCTCGATCCGGCGGGCGGGCGGGCATTGCGACGCCGACGGGGATGAGGCCGTCGAGCTCGCTCGGGCGCTCCCCGAGGTGCCCGTCTGGCTGGGTCGACCGCGCATCGCTGCGATTCGAGCGGCCCGTTCGGACGTCCGGGACACATGGGTGCTGGTCGACGGCGGGCTCGGCGCGCGGGACGTGCCCTGGGCCCCCTCCATCCTCGTCGACGACGTCTCGTTGGGCGGCGGGCGGTTCCCTGCGGGATACCGTCGCATTCTTCCGGAGGACGTGCCGACCGACGTTCTTTCGTGGGCACACCGGGTCGACGAGCCGGGCGCCCGACCGTCGGATGCGGCGGTGAAGAGCCGGTTCCGGGCGACGGGACTGCGAGACCCCGACGGCGGCCTTCGGGGGCTCGATGAACTCGGCGTCGGCTCGTGGATCGCCGTTTCGGGCGTGGCCCGCCCGCGGAGTTTCCGTCACGCGCTGGCGTCCGCGGGGGCCTGCGTCGTCGAGCACCGGGTGCTCGGTGATCACGCCGCGCTGTCCGCGCGGACGCTGGCCGGCCGACCGGGCACGCGGGTGGTCGTCACCCGAAAGGACCGGGCCCGGATGACCTCGGCGGCAGGGGTCTGGGTGCTGGAGGGGGCCGTCGAGCTGGTGAGCGGCGCGGCGAACCTGGACGCTTTTCTATTCGCCGCCGGCGGGGCGTGATGAACGTCGTCTCGCTCCTGGTACGGGCGCTCGTCGCGCTGGCCCGGCCATTGCCCGTATCACTCCTGAGCCGGACCGGCGCAGCGCTGGGGTGGATCTGGTACCGAATCGTCCCGATCCGACGAAGCGTGGCGCGTCGGAACGTGGCCCGGGCGCTGGCGCTGGAGGCATCGGCGGCGGAGGTGATCGTCGCGGGCATGTACCGGCACCTCGGTCAAAGCGCCCTCGAGCTGTTGGCCCTCGACCGGGTGGTCGGGACCGCGCGCGTCTCCGGTCTCGCGCACTTGACGGCGGCCCTGGGGGAAGGGCGGGGCGTCCTGCTGGTGAGCGCGCACCTGGGCAACTGGGAGGTGCTCGTCCGGGCCGCGTCACGGGCGGAACGGCCGGTCTTCGTCGTGACGAAGCGACTTTCCGGGCGGGTCGCCGAACGAGTCTGGCGGGACCTGCGGGTGGGAGGGGCGGGGCTGCTGCATGAACGCGGGGCGGCCCGGTCGGTCCTCCGCGCCCTCGAAGCGAACAGCGTCGTGGCGTTCGTGCTCGATCAGCATGAGGCCGGCACCGGGCGCTGCGTGGTGCCGTTTTTCGGGCGGCCGGCCGCCACCTCGACCGGTCTGGCGCGACTGGCAGCCCGGTCCGGGGCACCGGTTCTGCCGGTTTTCACCCATCGAGCCGCCGACGGTGTCCACGAGGTCGACATCTTCCCGGCCGTGGCGCTGCCGGCCGGCAGGGGCGCCGGTGAGGGCGCCGCCGCGCGCAACACCGCACACCTCGTTTCCGTCGTGGAGGACGCCGTGCGCCGGCACCCGGACCAGTGGTTGTGGATCCACCGGCGATGGAAGGTGGACGAGGCGCGGGACGACGGGCGAGCGCTCAGAGCGGGTCCTGCCGACGGCGCTTGAGGGCCATGGCCGAATGAGACTGCGCGTCTATTCCGGCCGGGGGAGCTTCCCGATCAACGCGCGGGCCTCGGGATGGTCCGGTCGAAGTTCGAGGACACGTTGCCAGGCCCGTCGGGCCGCATCGACCCGACCGAGTCTGGCCTCGGCAACACCGAGGTTCAACCAGACATCCACGGACTCCGGGTGGCGGGCGACGAAGTCGGCGAGGAGGCCGCGCGCGGCTCCATCGTCTCCGCCTCGGCCGACTGTCCGGGCGAGCGCGAGCAACGCTTCGGCGTCGTCGTCATGTGCCGCGAGCCAGCCCCGAAGGTAGCGGACGGCGTCGTCGCGGCGGCCGAGTGTGTAGGCGGCCATTCCGGCGCACCGCGCGGCTTCACCTCCCGGCCGAGCATCGGCGGGGGCCCGGCATCGAACGAACGCTTCGGCCGCCGTCTCGTCCGGTGGCGCCGGGGCCATGGGGGGCGGCGTGGGCGGGGGGGCCACCGCTGCCGCGAGCACCGCGTCGCGCCGGTCGATGGCGAGGCGAGCGCAGCGCCGCTCTCCCTCGGGGAGACCCGCCAGGACGGCCCGGATGGCGCGGATGGCGTCGGGTCCGGGGCGCAGACCGCCGGCGGCGTCGACGAGCCCGCCCGGTACCGCCAGCGCCGAGAGCAGGCGGGCATTGCCCGGCCCGAACGCGGCGGGCGTCGCCGGCGGTGGAAAGCGCCCGGTCATCACCGGATCCCCGCAGAGGGGCAGCGCGCCGAGGGCCGTGCCGAGGCCTTCGAGGAGGAGGTGCGCCTCAGCGGCGGCCAACGCTGTCTGGTCCGCAGGGTCGAAGTACAACGCGAGACTCCGGACGACGATGGCGCGACCGCCATCCCGGGCGCCGACATGTTCTGCACGGACCGGTCGGGGGGCGGGCATCGCCGAGAACAACACCGTGAGATCGGCCTCCGGTGCCGGGTCGCGCTCAATCGCTTCGAGGAGGCGCAGGACGTCGGTCGTCGGCCCCCCGTGCGCGAATCTCTCCAGGCTCGAGACCGAGAGCTGCAGGCCCGCCTGGGCGCGGAGCGTCGCCGACGCGGTGTCGATTGTTTCCCGCGCGCGGCGTTCGGCCCCGGCGACGAGGGCGTATTGGGTGTCGAGACGGACCGCGAGCCGGAGGCTCCGAGGGACCGGCAGCGTGGCCGGTCGGGCGGCGGCTTCGCCCGCCATCGACGGCGTCGGCGGGTCATCCTGGGCGGCGCGCGGTGGGGCGGCGCCCGGTCGGGACCCCGCGCCACAGGCACTCGCCAGCATGGCGGCGAGCGCGGCGCCGAGGACGGGGCGTCGGCGCGTCCCGCCGTTGGGGGGGGAGCGTCGCGGGGTCAACGGTCTCGGCATGCGCCCATTTCGCGACGGCGCGTGTGCGCCGTCAAGGCTCCGCAAGGTGCCATCGTGCTCCTTTGGCAGCGACGTCTGGCAGGTCGAGCATCGGGCGCCTATCATGCCGAGCCGTGACCGCTCGTCCCGCTCCCGTTATTCTCGTCGTCGACCCGGATCCGCGCATGGTGCCGGCGTTCGAGAGCCTCTTCGGGCCCGCGGGGTTCGCCGTCCGGGGGATGTCGTCCGGTGAAGACGCCCTGGCCTTCATCCGCCAAGGCGCACCTGCAGCCCTGGTGACCGAGCTCGTGTTGGGCGGCACGGGGATGGATGGTCTGACGCTCCTTCGGCAGGCGCGTCGCGAGCGGGCGGCGTTGCCGGTGGTGATCTGCACGGACACCCCGTCCGCCTCTGCCATCGTGCAGGCGGTTCGCGCGGGTGCGGATGACGTCTGCGTCAAACACCGGGATTCGGCCACGCACCTGCGCAACACCCTCCGGCGGGCGATGAGACGTCGCGCGCACCAGCAGGAGTCCGAGCGCCTGCTTCGCGAGATCGCCGGGCTCAACGACCGCTTCCTGGAGACGATGGTCGACCTCGAGCGAGAAAACTCCGCGCTGTTGGCCCGCATGACGGGCGAGGCGGCCGCGGAGGCGGGGTTCCGGGTGCTCGTCGTCGACGACGACATCTCCATCGTCGCCGTGCTCGAGGCGCTGTTGCGGTCTCAATCCGGCGTCGACGTTCAGGGGGTGACCACGGGTCGGGAAGCGCGCGAAGCGCTCGGGCAGTCGGTCTACGACCTCGTCCTGACCGACGTTCAGCTCGGCGACGATGATGGCGTCGCGCTGGCCGCGTGGATTCACGAGCATCGCCCGACGACGGCGGTTGCACTGATGACGGGATACGCGACGCTCGACTCGGCCGTGGCCGCGATCCGGGAGGGGGTCGTCGGGTATCTCCAGAAGCCGTTCCACGACCTCGACGAGGTGCTCGGCAAGGTCCTCGAAGTTCGGGACGCGCTCGAAACCGAACGCCGAAAGGCGGCGTGGTTCCGAGCCTATCAGGCCAAGAACGCGGACTTCTTCGCGCGGTATCGCCTGCTGAAGAACAAGCTCAAGACCCTGGAGCGGGAAACGCCATGAGGGACACTTTCCAGCCGGGGCGCCCCCGATGACGCCCTCGGGCCGCGAGGCGAACGACCCGCACGGAGAGTCGTCGCCCGCCGTGCCGCCGGCGCCCGCGCTTGCGGTGCTCGACCGACTACAGGGCGCCGGCTTCGAGGCCTTTTTCGTCGGCGGTTGCGTGCGGGACCGCTTGCTCGGGCGTCCGGCCGGCGATTGGGACGTCACGACGAACGCGCGACCGGAGGCGGTGGTCGCCCTCTTTCCGCACGTCGTCCCGACCGGCCTCGCCCACGGGACGGTGACCGTGGTTTCCGAGGGCCTCCCGATCGAAGTAACGACCTATCGCGTCGAGCTCGGATACTCGGACGGACGTCGCCCGGATGGCGTGGCGTTCACCGCAGAGCTGGCCGAAGACCTTGCGCGGCGTGATTTCACGATGAACGCGATCGCCTGGGATCCGCGCCGCGACCTGCTCGTGGACCTTCACGGCGGGCGGGACGATCTCGCGGCCCGCGCCGTGCGTGCGGTGGGTCGGCCGGTCGACCGATTTCGGGAGGACGGGTTGAGGGCGCTGCGTGCCGTCCGGTTCGCGGCGGTCCTCGACCTCGAGATCGAAACCGAAACCTGGTCGGCCATCCCGCTTTCACTCGATGTCTTTCGTCGGGTCAGCGCGGAGCGCATCCAGGTGGAGCTGTCCAAGATTCTGACCTCGTCGCGCGCCGGTTGGGGCGTCGAGCGCCTCGGGACATCGGGCCTGCTGACTGCTTTTCTCCCTTCGTTTCCGCTGGCGTCGCTGGCTGGAACCTGTCGCGCGCTCGACCGGGCAGGGCCATCGCTCGCCGTGCGCCTGGCGCTCTTGGTCTCGCCGCTCGGCGAGGCGGCGCCGGCAGCGCTCGAGGGCCTGCGGTTTGCCACCCGTCTGGCCGGCGCCGCGACGGCCATGCTCCGGACGTCTTCACTGGAGCCGGGCGCGGCCACGGAGCCCGTGGCGTTGCGACGTCTGGTCGCCACCATCGGCCCCGATCGCCTCGCCGACACGCTGGCCTTTCATGCGGCGCTCGAGACCCCGGGCTGGGCGGCGTTGCGGGGGCGAATCGAGGCGGCTGGGGCGGATGTCGGCCCGCACACCGTTCGTGACCTCGCGTTGGATGGTCGAGCCGTCATGGGCTTGCTCGGCGTGCCGCCGTCGCCCGTCATCGGTCGCGTGCTCGAGGCGCTCCTCGTGCGGGTCTGGCAGACGCCGACGGGCAACACGCCCGAGACGCTGGCGGCGTGGCTCCCGGCGGTGTACGCCGAGGTTGTCGCCAGCGCGGGATCGGCGCCCTCGGTGCGGAGGGGCGCACAATCGGGGGAGGACGACGGACGATGAACACGCTTCGGGTGCTGCATATCGAGGATCGCCGCGAGAACCGGCTCCTCGTCCGCAAGCTCCTCGAGGCGCAGGGGATTGTCGTCGTGGACGCCTGCGACGGACTCGAGGGCGTGGCCGTCGCGGCCTCCGTCGATCCCGATCTCATCCTCGTCGACATCAATCTGCCCGGGCTCGACGGCTACGAGGTCGTAACCAAGCTCAAAGGGACGAGCCGCCTGACGAACGTCCCCATCGTGGCGGTCACGGCCGAAGGCGACCGGACGCGGGCCCTCGCGCTCGGTTTCGACGGTTTCCTGCTCAAACCCATCCAGGCCACGACGTTCGTCGAGACGCTGCGCGGGTTTCTGCGCGGCGAGCGCGAGCGGATACCGGAAGCGGAGCGGGCCGCGCATCTCGAGGCGCACAGCCGGCGAACGGTGGATCGCCTCGAAGCGAAGGTCCGCGAACTCACGGCCGCGAATGACCGCCTGCGCGAGGTCGACCGGCTCAAGATGGAGGTCCTCCGAAACGTCAGCCATGAGCTCGCGACCCCGATGACACCGCTTCAGGGCTATCTCCGGATGCTCGTGAACGGCGATCTCGGCCCGTTGGCGGAGGGGCAGCGTCGCGCGCTCGCCGCGATGGAAGGCTCGCTCGGTCGCCTCGGCGGCCAGATCAGAAACCTCCTCGAGGCGACCCGTTTCGCGACGGGGAACGTGACACTCGATTGCGGCTTCGTTCAACCGGACACGGTGACCCGGGCGGCCATCGCCGCAGCCACTCCGCTCGCGACCGCGCGAGGCGTCCGTCTCGAGCACGTCGTTACGGGCGCCGAGCCGATCTGGGCGGATGAAGACAAGGTCCGTGAGGCGCTTCGTCATGTCATCGAGAACGCCGTGAAGTTCGGTCCCGAGGGCGGTGTCGTCCGCGTGGAGGTCGCCCTGGTCGGTCCCTCGGCGGAGCCGCAGGTCGAGTTCGCGGTCCTCGACGAGGGGCCGGGCATTCCAGCGGAGCAGCGCGAAAGGGTGGTGCAGCCGTTCTATCAGATGGACGGCAGCGTGACCCGAGCGCAAGGGGGGGCGGGGCTCGGGCTGGCCATCGCGGATCGCACCGCACGCTTGCACGGCGGGATGCTCCTGATCGGCCAGGCGCCCGGGCGGGGCGCGCGGATCTGCCTGCGAATCCCGGTACGCCCCGCGGTCGCTTGACGCCCGCGCCGGACACCTGCGATTCAATCGCTCTCCGATGCCGTACCTCGACCACAACGCCAGTGCTCTGCCCGACAGGGAAGCGGCGGCCGCCGCCGCCCGATGGCTCCTCGAAGGCGTCGGCAACCCGAGCAGCGTGCACACGGCGGGTCGGCGCGCCCGTGCGGCCCTCGAGCGGGCGCGGCGTCAGGTCGCCACCGCGCTCGGGGCGACTCCGGGAGAGGTCGTCTTCACCTCGGGCGCAACGGAGGCGCTGCACCTGGCGGTCGCCGGGTTGGCCGCGCCCGGTGCCCACGTGTTGCTCTCCGCCGTCGAGCACCCCGCCGTTTTCGGTGCCTGCCGGGCGGCCGAACTCACCGTCGAGACCGTGCCCGTCGACGGGTTGGGGCGGGTCCGGGTCAAGGACGTCGTTGCCCGGTGCCGTCCGGAGACGGCGTTCGTCGCCGTCATGGCCGCCCAGAACGAGCTCGGCAACGTGTATCCCGTTTCGGCCATCGCGGCGGCGATCGGGGCCGTGCCGCTGATCGTCGACGCGGTCCAGCTCTTCGGGCGTCGACCGCTCGACGTGGAGCGCCTCGGCGCGTCGATTGTGGTCGTGAGCGGGCACAAGGTCGGGGGACCGGCTGGCATCGGGGCGCTCTGGGTCCGGCCGGGCCTGTGTCTGCGGCCGGTTCTGCGGGGCGGGCCGCAAGAGCGGGGGCGCCGGGGCGGCACGGAAAACGTCGCCGGCGCCATCGGGTTCGGTGTCGCGGCGGACCGGCTCGGGGCCCGGCTGGCCGCGATGCCCCGCGTCCTCGCCCTGCGGGAGGCGGCGGAAATGGGGCTTCGGTGCTGCGCACCCGGGATCGTGTTCCACGGGGATCCCCAGGACCGACTGCCGAACACGCTCTCGTTCCGGATCCCCGGGATTCCCGGCGACGTCCTCCTCGCCGCCCTCGATCTCGAGGGCTTCTGCCTCTCGAGCGGCGCGGCGTGCGCGAGTGGAGGCCTCGAGCCCTCTCCGGTGCTGCTCGCGCTCGGACTCGACCCGGGCGAGGCGCGCGGCGCCGTCCGACTGTCGCTCGGACCCGAGACCGAAGAGGCCGATGTCGCGTCTTTCATCGACGTGCTGCCCGCGCTCCTCGCGCGGATCCACTCGGCCGGGCTGACGGAGCCGGGCTGACCCCGAGATCAGGAGATCGGTCGATGCGTGTGGTCGTGGCAATGAGCGGCGGGGTCGATTCGTCGGTGGCCGCCGGGTTGATGATGGAGACCGGACACGAGGTCATCGGCCTGACGATGAAACTGCGTGACACGACCGAAGAGGAGCGGGCCGGGCGGGCGGCCTCGTGCTGTTCTCCCGACGACGTGCACGATGCGCGCGGCGTCTGCGACCTGCTCGGCATCCCGCACTACACGGTCGACTATCGCGACGCCTTCCGCCGGGCCGTGATGGAGCCCTTCGCGCGCGCCTACCTCCGGGGCCAGACGCCCAATCCGTGCGTCCTTTGCAACGATCACCTGAAGTTTGCCGCCCTGCTCAACCGCGCGCGTGCCCTGGGCGCCGAGCTCCTCGTGACCGGCCACTATGCTCGCACCTGGACCGATGCCGACGGGCACCCGCGCCTCGGGGCCGCCGTCGATGCCCGCAAGGACCAGTCGTATTTCCTCTTCGGCATTCAGCGCGACGCGCTGCGAGCCCTGCGGTTTCCGCTCGGCGACATGGACAAGCCGGCAGTGCGCGCCCACGCCCGGCGGCTGGGTCTGCCCGTGGCCGACAAGCCGGACAGCGAGGACATCTGTTTCGTCCCGGGGGGCGACTACGCCCGGGTCGTCGAGTCGCTTCTCGCGGCGACGGGCGAAAGCGCACCGGGACCCGGCCCCATCGTCGACGAGACCGGTGAGGTCCTCGGACGCCATGCCGGGGTGCACCACTTCACGGTGGGGCAGCGCAAGGGACTCGGCGTATCGCGCGGCGAGCCGCTGTACGTGTTGGGCGTCGATGCCGAGCAGCGCGCGGTTCGCGTGGGCCGGGCGGCCGACCTCGCCGCGGGCGGGCTGGTGGCGCGTGACGTCAACTGGCTGGGTGACGGGCCACCGCGGGGGCCCCGGGCGGTTTCGGCCCGGATCCGCTACCGACACGCCGGCGCCGACGCCACGGTCGTGGCCGATGAGGGCGGGGCGGTGCTGCGTTTCCACGACCCGGTGCGTGCGGTCACGCCGGGGCAAGCCGTCGTTTTCTACGACGGTGCGGAGGTCCTCGGTGGCGGCTGGATCGAGCGCGCGCTTCCCATCGACAGCGGACCCTTGGCTGGGTCATCCTCCGCGCCGTGAACGACCGCATGGCATCGCTGGCGAAGGGCCTCGGGTACCCCGAAGGTCAGGTGGGGCGTCTTCCGCAGGCCTTGACGCACAAGAGTCACGCCAACGAGGCGGGCACCGATGCGCACAATGAACGGCTGGAGTTCCTCGGGGACGCCGTCGTGGGGCTCCTGGTGGCCGAGGCGTTGATGGAGTCGTTCCCCGAGGCGACGGAGGGGCGCCTGAGCCGCCTGCGGGCGAGCATGGTCAACGCCCGCTCCCTGGCGGAGCTGGCCCGGGCCCGAGGGCTCGGCGGGATGATCAGGCTCGGCCGGGGCGAGGCCCGCACCGGGGGTCGCGAGAAGGACTCCCTGCTCGCCGACGCCTACGAGGCCGTCATCGGGGCGGTCTACCTCGATCTCGGCCTCGAAAACGCACGCGCGGTGATCCGATCCGACACGGCCCCCCGAATCGCGGAGGGCGACGGCGCGGCGACGGACTACAAGACCCAACTCCAGGAATGGGTCCAGGCGACACTCCAGACGACCCCGGCCTACCGGCTGCTCGGGACCGAGGGGCCCGATCACGAGAAGGCCTTCACGGTCGAGGTCGTCGTCGACGACGACGTTCGCTGCGTCGCCGTCGGGCGTTCGAAGAAGGCGGCCGAACGAGCCGCCGCCGCGCTCGCCTGGGAGGCTCTGGAGCGCGGCGGTCGAGTCAGACCTCGCCCCGCAGCCGACGGAGCCGCTCCTGCTCCTGCTGGTAGCGGATCTCCCAGTCCTGCGTCCCTTCCTGGAGGTTCTTGATCCGCTTGCGGACCTCTTCGTCGATGGGGTCGTTGGCGCTCATGTGGCGCCTCAGGACAGGGGCAATCGCCGCACGAAGCTCGTGGTCCTCGGCAAAAATCTCCTCGACGTGGCCCGTGTGGAGCAGCGTCTCGATGAGCTGGTTCGCGAGATAGGGAATGGCTTCGTCGCGCAGCCCGAATCGACGCTTCTCGGCGAGCTGCTGCTTGATCTTCTGGTGCTGGGTGTAGTCGAGCCCGCGCTGCGCCGCGAGGTCCTTGGCCTCGTCGGTCAGCGCGCGGTCCGTCCGGACGTACTCCTTCAGGACCGACTCGACGTCGAGCTCGACCTCCGGAAGGTTCGCGGGCAGGACCTCGATCAGTTCACGCTCACGCAGCGTGTCGACGATCTCACGGACGATGATGGAGATACGCGAGGAGACGAGGCGCATGGGGGGGTCCGTTGCAGTGTGTCCGGTACGTTGGCGCAGGAGGGCAGAATCGGCGGGCTATCTACCACGGGCCAGGAGCCGGAACAAGGGCGGCCCCGGCGGGCTCAGCGATCGAACGCGAGGCAGGGGATGCCGCGCGGGTGCAGCCGGACGTCGAGGCGGTCGCGGGTGCCCTTGGCATCGCCGCCGATCTGGAAGGGCGCAGCGTGGTCGAACTCGACGGTGCAGCCAGTGAGCTGGAAGTCGAAGAGGCGGGGATGGTCGAGCCGTCCCTGCCACGCCTGCGGCAACTGTGCGACGGCCGCGAGCGGCGGCAGATCGATGACCCGGAAATGGAACATTCCCGGGGTTCGATCGGCGAAGGGCATCATCCGGAACTTGAACCCGTAGAAGGGCGTCGTCCCGAAGCAGCCCATGCGGGCCGGACCTTCGTAGACGAGCGCCCCCGGCGCGTAGCGCTCGATCACGTCGCCTGAACGGTCGAGCCGGAAACCGATCGCGTCGCCGTTGGTCACGCGGATGTTCCAGCTCGGACGTTTGACGATGAACTCGGGCACGCTCTTGCCGACGCCGGCGATGAGGTAGCCGACGACGGACTTGAAGAGGGCCCGCGTGATGGCGAAGCGCTGCGCCTGTCGCTTGAGGAGGTCGTAGTTGTTGAGAATGTAGGCGTCCCAACCGAATCCGAAGAAGGGCGCGCGGGTGCCGCCGTCGACCTCGATGAGGTGAAGATCGCGGCGCCCGACGTCCTCGGCGCGGACGAGATCGCGTCGAAAGTCGCCGGCGCCGAAGAAGTCGGCGACGCCGTTGCCCGTGCCGAGCTTGAGCACACCGAAGTGCGGGTAGGGGCGTCCGAGCTCGTCGAGTCGTCGGCAGACCTGATCGATCGTGTGGACGACGGTGCCGTCGCCCCCGCCCGTGAAGACGTATTCGTAGCCGTTGTCGGCCACCCGGCGGGTGACGAAGGCGGCCTCTTCGAGGCTCTGCGTATAGAAGACGTCGGCGTGCGGGGCGACGTCGGCCACCTCGCGCCGCACTCGCTCGGTCACGCGCTTGGCATTGGCGTTCAAGATGACGGCCGTTCGGGGGGCCGGCCGGACTTCGCGAGGGGTCTCGGACGTCCGCTGGGCGAACTGGGGCATGGTCGCAAACCTCCGGCGCCGCGGCGCAGCAAGAAGCACGCCAGGATGACGCGGTGCGTCGGACCCTGCATCCAGGCTGCCCGGCCGCGAGGCCCCCCGCCGAACTGCGTAGCCCGTTACGCACTTCGGGCGTTCGGCGGTGCCACGTCCGGCACGCACTGGCGAGCATGGCGTCGCGCGTCCGCCTTTGTTAAAAGACCCGCGTGACGACGCCCGCCCTCCTCGCCTCCCTGTCCGGCCCGCGGTCCGGTGAGCGCGGGCGCCCCGCCGATGGCCCCCCGCTCGGGGTGGTGATCGTCGGCGCAGGCCGCTTCGGCGAGGTCCATCTCTCGAAGCTGTTGGCCCGGGCGGACGTCCGGATCTGCGCGATCGTCGACCCGGAACGTGAGCGGGCTCGACGGCTGGCCGAGAGGTGTCCGGGCGCCGTCGTGCTCGGCGGCGTCGAGGATCTGTCTCCGGCGGTCGGCGCCGACGTCGCCCTCGTTGCGACGCCCATCCCCGCGCTCGCGCCCACGGCGCAGGCGCTCCTCGAACGCGGTCTGCACTGCCTCGTCGAGAAGCCCGGCGCCGATTCGGCCCGGGCGGCCGCCTGGTTGACGCGGACGGCGACGCTGGCCGGCCGGCGTCTCGCCATCGGCTTCGTCGAGCGCTTCAACGCCGGACTCGCGGACGCGCCGACGGGCGCCCGCACGGTCGTGGTCCGGCGGGTCGGCCCCGGGCGTCCGGGCGCCGGGCCACTCGCGCTCGATTGGGGTATCCACGACCTCGACCTGGCGCGACACCTGCTCGGGCCGTCGTTGTCCATCGAAGAGGCCCGAACCTCCAGCGACGTTCTGCGGCTCCGCCTGCGGGGCGAGGGGGGCGCTCGCGCATCGATCCTGTGCGCGCGGGGACGACCGCGCCTGTGGCGACGCCTCTGGATCGACGGGTTTCGCGTCGATCTGGCTGCCCCCCGTGCCCGGGACGCGCTCTCCGACCAGTGGTCCGCGTTCCTCTCGGGCGTCCGCGGCGGTCCGGTCGGCCCGCTCGCGAGTGGAACCGACGCGGTGGCCGCGCTGACACTGGTCGAGGCGCTGTGCGGCCCGGATGGGCCGGACACGCGGGCGGCGGGATGACGGGGGGCGGAGCGCCGATGGTGCTTTGCGTCGCCGGCGAGGCCTCGGGGGACGCGCTGCTCGCCCCCGTCGTCGCGTGTCTTCGGGCCGCGGGAATCCGGTGTGTCGGGACCGGCGGCGACGCGTGTCAGGCCGCCGGACTCGAGCTCACGGCGCACGTCCGCCGATTCACGGCGCACGGCCTCATCGAGGCCCTGCCTGCGCTCCCCGAGGTCGTGCGCGCCTACCGGGGGGTGTGCGCTCGCCTCGCCGACGCACGCGCCGTGCTGCTCGTCGATGCGCCGGAGTTGAACCTGCGCGTGCTGCGCCGGGCCGCCGGCGGGCCGCGACCGGTGCTCTGGCTGGCGCCCCCCCAGATCTGGGCCTGGCGGGCCGGGCGGGCGCGCGCCATCGGACAGGCCGACGCGCTCCTGTGCACGTTGCCGTTCGAACGGGACGCCTATCGTCGCCTCGGGCTGCCGGCCGAGTTCGTCGGTCACCCGCTTGCCGAAACGACCTTCGCGCCCCCCCCGATCGAGTCGCGGGGTCTCGCGATTCTGCCCGGGAGCCGGTCGGCGACCGCGCGGCGCCTGCGCCGACCGATGCTGAGCGCTGCGGCGTCGCTCCACGCTGCCGGCGCGATTGACGCGGCACATCTCGGACACGCCGCCACGCTGGCGCCGGTCACGGCCAGCGAATCGGGCGCGGCCGGCGCATGCCCGATCGTCGTGCACGAAGGCGCCCGGGCCGCGCTGAACGCCGCCACGGTTGCGTTGGCCGCCTTCGGCACCGTGACGCTCGAAGCGGCGCTCGCGGGCCGGCCGCTCGTGACCGCCGGACGCCTCCACCCGCTGACCGCGGCGGTGGCGGCCCGCCTCGTCCGCGTCCCGCATCTGGCGCTGCCCAACCTGGTCCTCGGGGCACGCCACGTGCCAGAGCGATGGCAGTCGGGGGCGACGGCCGAGGGACTGGCCGCCGCAGTCCGTGCGGCGCTCGCGCCCGACTCCGAGGCGGCGCTCGCTCGGGCCGACGCACTCGCGCGCTTGCTCCGGGCGGCCTTGCGGGTCGACGGTCCGACGTTCGGAGAGCGGGTCGCGGCGCGGGTTCTCCGGCATCTCTGAGCGAGCGGTCCGGTCTTGCGCGCCGTCGTTGTGGGCGGCACGGCGGTTTCGCTATGCTCCCGCGCCCGCCGCGCCCCGTCCAACGAGGAGTCCTCGTGTCCGCATCGCCACCCCGGAAGCCCCTCATCGTCGTCCCGACGTACAACGAACGGGAGAACCTCCCGCCTCTCCTGGACCGCATTTTCGAGGTCGTTCCGCAGGTCGAGGTGCTCGTCGTCGACGACAATTCGCCCGACGGGACCGGGGCCCTCGCCGACGCGCGGGCGGCCACCGACGGTCGGATCCACGTTCTGCACCGAGCGGGCAAGGAAGGCCTCGGCAAGGCGTACATCGCGGGTTTCAAGTGGGCCCTCGAGCGCGACTACACGCACGTCTTCGAGATGGACGCGGACTTCAGTCACGACCCCGCGACGCTGCCACGCTTCCTCGAAGCGGCGGATCAGGCGGACGTCGTCCTCGGCAGCCGCTGGGTCGAAGGGGGCGGCACCGTCGGCTGGCCCCTGCGCCGCCAGTTGCTCAGCAAGGGGGGCAGCCTCTACGCCCGGACCGTGCTGGGGGTCGACATCCGCGACCTCACGGGTGGATTCAAGTGCTTCCACCGTCGCGTCCTCGCCGCGATGGATCTGGACGCGATCCAGACCCGTGGTTACGGATTTCAGATTGAGCTGACCTGGCGGGCGCTCCGCCAGGGGTTCAAGGTCGTCGAGATCCCGATCCGCTTCGCAGACCGCGTCGCGGGCCAATCCAAGATGTCGATGCGCATCATGTCCGAAGCGTTCACGATGGTGTGGAAGCTGCGCTTCGGCTCGTGATTCCCGGCCTTCCGGGCCTCTGGGCGTTGGCGGCCTGTGTGGCACTCGGCCTCCCGCTGACGGCCGATGAGGCGTACTACCTCGATTGGTCCCGCGACCTGGCCTGGGGCTACTACGACCATCCCCCCGGGATCGCGTTCTGGGTCGCGCTCGGTTTCGGGCACCCGCGCCTTCCGGCGCTCATCCTCTTCCCCATCACGGCCTGGCTCCTCGTTCGAGCAGCGGTCGTCTGGGAGGTCGAGGCCCCGAGGCGTTTCCCCCTGTGGGTGCTCGGCACGCCGATCGGCCTCGCCGGGGTGTGCCTCGCCACGCCGGACACGCCGCTGTTGCCGCTGACGGCCGCCCTGCTGTGGGCGCTCGGCGCCCGACGGTTCGGGGTGGCCGGCCTGCTCATCGGCGTCTCCGTGATGGTCAAATCGAGTGCGTTGCTTTGGCTCCCGGGCGTCCTCTGGATGGCGCGCGGGGCTCGCCTCGCCGTGTGCGCCGCGGTGATCGTCGTCAGCGCGCCGCACCTCGGGTGGTCGCTCGGGAACGGGGGGCTGCCGTACGCATTCCAGGCCGGCCGCCTGGGGCAGGGGGTTCACCTGCTGGAGGCGATGCTCGGGCAGCTGCTCGTCGTGACGCCCGGACTCGCGTGGTTCGGTGTTCGCGCGCTCGTCCGGACGGCGCGCGACCGGCATGCGGATGCGCGTACCCGATCGCTGGCGGTCCTCGGAGGCTCCCAACTCGTCGTTTGGGCCGCAGTGGCGTGTACGACTCGGGTGGAGGCCAACTGGCCGGCGTTCGCCTGGATGCCGGTTCTGCTGTTGCTGGCGCGCCGAACCGGCCCGGCCGTCGAGCGTGCGCAGCGGTTTGCGATCATCGCGACGGTGGGCGTCGGGATCGGCGCCGTCGCGCTCGGGCGTTGGGGGCCGCCCGAGTGGGGGCCGCTCCGCGATCCCGAAGCGCTCTCGGCCTGCGTCCCGCCCGCGGCGTCCCCGGTGGCCGCGCGTTATCAGGAGAAGGCGCTGCTCGCCGCGGCGGGCCGGGATGTCCCTTACTGGCCGGCGAATGGGGGGCGACGGTCGGAGTATGACCGGCGCCCGGGACGACCGGGGAAGGCCTGTGGTTTCACGTATCTGGCGACCGTTGCCGCACTGGGGGACCGCTGCTCGGGGGTCGCCGTGCCCACTCGGATCTGCGGTCGGCCGGCCACGCTCTGCGTCTGCCCGGGGGATCTGGCACGCTGACCCCGGCGTCGGTATGCTCGCGCCCCGAGCGGTCCGCCGGGGACCTGCCGCGGACTCAATGGAGGGGAATCCATGGCCGACATCGCGATCGGGATCGATCTCGGGACGAGCAACAGCGTCGTGGCCATCATGGAGGGCGGGCGACCGAAGGTCATTCCGAACGAGTGGGGTGAGCTGATCCACCCCTCCGTCGTCCACTACCATCCCGACGGGAGCGTCGTCGTTGGCTCGAGGGCCAAGAAGAAACTCCTTCTGGATCCAGATAATACGATCTACTCCTTCAAGCGTTTGATCGGACGCTATTTCTTCAGCCAGGAGGTCAAGAAGGCCCGTGAGATCTTCCCGTACCGCCTGGTCGAAGGCGCCAACCGGGACGTCCGGGTCGAGGTCCAGGGTCAGGTCCACGCCATCCCCGAGGTGAGCGCTGAAGTCCTTCGAGAGATGAAGCGCATCGCCGAGAACTACCTCGGGCAGCCCGTGACCAAAGCGGTCGTGACCTGCCCCGCGCACTTCAACGACAGCCAGCGGCAGGCGACGAAGGACGCCGGCCGGATCGCCGGGCTGGAGATCCTGAAGGTCCTGAACGAGCCGACGGCCGCTGCGCTCGCCTACGGGTACGATCGCGGGCTCCAGCAGCGCGTCGCCATTTACGACCTCGGCGGCGGCACGTTCGACATCACGGTGCTCGACATCAACAACGATGTCTTCGAGGTGCGGGCGACCGCCGGCGACACGTTCCTCGGTGGCGACGACTTCGACGCTCGCATCATGGACTACCTGATCACGGCGTTTCACGAGCAAACCGGCATCGACCTGCGGCAGGACCGCATGGCGATGCAGAAGCTCAAAGAGCACTCGGAGTGGGCAAAGATCCAGCTCTCCGAAGTCGATCGCATCGAGGTCGGCATCCCCGACATCGCGCGCGATGCAGAGGGGTCGCTCACCCTTTCGGCGCTCCTGACCGTCAAGCAGCTCGCCCAGATGACCTACGACCTCGTCCAGAAGACATTCAAGGTCTGCGACGAGGCCATGCAGTCGTCGAACAACAACGTCGCGGACATCGAGGGCGTCGTGCTCGTCGGCGGCCAGACCAAGAGCCGCTTCATCCGTTCTGCCGTCGAGGCGTACTTCAGCCAACGCGTGCAGGCGTCGGTCAACCCCGACGAGGTCGTCGCCGTCGGGGCGGCCATCCACGCCCACCAACTCGTGAACCGGCGACGGGACGCCGTCCTCGTCGACGTAACCCCGCTGACGCTGCGGGTCGGCACGGTCGGCGGGTACACTGACGTCATCATCCCGAAGAACACCCCCATCCCCGTCGAGCAGACGAAGACGTTCGTCACCGCGTCCGACGGGCAGGAAAAGGTGCGCATCCGCATCTACCAGGGCGAGGCGCGGGAGTCCGAGGGCGACACGCTCCTCGGGGAGTTCGAGTTCAGCGGGTTCCGGGTGGCCTCCCGTGGCGAGGTCGAGATCGCCGTGACGTTCGACATCGACGCCAGCGGCATCGTCAGCGTCACGGCGGTCGAGCGGGAGAGCGGTGCGCAGGCCCACACGACCGTGACGTTCTCGCAGAACCTGAGCGAGACGGAGCTCAAACGCATGTCCGGAGCCGCGTGAGGGCGGCGCCAGAAACGAAAAACCCCCACCGGCGTCGGCCGATGGGGGTGGGTGCGAAAGGTGGGAGTCGAACCCACACGCCCTTGCGGGCACAGGAACCTGAATCCTGCGCGTCTGCCAGTTCCGCCACTTTCGCGAACATCAACGGGCGAGGCGTCTTTTAGACGGGCTCCTCGGGGAAGTCAACACAAATTGTTTCGCGTGCTCATCATCGACGACGATCGCTTCAATCGGCGCCTCTATGAGGACCTGCTCGTCGCGGACGGACTCGCAGTCGATGCGGTCGCCGATGCGGCCGAGGGGCTGCGCCGCATCGAGCACGACCCGCCGGATCTCGTCGTCATGGACATCGAACTGCCCGATCTCGACGGCCTCGAGGCGACGAGACGTCTCAAGACGAACCCCCGAACGGCCCGGATTCCCGTCGTGATCATCAGCGCCCACGCGCTGCACGAGCACGAGCGCGAGGCCCTCGCGGTCGGCGACGCCTTCCTGCGCAAGCCGCTGCGATTCCCCGAGTTCCACGAGACGATCAGGCGCTTCGTCGGCGCCGCCGCCCGCTGAGCGCGATCAGCGTCATCATCAGGAGACCTTGCGGCACGCCACCGCCCGCGGGCGGGGTCGTCGTCGAGCAGCCGCCGCTGCTGCCGCCACCTCGGCGGACGGCCCCCGCGGGTCCGACCCCGGCATCCGGGTCCCCACCGACCGTCACGGCCGCATCGGCCACCCGCAGGCCACCATCACCGACGGGCAGCGAGGGGGCGCCGTCGACCGTGCTCTGGGGACCGACATCTTGGCCGGACGGGGGGGGCGTCGCGTCGGCGGTGGGTCCGGCGTCCGGCCCGGGGTCCGGGCGCGGCCCTGCATCCGGGCGCGGGGGCGGCGCGCCCGCCGGGACGCAGGCCGCAGTGGCGTGGCCGAAAATGGGCGCCCGGTCACAGGTGAAGCCATCGGGGCAGTCCGCGTCGGCGGCGCAGGGGGCCGTGCAGACATCGACGAGGCAGGCGTAGGCGTCGCAGTCCCGTGAGCGGCTGCAGGGGGCGCCGACGGCGCCGGCCCCCGTGCTCTCCGCGCAGACGGTCGTCGTCGTGTCCCCGTCGAGGCGGAAGGCACAGACGAGGCCGGCGGCACAGTCGGCGTCCCGGTTGCACGGGCGCTCGTCGATGAGGCACAACGTCGTCGTCGCGGCCGCCCCGGCTCCGACGTCGAATCCGGTCTCGAGGCAGGTGAACGGCGCGGGACAGTCGGCGTCCGTGTCGCAGGTGCCGGAGCACACGCCGCCGAAACACAGACCGGACTGGCAGGCATCGCCGCTGCGACACGTCGCGCCGACGGCGCCCGGACCGGGGGGCTCGACGCAGAGCCGGAAAAGGCCGTCCCCGGCGGGGCTCTCCGAGATCGTGCAGACCTCGCCCGCCGGGCAGTCGTCGACGTCGTCGGTACAGACTGTAACGTCGAGGCAGTACCCGTAGGTCTGCCCGTCGCCGAGCGCATCCCGGAAACACAACCAGCCGCGGGGGCAATCGGCATCGGCGCGGCACAGGGTGGAGCACGTCCCGTCGGCGAGGCAGAGGCCGTTCGCGCACCCGCCGTCGCAGAAGTCGGCGGACGGATCACAGGCCTGTCCGACCCGCGCTCGACCCAAGGGGGGCCCGCACCGAACGGCGAGCGCCTCGTCGCTGTCCGGCTGAACGATGCAGACCTCGCCGCCGCCGCAGTCCGCGTCTCGCTCGCAGGATGCACCGAGGTCGCCCCCGTACATCGTGCAGATGGCGTCTTCTTCGTCGCGGCTGAGGTCGCGGCGCACGCGCTCCTGAATGCTCGGATACATGACGGCCCAGTCGAAGCCGGTGTGCCCGAGGCCGAGCAGGTGCCCGATCTCATGGAGCGCGACGGTTTCGACGTCGCCGAGATTGCGGTCGTTTCCGTCCGTCCACCCGAACGTCACGGCGTTGAACGTGATGTCGGCCTCGGCCAGCGTCCCGGTGCAGAACACGCCGACGTGCATCGTGAACGCCAGGACGGTCTCGGGATCGACGTCGCGCGGCAGGGCGCGCTCCTCGAATCGAATGACGTTCTGACCGTCCATCGCGGGCGTGTCTCCGTCGCGCCCGCCCCGGTCGGCCGCGGAGGTGACATTGGAGCAGGGGAGCTCCCACGTGGCGAAAGCCGCATCGATGGCCGCGCGGACCCGGTTCAGGGGCATGCCGGAGTAACCGTCCGAGTGGACGTGGTAGGGGATGGACGTGTTCGGGCTCCAGCGCATCGGGGGGGCATCGGCGTCCCCGAGGGTGAGTTGAACCCAGCCCGCGAGGGGCGCCGCGAGAGCGGGCGTGGCCACGGCGAGGGCAAGGCGGCGAACCAGCGGCGAGCGGCGACGGGGGCGAGGACTGGGGGGGGCGGGGCGCGGAATCACGGCGGGCATGTGGGCTCCGTCAAGAGCGCTTCAGAGCGCGGCAGCGCACCCTACGGCAGTCAGCCGGGCACCGACAAGCGCCGCGCGTCGGCGGCCCGTGCAACGGGGGCGTCTTCGTGCGATGGTGACGGACGCCACGCGTGGTCCTTTTGTTGACACCCGAGCGGCCGCGCGCCGATAATCGATCCCCTAAAGCCGCATAACTAAAACGCTTTTCAGGAAAAAATGGCGGAACGAGACCCGCGGCGACCTGGGGGACCCTCCGATGCTTCGCGCGAACCGAAGCGGAGCGGAGAGGCCGCAGATGCCGGCGAACTCGGCGCATGGGGCGGCGGGCTGCCGCCGACCCCGGGGCGCGGGCAGCCGGGCTTGTCCTGGAGCAACCTCGCGGATCTCGACGAAGGCGCCGCACCGGAGCCGCAGGGCGGCGCGGTCGGCCCGATGGACGGGACCGGAGGGCTGCTCGGGGTGGACTCCGGTCTGCTCCGCGTCATCGAGGACGCGGTCCCGACCGCCACGGGCGGCGACGGGGAGGGGGCCCTGCCGCTGGGGCTCGACCTCGACCTCCGGGAGCCGGAGCCGCCCCGTCGGCCGCCCACGCCCCGCCCGGCCCGGGTCGAGCGCCCGCCTCCGCCCCCCCCGGAGCCCGGATTCGCGCCCGACGACGCCGAGCCGGAGATGCCCGGGGCCGGCGGAATGGAGGGGAAGAACTGGGTCGATTCGGTCTTCGGGAACATGGAGATCGAGCCCGAAGAGAGCGAACTCTGGCTCGACAGCGTCGTCTCGCAGGCCGTCATGGACGAGGCTGCGGCGCCCTGGGGCGACGTGGACGTCGAGGACGAATTCCAGGAGCCGCCGGCGCCGATCCCTGCGCCGACGCCCGTGCCGGCTGCCGTCCCCGCGCCGCGGCCCGCGCCCGTACCGGCCGCCGTCCCCGTGGCGCCGCCCGTGTCGACCGGGGGGGAGACCAAGGACTGGTTCGTCGACGACGTCGAGAACGCCGAACCCATTCCCGAGGCACTCGGCGAAAATGTCCCCGATGCCTGGGGGCCACTCGACGCGGCCGAGCCGACCTCCGGCTGGGGGCCGCCTGCGACGGACACGCGGCGCAGCCTCACGCCCATGGCGCCGCCCGACCGACTTCGGGAACTCGATCCCTTCGCCGCGCCGGTCGGCGCAGGGCTCGACGACGAACTCGGGGGGGACCCCTTCGACAGCCTCTCCGTGGAGACCGCCGGGTTCCGGCCGGCGGAGCCCGAGGTCGCGTTCGGAACCCGTCCCTCTCGGCCGATGGCGCCCGTCGTCGAACGTCCGTTGGCCATCCCGAACGGGGGGCCCGTCGATGAGCCGGAACCGCTCGACGAGACCCACCCGCCGGGTGCCTCCGCCGAGGGCGACGGCTGGTCCGGGTTTGCCGTCGACGAGGTCGTCGCGGCCGCGTCCGCAGAGTGGCACCCGGCCCTTCGCCAGGCCACGGCGCCGCAGGACCCCCACGAGGTCGACGAAGGAAACGAGCCGACGCCCCTGCCGCCGCCATCAGACGTCGATGCGGCGCGGCGCCTGCTGGCAACGCGGTCGGCGGAACGGCTGGCGGAGGCCTTCGGCGACCTCGCTTCGGTCGACCATGTCGCCGTCGAGGCCGTTCTCTCCGACGGTGAAGACCGCCGCGTGACCCGGGTCGAGCACGCGTCGGTGGCCGAGCTCGAGATCGCGCACGAGGGCGAGCCGGCGACCGGCGATCGTGCCGAGGGGGCAATGGACGCCGACGAGGCCCCTTCGGGGGCCGACCGCTCCGGGCGCCGCTCCGCGCTCGCGGCCCTTCAGGCCGAGCCGATCGACTTCGAAGGGGGCGACGCACGGAGCCGGGAGCGTCCGCCGCCCGTCGCTCGGCTCGCCGGGAATGCCGACGACGCGTTCGTTTTCGAAATCCCGGAAAGCCGGCCCTCGGCCTCCGCGCGGCCAGAAGAGGCCGCCGATCCGTGGGCGCCGCCGGACGACCCCGCGTCGAGCATCGCCCCGCGACGGCCCGCCCCCCCGCCGGATCGACTCGCCCTCGAGCGAATGGGCGCGCCCCTCCTGGGTATCGTCCCCGCGTTCGCGCCCGCCGAGCCCGCGGAGGCCTTCCCGGCCGGCTCTCTGGGGCTGCGGGAGCCCGTCCATCCGACGGGGCCGGCCGTCGTTCCCGATCTCGAACTCCCGGATCCGTTTGATCTCGATGCCCCCGCGCATCGCCTGCTGGCCACCCTGCAGGCCGAGATCCTGGCGTGCGACGACCGTCGCCGCCTCGCACTCCTCCTCCACGCGTTCGGTCGGGTGGCGACGGATTTCGCCGGTGCGCCGGCGTTGGCGCCCGCGGCGTTCCGGGGCGCGACTGTCAATGATCCCTCGCTCGCATTGGCGCGTTGGGCGGTCCTCGACGGTCTCGATGCGGCAGGGGACGCCGAGAATCTCGTCGTGCTGCTTGCGCGTGCGGCGGGCGGGGCCCATCCGGATCCGGACGCTCTCTACCGGGCAGGCCACGTCGCCGCCGCGCGCCTCCAGGATTCGGTCCGTGCCCTCGGCCTCTGGCAGCGCGCCGCGGAGCTCGGTGCGAGCGCGCCCGGGCCGCAGCTCGCCCGCTACGGCGTCTTGCTCTCGCAACTCGACTGGGAAGCCGCCGACACCGCCCTCGCGAGTCTGGCCGGGCAGGTCGGGCCCGTGCTCGGCACGCTGATTGCGCTCGATCGCCTTCGCCTCGCCGATGAGCTGAATCTGCCGGACTCCGCTCAGCGGGTCCTCATCCGTGCGGCCCAGGACCGGATGCCGGGGACGCCGGCGGTTCAGGCGGCGCTCGAGCGCTTCGCGGCGACTTTTGGGGACATGGAGCTGCTGCTGTCCGGGCTGCGGGGCCACTTCGATGCCGTCTCGACGGACTTCCAGCGCGGACACCTCTCGGAGCCGGCGGCCAAGCGCGCCGTGGGCGAAATCTTCTACAAAGCCGCCTGGGCGTTGGAACGTCTGGGTCGGCGCGTCGACGCCCTGCGTGAGTATCAGAACGCGCTGCAGTCGCTGCCGAACGATCCGTACCTTCTGCATCGCGCCGGCGAACTCGCGCGGCGGCTCGGCCGGGCGGACGAGCACCGGGCGCACCTCGAACGGGTCGCGGCGCTCGCCCGGGATCCGGCCGAGGCGGCGAACGCGCTCTATCAGATGGGGCTCATCGCCCAGACGGTCCTGGCGGACGAGACCCTCGCCGCCCGAGACTTCGAGCGCGCGCTGGCGACCCTCCCGACGTTCACGCCCGCGCTGGCCGCGCTCGGCCGCCAGGCCATCCGGCAAGGTCGCCATCTGGACGTGCGGCAGCGGTTCGAGGCCGAGATCGCGCAGCTCGAAGAGGCGCTCGGGGGCGCGCAGGCGCCGGAGGTGCGGCACCGGACGATTCGCGGTCTGCTGACCCGCTACTACCGCGTCGCGCGCGTGCTGGAGACGCAGCTCGCCGATCCCGAGACTGCGCTGGGCTATCACAAGCGCGCCCTGGGCCTGGCGCCCGCCTTCTTGCCGGCGTTTCTGGCGGTGGAACGCGCCTACGAGCAGAACGGGCGGTGGCGGGAACTCGTCGCTCTGTATCGGGGTCTGCTGGAGCGCGCCGGGCCGGAGGCGATGGACGCGGGGTTCGCACTCGGCCGGGCCGCGGACGTGCTCCGGACCCGGCTCGGAGACGACCTGAACGCCGGCCGGGCCTACGCCCGGGTGCTCGCGCTCCGGCCGGATGATCCCCGCGCGCTGGAGCGGGCCGCCGACGTCTTCGAGCGGCTCGGAAACCGCGCCGCCGTCGTCGAAGTCGAGCTTCGGCGGGCCGCCGTCGCCACGAATGGCCGGCAGAAGGCTCGCCACCTGCTGCGCGCCGCGCAGATGCAATCGTTCGACGGGGATCCGCTCCTGGCGGCGGCCGAGGCGCTGCCGATGTTCAGGGCGGCGTGGGACGCGGAGCCCGGCAGTCCGGGCGCGTTCGATGGTCTTCTTCGCAGCGCGGCCGTGCTCGGTCGCGCGGCCGAGATCGGTCACCTCGCGGCGCGCCTGGTGGACGTGCCCCCGCTCGAGCCCGTCATGCTGGCCCAGGCGGCGGATGCCCTCCTGGCGGCCGGTCGGGCCGAGGAGGCCGTCTCCGTCCTCGAGGCCTGGCAGCGGGACCGCCGCGAACACGATGCGGTCATCCCGCTGCGCGTGCTGGCGCTCGAGCGCGCGCAATCCTGGCGGCCATTGGTCGATGCCCTCGAGGATCAGGTCGGCGCGACGCCGGACGCTCGTCGACGCGCCGCACTGCTCACGCGGATTGGCGAGCTCCAGGAGTTTCGGCTGCGCGAGCCCGAACTGGCGCTCGACGCCTATCGCCGAGCCCTCGCCCTCGATCCGGATGCGCCGGGGGCCCGGGACGGGACGTTGCGCCTCGAAGTGGACGCGCATACCTCCCTCCTGTCCGTCGGGACACGGAGCATGATCAGTGGCCTCGCCGCAGCCCGGGACGCGGCGTTGCGCGGCAACGTCCTGCAGATGGCCGGGCACGTCGAGCGGCTCGTGCCGCACGCGCTCGACGAACGGGCGACATTTGCCGCGGCGCGCATCGCCCAGGGGGCCGCGGCGGATGACGCGCTGGTTCAGCGGTCCTTCGAGGAAGCGCCGGAGCGCCTCGATCGCTTCGAGGCGTGGATGGCTCGCCTCACCGGGCCGGAGCACCTGAAGGCGCGCGTCGACGCGCTCCGCCGTCGTCTGCCCTTCGAGCACCCCGCCGAGCAGCCGGCGCTTCTGGCCTCGCTGCTCTCGGCCTGCGAACGTCTCGGGGACGAGGAGGGGGTCCGAGACGCGGCGGAGCGCCTTCTCGCGCTCGATCCGGCCTCGCTGGTCGCGGCTCTGGCGCTGCGCCGGCAGGCGGGTCGGGGCACGTCGCCCGTGGCGACGTTCGAGGCGGGAGAACGAGTCGCCGGGCTGCTGCAGACGGGGACCGTGGCCGCCATGGTCTATCGTGCCCTGGCCGACGAAGCGGCAGCCGTCGACGTCGGCTCGGTTCGGTCGCGGGCGCTCCTCGAACAGGCCGTCTCGCTCGATCCCGCGGATCGGGCGGCCGGCGCGGCGCTCGAACAGTGCCTTCGGGACGAGCAGGACTGGGGCGAACTCCTCGACCTCTACAATCGCCGGATCGTCGCCGGGCTGGTGCCGGAGGACGTCCGGACACTTCACCTGCGCAAAGCTCGCCTCCTCGGTGGACCCCTGGACCAACCCGACGAGGCGGTGGCGACACTGCGATCCTTCGTCGAGCAGTACTCGGACGACGCGACCGGCGTCCTCGAGGCCGCTCTCTACGCCCGCGATCTGGCCGCGCACGACTGGGCGCTGAACTGGCTCGAGCTGGCGGCCTCCACCGAGGACCTCGAGGTCGCGGCCGAAGCGGGGGTGGTGCGCGCTCGCCTCCTGCGGGACTTCGGGGACCAGAGCGGGGCTCGAACCGAGCTGGAGCGCCTGTTGGCGCGGGTCCCCGATCACATGCCCGCCCTCGAGTTGCTTGCGGAACTCCTGGCGGCCGCGCGTTCGTGGCACGGTGTCGTCCGGTTGCTCCGGCGCCTGTTCGAACTCGAGACGGTCGGCGCCCGTCGTGCCGAACGTGCGGTGGGCATCGGTGAAATCCTGGCCCGGGTCAAAGGTGATCCCCGCGCGGCCGCGGGGTGGTTCAAGCGAGCCGTCGAAATGGCACCCGAGACCTTGCACGCCGTTTGGCGAATGCTGGAGGAGGCGGATCGCCTGCCGCCGGGTGAGGTCCCCATCGAGCACCTGATGGATGCGGTCGATCGCGCGCTCGGTGAGGTCCGGGTGCGTCTCGGAGCCGAGCCGTTCAATGCGGAGTTGCTGCGCGGTTACGCCGGCTTGCAGTTGCGTCGCCAGGCGTGGGACGCGGCCTTTCTGGCCCGGTCGGCGCTGGAGCTGATCGGCGAGGCCGATGCCGCCGAGCGGGCGTTCCTGGCGCAACGGCGGGCGCGCCTCGTCGTCGACTTCGCCGCATCGCTCACCGCGGCCCAGCGTCAGGAACATCTGCTCCACGAGGGCGAGACCGGTCCCGCCGGGGCGGTGTTCGAGGTCTTCGCGCTCGTCCTCACCGACTTGCTCGCCGAGCGCCCGCCCGCGGGCGCCACGCGGCTCTCGGCGCGGAGTTTCGCCCGTTGGCAGACGGACTTCACGCAGATTGCCCACGGGCTCGGTGTCGAGGACATCGAACTCTGGCAGATCGGGCAGGCCCCGGCGCGCCTGACGGGGGCCTATCTGCCGTCGCCGGCCCTCGTCGCCGGCACGGACGTCCTCGGGAGCCCGGTGGACGCCGGCCTCGCTTTCCGACTCGGTCACCTCGTCGAGGGCCTGCAGGGCGGACGGCTGCTCTTCGATCGCAACGGCCCGGAGCGGCTCGCGACGGCCATTCGCCTCATGCTCGATGTCGTTGCGCCCGAGGCCGCCGAGCGGGTGCCCACCGGGCCGTCGCTCGGGGCGGAACTTCAGACCCGGATTGTCGATCGTGCCGGGCGCCTGCCCCGGCGCCTCTTGTCCACGCTCGAGGGTCGCCTTCGCGCGAACCCAACCGCCCCCCTGGACTTCGAAGCGCTCTCGGCGGCGATCGGTGAGACGCGCGCGCGGGCCGGTTTCCTGGCGTGCGGCGATCTGGCGATCGCGCTGGAGTCGGTCCGCGCGATGGCCGCCGGCCAGTTCGACACCCGCAACATCCGCACGCTGGTCCCGGCGCAGGCGCTTTTGACCTGGGCCCTCGGGCCCTCGGCGCTCGCGCTCCGCAAGGCCCTCGGGGTGGCGGTCCAGCGATGAACGAGCACTCGATGCCCACCGCCCTCGATCTCCTCGGGCCGACGCCGCACGCACACGGGCTCGCGGCTCTCTTCCGGGCCGAGGCCCGGCAGGCGCCGACGCCGCGCCGGGCCGCCCGCCACCTCGTCGAACTCGGGCGCCTCCTGGAGGAGGAACTCGGAGATCTGACGGCCGCGCGCGCCGCGTACGAGGAAGCACACGGCGCCGATCCCGGCGATCTTTCGAGCCTTCGCTGTTTGCGTCGCCTCGTCGAGTCCTCGGGTGATTGGGCGGGCGCGCGCCGCCTGCTTCACCAGGAACTCGAACTGTCGCACTTCGAGATCGAGCGTGCCGCCCTTCACCTCAAGCTCGCGGTCCTGGCGCAGGACCGCTTCGATGATCTCTTCGCGGCGCGGGAGCACCTCCGGGCCGCGTCGGAGCTCGCGCCGGACGATCCGGAGGTTCTGCTCCGGCTCGAACTCCTCACCCCCGAGGACGACGCGGCCACCCGGGTCGAACTTCTCGGCCGGCGCCTTCGCCTGACGGAGGCTGCCGGGCCGCGGACCCAGATTCTCCTGGAGATGGGGCGGCTGACGGAAGCCGGGCTCGAGTCGGAGGAAGACGCGCTGGCGCTGTACCGTGAGGCGCTCGAAGTGACCCCCGGGGCGCGTGAGGCCATCGAGGGCATCATCCGGCTGTACCTGCGGGCTGGCCGCTCGGGCGAACTCGTCTCCGCGCTGATGCAGCTGGTCACGCAGGTGACGGACCAGGAACTGCGGGGCCGGTTGATGTACCTCTCCGCCGTCCTGAACCTCACGCGCCTGGACCAGAACGAACGCGCCCCGCTTCTCCTCGGGCAGGCCGCCGTGTTGTTGTCCAACGACCCGGCCGTGGTGCAGGAGCTCGTCGCGGACTATGAGTCGCTGGGGATGTGGGGGCCAGCCAACGCGTTGCTGGAAGCGACCGCCACGCGGGATGGCGGGAGCGCTGCGGCGCTGGCGCTCTACCGGGCGGGACTGAACGCGGAGGTGGGCCTCGGGAACACGACACATGCCCTCGACTACCATCGCCGTGCGGCGGCGCTCGTCCGGGGCTTCGCACCTGCGCTGTCCGCAATCCGTCGCCTCTCGCTGCGCATGGGGGATGCGGCCGGCGCTCTGGGTGCGCTGGATGCCCTCGCAGCGGACGCCGGCGAGCCGACCACCCGGTCGGCGCTCCTCGGGCATGCGGCCGAATCGGTCGAGGCCGGTGTCTCGGCCGGCGCGACCGCGGACGACGTGCTCCATCGCTGGCAGGCCGCGCTGGCGGCCGCCGGCCACGCGCCCGGTCCGCTCGGGCACGGCCCCGCCCTCGCGAGCGTGGTCCGCCTTCTCACGGCGAGGGGGATGCACGCCGAGGTCGCCCGCACGCTCGAAACGTGGCTCACACGGGCGCTGGAGACGGACGCTCGCAGGACGGCCCTCGCGGCGCTGGCCGACGCCCAGGAGATCCACCTCGACGACGCCCGCGGTGCGATTCGCACGCTGCAGCAACTGCTCGAGTGCGCGCCCGACGACGTGGAAGCCCTGCGCCGAATGCAACGCCTCGCGACCTTGGTCGGTGATCTCCCCGGGGTGGTGTCCGCGGCCGAGCGCGAGCTGAGCGTCATCGACGATCGGGCACGGAAGCTCGCGCTTCTGATGCGCAACGCCGAACTCCTCGAGGAACTCGGCGATCCCCGTCGATCCGAGGACGCGCTGCGGCGCGCGCTGGCCCTCGAGCCCCGGTTTCTGCCGGCCCTCATGGGGCTCGGGCGGCTCCTCTTCCAGCACGGTCGCTGGTTCGACCTGGCGGCCCTTCATCGCCACGAGCTCGATCACCTCGGCCTCGACGAGCCGGAACGGGCGGGGGTCCTCGGTCGTCTCGCCGAGGTCTACGAGTTCCGCCTCGAGCAGGCGGACGAAGCCGCTGCCTGTTACGAGGCGATTCTCGCATTGCGTCCGAAGGCACCGGATGCGCTCGCCGGTCTCGAAAGGCTCTACGGAGCGCGGGACCGGTACGCCGACCTCGCGCGGGTCCTGCGGCTCCGGGCCGAGCACGTCGACGAACCGAGGGACCGTGCGGTCCTGCTCTTCCGCCTCGGCGAGATTCTTCATGAGCACCAGCACGACCTCGAAGCGGCGCTCGACCACTACGAGGCGGCCCTCGAGCTTCATCCGGGGCTCGCGCCTGCCGTTTGGGCGCAAGAGCGCCTCGTCGTCGCGATCGGTGACCGTGAGCGGCAGGTCATGCTGTTCCGGGGGCTCCTGCAGCAGGCCGATTCGCCGGCACAGCGCGCGATGCTGGCCCACAAGCTCGCCCTCCTGCTCTCGCCGACCGAAGCCCGACCCGTCTATGAGGATCTCATGGCGGCACGAGGCGAGGAGCCCGCCGCGCTCTGGGCCCTCTACCGGGAGGCCGCCGAACGGGGGGATCGGACCGAGGTCACCGATCGCCTCGTGCGACTCGCGCCGATGGTGGAAGACCGCCGGGACGCGCTGCTGCTTCTGCGTGAGGCGGCGGAGAACGGCGAAGAGTCCGAAGGCGGTGTCGAGCTGCCGCGCCGAATCGAGCTCTGGGAGCAGATCCTCGCGCTCGATCCGACCTGCGGGCGCGCTTGGGAGGCGCTCCACAGACTGAGGCGCCTCGACCCGGATCCCGGTGAGCGGGCTGCTTTTCTCGTGCGCCTCGGACGGGCGGCCGAGGACGAACGAGTGGGGGCGGCAGCGCGCTGGAACGCCGGCCTGCTCTTCGATCGCATCGGTGGAGACGACCCGCTGGCGCTCTACCGGGAAGCGGCGAGCCTCTCCGCGGAGGACCCCGTCCCGGTGTGGCTTCTGGCGATGGCGGCCGACCGTGCGGGCGTCGAGCACGATCGCGCCGTTCTCCTGGTGGAGCTGGCCCGACGCCGCTCGAGCCACCCGGCCGCCGCCAACGAACTCACGACGGCGGGGCTCTACTTCGCCGACGTTCAGGGAGAGCCCGCCCGCGCCCTGACCTGTTTCCATGAAGCCGTCGCACGGGATCCACATGCCGATGAAGCGGCCCGACGGGCAGAGCGTCTGCTCGAGTCCGAGGGGCGTCTCGCCGAGCTCGCCGAGTTCCTCGCCCGTCGCCTTCAGCGCCTCGACGCGACGGACGACGTCGTGCCGGTGGCGCGGCGTCTCGCGGCCCTCCAGGCGGGTCCGCTCGGGGACCTTTCGGGTGCCCGCGAAACGACTGCCTTGCTGGTCGCCCGCTTGCCGGCAGACTTCGAACTTCGCTGGCAGTTCGCCGAGTTGTGCCTCGCGACCGGCGATGCCGACGGGGCCGTCGTGGCGTTCGGTGAGGCACTGGATCGCGCGCCCGACGATTTGGCGCGGGCTCGGTGCCACACGCGGATCGGGCAGATCCGCGCGCGAAACCACCTCGACCTCCCCGCAGCGGTGGAGTCCCTGCGCACGGCCGTCGGGCTGCTCGACCCGGCCGGAGAGGCGCTCGAGGAACTCGCCGCGGTGCAGCTCCTGACGGGCGAACATGCCTCGGCTCGGCTGGCCTACGAGCGTCTCGAGCGACTCGTCAACGAGCCGGAGCGTGTCCGGGCCGCGCAAGCCGGACAGGTCCGGGCGCTGATCGCCGGTGGCGACTTCCCGGGGGCACGCGAACGCCTGAATCGTTTCCGCGCGGCCGATCGACGGGACGCGATGTTCGAGAGCCTGGCGGCACGCCTCGAGGCGCTCGACCCGACCGAGCCCGCGGACATTCTGGTCACCGATCCGGCGGCGGCCCCGTTGCCGGTCCTCGTCGCCCCGCCGCCCATTCCGGTGCTCGGTCCACCACCCCAGCGACCGACGCCTCCGCCCTTCGAGCCGGTCGCCGTCGGTGATTTCGATCTCGCGCACGCCCCGACCGGGCCGGTCCCGCTCATCGCCGAGCGGGCTGCACCGCCGCCCCGTCGCGCCGAGCCGCCCCCGATGGAGGCCGCGCCGCCGCTGGCGCGGACCGAGCTGAGCATCGAGGCGCTCCGCTTCGGGTCATCGGGTGAGTCTGCGATCGCCGACGACGGGACGCCGAATGCACACGACGTGACGGCCGAAGCCCCCGTGGCAGCGGTCGCCGTGAGCGCGCCGCCCCCGCTGCCCACCGAGGGTGGCCCCGTGGGCACGGGGGACATCCGCCAAACGGTCCCCTACGGTCTGCCTGCGATGCCGCTGTCGGCGCCGCCCCCGCCGCCACCACCGCCACCACCGTCGCCATCGTCGCCGCCGCCCCTGGTCCGGCAGCCGGCGAGCGGCATTCACGACACCGAACTCGGCATGCCCGTCGCCCGAGGGATCGTGGGCAAGATCGAGCCCGTTCAGACCGAGGTCGACCCCATTCTGGCGGTGCGCGGTGCGCGTACCCGGATTGAAGCCGATCCGCTGGACGTGAACGCGTGGCGCGAGCTCGTGCGGGCCACTCAACAGCGCGGGCACCTCGCCGCCGCGCGCTGGTACGCCGACGCCCTGGCCTGGCTCGAGGGTGACGTCGTTCCGGCCCAACCCCTGCCGCCCCCCGGGCCGCTGCCGGACGGGCTGCGCCGGCCGTTGCTGCCGCCGACCGTTCCGGCGGCCGTCCTGATGCTCCTTCGCCAGGTCGGGCCGTTCGTGTCCCCGCCGTTCTGCGCGGACGCGGGTCGGCACGGCGTCACGGCGCAGGACCTCGTGGGCGACCAGGACCCGCTCGCGATGATGGGCCGGCGGTTGGCCGAGATTCTCGGGGTCGACTCCTGGCTCATGTTGCGCAACCCGAGCCGGCCCTACACCGTCGCCGTGGAAGCGGGCGATCCGTCCGCCGTCGTGCTCGGGAGCGCCGTGCTCGACGGGGCGCCCGACACCTCCCGGGCCTTCCTCGTCGCCCGTTGTCTCGTTCCCCTCGGCGAGGGCACGCTGCTCGCGCGAAAGCTCACGGACCGCGAGTTCGGAGCGTTTCTTGCGGCCCTGCTGGGGCTCCTCGGCGCCGAGTTCCCCGTTCGGGCACGCGATCGTGCGACGTATGACCGTATGCGCGCGCAGATCGACCCCGCGCTCCCCGCCGCCCGGCGCAGCGCGTCGTTGACGGATCTCGCACGCGCCTCGGCCCAGAGCCTTCAGAGTCTTCCGGCCGCCGCCCTTCGGGCCGGGCTGGAGACCTACGCCTCGCGCCTCGCGCTCGCCGTCACGGATGGCTGCGGGGGCGCGCTCGAGATGCTACGCCGCCAGGACTTCGACGACCGCCCGCGCAGCGTCCTCAGTCGCGCGGATCTCGTCCAGTTCATCGCCGACAGCGACACCGCGCGTGATCTCCTCGTGTTTGCCAGTTCACCCGCGTGTGAGGCGATCCGGTCCTGGTTGGCGGGCGAGCGCTGAGCCGTCGGCGGGCGGGAGCCCGGCGTCACCCGCGGAAGGTGACCCGGGGGGCGCCGGCGTCCCGGCGTGCGTACCTCATCCACGTCCAGATGAGGAGCGCGAGGCCGAGGACGATGAACTCCGCAGGCACCCGGAGTCGGTGGACCTTGAGCTCGTGTCGGGCAGCCGGGTGAATGGCCGGCCGGGGCGCCGTCTGGACAAAACGCAGAATGCCGAGACCCGTCGGCCGCTCGACCTCGAAGGCGGTCAGGGTCCCGTCCCGCCGGAAGTTCCACGGGCTGCCGCCGGCTTCGGTCGCCAGGCGCAGGACTTCGCGACCCGGGACGGCGTCGGCAAAGAAGGGCTCGGGGGGGCTCGCCGCGTCCAGCGCGACCGCCCACTCGGTCAGCACCGCCAGCTCCAGCGGTGGCTGGGCGGTGTCGTTCGACGCGCTGATCGCGAACGGCGGGATCGTCGCCGCGTAGATGGGCTCCTCGGCTTCATGCGTGATGGCGAGCACCGGGCTCCGGAGGCGCGTCGGCGGGGGGCCATCGGTCACGGGGGGCCGGATGGTGACCCCCACCACGGACCAGCCCCGGGTGCGGAGGTCTTCGAGCCAGGCGGCCTGCGCCGGGGCCAAGGTGAAGCCCTCCTGGAGCAACCAGTCCTGAAGGCGCTCCGGGGCCTGCCCGAGCGGCGTCAGTTCGGCGGCGGCCATCGGAAGGCGCGCCTCGGGGGCCGCCTCCTCCGCCGCCTCGCCGACCTCTCGAATCGCGCAATCCGCGGCCCACGAGTAGTACTCGATCTCCAGCGTTCGCTGGGTCTGAGCGCGTGGATGCAGCATGCGTCCGAGGGCGGCGCGGACACGCTCCGAGACGGGGGTGACCTCGGCCGGTTTCGGCGTCGGCACCAGGAGTCCGAACGCGCTGGCGGTGCCCTCGAGTTCGAGCTGAAGGAGCACCGTCTGCGACGACGTGAGGGGATCGAAGACGAGGAGCGTCCGCTCGTCGAGGAGCGTCACGGAACGGCCGGGGGCGGGCGCCAGGACCGCAGCCGCCGCCGTCGACGCTGCGAACGCGACGGCTTGGGCCGCGAGCCAGAGCCGCTTCACAGGGCGGCCAGAACCCGGTCTGCGCGCTCGAGGCTGTCCCGCATGTCGAGGCGTGCGAAGAGTTCGCGGGCGCGCTCGAGCTGGGCGCGGGCCTCGTCGACGCGGCCGAGCTCGGCGAGGAAGGAGCCGTGGGCCAGTCTCGACTTCCCGAGTTCGGCTGCCACCCCGACGGACTCGAGATCGCGAATGGAGGCTTCGAAGTGGCGGGCGGCGAGCTCGATGCGGGCGTCGCGCTCGGCGAGGTCGTCGAACAACGTCCGCGAATAGACCTCGCCCAGGTTGCGCTCCGCCATGCCGGCGATTGCCCGGGCGCCGACGTCCCGCGCGGCATCCAGGGCGCGCGTGCTGTGCTCGAGCGCCTTCGGATAGTCGTCGAGTTTCAGGAACGCCGAGCCGAGGTTCCGCAGCGCCTCCGCCAGGCTGCGGCGATCGCCGACCGCCTCCAGCAACTCGATGGCGGCGAAGAGGCGGTCCCGGGCCTCTTCGAAGCGGCCGAGCACCAGGGAGGCCTCGCCCAGATTCGTCAGGAGGATGCCTTCGATTGCGCGTTCGCCCAACGCTCGCGCGACCTCGAGCGCTTCCGTCCAGAGCACGACCGCTCGCTCGTGCTCGCCACGCTGATAACACACGACGGCGAGGTTGTTCAGGTTGTCGGTCACGGTTCGCCGGTCGGCGCACTTGCGCGCGAGGTCGAGGGCCTCCCGCAGCACGGTGACCGCCTCCCGGAAGTCGCCGCGCTCGGCGTGGATGCTGCCGATGTGCTGGAGCGACACCGCCACGCTGCGTTCGTCGTTGAGGAAACGACGGAGCCGCAGGCCTTCCTGGAAGCGGTCCATCGCGCGGTCGAGGTCACCGCGGGCCAGGTGCACGCGCCCGATGTCGTCGGCGCTCGTGGCGATCCCGCGGACGTCTTCCATCAGGCGGAACAACGCGAGGCCGTTCTTGAAGTGCGCGAGCGCCAGTTCGTACTCACCCAGGGCGCGGTACGACTGCCCCATCTTGTTGTAGGCGAGGCCACCGGTTCGTCCGTCGTCCTGAAGCCAGGCCAGGCGAAGCATCTCCTGGAAATGTCCGAGCGCCTCCGCGTGGTCGCCGAGGGTCATGTGGACCTTGCCGAGCTTGTGGAAGACGTCGGCACGCTGGGTCGCGTCGTCCTCGGTCAGGCACTCCAGCGCCTTTCGATAGAGATTCGCCGCCTTCTGGTTGAGGTGGCTCTCGCGGGCGCGGTCGCCGGCGAGCACGTAGTGGCTGGCCGCCTTGCGGGGGTTGAAGCCCCGCTCCCAGTGGAGCGCGACGAGCTCGGCGAGGTCGCCGGTCCGCTCCGGGCCCTGCATCTCCAGCCACTGAGCGGTGTGGCGGTGATACCGGGCCCGGCGGGGCCCCTCGATGCTTTCGTAGAGCAGCTCGCGCTCCAACGTGTGCTTGAAAGCGAACTCGCGGCTCGAGGGGAACGTCGACTGTGGCGCCCGCAGCACGATCTCGCGCCTGCGGAGGTCCTGCAGGACCTGCGAGAGCTCGTCACTGCGGCGCTGCGTGTTCCAGAACCGATCCGCTTCATCCCAGGTGTGGCCCTCGTCCACCCGCCGGAGCATTTCGATGCAGCCGCTCCAGAAGACCTCGCCGACGACCGCGGCCTTCTCCAGAATGCTGCGGTCGAGAAGGCCGAGGCGGCCGAGCTTCGTCTTCACGACGTCGCGAAGCGTTCCCGGGATCCGGACGTCGACGAGTCTTTCGGGATGGATGCGCCAGCCGTCGGCGATGCGTTCGATCGCGCCGCCCTCGACCTGAAGTTGCACGATCTGTTCGAGTTGCAGCGGATTGCCGAGCGCCTTCTCGCAGGCCTGGCGGACGAAGTCCTCCGGGAGGACGTCCGCCCCCGTCAGGAGGTTCCCGACGATGCGCCGACAGTCCTTGTCGGGCAGCCCGGCGAGCTCCATCACCTCGCCGACGGCGCGAAGTCCCTCGCCGAAATGGCGCTGCCGGTCGCCGAACGCCGGGCGTGAGGCTGCGAGGAACATGACCGGGGCGTCGTTCAGGCCATGCGCGAGGCGCAGGAAGAGCGCAATCGACTCGTCCGTGGCGAACTGCAGGTCGTCGATGGCGAGCACCATCGGCACCCGGTGGGCATCCATGCGCACGACCTGGGTGAACAACGCCACCGCGCGCTCTTCGATCCGCCGCGGATCGGCGTCGACCCGTGCAATGTGGGCCGAGGCGGGGAAGGGGAGGCCGAAAAGGTGGCCGATGAAGTGGGCCGCCTCTTCTCCGAGGATCTCGTCCTTGAGGACCTGGTCGAGCCCCTCGCGGAGGCCGGCTCGCAGGACGTCGTCCGGCGCCCCCGGGTCGAGGTAGAACCGCTGAAAGAGCAGGCGGCGGAAGATCGAATAGGCGGGCCCCCCGTCGGGTCGGCAAGCGGCAGAGAGCACCGTCACCTTGTCGACGTGGGCCTCGGCCGTTTCGCAGAACTCCGTGATGAGGCGCGACTTGCCCATCCCGGCGGGCCCGAGCACGAGCATGGCACGCCGCAGGCGCTGATCGACGACGTTGCGAAGCGTCTCGCGGAGCCGGTGGAGTTCGCGCACCCGGCCGACGAGTTCGGTCCGTTGTCCGTAGAAACCGAACGCACCCTCGGCGCTGCGTTCCGCGGGGGTCTCTCGAGGTGTCAAGGCATCGCCTCCGGCTTCGGACCGGCGGGCCGAGGCACCCGTGTGGCGGGGCGAACCCGCGGATCGCGCCCCTCCGAGGCGGCGGCCCGCAGTGAACGGTGGCGTTGACGCTCGTCGGCGAAACCGACCCGCTCGGCCCGCCACTCGGCCTCGAGCTGCGTCCACTCGCGCCACAGCGTGGCCACCGGGCTGGCTTGCGCGCGGGCGCTACCGGCACCGGCGGCGAGGAGCACGAACGCGACGAGGGAGGCAGATGAACGCATGGGGCCTGGGCCGAAAAAGGGCGCGCTACCCTAGATGGGGGTCTTGTGAATTGTCAACGGCGTCGCCGCGTCCAGGAAGTCGACGTGCCGAGCGCCCCGGGTGCGCGGCTTGCAACGGCTTCGAACGTGTGGTGTAAACTCGCGCGCGCCCGTCGAAGGGTCTCTTCGACGCACGGCACCCGGCCCCGGAGGAGTCCCCATGAACACCGAAATTCACCGTCTCCGGCGCCTGGTCTCGGGCCGAGCGCCGGCCTTGGCCGCCGCGTTCGTCGCCCTCGCCTGCTCGAGCGCCGTCGCCGCCCCGAAGAAGCCTGCCCGTCCGGCCCCCGCCAGTGCTGCGGCCGTGCCTTCGGCCCCCACCGGTCCCGAAGAACCGAAGGCGCACGACGGCATCTCCCACGTGCTCGGCTTCCTGGACTGGGGCGCGACACCGCAGGACGTCCTCAACACCCTGAAGAAGGAGGTGGACGCCCGTTACGCGGAGATGATGCGCGAGGTGCGCGACCCGATGGAGATTGACCGCGCCCTGCGGCGCAAAGGCACCGAATTCGCCGCCATCGAGAAGACGCTCGTCCAGTTCAGCGGGCAGCGGACGGGGTACGAGTCGTCACTCATCGCCCAGGATTTCGTCCCAGACAACGAGGAGTCGATGATCCGCGTCGACGATCGGGACGCCCAGCGCTACTACTTCTTCAAGAACGACCGGCTGTGGAAAGTCCTGGTCGCCTACTCGTCGAGCGTCAGCCGCTCGATGTCCTTCGCGGACTTCGTCAAACAGGTCCAGGACAAGTACGGTCGGCCGGCGGGTGTCGACTGGGCGACGCCGAAGGGGGGCGCGAAGGCCATGCGGGCCGCGTCGTGGGACGATCCCATCACGCGGCTCGTCGTCGAGGACCGCACCGAGTTCTTCGGCACGTACTGCATGAAATTCCTCGACCGCGCGGTCGGCGTTCCCCTCGAGGAGGAGCGGGCCAAGCGCGCGGAGGGCCGGCCGGGCGTCGTTTCGGACGCGAGCGTCGACGCCGCCCTGCTCGAGATCACCTCCGGACCGACGTCGGGTGACGACTCCGTGGTCGATCGACTGACCGGCCGCGAGCACAGCCTGGACCTCGCCGGGAATCGGCCGGACTACGAGACGACGCTGAATCGCGGCGCCCCTGCGGCGAGCCCGACGTTCCCGTCCGCCGACGATGGGAAGAAGCGCAAGGACAAGAAGGGCGGCGGCAAGGGCAAGGCCGGCAAGCCCGATCCGAAAGAAGCGCGGCCCGCCGGTGGATCCGGCTCGGCCCAGCCCGTCATCATCTACTGATCGACCTTACGCGAAGACTGAAACGGCCGGCCCGCCGCCGTTCCGACCCGCTGGGCGGGCGAGGGGGCCGAGTCCACGGAGGAGAGACATCGTGCGGAGCCGTGCAGCGTTCTTGTTGAGTGGCGCTCTCGTGGCGGGCCTCGGCGCCTGTGGGGAGCAAGAGGTCAAGCAGGTCGCCCCGACGCCCCCCGATCCGCTCGCCGACGTTCCGGAAGACGCCGTGCCCGAGCTCGACGATGGACATTGGGGATTCGAACAGCGGGCCATTCCCCTCGACACCGAGGATTTCGCGGTGCTGCAGGCTGAAGACGGAGCCGCCGGCGTTTCCATCGAGGTCCTGCGGGGCGGCTTCAAGTCCCTGGTGCTGAACCTGCCCTATCTGGACTACCTGCGTGGGGGCGCCGGCACGAACGACTGCGTGGACGCGGAGGACGCCTCGGACGCCTTTCCGCTCGCCAGCGCCCGGGCCTTCATCGACCGGCTCGAATCGCAGGAGGGCCTGACGTTCGACGCCATCATCGTCAACGTCGACCTGATGAATCCGCAGCGGGCCGATCTCGCGAGCCCCAGGGTCCCGGCGATCTACCACATCTGTGGCCAGGACCCGTTCTTCGGGGACCCGGAGCATCGCGCGTCCATTCTGCAGGCCTTCACCGAGCTCGCGGCGCTGCCGAATCTGGCCTACGTCACGGTCGGCACGGAGCTCAACAAGTACACGTTCTACCAGACACCGGAGCCCGACCGACGGCTCGTCCCGGAGGACTACGTCAACCTGGCGACGCTCTACCGAGAGATCTACACAGCCGTCAAGGCCGTCTCTCCCGACGTCAAGGTCGGCCCCGGGTTCTCGTGGGACTTCATGATGAGCGTTTCGGTCCCGAGCATCGCCACGGAGTACGGGATCTCGGACCCCCGCAGCATCGCCGCGTTCTATCGAACCTGGCAACGCACCATCTACCCGTTCCTGGTCTCTGCGGGCACGCCGAACCAGTTCCCGAACGGCTTGTCCGCGGATTTCGTCGGCCTGACGATGCTCCCCGACACCGAGGCGGACCCCTTCCAGGGTGATCCCGCACCGACGGGCGACGAGGCCATCGCGGACGTCGAGGCCTACTACCGCTTCGTCCCGCGGATGGGCGCCCTCGAACTCGGTGGCGCCGGACCCTTGCCCGTCGCGTTCACGCAGATCGACTGGCCCGTGAAGTCCGGCTCCTTCCGCAATCAGAAGGCGCCGTTCCTCGAGACGTTCAAACGGTCGGTCAGCCACGCGGACGTCGCGTTCGCGGCCTGGCGGCGCATGAGCGACGTCCTCACCGATCTCGACGGCCAGACGCCGCCCTGCGACCGGCTCATCGAAGGCTATGGTCAGACCAAGGAGTTCTGCAACAGCGGTCTGACCAACGACACGGGCTCGAATCGGGACGCCCTCCAGATCTTCCTCACTGATCCCTGATCCCTGATCCCCCGGACCGCGACCCGCCGGGTCGCAGGACTCACCGTGCCCTACGAACTTCAGATCGCCTGGCGCCACGTGCGCGCCCGGGGGGGCCGCTCCCTATCCGTCGTCAGCTGGTTGTCCATCCTCGGCGTCGCACTCGGCGTCGCTGCGCTCGTGGGCGGTTTTGCGGTGACGAGCGGCTTCGAGATCGCCTTTCGGGAGAAGGTGCTCGGCGTGACAGCGCACATCTTCGTCCGCGAGTATGGCGTCCGGTTCTCGGGCTACCGGGAGGTCGACGAAATCATGCGGACGGTCTCGGGCGTCCGCGCAACGTCGCCGATCACCTACAACGAGGCCCTCGTCGCCGGGCGGACGGGCACGCAAGGGGCGGTCATCAAGGGCATCGACGTGCCGCGGGCGACGGAGGTGCTCGCCCTCTCCGACTATGTCGAGTCGGGCACGGTCGAGGGCCTCGGCGTCGCGGATGCCGACGGCGTCGCGAAAGTGCTGCTCGGTGCCGAGCTCGCGCGGCGAATCGGCGCCAAGGTCGGCGACGTGGTGACGCTCGTCTCACCCCTGAAGAACCCCAGCCCTCAGGCGTGGAGCGCGACGGCGGCGACCCCGACGTCCCGGATGTTCCGCGTGTCCGGCATCTATCGGGCGGGCTACTACGAGTACGACGCGCGTTACGCCTTCATGGACCTGGCGACGGCGCAGCGCTTTTTCGGCCTCGGGGACGTCATCACCGGCTTCGAGGTCGCCGTGACCGACGTGCTCGCCTCCGGTGGAGTGGCCGAGCGCCTGCGTGAGCGTCTCGGGCCCGAGGACTTCTCCGTGATGGATTGGCGACGCCAGAACCGCAATCTGTTCACGAGTCTGGTGTACCAGCGGGTCGCCATCGTCATCGTCATCTCCGTGATGGTGGTGCTCGCCTCATGTCTCGTCGCGTGCATCCTGATCATGATCGTCATGGAACGGACGAAGGAGATCGCGATCCTGAAAGCAATGGGGGCGCGCGAGCGAAGCATCCTCGCGGTCTTCGTCGCAGAGGGCATGGCGATCGGCGCCGCCGGCACGGCGCTCGGTCTCGTGCTCGCGGCCGTCCTCTTTCAAGGATTCCTCACGTCGGGGATCAGCCTCGATCCCAAGGTCTACGGCATCGCGCGCCTGCCCATCGTCTTCAACCCCTGGGACTACGTCTTCGCAGCGACGGGGGCCCTCGGCATCACGTTCATGGCAAGCCTCCTGCCCGCATGGCGGGGGGCCCGAATGGCGCCCGTTCGCGGTCTCGTGGAAACCCACGCCTGAGTTTCCGGACGCCACGCCCGGGGAGCCCCGGCCCGTTGACTCGCCGCAGGGCGTGTGCTACGTCGGCCGGCGATGTACGGACGTCTGCCCGCCCTCCGGAGCCTGAGCATCGGCCTGCTCGCGTGGGTCGCCGTCGCGTGCGGCCCTTCGCGTGCGCAGCTCGAGGAGCGCCGCCAGAAGGCGGACTACCACTACAAGCTCGCATTCGGGTACCTGTTCGACCCGAACCCGGATGTCCGCGACGCCCAGATGGCGCTCCAGGAGAGCCAGCGAGCGCTCGACGCGGATGCCGACCACGCCGAGGCGCACTTTCTTCATGCGCTGATCCTCATGGGGCGTGAGCGCTACCTCGACGCCATCACGCACTACAAGCGGGCGATCGAGTTGAAGCCCGACTTCTACTTCGCACACAACAACCTGGCGGCGACATACCTGGCCATGGAGCGTTGGGACGACGCCATCGCCGTTCTCGAGCCGCTGGTCGTCAACGCCTACTACACGACGCAGGCGAACGGGCTGAACAACCTGGGCTGGGCCTACTACAAGAAGGGCAACCTGGCGGTCGCGAAGAAACACTTCACCGGGGCCATCGCGCAGTCACCCAAACTGTGCCCGGCCTACAACAACTACGCCCTCGTCCTGATCGACGAGGGAAACGCAGCCAAAGCCGAGGAGATTCTCAACGAGGCGATCCGCCGTTGCCCCGGGTACGCGGAGCCCTACTTCCACCTCGGGCGTGTCCAGATGCGCAGCGAACGCTCTCCCCTCGCGGTCAAGAGCTTCCAGAAGTGCAAGGACCTGTCCGGAGATTCCCCCCTCTCTGAACGCTGTGCGCGGCAGCTTGCGCTGCTCCCGGCGGAGGAGGCCCCCCAATGAACCCACACGAGACGACGACCGCCCGCGGGCCGGGATCCGTCCTCGCGGCCGCCCGCCTGCGGGCAGGACTCTCACTCGCGGATGTCGCCGCGCGCACCCGCGTCGCGCGACCCCTGCTCGAAGCCCTCGAGGCGGAGGAGTGGGCGTCCTTGCCCGCCCCCGTCTACGTCCGCGGATTCATCAAGCTTTACGCCCGCGAGGTCGGGCTCGACGCCCGCGCCGTCCTCCGGTTGCTCGAAAACCAGACCGAAGCGCGCGTCGAGGCGGAGGTGCAGGCGCAAACGGAGGCGGAAGCCGCCGACCGTCGGGCGACCTGGGACTCCATCCGGTGGCGCGCCGCTTACAGCATGGCCGTCGCCATCGTCGTCGTCGTGACCCTTGCTGCGCTCTTCTCCGTGTCGCCGCCCCGTCTCGAGGCGCGTTCCCTTCGGCCGGCGACGGGTGAGGGCGGGCCGTCGGGTGCCACCTCGCCGTGACGGGCCGTGTTCGCACCCCGGGTTTGGTGCTGCGGGCGCGCGCATTTCAGGATGACGACGTCCTGGTCGATCTCCTCGGCCCGACGATCGGCAGGGTCGCGGTCGTGGCCCGAGGCGCGCGCAAGCACGCGAGGCGATATGGCGGTGCGCTCGAACTCGGGACGCGCGTCGACGCCGACATCACCTTTCGCCCGGGTCGCGACCTGCAATCCTTCACGCGGTGTGAGGTCACGCAGCCCCTCCGCCGGATTCGGGAAGACCTGGACCGGATCACGGCGCTGGCGTACCTGCTCGAGTTGGTGCGGCTGAGCGCCCGGGAAGGGGCGGCAGACGAGCGCCTCCACGCCCTCGCCGTCTCGATGGTGGACGTCCTCGAAGCGAGCGCGCCGACGGCGGAAGGCATCCTCGTGTGGGAGGTGGCGCTGTTGGCACACATCGGCTACGGCGTGACGGCCGATGGCCTCGCCGACGCGTGCGGACTGGCGCCCACCGGTCGCGCCGCCTTGCACGGCCTCTGGTGCGGGAATCCCCGTGTCGTGCTGCCCGTCGAAGCCCTGACGCCGGTGCGGCAGGGTCTCGAACGCATCTGGCAGCGCGCGCTCGGCCACGCGCCGCGCAGCGCCCGCTTTCTCGAGACCGGCGCGGACGCCGACGCAATGCGTGCGCCTTGACGGTGGGTCGCGCCCGCGAGAACGTGCGCAGGCTGAACCAACGACATCGCCGGACGTGAACGTCCTCTGAAGGAGAGATGATGCACTCGATCGGATCCACCCTCCTCGCCGCGGCGACCGCGGTCACTCTTTCGATGGCCCCCGCACGGGCGGTTGCGCAGACGCCGAAGCCGGCGGATCCCGACCTCGCTTCGGCGGTCGCGGGACTCGGCGGCGCGGGCGACGATCTGCTCGCCCACTTCAAGACCTCGATGGGGGAGATCCGTTGCCGGCTCTTCTACAAGGAGTCGCCGAAGACGGTCGCGAACTTCGCCGGTCTGGCCGCGGGCAACAAGCCTTTCACCGATCCCAAGACGGGCAAGGAGGTGAAGCGTCCGTTCTACGACGGCCTCACGTTTCACCGGGTGATTCCGAATTTCATGATTCAGGGGGGCGATCCCCTCGGCAACGGGACGGGGAACCCCGGGTTCAGCATCCCCGACGAGTTCGCCCCGTCCCTGAAACACGACCGAGGCGGTCTTCTGAGCATGGCCAACGCCGGCCCGAACACCGGCGGCAGTCAGTTCTTCCTGACGGAGAAGGCGACCCCCTGGCTCAACGGCAAGCACGCCATCTTCGGTGAGTGCAAGGACGTCGAGCGCGTCAAGCAGATGGCGCGGGTGCCCACCGAGCCGGGGGACCGGCCCGTCGAGCCCATCGTCATCCAGAAGCTGACGATCTCCTGGGGCAAGTACTGAAGCCGGCGAGCGCCGAAGTTGCCGCCCGGGGGCGGCGCACGTAGCATCCGCCTATGGAAGCCGCCATCGCCGAGCCCATGGACGAGCCCGGCGAGCCCAGGTCCGGGATCTTTCTTTCCGCCGTCGAAGCTCGGCGGCGACAGGTGCTGTCTGCCCTGGACACCATGCCGGAGCGCGACCGCGCGGCGGAGTTCCTCTTCGACTTGTTGTCGCATCTCGCGCTCGACGCGGAGGCGGTCCTCGACGGCGCTCTCTTCGACGCGTTTGCGCGACGCTACCGCCTCGATGACGAGGCGCTCGGGCCAGCGAAGGGCCCGCTGCGTCTCCCGGGCGGGCTCGGGGGCGACGTCCCTCTCCGGGATCGCCTGATTCGAGGCGCGCACTCCGGCCCGTCCCTCGACGGTCTCAACGCGCTGTTCACTCTCGGTTACGCGCGGAAACTCGGCGCCCTCGACGTCGTCGAACGGCGGACGTTCACGCTCCGGGTCGTGGCCATGCTGCCCGGCGCGGAGCGGGTCGGGCCCTTCGTCCTCACCGACTTCCTCGACGTGGTGTGTGACGAGGACGACGCTCTCCGATTCTGGCAGATCTACGTCGATCGGGTGGCCGCAGAGATCGCCAAGCGGGGCGGGGCGCCCGAGGTCTCGACCCGAGAACCCTGGCTCTTGTCCCGGCTGCTGGCGCTGCATGCCGAAGGTCCCATGGCGCCGCGCGGCGCCTGGCTCGCGCTCACGCGTCATGTCAACCGCATCCTCCAGGCCCACCGTCACCGTTGGCGCTTCATTCGCCATCTGGCGGAGGGATGCCATGAGCCGCGGATGCTGTGTTACCTGTGCACTTCGCCGGCGATGGTCGAGGATCCGGAGGTCATCCCGGTCTTTCTGACGCGCGGCAACAGCCGGCTCGTGTCCTGCGCGCTCCTCGCGCTGTCGGTCTACCGGGACGCGCGGGGCGTGGTCGACGCCGCGCTCGACCAGCTTCGGGAACGACCGTTCGCCGAAGTCGCGAGCCGTCTGGTGGAGATCTACGGGCAGTTGCACCTCTTTCCGCCGCTCGAGCCGGGGACGGCGCTCCTGGCGTTGAAGCACGGGCTCATCGCGCTGGCGGCCGAGCGCCTGGACGAGGCGCCCCTCGATCTGCTGCCCAACGCGGTTTCGAAGGACTCGCGCTCTCTTCGGCAGAACCTCTTCCTCGTCGACGTCGAACCGGCGCTTCGCGACACGAGCCCCGCGTTCGCACAGCAGTATCTCGAGCGCGTCGTTGGAACCTGGTTGCAGACCTTCACGCCGTCGGGGGTCGAGCACCCCCTGAACGATCAAATCTGGCGGCAGGCGGTCTGCCGAGCCCTGGTGCGGCTCGTCGAGGCGGACCTCGAGGCGACGGCCGAGCGGATCGAAGCGTTCGGCGGCCGATTGCCGGAGACCGCCGAGCGCTGGGCCGAAGGCGACGCACTCATGAGCCAGCACTTGACCGCGCGGTTCGTTGCGCTCTTCGGCAGCGTGTGGCTGAGCGTTTGTCGGACGCTCCAGGCCGCTCCGCAGACACGGGACCTGGCGGGCGCCTGTTACGCCAGCCTCGTGCGCCTCTTCGCACGGCTCGAGCCGTATGCTTCGGGCAGCGGGGGATTCGGCGCGATCGAGTACGTCCTGCCCGGCCTGTTTCCGGATCTCGTCGGGGCGGATGCCCCGTCACCGCGGCGGGTCCTCGAGGCGGCCGATCTCGTCGCGGAAGTCGAGGGGGCGCTGCACACGGGGGCCTCCACGACGACGGACGAGGCATCGGTCGCGCCGGACGAGGCACCGTCGTCTCGCTGGTTCCGCGATCGCGACGCGCCCGGCGAGCCGGAACCGATGATCCGGGCCGAGCGACCCTCGCGCCGCCCGGTGCCCCGTGAGCCGGAGACCGCGGAGTACCATCGGGATCCGAGGGCCGCCCCCCTGCTGAAGCGTCGGCCGACCCGCGATCACCCGTTGGAAGCCGAAGCCTTCGTGACGCGACGTCCTACGGGCCGCCTGGCCTCACTGATCCGCGCCTACTCAGGGTACGAGGTCCTCGCCGACCTGGGCGAGCGTGCCTTGCGGTTGGCGGGCGTTCGTCGTCGCGGGCGCGTGGCGCTGACCGAGTCGGAGGTCGTCGTCACCTCTGCGGGCACGATGGGCGCGCACCCGCTGGCGGCCTCGGCGATGACCTGGCGGCTCGACGAGATCACCGGGGTTCGAGTCGAGGCCGGCTTCCGGGTGTTTCCGCTCGTCCTCGGCGCACTGGGGCTTGCGGGCGGGGCACTCTTCGGCGGCCACCTGCTCTTCGTGGGCCTTCGCACCGACGACCTGCGTTCGATCCTGTGGGCGCTGGGGCTCGTTCTCGGCGGCGTCGTCGCGGATGCGTCGCTCTCGCGCCTTGCACGCGAGAACGCACGCACCTTTCGCCTGGAGCTCCACGGACGGGACGCGCGCCAGACCGTGCGCCTACACGACGCCGCGCGGCGCGAACTCGAGGCGCTGCGCGACTGGACGGATCGCCCGCGGTTCTGAGGGGCGCCGCGTGAACGAACGGGCCGAACGCCGAGGGCTTACTGAGCCCGCGCGGCTTCGGCGTTGAGCTTCTCTTTGAGGTTCGAAGCGTAGGTACGGATCGTCTTGATCTTGAGCTTCATGTATTCGACGCGGTGTCGATACAGGCTCAGCACGTTCTGGCGACCGCCCTCGAAGAGCTCCGTCTTCGGAACGATGACGATGCGCTGCAGCGGGACCTCGGTCTCTTGCCCGCCGCGATACTTGACCTTGATGACGTTGTTCTCGCCCTTCTCGTCGGGGTGCGGCTTGTCGACGACGGCGACGATCTGCGCCTCGGGCGGAACGTACTTGAGTGGCGGCGTCTTCGGGTCGAGCGGGGTGTAGACGGCCGCGAAGTACTGGTTCGACGAGAACGACGCACCCTTCTCCATGGCCTCGAGCTCGGGCTTGTCGCGCGTGAGCGTCAGGGAACGGTGGTCGACGGCCAGCTGAAAGAGCTGGTTCATGTCCGCAACGGCTTTGCCGAGCGAGGACATCACCTCGGCGGGCAGCGGAACCCGCGTCGAGAGAATACCGGCCGCGTCGACGCCCGGGAGGTCCTGCGGCATGGCCTGAACGGCCTGCCAGTCGACCTTCTCCGGGTTCATCGGTTCGACGACGTTGGCGAGCTCCTCGAACTTCTGGAGGATCGGGAGCATCCGGTCGCGAACGGCGACGGCTTCCTTGGCCTGGTTGGAGAGGAGCTCACGCTGAATGCTGCCCGTGCCGGCCATGAACCCCATGACGCCGGCGACGATGGCGCACGCGCTCGCGACCGCACCGAGGAACATCGGGCGCACGCCCTTCTGTCCCTTTTCGACGGCGTTCAGCGCGGCTTCGTCGTCCGCCGTGAGTTCACGTTGCGGGGTCACCGCGGCGATCGGGTTGACGAACCGTTCCTGCGGCAGCGGTGCGGCGGGCACGACCGGGGCCGGTGCCGCGGGCGCCTGCACCACGCGGACGGGCTCCGGGGCCGGCTCCGGTTTCTTGAAGAGATCGGCCCCGAGGTTCAGACCGCCCGCGAGGGGCGGAGGCGTCGCCGCCGGCGGGCCGGGGAGCGTACGCGGTGCAGGGCGTGGCGCCTCCTCGAACAGCGGCTCCGGGGGCGGCGGCGGGGCCGACGGCTCCCGGGGCTGCGCGCGGGGCTCGACCCGGACGACCTGGGTCTCGAGCCCGAGGTCGGCGTCCGAATCTGCGGTCAACGTGGGCACGGAGGACGGCGGCGGGGCCGCCGGCGGCTCCGCCGCACCGGGCTTGGCACCCACGTTCTTGTTCAGCATCCCGAGGCGTGCCTTCAGGTCGCTGATGTCCTTCACTCCCGGCTTCTTCTCGCCGTTGCTCAACGCCTGCCTCCGTGGCCTTGATTTCCGGCCGGAAAGTAGCTGCCGCCGCCCACACCGTCAAGCTCTCCGGGCAACGGGTTGCCCTTGCGGGTGAAAACGGCGCCCGGCTATGGTCGCCGGTCATGGGAATCCGCTCGAAGTCCTTTCTGCCGCGGGGCGTCCGCGCCCTGCTGGTTTCGTTCTCCGCCACGCTCGCCGCGGCGACCCTGGTCAGCGGGTGTGGCGATTCGTCGACCGCCTCACCGGGACTGACCGCCGCGATCGGGGTCACGCCGGAAACGGGTAATGCGCCGACCGCGCTGACCTTTACGGCGCGCCACACCGGCGCGCTCGACGCCGAGGTGACTTTCGCTTGGGACTTCGGCGATGGCGCCACCGGCGAGGGCAAAGAGGTCGAGCACACGTTCGAGGCGGCCGGCACCTACACGGTTCGAGTCGTGGTGACCGACACCGCGCTCGGCACGGCCGAGGCGACACTCGACGTCGAGATTGCGCCCTCGGCCGATCTGCGCGTCGAACAGGTAAACGTCGGGAACCGCAACGCCCGCCCCGGCGGTGAACTCGTCGTGACCGGCGGGCTCGCCAACGACGGTGCCGAGCCGATCGGCGAGTGGCGCGTGGCCTTCGTGCTGAGCACCGATCAGTCGCTGTCGGCCGACGACCTGCGACTCGACGCCCGCCCGCGCGAAGGGGGCCCGAGCGGACCCCTCGAGAGCTTCGAGGTCACCTTGACGTTGCCCGAGGACCTCGCGTCCGGGGAGTACTACGCGGGGGTCGTGGCCGACGACGAAGGGGTCATCGGCGACGCCGACCGGAGCAACAACGTCGGCTGGTCCGGGTTCCCGGTCGATGTCCGCAATGCGACCGATACCGGACCCGATCTCGTGCTCTGCGGGTTGACGCTCCCGGCATTCGAAGGCCTGCGGGCTGGGGACCGCCCCCAGGTGCAGCAGGGCGACCAGCTGGAAGTCTCGGTCTGCCTCGCCAACCTGGGCGATGAACCGACACTGGACGCGAGCGTCGAACTCCTCCTGTCGCGCGATGATCGCCCGAGCGACGATGACCTCGTCCTGTACCAGCGCACGGAACTCGTGCTCGGCATGGGTCAGAATCGCTTCGAAGAGGCGACCGTCGTCGATCTCCCGATCGAACTCGAACTCGGCGCCTGGTACGTGCTCGCGGTCGCCGACCGCGCAGACGTCGTCGTGGAGCAGTCGGAGGACAACAACCTCCGCGCCTCCCGGGAGCCGGTCGACGTGGTCGAGCCCGGCGAGGTCGAGGGCGTCGACCTGGTGGTCACCGCCTTTTCGTCGTCCGCGACGCGGGCGTTCTGGGGCCAGACGTTCCCCGTCGAGCTGGCCGTGGTCAACCGGGGCCGCACGCCGGTCCAGCGCAATTTCGTCGTCCGGATCGAGGCCGAGCCGACGGACGGCCGCGCCGCCGTGACGGTGGCTTCGCTGAACGTCGGCGGGTTGCCCGCAGGAGAGACGGCCGCGCTCGACTCGGACGTCACGGTGACGCGCCGCATCGAGCCGGGCGAGTACTGCCTGCGGGCGCATGCAGACCCCACCGGGAGCGCGAACGACGCGAACCCGGGCAACAATCGCCGGCGCGCCGGCTGTCTGCAGCTCGGTGGCGAGCCGACCTTCGACCTCTCGGTCCGGGACGTCACGGTCGATCCGGCGGAGGTCGACGCCGGGGGGCGGGTCCGCGTCGGCGCGACGATTCAGAACCTCGGTGCCGATCCCACCGGCCCCGTTCCCGTCGTCGTCGTTTTCAGCGCCGATGATCGGGTCGACGCCGCGGACCGGATCGTCGACCGCTTCGACAACGAAGGCGTCACGCCCGGCACGGACTCGGTCGTGGACCGAATGGTCGAGGTCCCGCTCGATCTCGATCGCGCGGTCGGCCGCTGGCGGGTTGCCGTCGTCGCCGATCCGGAGACCCGACTGACCGGCGACGCGGTGCGCGAGAACAACACGGCGTTCTCGCCGACGACCCTGGTCGTGAACGGGGCGATGGGGGGGTGTGCCGAGGACGAGGAGAACGAGGAGAACGATCGGGCGGAGCGAGCCACCCCGCTCTCGCCGGGCCTCTACCCCGAACTCGGCCTCTGCGATGGCGCCGATTGGTTCTCCGTCGAAGTGCCTGCCGGGGCGGCGCTCGTCGTTCAGGTCGAGGTCTCCGAGCTCGCTTTCGCGGCGGCCGGGACCGTGCCGTCTTTGGTCGTCGAAGGCATGGGCGGCATCGCGCTCGTCACGGCCGATGTCTACGAACGGTCCGCGACCGCGGTCGTCGAGCCGGCCGCCGTCGCTCGAACGCTGCGCCTCGGACTGACGAGCCCGGTCGCGATGCCCTATGCCCTCGAGGTCGAGGTGCTGCCCGGTGAGGGCGCGATCAACCTCCGGCCGCGCGGATTGACCGTGGCGCCCGCCGTCGCCGCGGCCGGCGCTTTTGTGAACGTCGGCCTGGATGTCGTCAATCTCGGTGGCGACCCGGCCGGCCCGACGACGGCCCAACTGACCTTCGGGCCGAGGGGCGATGCAGCCGGGACGGCGCTCGCGACGCTCGACGTGCCCGCCGTGCCTGCGGGGGGCGTCGTGCGCGTCGAGCATGGAGTGGCGCTGCCCGCGGAGGCCGTCCCGGGGCCCCATTGGGTCGAGGTCGCGCTCGACGCCGGGGACACGGTCGCCGAGGCGTCCGAAGACGACAACGGCGCGCGGGCGGCCGTCACCGTGGCGGCCGAAGGTGCTTGCCCGGCCGATCCGTTCGAACCCAACCGAAGCGATCGCCTGGGAGATGGCGGCCGCGCCGTCGCCGCCGAGTTGGGTGCAGGGACGTACGACGGCCTCTCCGTCTGTGGCTCGGAAGACGACTGGTACGCAATCGGCCTCGCCCCCGGCGAAGGGTTGACCGTCGAGGCCGAGTTCATCGGCGCCGAAGGGGACGTCGACCTTTATTTCTTCGCCCCGGATGGGGTGACGGAGCTCGCGAGCAGCCGAAGCGGCGTCGCGAACATCGAACGGATCGAGTTCTTCGGCAGCCCGCAGGGCGGCGTCCACTTCCTGCGCGTCGTCGTGCGACCGGGGGCCGGGGGGGCCGCCGTCCAGACGACCTACGACCTTTCGGTCACCCTCGATCCGCCGGGCGGATGCGAACCGGACGCGTTCGATCCCAACGCGAGCGAGGACGCGGCCGCGGTCGTCGTGGACGGCGACTACGTTCTGTCACTTTGCCCCGGCGCCGCCGACTGGTTCCGTTTCAGCCTCGTGGCCGGGAACACGGTTTCGTTCCAGGCCCGGTCGGACGCCAATCTCCACCTCCGGCTCTACGACCCGTCCGGGGCGATTGTGGACGAGGACGACCTGACCGTCGTCTGGGACGCAGAAGTGGACGGCCTCTACCTTCTCGAGGTCTCGACCGTGGCCGCCGTTCCCGTCGGATACTCCCTGCGTGTGCGCGGAGCGAGCGGCATCGACCTGCAGGTCACCGACCTCGAGGTCGCCCCCGAGGCCGCGTCCGCCGGCGACGAACTGCGCGTCTCCGGGGCCGTCCGGAACTCCCTCGGCGACACGCTCCAGAACGTCTCGGTCCGCTTCCTGCTTTCCGACGACGACTTGCCATCGGTCAATGACCGAGAGCTGGGCCGACTCGTTCTGCCGCGGGTCGGCAATCTCGACCCCGCGACGTTCCGGACACGCTTGAGGCTGCCCCGGGACGTCGCGCCCGGAGACCGCAACGTCATCGCCGAGGTCGATCCCGAGCGCCTGTTGGGTGACGCCCGGCGGGCGGACAACGCCCTTGCCGTGCCCGTCCGCATTCGGGACGCGTGCGTCGACGATGACCCGCGGTCCAACGAAGGACCGGCGACGGCCACGCTCGTCACACTCGAGCAGGCGAGCGTCGAGGCCGTCATCTGCGGCTACACCGAGGACTGGTACCGGCTCGTCGTGCCTGAGGCAGGCACGCTCGGCGTCGCGCTGGTCTTCGACGCGGCCGCCGCCGATCTCGACCTGACGGTCTACGACGCGGCGGCACCGGGGACGCCGGTCCTCGCAGCGAGCGCGACCGAGGCGAGCCCGGAGGCCCTGACGATCGAAGGCCCGGCCGAGGTCTTCCTCAGGGTCGACGGGTTCCTCGACGCCGAGGGTGGATACGCGCTGCGCTGGACGCTTCAATGACCGCGTCCCAGGCGGCCGGGCAGGGGGGCGAACTCTGCTTTGCCCACTTCTCGGACACGCACGTCTTGTCCCTCGAGGGCGCGCGCGCCCGGGAGTTCCTCAACAAACGGGCGACGGGGGCGGTGAACCTCGCGCTGAATCGCTCCCGGCAGTACCGCGTCGAGGTCTTCGAGCGCTTGCTCGCTGCCATTCGAGCGCTCGCGCCCGATCACTCGGTCTGCACCGGAGACCTCGTGAACCTGGCGCTCGCCGCGGAGTTCGATCGGGTTCGCGCGCTGCTGCGCGAGCACTTCGTGGCCGGCGCACTGACGGTCGTTCCAGGGAATCACGACGCCTACGAACGGGACGCGACAAGCGCCGGTCGTTTCGAGGCCGCGTTTGGCGACTATCTGCCGCGGGATGTCGACGTGGCATCCGGTGGGCGCTACCCCGTCGTGCGTCTGGGCACGGGGTGGGGGGTCGTCGGGCTCAGTTCGGCCGTCCCGACGCCCGCCTTTCTGGCGACGGGCACGATTGGCGAGGACCAGCAGCAGGCCGCGCGGCAAGCCCTGGCGGCCCCCGAACTCGTCGGGCGCTTCCGCATGGTCATGCTGCACCACCCGCTCCTCCCGGATCCGACGCGCCCGTTCGACCACCTGCGGCGCCTCACCGACGCGGAGGCCGTCGTCGACCTGCTGGCGGCAGCCGGGCCCGATCTCGTCGTGCATGGCCACAACCATGTTTTTGTCCGGAACCGGCTGCCGGGGACGGACGTTCCGTTGATTCAGGTCGCCAGCGGGAGCCGCCGGAAGAGCGGCTACATGGCCGAATTCAACGTCTACCGGATCCGCGATGGTCGGCTTCGTTCCATCGAGCGGCACATCTACGACGAAGCGACCGACGCGTTTCACCCCCACGACGAGTGGGGTCGGCGACTCCCGTGAAACGCCGTTTGCTCAGGTTCGCAGCCGTGGGCGTCGTGGCCGCCGCCGCAGGCAGCCTGCTCCGGGCCCACGAGGCCGGCGCCCGAGCCATCGACGTGCACTATGCCGGGGCACCGGACGGCGCGCTCGACGTGACGTTTCGGGACGACGGCGGTCGTTTCTTGCACCGCACCGGCTTCAATCCCGGGGTGTTTCGTGCGCACACCATCTCGCTGCCCCCCGGGGGACTTCGCGTCGAGCTGCGCAGTGGGACGCACAGCCGGACGGTCGACGCCTACATCGCGGCCGACACGCGATCCCTCGAGGTCGTCTGGCCCGTGGGGCCGGCGCCTCAGGGGCCCTGAGCGGACGCGTCGTGGGCAGCGTCGGCCGCGTCCGCAGGGCCGGACCCGCCGTCGACCAGGCCCAGGTCGAAGGGACCCGGCGTGCCGAGGTCGAATGACGGCGGGCGTCCGGCCGCACACGGATCGGTGCGCGGCCGCGGGACGAAGACCTCGGCCGTGTCCAGGATCTCGCCGCCGCCTTCGACGTCGCGGACCCCGCCGGCCACGAGCAGCGTGCCTTCCCGGGTGGCCACCATGGCGTGTCCGATCCGCCCGGCCTCGAACTGCATGGCCGGTCCGGCTTCCCACCCGATGACCCCGGCCGTCCCCGGCTCGAGGCGAAGCGCCACCATCGAGTCGAGGGCGTAGAGCCCGTTGAGCGAGCCGATCCGGCCGCCCCAGCCACCGCCGACGAAGACGCGGTCGTCGAGGAGCACGGCCGGATGGAGCGCCCGCTTCATGAGAAGCGCCAGCGGCGCGGGCACCGGCACGGGCTCGACGAGGACACGATCTCCCGTGGACGGGAGCGTCACGAGAAAGACGTTCGGCGTACCGGTGTCGCCCCCGATGTTGGGGGTCTGCTCGAATTTGCCGTCGCGCACTTCGAGGCCACCGACGACCAGGATCACCGCGGTTCCGTCGGCATCGAGCCGCACGCGGGTCGCGGAGTGCCATCCGGTGACCCACCACGGCCGATCGACGCTCGCGGCCGGACACCTCGGTGGCTGGACGTCGGCCTCGACGGGCAACGGGCGCAGCGGCATCGCCTCCCGGCTGTCGATCAGCAGCGCCGGGCGCTCTCCACAGTCCGAGACGTTGCCGCCCCACAAGAGGAACCGACCATCGCCGAGCGGCGTCAGCGACGCCCCGATTCTGGGCTGGTCGAGCGGAAACGTCCGCAGCGTGCCACCGGTCAGGAGATCGAGGCGTGCGCTGGGCCCGGCGGCGCCGCGCTCGAGGCCCCCGGCGATGACCAGGGTGTCCAGGCGCTCGTCGTAGGCGGTCGCCGGCATGAAACGCGGAACGAGCCCGAGTTCGACGGTCGAGCGGACCTCGGCGCCCGCCTCGGCGTCCGTGTCCCAGCGTTCGACGAAGAAGCCCGTCGGCCCGTCGATGAGCGCCGAGCCATTGGGGACGAGCGGACCGTAGGTGCTCGTCGACCAGGAGACCGTCGTGTCACCGCCGACCAACGCGAGGGCGGTCGAGTCCCCCGCGAGCGTGGCTGCGCGGCCGCCAATCCGGGGATGCAGGAGGCGGTCGCCGGGGGCGGTCCAGCCGCGGTGGAGGCTTGGAGAGAAGAGCGTCGTCCCCGGGTCGAAGACGTCGACGTCCGCGTCGGCGGGAAACGTCTGGAGGTTTCCACCCGCGGCGACGCCCGTGACCTCGAATCGAGAGGCACCGCCGGCGAGCACCACGCGGCCGTCCGCCAACGTCGTCACGGCTGCGAACGCCCGCGGGCGATGGAGCGTCGCGTGGCGATCGAAGTCGGGACCGAGGCCCGTGCCCGTGCACGACAAGGCCTCGGGTGGTCGCAGGACGATGCTGGTCGACGCTTTGCGATTCTCCCGGACGGTCAGCGGACCACTCCGCCCGACCCAACCGAGGCCCTCGTCGGTGCACCCGTAGACGATGAGACGGGCGTCCTCTCCGACGGGGATCCGCTCGAGGAGGACGGCCCCGGCGCCGAGATCGTTCGCCTCCCGGGTCAACGCCGTCTCGAAGATGACCTTCTCGTCCGCATCGATCACCCGGACCTCGAGACGTTCGACTTCGTCCGGCAGGCCGGTCCGAGCCGGCGTCTCGCAGCCCGTGATGGACAGTGCGGCCGTCCGGATTTCGAAGTCACCGTTCCCGGACGCATCCTCGCCGCCCGCGCAGGCACAGAGCGCGAGCGCGAACGGCGGCCAGCCCTTCGGTGGGCAGCGAAGCCGGCGGGGCGTTCGGGGGCCGCAGGGGCCGCTGTTCGGGGGGCACGCGTCCATTGACACCGTCTCGAACGCTCTGATAGCACCCGAGCGCCTTCCTTGGGAAGGTGCGCTCTTGACGAGGCGTCGGACCGCTCGGAGGTCGTCGACGCCGAACGAGGTTCGAACATGCGAGACGTAGTCATTGTCGGCGGTGCGCGCACCGCCATCGGGGCGATGAGTGGTGGGCTGGCCTCGGTCTCTGCGCCCCGGCTCGGCGCGGTCGCCATCGCGGCGGCCCTCGAGCGCGCGGGTGTCGACCGGGCAGCGGTGGAAGAAGTCTTCATGGGCTGCGTCCTCGCGGCCGGCGTCGGCCAGGCACCGGCGCGCCAGGCGGCGATCTATGCGGGTCTGCCCCAGTCCGTGCCGTGCACGACGCTGAACAAGGTCTGCGGCTCCGGCCTCAAGTCGGTCATGCTGGCCGCTCAGACGATCAAGGCCGGGGATGCGGACGTCGTCGTCGCCGGCGGTATGGAGAACATGAGCCAGGTCCCGTACCTGCTGCCCGGTGCCCGTGATGGCTTCAAGATGGGCCATCAGAAGGTCGTCGACGGCATGATCGCGGACGGGTTGTGGGACGTCTATCACGACTTCCACATGGGCAGCGCCGCCGAGATCTGTGCCAAGGAGTGCGGCATCTCGCGCCAGGATCAGGACGCCTTCGCCCGTCAGAGCTATGAGCGGGCGCTCGCCGCCCAGAAGGCCGGCACGTTCAAGGCGGAGATTGTGCCCGTCCCCGTGCCGCAGAAGAAGGGCGACCCCGTCCTCTTCGACGTCGACGAGGAGCCCGGCCGCTGGCAGCCGACCAAGATGGACGGCCTGCGCCCGGCGTTCGCCAAGGACGGCACGGTGACCGCCGCCAACGCGAGCAGCATCAATGACGGCGCCGCCGCCCTCGTGCTGACGAGCGGCGACTACGCGCGCCGGCACGGTCTGCCCGTTCTCGGCCGCATCACCGGCTACGCACAGCATGCCCAGGCCCCGGAGTGGTTCACGACGGCGCCGGCGTACGCCATCAACAAGGTCCTCGAGCGCCAGGGCCTCACCCCCGGCGACATCGACCTCTACGAGGTCAACGAGGCGTTCTCGGTCGTGTCCCTCGCGGTCAACAGCCTCGCGAAGCTCCCCGCCGAGCGCGTCAACGTCCATGGTGGCGCGGTCGCGCTCGGACACCCCATCGGGGCGAGCGGCAGCCGCATCCTGGTGACGTTGCTGTATGCCCTGCAGGCCCGCAATGCCAAGCGCGGGCTCGCCAGCCTGTGCATCGGGGGCGGCGAGGCCGTCGCCCTGACCGTGGAGCGCTGACCATGAACGAGATTCGCACCTTCGGCGTCCTCGGCGCCGGTCAGATGGGGGGCGGCATCGCCCACGTGGCCGCGCAGGCGGGCTTCCAGGTCCTGATCGCCGACGTCGCGCTCGCTCGCGCGGAGAAGGCCAAGGCCGAGATCGACAAGCGGCTCGGCAAGGCGGTCGAAAAGGGCAAGCTCACCGCCGACGAGCGCACCGCCATCGTTGGCCGCATCACGCCGGTCGAGGGCATCCCGGGCCTCGCGCCGTCCGACTTCGTCGTCGAGGCGGTCAACGAGGACGAGAGCCTCAAGAAGCAGATCTTCCGTCAGTTCGACGAGATCTGCCGCCCCGAGGTCATCCTCGCGACGAACACGTCGTCGATTCCGATCACCCGCATCGGCGCCGTGACCCGACGACCGACGCAGGTCATCGGCATGCACTTCATGAACCCCGTGCCCGTGATGAAGCTCGTGGAGATCATCCGCGGCCTCGCCACCAGCGACGAGACCTACGCGACGACGCAGGCCCTCTGCGCCCGCATGGAGAAGACGACGGTGGTCTCCCGCGACATCTCGGGGTTCATCGTCAACCGGATCCTGATGCCGATGATCAACGAGGCCGCCTATGCGCTCTACGAAGGCATCGGCACCGCGGCGGACATCGACGCGGGCATGAAGCTCGGCACGAACCAGCCGATGGGGCCGCTCGAGCTCGCCGACTTCATCGGGCTCGACACCTGTCTGGCCATCATGGAGGTCCTGCACACGGGTCTCGGCGATGCCAAGTACCGGCCGTGCCCGCTCCTTCGGCAACACGTCGACGCCGGATGGCTCGGCCGCAAGTCCGGTCGAGGGTTCCACCGCTACGACACGCCGGCGAAGGGCTGACCCGTGAGTGACCCTACCGTCCTCGTCGCCGCCGACGCCGGCGTGGCCACGTTGACGATCAACCGGCCGAGCGCCTTGAACGCGCTCAACTCCACGGTGCTCGTCGAGCTCGATCGGGCCGTCTCCGCGCTCGCTGCGGATCCTTCACTCCGCGCCGTCGTCGTCACGGGCGCCGGCGGCAAGGCCTTCGTGGCCGGCGCGGACATCGTGGAGATGTCGGCGTACGGGCCCCAGGCGGCCAGGCGGTTCGCGAGCCTCGGCCACCGCGTCCTGGCCGCGCTCGAGGCCCTGCCGGTCCCGGTCATCGCGGCCGTCAACGGCTTCTGCCTCGGCGGCGGCTGTGAACTCGCCCTTTCGTGCGACCTCATCTACGCGAGCGACACGGCGCGCTTCGGGCAGCCCGAGGTCAACCTCGGTCTCATGCCCGGTTTCGGCGGCACGCAGCGCCTCGCCCGGCGTGTCGGCGCGGCCCGGGCCGCGGAGCTGATCTACACCGCCCGCCAGGTCAAGGCCGACGAGGCCGTCCGCATCGGCCTCGTCCTCGACGTCTTCCCGCTCGCCGATCTCCTCGGTCGAGTGCACGAGATGGCCGCAGGGATTGCGGCAAAGGGACCCGCCGCCGTGCGGGCCTCGAAGCTCGCCATCGCGCGGGGTCTCGATGCGCCCCTCGCCGTGGGCAACGCCCTGGAGATCGAGACGTTTGCCAACCTCTTCGACACCGCGGACGCACGCGAGGGCATGCAGGCCTTCGTGGAGAAGCGGCCCGCCCACTTCCGGAACGCCTGACGGCGCACGAGGTATACGATGAATCGACTCTCCTTCCTGGCCGCGGGTCTGACGGCGTTGCTCGGCACGGCGTGCGGCAGTGACGACGAAGCCGACGCCACGCCCGACGGCGGGCTCCCGGTCGGGGGCGAATCGGCCGGTGGTGCGGGTGGCGACACCGGCGGCAGCGGCGGCGAGACGGGTGGCAGTGGTGGCGTGACCGGCGGCGCCGGCGGCGAGACCGGCGGAGCCGGCGGCGGCGAACCGCTGCCCACCGGCAACTTCCCGCAGGATGGCCTCTGGGCGGTCACCATGGACATCGTGGAGTTCGGCCTCAAGCTGCCGTTGCAGTTCGAGATCGACGGTACGGAGAGCACCCGTACGCTCGACAGCGTGACCCTGCGGGCGGCCAACGCCGACTACTCGATGGTCAGCGACCCCATCGCCACGTTGACGGGCATTCCCGTCGCGGCAGATGGCACGTTTGCGCTGCCCTTCGAGAACGCGACGCTGCCGGGCGACTACACGCCGACGGGCTCCGACGTGGTCGTCACGGTGACCTTCGCCGGCACGGTCACGGGCACGGACCACATGTGCGGCGCCGTGACGGGCGCGGTCGTGACGCTCGAGGTCCCGCTCAACGCCAGCACCTTTGGTGGCGTCCCCGCCGACGCCCCGGCCGAGGACCGCATCTACTCCTGCGACTCCGGGTCGGAGCAGACCTTGACCCCGATCGACCCGAACGACTGCCCGGCGTTGGTCGAGGGGGAGAACGCGGGGTTCCCCTCCGCCGGCCTCGAGCGCACGTTCCGGTTGTACGTCCCCTCGACGTGGACGGAAGGCACCGACTACCCGCTCGTCTATGTCTGGCACGGCCTCGGGCAGAGCCAGGACGAGATCGAAGAGAACTCGAACATCGTGGCGCTCGTCGACGAGTTCGAGGTGATCGCCGTCGTGCCCGACTCGCAGGCCGAGAACAAGCCGGGTGTCGAGTGGGATCAACTCGGCGTGGGCGAGAACGCGGACCTCGTGTTCTTCGACGACATGCTCACCTGCATCGACAAGGGGTTCGGCGTCGATCTCGACCGCGTCCACTCGACGGGCCTCTCCGCCGGCGGCCTGTGGACCACCTACCTCACCATGTTCCGCAGTGAGACGATCGCGTCGTCCGTGGCGTTCTCCGGCGGTCTGCTGGTCGACTATCCGACCCCGACGGCCAAGCGGCCGATGATCGCAGCCTGGGGTGGACCCGAGGACACCGCCTTCGACCAGAACTTCGACGTCCTCGCCAACGACCTCATCTCGGAGATCGTCCCCGCCGGCCACTTCGTCCTGGCCTGCAACCACGGAGAGGGGCACAAGTGGCTGCCCGAGTTCTCGCCGTGGGCCCTGCAGTTCCTGCTCGATCACCCCCGCACCATCGCCGACGAGCCGTACGCCGCCGGTCTGCCCGCCGGGGTCTTCCCCGAGTACTGCACCATCGCGACCGTCGAGTGAGCCGGTCGGCGACCGTGCCCGTTCAGTAGTTGCCCATGCCCCTTTGGGGCACCCGGGTGGATGAAACCCGGGGCAGGAGCCCCGGCCGGGGCCTGCCGTCTCGGCGGGACCCGCGAGCGAAGGGCGATTCACTCGCCCGCAGCGAGAGCAGTTCGGGCAGGAGCCCGAACTGCGTTTCTTAATAGTAGCGATACAGGCCGAACCAGAGGCCTGCGCCGAACGCGAAGCGCCCGTCGGCCCAGTCAGCGAAGGGGCCGCCGCCGATCGAGGCTTGGTCCAGGTAGCGCCATTCCAGGGCGACCTCGAGCCCGACGCGCGGCGACCAGGTGGTCGTTGCCTCCGGGAAGGGCGGCACCCTCCGTTCTCCGGCCGGCGTCACGAGGCGCCGCTGCGGATCCGCGGTCGTCCGTGCGGTGCCCCCGACTTCCAGGGCGACGACGGGCGTCAACGCGTCCGACGGGGCCCAGGCGAGACCGCCGCCGAGGTCGTGGCGGTGCCGGCGAAAGACGAACGACGTGCCCGGCTCGTCGTCGGGGATGCGCAGCTCGCCGCTGCGGGCGAAGCCGTACCCGACCGTCACCGTGAGCGAGGGGGAGAGGCCGGCGCCGAGGAGACATCGCGCCCCGGCGCTCAGCGCCGCGACCTCGCCCCCGAATTCGGCCTCCGTGGTGTGCAGGACTCGCGGACCGCAGCGCACCGAGAGCTCGCGGGTATCGGCCCGAGCCGCGGACGATCCGGCCAGGGCGATGAGAACCGCCGGGCCCCCGATCCGCATCCTCCTTGACGCACGGCAAGTCCGACTCACATCCACGCCCCTCGGCATCGGTGACGCGGCGGGGGAGTCCCGCCCCGCGTTGACACGCTCACCCGGCCCCGTTACAACGCCGGTCACTCTAGTCTGGCGCAGGTGCAGCTCAAATGGTCGATTTCGATTTCACCGAAGAGCAGTTGATGGTCCGCGAGATGGCGCGCGCGTTCGCCCAGAAGGAGGTTGCGCCCCACGCGCACACCTGGGACGAGAACGGCACGTTCCCGACCGAGGCCATCAAGAAGATGGGCACGCTGGGCCTGATGGGCGTCGCGGTGCCGCCGGAGTACGGCGGAGCCGGCTTCGACACGGTCTCCTACGTGCTCGCGATGGAGGAGATCTCGTTGGCCTGCGCCGGGACGAGCGTCGCCATGTCGGTCAACAACTCGCTGGCCTGCGACCCCATTCTCAAGTTCGGGAACGAGGCGCAGAAGCAGAAATTCCTCAAGCCGATGGCCTCGGGCAAGCTGCTCGGATGCTTCGCGCTGAGTGAACCGGGCAACGGCAGCGATGCCGGCGCCGCCCAGTGCACTGCGACGCTGACGGCGGACGGCCGTCACTACGTCGTCGAAGGCACGAAGAACTTCATCACCAACGGCCCGAACGCGGACCTCTGCATTCTGTTCGCGACGACGGATCGCGCCAAGGGCAACAAGGGCATCAGCGCCTTCATCAGCGAGATGCCGGCGCCCGGCCTGACGGTCGGCCCCAACGAGAAGAAGCTCGGCATCAAGGCGAGCAGCACCTCCCAGCTCATCTACGAGAACTGCCTGATCCCCGTCGACAACCGTCTCGGCAACGAGGGCGACGGCTTCAAGATCGCGATGGCGACGCTCGACGGCGGCCGGATCGGCATCGCCGCGCAGGCCCTCGGCATCGCCCGGGCCGCGTACGAGGCCGCCGGCCGCTACGCCCTCGAGCGCAAGGCGTTCGGGGCCCCGATTGCGAACCTGCAGGCCATTCAGTTCAAGCTCGCCGACATGGCGACCCGGCTCGAGGCGGCTCGCCTCCTGACCCTGCAGGCCGCCGTGTTGAAAGACCGCAAGGTCCGCCACACCAAAGAGTCGGCCATGGCGAAGCTCTACGCCTCCGAGGCGGCCATGTGGATCGCCACCCAGGGCATTCAGGTCCACGGCGGCTACGGCTACCTGAAGGACTACCCGGCGGAGCGCCATTTCCGGGACGCCAAGATTACGGAGCTCTACGAAGGGACGAGCGAGATCCAGCGACTCGTCATCGCGCTCAACGTCCTCAAGGAGCTCGCCGGCTGATGGACCTCGCGCTGACGGACGTACAAGAGGCGGTGCGCGACACGGCTCGTCGGGCCGCGCGCGAGTTGCTCGCGCCCGAGGCGGCCCGCAACGACGCGGAGGAGCGATTCCCCGATCAGACCCTGCGGGCCCTCGCGCGGCTCGGCCTGATGGGGATCAACGTCCCGGGCGAGTTCGGCGGGGCCGAGGCCGGCGCCGTCGCCTATGCGGTCGCCGTGCGCGAGCTCGCACAGGGCTGTGCCGGCACCACGGTCGCGCTCATGGTCACCAACATGGTGGCCGAGACCATCGCCCGTTTCGGCTCGGAGGCCCAGAAGCGCCGATACCTGCCTTCCATCTGCGGCGGCGAGTGGCCCGCGGCGAGCTTCTGCCTCTCCGAGCCGGGGGCCGGCAGCGACGCCTCGGCGTTGACGACGACGGCGACGCGCGATGGTGATCACTACATTCTCAACGGCACGAAGGCGTGGATCACCAGCGGTGGGCACGCCGGCCTCTACCTCATCATGGCGCGGACCGAGCCGGGCCGTTCCAGCAAGGGCATCAGCACGTTCCTCGTCGAGGCGGGGACACCGGGCCTGACCGCGACTCGCCCCGAGGACAAGCTCGGTCTGCGCGCGTCGCACACGACCCAGATTGTCCTCGAGGACTGCCGGGTGCCGGTCGAGAACCGCCTCGGCGATGAAGGCATCGGTTTCCGGGTGGCGATGACCGCCCTCGACGGCGGGCGCATCGGCGTCAGCGCCCAGGCCCTCGGCATTGCCACGGCCGCACTGAACACGGCCGCGCGATACGCCACCGAACGACGTCAGTTCGGTGCGCCCATCGCGTCGACCCAGGCCGTCCAGTGGATGCTCGCCGACAGCGCCACGGAGCTCGAGGCCGGTCGGCTCATGTGCCTGCGGGCGGCCTCTCTCAAAGAGAAGGGCCAGCCCCATAGCCGCGAGGCCGCCATGTCCAAGGTCTTCTGCACGGAGGCGGCCAACGAAATCTGCCATCGGGCGGTTCAGATTCACGGCGGGTACGGCTACACACGCGAGTATCCGGTGGAACGGCATCTGCGCGACGTGCGCGTCACCCGGATCTACGAGGGCACGAGCGAGGTGCAGCGCATCGTCATCGCCCGCGAGATCCTGAAGCAGTGGCAGTAGGTCATGTCTGAACGTCGCATCCGCGTGCTGATCGCGAAACCCGGCCTCGACGGCCACGACCGCGGCGCCAAGGTCATCGCGCGCGCGCTGCGCGACGCCGGGATGGAGGTCATCTACACCGGTCTCCACCAGAGCCCGGAGATGGTCGCCGAGGCCGCCGTCCAGGAGGACGTCGACTTCGTCGGTCTTTCCATTCTGTCGGGGGCGCACAACACGCTTTTCCCCGCGGTGCGCGCTGCGCTCGATGCACGGGACGCCGCCGACGTCGTCCTCTTCGGGGGCGGGATCATTCCCGAGGCCGACATTGCCGGCCTCAAGTCGGCAGGCGCGGCCGAGATCTTCACCCCCGGCGCGTCGCTTGCCGGCATCGTCGACTGGCTGCGCGCCCGCGCGGCGGAGCGGAGCTGACATGGCGGCGGGGACGCCCGGCCGGGTGCGCGTCTACGAGGTCGGCCCCCGGGACGGCCTCCAGAACGAACCGGCGTTCGTCCCCACCGAGGACAAGGTCGCGCTGATCGACGCGCTGGCCACGGCTGGCCTGCCCGCCATCGAGGCCACCAGTTTCGTCAACCCGCGCTGGATTCCCCCGCTCGCCGATGCGGAGAACCTGTGTGCGGCCCTGCGGGACCGCCCCGGACTCCCGCGCATCACCGCCCTCGTGCCGAACGAAAAGGGCCTCGAACGGGCCCTCGCGCACGGTCTTCGCGAAGTCGCGGTCTTCATGTCGGCCAGCGAAAGCCACAACAAGCGCAACATCAACAAGACGCGCGCGGAGGCCCTCGCGGCGTTCGCGCCGGTTTTCGAGCGCTGTCGGGCCGAGGGTGTCGCCGTCCGGGCCTATGTCAGCGTGGTCTGGGGCTGCCCGTACGAGGGCCCGGTCTCGCCCGCCGCCGTCCTGGAGACGACCGAGCGCCTGCTCGACCTCGGGGCCTATGAGGTCAGCCTCGGCGATACCATCGGCGTCGGCCATCCCCGGCAGACGCGCGAACTGCTGGAGGCGCTGCTGGCGACCGTCCCCGCCGACCGGCTGGCGATGCACATGCACGACACCCGCGGGACGGCCCTGGCCAACTGCCTCGTGGGCCTCGAGATGGGCATCCGGACCTTCGACAGCAGTGTGGGCGGCCTCGGTGGCTGCCCGTATGCGCCGGGCGCGAGTGGCAATCTGGCCACCGAGGACCTCGTCTACATGCTGCACGGCATGGGGTTCGAGACGGGCGTCGATCTCGACCGGCTCGTCGCCGCGGGCATGCTCGCCGAGGCCCTGCTCGGTCGTCCGTTGCCCGGTCGCGCCCTCAAGGCCCTGGCGGCGACGTGCACGACCGGCCCCGCCCCCTCTTCCCAACCCGTCTCCGCTTCCGACAGGTGAACTCGTGAACAACGCCGTCCTGGTCGAAGATCACGGCCCGAAGTGGGTCGTCCGATTGAACATGCCCGAGCGCCGCAACGCGCTCGGTCGGGCCGTCGTCGAGGGAATCCTCGGGGCCGCTGCCCGCGCCGCCACCGTGCGCTCGCTGCGCGCCATCGTCCTCTGCGGCGCCGGAGAGAAGGCGTTCTGCGCCGGGGCGGACCTCAAGGAGCGTCAGGGCCTGAATCCCGACGAGGTCCGCGAGTTCGTGACCCTCCTGAATCGGTCCTTCCGGGCCATCGAGACGTCGCCGAAGGTCTGGATCGCGGCGATTCACGGCGCCTGCCTCGGCGGCGGGCTCGAGTTGGCCCTTTGCGCCGACATGCGGGTCGCACAGCGCGACGCCGTGCTCGGCCTGCCCGAGGTCCGCTTGGGCATTCTGCCCGGCGCCGGCGGGACGCAGCGCTTGCCGCGCCTGATCGGCATGGCCCGGGCCAAGGAGCTCATCCTCACGGGCAGCCGCATCTCGGCCAAGGAGGCGCTCAACCTCGGACTGGTGAACCGCGTGGACGAAGACCACGAGGCGGCGGCCCACGCGCTCGCCGACGAGGTCTGCGAGGCCGCGCCCATCAGCGTCCAGCAGGCCAAGCGCGCCGTGAACCTCGGGTGGGACCTCCCCATCGAGGAGGGGCTGGCCCTCGAACGCGAGTGTTACGAGGTGACGATCCCCACCCAGGACCGCCTCGAGGGCCTGCGGGCCTTCGCCGAGAAGCGGGCCCCCCAGTTCAAGGGAGAGTGACATGGCTCAGCACGACGCCGTGCAGCTCGAACTGTGGCGCGCCGAGGTCCTGAAGGGCGGCGCCCCCAAGTACCACGAGCAGAATGCCACCCAGGGCAAGCTCTTCTGCCGCGAGCGCATCGCCCGCCTCGTGGATGCCGGCTCGTTCGTCGAGGACGGGCTGTGGGCGAATCAGCGCGCCGGTGACCTGCCCGCCGACGGTGTCGTCACCGGACTCGGCCGCATTCACGGCCGGCAGGTGGCCATCATGGCCAACGACTCGACCATCAAGGCCGGCTCGTGGGGCAAGCATACCGTCGAGAAGATCCTGCGCATCCAGGAGACGGCGGCCAAGCGTCGCTGTCCGCTCCTGTACCTCGTCGACTCGGCGGGCGCCCGCATCACCGATCAGGTCGAGATGTTTCCGGGCCGCCGCGGCGCGGGACGCATCTTCTACAATCAGGTGAAGTTGTCGGGTGATATCCCGCAGATTTGTTTGCTTTTCGGGCCGTCAGCGGCAGGCGGTGCATACATCCCGGCCTTCTGCGACGTCGTGGTCATGGTGGACAAGAACGCCAGCATGTACCTCGGCAGCCCGCGCATGGCCGAAATGGTCATCGGCGAGAAGGTGTCGCTCGAGGAGATGGGCGGGGCCCGCATGCACTGCGAGGTCTCCGGCTGCGGGGACGTCCTCGCCAAGAACGAGGACGAGGCGCTGGCCTGGTGCAAGCAGTACCTGGGGTACTTCCCGGACAACTGTTCGCAGACACCGCCCGTGCACGAAGCGGCTGAACCTGCGCCGGGCCCCGGTCTCGACGAAATCGTGCCCGTCGCGCAGAACAAACTCTTCGACATGCAGCAGGTCATCGACGCCCTCGTCGATCAGGGGTCGTTCCTCGAACTGAAGAAGCGCTTCGCCAAAGAGCTCATCACCGGACTCGGCCGCATCGAGGGGCGCCCGGTGGGCATCATCGCCAGCCAGCCCAAGCAGAAGGGCGGGGTCCTCTTCGTCGACAGTGCCGACAAGGCCGCCCGGTTCATCAACCTGTGCGACGCCTTCAACATCCCGCTGCTCTACCTCGCCGACGTGCCCGGGTTCATGATCGGCAGCAAGGTCGAGCGCGAGGGCATCATCCGGCACGGCGCGAAGATGATCAGCGCGGTGAGCGACGCGACGGTGCCGCGCATCAGCGTCATCGTGCGCAAGGCGTACGGGGCCGGCCTCTACGCCATGTGCGGGCCCGGGTTCGAGCCCGATTGTTGCCTCGCGCTGCCGCAGGCCATGATTGCAGTGATGGGTCCGGAAGCCGCAGTCAACGCCGTGTATTTCAACAAGATTCAGGCCCTGCCCGAGGCGGAGCGTCCGGCCTTCGTCCAGAAGCTGCGGGATGAGTACGCCGAGGACGTCGACCTGTACAAGCTCGCCTCCGAGCTCGTCGTCGACGACGTCGTGCCGGGCCACAGCCTGCGGGCACAGCTCGCGCTCCGCTTCGCCCACTACGCCGAACACTACCCGCCCCCGGCCCGCCGCAAACACGGCGTCGTGCCGGTCTGAAGTTCGAAAGGCCGCTCCCATGGATCTTCAGCTCAGCGAAAACCACCAGATGCTGCGCCGCATGGTGCGGGAGTTCGTGCAGGCCGAGGTCGTGCCGAACGCTGCGAAGTGGGACCGGGAGGAGCGCTTCCCGGTCGAGATCATCCCAAAGCTCGGCGCCCTCGGCCTTCTCGGGATCGTCATCGACGAGGCCCACGGCGGCGCCGGCATGGACTACCTGAGCTACGCGCTCGCCGTCGAGGAGATCGCGGCCGGCGACGGCTCTCTCGCGCTGACGGTGGCGAGTCACAACGGCCTGTGTACCGGTCACATCAACCTCGCCGGCTCCGCCGAGCAGAAGCGGCGCTACCTGCCCGATCTCGCCACGGGCAAGAAACTCGGCGCCTGGGGCCTCACCGAGCCGGGGAGTGGCAGCGACGCGGCCGGCATGCGCACCCGAGCCGTGCGTGACGGCGACGATTGGCTCATCACGGGCAGCAAGACGTTCATCACGCAGGGGAGCGTCGGGCAGGTCGCCGTGGTGCTGGCTGTCACCGAGCCGGAGCGCAAGCAGAAGGGCGTCACCGCCTTCATCGTCGAGCACGGCACCCCGGGTTTCACCGTCGGGCGCCACATCGAGAAACTCGGCATGCGGTCGTCCGACACGGCCGAACTCGTCTTCGACAACGTCCGCGTCCCGGACGCGCAGCGCCTCGGCGAGTTGGGGCACGGGTTCCTCGACACACTCAAGATTCTCGACCGCGGCCGCATCAGCATCGGCGCCCTGGCGCTCGGCCTCGGCCGTGCGGCGCACGAGGCCGCCGTCCGCTACGCCCGGGACCGCAAACAGTTCGGCGGCAGCATCGCGGATTTCCAGGCGATTCAGTGGATGATCGCCGACAGCGCCACGGAACTCGAGGCCGCGCGCCTGCTCGTCTGGAAGGCCGCCGCGACGCAGGACAAGGGCCAGTCGTCGACGACCGAGTCGGCCATGGCCAAGCTCTTCGCGTCCGAGGCCGCCATGCGCGCCTGCGACCGCGCGATCCAGATTCACGGCGGGTACGGGTACACCCGCGAGTACCCCGTCGAGCGGATGTGGCGAGACGTCAAGCTGACCCAGATCGGCGAGGGCACGAGCGAGATCCAGCGTCTCGTGATCGCCCGCCGCATCCTCACCCAGTTCGGCGCTTGAGCGGCAGCGCGGGCGGCCCGACGCCCTCCGAGCGGGCGCGCGCCGTACTCGCCGGACATGTTCGATCCGCGGCCCGGCTGATGCGCGACCTCGACGACGAGGCGCCCGGTGCCGCCGAGACGCTGGCGCTGCTCTACCCGCACACCGGCCGGGCCGACGTGGTCGGTGTGACGGGCAACCCCGGCGCCGGCAAGAGCACCCTGACGGACCGCCTGATCGAGGCCTGGAGAGCCCGCGGGCTCCGCGTCGGGGTCGTCGCCATCGACCCTTCGAGCCCGTTCACCGGGGGGGCCATCCTCGGCGACCGGGTGCGCATGCAGCGGCACAGCGCCGATCCGGGCGTCTTCATCCGCTCGCTGGCCACGCGGGGCCTCCTCGGCGGCCTTTCGCGTAGCACCCGCGACGTCGTCAACGTGCTCGACGCCATGGGGTACGACCGCGTCCTGATCGAGACCGTGGGCGTCGGGCAGGACGAGGTCGACATCGCGCATACCGCGCACACGTCGATCGTCGTCGTCGTGCCCGGGCTCGGCGACGGTGTTCAGGCGCTCAAGGCAGGTCTCCTGGAGATTGCCGACCTCTTCGTGGTGAACAAGGCGGACCGCCCGGATGCGGCGAGGGTCGTCCGCGAACTCGAGCAGCTGCTCGAGCTCGAGGGCGGCACGCGGCATGGGTGGCAGGTGCCGGTTCTACAAACGGTCGCGACGGAGAACCGGGGCGTCGATGCGCTCGTCGACGCCGTGGACGCCCATGTTCACCATTTGCGCGCCGGGCCCGCATGGGCGGAGCGTCTGCGGGCCCGGCGGCGGGCCGAACTCTCGGACCGCGTCTTCCTCGCCCTCCGACGCCGCGCCGAAGCCGCAGTCGAGGGGGTGGGCGGGCTCGACGGCCTGCTGGACCGCCTGATGCGTGGGGAGGGGGATCCGGCCGGCATCGCCCAGGAGCTGCTCGACCGCCTATGAGGCGCCCGCGAGCAGGCGTTTGGCCGCCTGCCATCGCCGCTCGAGGGCTTCGTCGTCCAGCGCGCGGAGATTGGGGTGACCGTCGTCGAGAACGCCGGCCTCGAGCACGCGGAAACGCTGTTCGAAGCGACGCGTCGTCCCGCGCAACGCGGACTCGGCGTCGATCCCGAGGTGACGACAGGCGTTGACGAGGGTGAACAGGTAGTCGCCCATCTCCGCCTCGATGGACGCCCGATCGCCGCGCGCGACGGCCTCGCGCAGTTCGAGGGCCTCTTCGTCGAGCTTGTCGAGCACGCCACCCGCCTCCCGCCAATCGAAGCCGGCCGCGGCCGCCTTTTCTCCGATGCGGGTCGCCCGCAACAAGGCAGGCAGGGCGGCCGGTACGCCGTCGAGGGCGCTCTTTCGCTGCGTCCCCGCCGACGCCTTCTCGGCCGCCTTGATCTCCGACCAGTTCTTCACCACGGTCGCCGCGTCGTCGGCGACGACGCTGCCGTCGCCGAAAACGTGCGGGTGGCGCCGGACGAGCTTGTCGGCAATGGCCTGCGCGACGTCGGCGATGTCGAAGTCGCCCGCCTCCTCGCGGACCCGCGCCTGAAAGACCACCTGAAGAAGGAGATCACCGAGCTCTTCGCAGTGCTCGCGCGCATCACCCGCCTCCATCGCGTCCAGGACCTCGTAGGTCTCCTCGAGGAGGTAGGGCCGCAGGGTCGAGAGGGTCTGCTCCCGATCCCACGGACAACCCCCCGGGCTTCGGAGGCGAGCCATGATGCCCACGAGTCGTGTGAACGCTTCGGTCGAGTCCATCGTTCCCTCGTCGTTTCTTGCCAGCCCGGGCCGGACCTTCCATCATCTGGTCGTGTCCCGGAGGGGTCGGGGGCCTTCCTCGACCTTCGGACGCGCACCATAACGCAGTTGGCCTCGATGACCCGTCACCTTCTCGCGCTCGCCTGTGCCGCCGCGGTTTCGACTCTGGCCCCGACAACGGCGGCCGGCGGCGAGGCCCCGGGCGATCTCGGGCCGGACACCGACCAGGACGGCCTGCCCGACGCCGTCGAAGATGCCAACGGGGATGGGCGGCTCGACCCGGGGGAGACGGACCCGCTCGAACCCGACACCGACGGCGGCGGCACGCTCGACGGTGTGGAGCGCGTCGAGGGGACCGATCCACGCTACACGCTCGACGATGGGGACGCCGATCCCGATGGCGACGGCCTGATCTCCCGGACGGGGTCGAGACGGGCGTGCGGGCCGGACCGGGGGTTCACACGCCGACGGATCCCACGCGGGCCGACACCGACGGCGACGGCCTCGAGGACGGCTTCGAAGATCGTGACGCCGACGGCGTGCTCGACCCTGGTGAGTCGAGCCCGGCGCTCGCGGACACCGATGGCGGCGGCACCGACGACGCCGCGGAGCGTACAGGCGGTTTCGATCCGCGGGACCCTTTCGACGACCCCGACGGCGATCCGGACGGTGACGGCCTGACGACGGCCGAAGAGACGAGCCTGCGCACGAATCCGCGGGTGGCCGACACGGACCGGGATGGGCTCGACGACGCCCTCGAGGTCCGCGTCGCGGGGACCGATCCCCGCCTCGCCGACACGGATGGCGACGGGCTTTCGGACGGGTTCGAGGACGCGGACCGGGACGGACGGGTCGATCCGGGCGAGAGCGACCCGCACCTGCCGGATACGGACGGCGGCGGGTCCACGGACGGCGACGAAACCGCGGCGGGGACCAACCCCCGCAATCCGGCAGATGATCCGGCCGGCGACCTGGACCGCGACGGCCTGACGGCCGCCGAGGAAGCCGCGCTCGGGACGGCCCCCTTCGACGACGACAGCGACGACGACGGACTCGGCGACGGACTCGAAGCGGGCACGGGGACCAATCCCACCCGACCCGACAGCGACGGCGACGGCCTCGAGGACGGTGAAGAGGACCGCAACGGCAACGGCCGCGTGGATGCGGCGGAGAGCAACCCGCGGGTGCTCGACACCGACGGTGGTGGCACGGAGGACGGGCGGGAGGTTCTCGACGGCACGTCTCCGGCCAACCCGCGCGACGATCTCGATGGAGATCCCGACGGAGACGGACTGAGCGCACGCGTCGAACTCGCGTTCGGCCTCCGGCCGACGGACGCCGACACCGACGACGATGGCGTTCCCGATGGCGGCGAGGTCGGGGCGCTCGACGATACGGACGGTGACGGGCGAATCAACGCGGCCGATCCCGACAGCGACGATGACGGACTCCCGGACGGGCTCGAGCTCGGAATCACCGAGCCGACCGTCGACACCGACATCCGGGCCGGCGCTTTCGCGCCTGATGCCGACCCCGAGTCGACGACGAGCCCGCTGCGCGCCGATACGGACGGGGGCGGACGTCCGGACGGCCTCGAGGACGCGAACCGGAACGGGCGCCTCGATGCCGGAGAGACCTCGCCGAATCGCGCCGCCGACGACGCTGCCGGTCCCCCGGACGCGGACGGGGATGGTCTCGCGGACGCCGTCGAGGCTGCCTACGGGCTGCCCCCCGACGATGCAGACGCCGACGATGACGGCCTCGTCGACGGCGCCGAGCCGGCCGCCCTGGTCGACACCGACGGGGACGGCAGCATCAACGCAAACGACGCCGACAGCGATGACGACGGGTTGCCGGACGGACTCGAAGCCGGCGTGGTCCGGCCCGGTCGTGGGACCGTCCCCGAGGCGTTCCGCGGCGACGTCGATCCGACCACGACGACCCACCCCCTGCGAGCCGATACCGATGGCGACGGGTTGACGGACGGCGCCGAGGACCGGGATGGCGACGGGGCCGTCGATCCCACGGAGACGGATCCCACCGCTGCGGATTCGGACGGCGACGGCATCGCCGATGGCCTCGAGCCGGCAGTCGACACGGATGGGGACGGGCGACCGGATCCGCTCGACACGGACAGCGACGGTGACGGACTCGACGACGGCGAGGAGGACCTCGACCACGACGGGCGACTCGACCCGGGGGAGCGAGATCCCCGGCGGAACGAGTCGACCCCCCCGGAGACCGACGCCGGCCCGGAGCCCGAACCCGGCGACGGGGGCGGCGCCTTGCCCGATGCGGTCGCGGACGCCGGCTCCCCGATTGAGAGTGACGGCGGAGACGCGTTGGCCGTCGAGCCGCAGGCCCGCGTCGACGCCGAGGTGCCGGCGCCGCCCGTCCGGGAAGACGCCCTCGGCGGTGGCGCCCGCGACGTCGACGAAGACGGGCTCCCCGATGCCGACGAGGTAGCCCTGGGCCTGAATCCCGGCGACAACGATTCGGACGACGACGGGGTGGCGGACGGGGAAGACGGGCTCGAAGACACCGACGGCGACGGCGCGATCGACGCTCTCGACCCGGACTCGGACGACGACGGCGTCAGCGACGGCACGGAGCTCGGGCGTACCCAAGGGGCGCGAGGCACGGCGTTGGCGACCAACCGGTTCATCCCGGATGCCGATCCCCGCTCTCGCACCGATCCGAAGAACCGCGACACGGACGGCGGCGGCGCCGCCGACGGGCAGGAAGACGCCAACGGCAACGGGAGAGTCGACGACGGTGAGACGGATCCACTCGATCCGACCGACGACGTCGATGCACCGCCCCCCGTGCCCGAACCGGGCGCCGGTCTCGAGCCGGAGAGCCTCCGGGCACGAAGTGGCGTCGGCTGCCAGTCGGCCCCGACGCGAACGGGCAGCGCGGCCCCGGTCCTGGCGCTCGCCCTGGCCCTCTTGGCGTCGCGCCGTCGGATTCGTCGACGTCGGGCCGGCCCCGTGGCCGTTTGCGTCCTGGTGACACTCGGCGTGCCGACGGGAGCGGCGAGGGGATTCGACGCATCGGGCCTCGAACCGGCCCTCGGGAATGGCTCACTCACCGCCGTCGAGGCGCCGCCCTCCGGTGAGCACCTCGAGACGCGGATGCAGTTCATCCTTCACTATGCACGAGCGCCCCTGGTCGCGGAGTACCCCGACGGGACGGTCGTCGGGCCCATGGTCCAGAATCTGGCGGTCCTCGATTTCGCCGCCTCCGTCTCTCTCTTCGGGCGATTCGGCCTCGGTGTCGGCCTCCCCGTGGCGGTGGGGGCATCTGGCCGGGGCGGTGAGATCCTGGCCGGAGACGCGGCCGAGAACCCCAGGGGCGGGGCGCTCGGCGACGTGCGGCTGCAAGGGATGATTGGCCTTCTCAAACGGCGCGGGGACGGCCTGGGCGTCGGCGCCGGTCTGCTCGCCACCGTGCCGACGGGAGACGAGACGCAGTGGCTCGGGGCCGCCGGCCCGACCTGGCGTCCGCGGGTGGCCGTCGACGCGCGCACGGGCCCGCTGCGCCTCGCAGCAAACGTGGGGTACACGTTTCGTCAGGAAGAGGCGCTTCTCGGCGAGCGACACGGCGGCGCGCTCGCGTGGGCCGCGGGTGTCGAATACGAGCTCTTGGCGGCGCTGTCCGTGGGCGTGGAGGCGTTTGGTGAGGCCGAGCTCGCGACGGACGACGCGCCGACCCCCCGCACCGAAGCGCTCGGCGTGGTCACCTGGGCTTTTGCCCGCTGCTTCAACCTGAGAGCGGGCGGAGGGGCGGGGATCGTCTCCGCGCCGGGAGCCGCCCAGGTGCGCGCCCTCGCCGGGTTCGGGTGGGCGTGCCCCTTCGATGCCGACGGCTCACCCGCGGCGGAGGAGAGCGCGCGGCCGAGTGTCGACCCAGAGGTGGCTGCCGTCCCCGTCGACACCGATGGCGATGGGGTCGGCGACGCGACGGATCGTTGCCCGAACGTGCCCGAAGACCCCGACGGACACGAGGACGCGGACGGCTGTCCCGAGACCGACAACGACGGGGACGGCTTCCCGGACGTCGCCGACCTTTGCCCCGCCACCGCCGAAGACCGCGATGGCCATCGGGACGACGACGGATGTCCCGATCCGGACAACGACCACGACCAGATTGCGGACGCCCTGGATCGGTGTCCTCTCGAACCCGAAGATCCCGATGGCGACGCCGACGGCGACGGCTGCCCGGACGTGGCACCCCCCATCACCGAAGCTGCGCTGACGCGTTTCGGGGACGCCGAGGTTCGGGGCTCGCAGATCGTGCTGGCGCGGCCGATCACGTTCCCGAAGCAGGGGGGACGCCTTGCGCCGAGCGTGCGTGCGGTGCTTGCCGATGTCGCCGCGCTCCTCGCCGCCCGGAACGACCTCAAGCGCGTCCGGATCGAGGTTCACACGGACAGCGTCGGCGCGGACGCGGACAATCTGCGCAAGACCGCCTTCCGGGCGGGTATCGTTCGCGACGCCCTCGTCGACCTCGGCGTCGCGGCCGAGCGCCTCGTCCCGGTCGGGAAGGGCGAAAGCGAGCCCATCGACTCGAACCGGGACGCTGCGGGGCGGGCTGCCAACCGACGCGTCGAACTCTACATCGAGTAGCCGGCCGGCCTCAGGCCTCGTCCCATCTCCGGCGGCGCTCGCCTGCCGCCGCGGTCGCCGCCGTGGCGTCGGCGCGGCGCCGTTGTTCGTCCCGGCGCGCGACGGCCTTCCAGAAATTCAGCGTGAGCGTGGCGAGGTTGTCGCCGTCGATGAAACGCATCGGCAGACGATAGCCGAGGGCGGGTTCGATACCCATGCCGCGCTCGCGCAGCAGTGCGTTGACGGTGTCGGCGACCTCGGCGGCCACGGCCGCGACCGGGGGATGCTCGGTCAGGGGCGGCGTCCCATGCCCCTCGCGGCGAGGCGAGGCCGCGCCCAGCCAGGCTGCGGGCGCGCACAACTGACGCTCGACGCGCGTCGCGAGGGCTTCGGTCGCGTCGAGCGTCGCGCGCTTGAGGTCCGCGAGTGCGGCATCGTCGAGGGCATCCGCGAGCGCGGGGAGTTCCAGAAAGCGGTCCCGGACCGTCTGCGGCACGAACGCTCGAACATCCGCGGCGAGGAGGCGCCCGATGCGGATGCCGAGCTCGACGAGGCGGGCATCGTACGGGTCGAGATCGGGACGGGGGTCAGGAATCATCTCTCGTCATCCTCCGAAACGACCGGTGTTGTTTCCACCGAACCACCAGTTGAGTAATTTACTCGCCAATGGCCGGAGAACGCATCCTCCTCATCGAACACGATCCCCGAATTCGGGAATTCGCGGCCAGCGTCCTCGACGGCCTCGACTTCACCGTCTTCGAATCGGACAACGCAAACGCCGGGCTCGAACTCTTCGAATTCGAACGACCGGACCTCGTGCTCGTCGACGAGGGCCTCCCCTGGGTCGGCGGCCTCGACGTCTGCGTGCGGCTCCGGACAGCCAATCCCGGGCTCCCGCTCATTCTCGTCACGAACGGCCCAGCCGACTCGTCACTCCTTCGCGAGGCGCGGTCCGCCTGCGACATCCGGCACATTCTCCTGAGGCCCTTCACGGCCGAGTCCCTGCGCCGGGTCGTCCTCGAGGCCCTCGGCCTCCCGGGCGCCGCACACGAGGCCGTCGTCGAGGCCGTGCCCGATGAGGCGCCGCGCCGGCCGTTCGGCCTCGGCGGACCGGTTGCCACCGAGAGGTTCGTCGTCGACACCCGGATGGCCACCGTCGATGTCGAACTCGTCGAGGACGGCGGCGACGCGTCTCAAGATCTCGAAGCGTCGTTTTCTCACCAATTCGAGTTCCCGAGCGGCTCTGCTCTGAAGATTGAGCTCGACGCGCAGGCTTCGGCGCCCCCGGGGGGCGACCCCCTCGGGGTGGACGATGCGATCGACCCGGCGGCGTCGCTCGTGTCGGAGCCCGGCCGCCGGGACAGCGAGGCCGACTTCGCGCTGCGCCCGATGGTGCCGAGTCGACCGACCGAACCTCAGGGAATCTACGGCGAAATCCTTCTCGGAGACCTCCTCTACAACGTTTTCCGCGACATCTTCTCGGGTCGGCTCGTCCTGCAACGAGGTTCCGTCTACAAGAGCGTCACGATTCGCAACGGTTTCCCGATCGGCGCCGAGAGCAATGTGCGCGCCGAGGAGATCGGTTGGCGTCTCATGCTGGACGGGACGTTGAACGAAGGGAGCCACGCCCGATTCAGGGCGCTCGTCGACCGTGATGGGCTCGAAGCGGGTGCCGCCCTCGCTCAACTCGGGGTCATCGGCCCGAACGAGGTCGTGGAACTCCAGCGGCGGCTCGTTCGAGAGCGCATCCTGGGGTGTTTCGACTGGTCGGGGGCCCAGTACGGCCTGAGTTACGATCCGGGCGTTTCGGAGCGCGGTCAGGCATTCGAAGTCAACCCGCTGGTCCTCATCTTCGAAGGCATCAAACGGTCGTTTCCCGTGGCCCCCCTCGTTGCGCACTTCGACGCCCACCCCAATCGGCCGGTGCGGCGAACGGAGAAGCTGCGCGACTACGCCCGTCTGCTGCGCGACTTTCCCGAGGAGATGCGGCTTGCCGAGGCCTGTGACGGGGTCGTCACCATGGGGGCGCTCCTCGCCCAGAGCGCCTTCGGCCTCATCGACACGCTGCGGGTCCTCCGCGCGTTCGAAATGATGAAGTGCATCGCATTCGATGCGGGTGAGGTGCCCGCGCTCGCCCGCCCCTCGCAGGCGATGTCGCCGGTGCGCGACCGGACGACGCAGCCGGGCTCACCGATGGCAAGCGGACCCCAGCCCGCCCAGCGGCCGACGCGCCCGAGCATGCCGCCCGCGCGTGGACCGGCGACCGGCGGGTTCTCGCGGACGCCGTCCGGCGGGCATCCCGTGGTGCCGACGCTCGGTCCGCGTCCGGGGACGGGGGAGCACGACGCACTGAGCAGCGGTAGCCACTCCGTCATCCGTCCGACGGCCGTGACGAATCCGAGCATTCCGCTGGACGGGCTCGGGCGCCGCGCGGATCCAACCGCGCCGAGTCGACCGACCGCGGCCGAAGAGGCCGTGCGCCTCTTCGTGACCGAAAAGTTCAACCAGCTCGGCCGGCTCAACCACTACGAGGTCCTCGAGATCCCGGTCGATGCCCCGACCGATGCCGTGCGCAATGCGTTCATGCGCTTGGCACGCCTCGTCCATCCCGACCAGCTCGGGGCCGGCGCCGATGAAGAACTTCGGCGCCGCGCCGCCGAGATTCAGCGGCGGGTCGCGCAGGCATGGGAGAACCTCTCCGATCCCCGCCGGCGCCACGAATACGATCTCCTGCATCTCGCACCCGTCGTGGACGACGCGGGCAAGACGGACATCGTCAAGGCGGACAGCAATTTCCAGCGCGGCAAAGCCTGCCTCGCCAAAGGCGAGAACAAGCGTGCCCTCGAGTTCTTCGAGGCGGCTGCGCGTCAGGACGCCCACCAGGCCGTCTATCGAATCTATCGAGGCTGGACGCGCTACCTCTGCGCAGATCCGGCGGATCAGCGGACCCGACACGACGCTCGGGAGGACCTCAAGAGCGCGCTCGCCTCGGACGAGAGTCAGGACGCGGGGTACGTGTTCCTCGGGATCATCTCGAAGAATCAAGGCAACGAGGAACTCGCAGAGCGCTTCTTCCGGAAGACGCTCGCACTGAACCCTTCGAACGCCGACGCGATCCGCGAACTCCGGCTCCTCGACGCCCGGCGCCGCGAGAAGCCCAAGGACGGCGGGCTTTTCAACCGCCTCCTGAAGAAATAGGGCGCGCTCAGCGTTTCGTCGGCTGCACGCGAAAGACGCGGTGCCCGTCTTCGTCCGCCTGACGGACGAGGCGCACGTACCCGAGGTGGAGATCCACGAAACGGCCGGTCGCCGTCCGGATCTTCACGCGGTCATTGTCGGCGTTGCTCATGGCTTTGCAGCGGCCGAACTGCGGGTGGACCAGGATGTCGCCCGGCTTCGGATCGGGATCCTCATCGAGCGGACCCGCACCGTTCGAGGTCAGCGCCGGCTGTCCCGGGCGAGCGGTTTGCGTGGGCGGGGGCGCGGCCTTGCTCGCGGCGACGGCTGCCCCCCAGCCGCTGGCAGCTGGTGCCGGGGAAGCGGCCGGCGGCGGGGACTTACCGGCGGCGGCGCTTTGTCCCGCCGAGTCGGTCGGCGTCGGGTGGGGCTGCGGGCGTGAGGTGGGGGCCACGCCCGGCTTTGGAGACTCGAGCGAGGGCCGCGCCGGCCCGGAAGCCGGTGTCACCGTCCGGGCGGCCGGGCGGGCTGCCGCCGGTCCGACGGCGCGTGTCGGCGCCTGGGACGGGTCGAAGGACTCGATGACGACCCGAATCCCGGCGCTCACCGCCGACTCGACGAGCCCCGCGAGCACCCTGGGCTGGCCGCGGTCGCTCCAGGCAAGCACCGCCGAGAAACCGGTGACGCCGAGATCCGGGACGAGATGACCCTGGCCCACGATGAGCTGCGAGACGCCCGGTAGCAGGATCGCCTCGGCGTCGTCGCCGAGGGAAACCGATGCGTCGCGGACGGCCCCCGACAATCGAATCTCCGCGTCTGCGATCTCATGGCGGGTGCAGAGCGCGTCGACGCCGGCGATCAGTGGTGTGCCGGCGGGCAGGGTGGCGACGATGCGCCATCCCGCTTGAAACTGGGACTCGTCCATCTGAAGGGAGCTCCGGGCGGGGACTGGACTGATTCAGGGCATGAACGGGACGACGTCCTGGAAGTACACCAGGCCCACGACGAGCATCACGATGCCCATCGAGCCTTTGATCACCTCCATCCACCCCCCGCTCTTGGGGATGCGGGTCAGGTACTGGGTGAACGTCCCGAGGAAGATGAAGAGCACGCCCATGCCGAGGGAGTAGATCGACAGCAGGGTAATGCCGGCAGACATGCTGCCGGTCGTTGCGACATAGGCCAGGACGGCGACGAGGGGCGGTCCGACGCAGGGGGCGGCGACGATGCCCGCCACCGTCCCCATCAGAAACGACGTCGCGAAGCGGCTGCTCTGGCCCCCGCCGACCGAGTTGAGGCGCTGATTGACGGCATCGGGCAGCCGAATCTCGAAGACGCCCAGCATGGACAGCCCCATCGCGAGGAAAACGATCGCCACGGTCCCGACGACCCACGGCGACTGCAGTGCGCTCCCGAAAAGGCCGCCCGACGTCGCTGCAAGGACGCCGAGGGCAGAGTAGGTGACCGCAATCCCCAGAACGTAGACGAGCGACAGAAGGAACCCTTGCATCCGGGAGGTCGCCGAGCGCGCGCCAAAGAGACTGATGGTGATGGGAATGAGGGGGTAGACGCACGGCGACAGGGAACCGACGACGCCGGCGAGGAAGACGAGTGCAAAGACCCAGAACGAGCCCTCCTGGAGGCCGGCCTTGATTCGCCCGGCGAGGGTCTCGTCTTTCGCGGCGCCGAGACCGCTCTCGGCACGGTCGAGCCGACCCATGAACTCCGAGGCGGGCTCGAAGCCCGTCAGGGTCAGGTCCTCGAGCCACCGGCCATCGGCGGTGACGAACGCCACGGTCGGCAAGCCCCGGACCTTGTACTTCTCGGTCAACGACTTGAGTTCGGGGCGGTCGTTCGTCAGGTCGACGCGGACCGTCACCCAGCCCGCCAGCCTCGCGGCCACGCCCGGTTCGGAGAACGTGTGTGCCTCGAGTTCTTTGCAGGCTTTGCACCACTCCGCCGAGAAGTCGAGCATCAGGGGCCGTTTCTCGGCACTCGCGCGCGCTTCCGCGGCGAACGGGTCCGCCTCCCAGACCGGCCCGGCGCCGCCCGGATGCACGGGCGCGCCGATCAGACCGAGCGCCCGAAGGGTGAGGAGCGCGCCGACCACCACCGCGAGCACGCCGACGGCCTTCCGCACCTTGCCGGCCGTCTCGAGCTCGAAATTGGCGACGAAGACCTTGCCGAGCAGGAGACCTCCGGCGAGCAGGGCGAGGCCCACGATGAGAGTGACCGACATTCGGATGCCTCAGGGTGCGGGGTTGGGACGGGCGGAGGCGAGCAGCGCCTGGGGGTCGAAACCACCGAGGATGCGCCCACCGACGTCGAAGACCGGGACGCCATTCGCGGAAACACCGGCGGCTTGCGCTTTGCGCGCGAGCTCCGAGGCCGCCGCCGGATCCTTCTCGATGTCCTTCTCGATGAAGGCGAGATTCTCCGTCCGGAGAAACTCCCGCGCCTTCTTGCAGACGCCACACCACGAGGCCGAGTACATCGTGATGCCCGCCTGGGCCGGCAGGGCTGCTGCGGCTCGAAGCGCCTTCTCGAGCTGTGCCCGCGGAACGACACGTCCGGAGAACGTGCCGTCCACGGCGGGCGTGCGGAGGTCGAAGATCTGGACGTAGGCGGACGACCCTCGCGCATCCGGGGGGGCGGAGAGGTCGACGACTTGCACCGAAGCTCTCGCCTCGGCCGGGATCTCGGCGATCGACGTCGCGGAGATCGTCGCACCGTCGGGGCCCGACGTGTACCGGAAGAGCAGGTCGGTTCGCTGGGCGGTGACCGACGTGAGGGGCGGAGGCGAGGCGTCGACCGACGCGCGCTCGGCGGTCGGCGTCGACGGCGAACAGGCCAACAGGGCCAGGCAGCAGAGCTGGGCGACGGCCGTCCATGGCCGCGGTCGCGAATTCGTCCAGAACATCGTCGGGAGCACCTGCAGAAGAACCGGCCGCGGGCGTTGCCGCCGGCGGGCGAAGTTTGAAACGGACAGGCCGCGACTTGTCAACGGCAACGCGCGGTTGATAGATTCCGCCCCCCTTTTTCGAAGGCGCCCACCCATGTCCGATCGCTGCGGCTTCGTCGCCCTCGTAGGCCGCCCCAATGTGGGCAAGTCCACGTTGCTCAATGCCCTGCTCGGCGAGAAGCTCGCCATCACGTCGCCGCGGCCCCAGACGACGCGAAACCGGATTCCCGGAATCCTGACGCGCCAAGACGCCCAGATCATCTTCATCGACACTCCGGGCATCCACAACGCCAAGGGGGCGCTGCACCGGTACATGAACAACGTGGCTCGCGAGGCCTTCGCCCAGAGCGACGCGATCATGCTGCTGGCAGAGGCGGAAGTGGGGCCGGAGGGGCGAGTGACGATCTCCGACCTCGACCGACAGATTGCCGCCGAACTCGGGCAGGTCGGGCGGCCGGTCCTGCTGGTCCTCAACAAGATCGATCGCATCGAGAAGCCGCTGATTCTGCCACTGATCGATACGTGGCGTACGTTGTTGGACTTCTGCGAGATCGTCCCGGTCAGCGCATTGAAGCGGGACGGGGTCGAGTACCTCGTCGATACGCTCGTTGCGCACCTTCCCGAGTCGGACCGCCTCTACGGCGAGGACGAGCTGACGGAACTGCCGGCTCGATTCCTGGCGGCCGAACTCGTGCGGGAGCGCCTCTTTCACGAGCTCGATCAAGAGCTGCCGTACGCGACCGCGGTCACCATCGAGTCCTGGCGCCAGCGAGGGGACGGGTTGACCTACATCGACGCCGTCATTCACGTCGAGCGCGACTCCCAGAAGGGGATCGTGATCGGGAAAGGCGGGGCAATGCTCAAGCGCATCGGCACCGAGGCGCGGCAGGGCATCGAGAGCCTGCTCGGGGGACCCGTCCACCTGAAACTCTTCGTGCGCGTCGAGGCGCGCTGGACCGACACCGACGTTGCGCTTCGCAAACTGGGGTACGAGTAGACCATGCGCCCGATCGTCGCCATCGTGGGTCGCCCGAACGTGGGCAAATCGACCCTCTTCAATCGCCTCGTCGGAGAACGCCGGGCCATCGTCCAGGACACGCCGGGCGTCACGCGCGACCGCAACTACGCGGACACCTTCTACGACGATCTCCCCTACACGATCGTCGACACCGGGGGATTCGAACCCGAGGCGGAGTCGGGCGTGCTGGCTCAGATGCGGCGGCAGGCCATGCTCGCCGTCGCCGAGGCCGACGTGGTGGTATTCGTCGTAGACGCGCGCGAGGGCCTGGTGCCGGCCGACGTCGAGGTTGCGGACCTCCTCCGGCGTTCCGAGAAGCCGCTGATCGTTGCGGTCAACAAGGTCGACGGGCCGTCGCAACAGACGCTGATGGCCGACTTCTACGCCATGGGGCTCGAGACCATCTTCCCGGTCTCCGCGGCCCACGGTCGAGGGGCGCCGGCACTGGTCGAAGCCATCGTCGAGCGTCTGCCGCGGACGCCGCCGATTCCGGAGGAACCGGACGTCACCCGCGTCGCCCTGGTCGGGCGCCCGAACGTCGGCAAGTCCACGATGACGAATCGCCTTCTCGGCGAGGAGCGAATGATTGTCGATGCCCGCGCCGGCACGACCCGCGACGCCGTCGACAGCGCACTGAATCTGGGTGACCGCAAATACGTCCTGGTCGACACGGCCGGCCTGCGGCGCAGCCGCGGCATCGACCGCGAGAGCACGGAAGGTCTCAGCGTCATCCGGACGCTTCGCGCCGTGGAGCGCTGCCATGTCGCCGTGCTTCTGCTCGACGCGACGGAAGGCGTCACGGAGCAGGACGCTCGAATTGCCGGACACGTCGAGGACAAAGGGCGCGGCCTGGTCATCGTCGTCAACAAGTGGGACGCCGTTGCGAAGGACGAGAAGACGGCCAAGGCGTTTTCCGATCAGATCGAACTGAAGATGCCCTTCGTGCATTTCGCGCCGATCATCTTTGTGTCCGGCCTGACGGGGCTGCGGGTTCCGCGGCTGCTCGAACAGGTCGATCGGGTCCGCGCCGCGCAGATCCAGCGGATCTCGACGGGTCCGTTGAATCGGTGGCTCGAGGAGTGCCAGCGGCGGCACGCCCCCCCCGTCGCGGGTGTCCGGCGCGTCCGCCTCTACTTCGCCACGCAGGTCGCCGTCGAACCGCCGACGATCATGGTCTCCTGCAATCACCCCGACAACGTTCACTTCAGCTACAAGCGATACCTCATCAATCAGTTCCGCGAGGCGTTCGACGTCGTCGGGACGCCCGTTCGAATCGTCTTCCGCGCCCGAGGCGAGGGCGGGGGCCGGTCGAGTGAAGAAGACGAGGCGGCAGAGAGCGACATCGACGCCGGAGGCGAAGCCGACGCCGAAACGACGGACGGTCCGTCCGACTGGTCGGGCCGGCAAGGTGCCGACGTGGCGGACGACGACGCCGACGAACCGGACGACGACGCCGACGAGGCGGACGACGACGCCGACGAACCGGACGACGACGGGGGCCATGCCTGAGTTGCCCGAAGTCGAGATCGCCGCGCGCCATCTGCGGGCGGCACTCGTCGATCGCGGGCCGATTTGCATGCTCGTACCCGAGCCTGGGCAGAACGGTCTTCTCGATGCGTTCGCCGCCGGGACACCCGGCGCGCTCCTGAGTGTCCGGAGGCACGGCAAGCAGCTTGCGCTGGACTTCGAAGACGGCGGCACCTTTCGACTCCATCTCGGGATGACGGGGCGGTTCGAAGCGCTGAACCGGGGGGACGAGTGGCCACGCCACGCTCGTTTCATCTGGGCCTGCGAGGGCGAACCCCGCCTTGCGTTCGTCGATCCGCGGCGCTTCGCGCGGTTCGGTCATCGGCGGGGCGGTCATCCATCGGACGACTTCGCCGGGCTCGGTCCGGATGCGCTGGACTCGACCCTCGACGAGTGGTGCCTGGCCCTGGACCGACCCCTTCCGGTCAAGCCCGCGTTGCTCGAACAGTCGCGTCTCGCCGGGGTCGGAAACATCTACGCGTGCGAAGGCCTCCACGGGGCGGGGGTCGACCCGCGGAGACCCGCGCACAGCCTGAGTCGCGACACGGTCGAATTCTTGAGGCTGGCCGTTCAGCGGGCGATGCGGGCCACGCTGGAGCGAGAGGCCGACGCACCCATGCGGTACCTCAATGAGGGCGGCGTCCCGAATCCGTTCCGGATCTACGGCCGCGAAGGCGAGGCGTGCGCGGCGTGCGGGGCGGCCATCGAGCGGTTCAAGCAGGCGGGGCGTTCGACGTGGTGGTGTCCCGCGTGCCAGGGCGGGTGGACCGGACATCCTGAATGAAGCCGTAGAGCCACGTCCCGGCGAGAATGCCTGCGACTGTGATTCCGGCGGTCAGTTTGCCTTGACCGAGCATCGCCAGTGCGGTCCCGGGGCACGCCCCGGCGAGACCCCAACCGATCCCGAAGATGACGGCGCCTGTGAACAAGCCCCGTTGAAGGGGTTTGCGGGACAAGTCGAGCGCAAGACCGCCGAAGAGCGCGGTCCGCGGGCGCCGTTCGATGAACGCGATGCCCACGAGGCCGACCACGACGGCGCCTCCGATGACGTAGAGAAGCTGGAGGTCGCGAAAGAGAAACAGGCCGGCGTACGCGTCGTAGTCAGTCGCTCCGGCCCGGCTGAGGAGGTAGCCGAACACGGCGCCGAAGAGAACGAACAGGAGAGGGGCGGATCGCATCGGACACTCCTGACGACGGTCGTTCAGAACGAGGCCGCGCTCAGGCGGAAGAGCGCCTGGACGGCCACGGTACCACCCACGAAGAAGCCCACACTGGCGAGCAGGCTCGCCGGAGCACGCAATGCCATCCCGACAATCGAGTGGCCACTCGTACATCCCCCGGCCATCCGGGCGCCAAAGCCGATCAGGCCGCCCGAGGCGAAAAGGACGGCGGACTTGCCCAGAGGATCCTCCGGCATGACCGCGTCGTACATCGGCCCGAGGGAGAACGTGGGGATGAACCCGTCCCCATGCAGCACGGCCGCCATGAGCCCACCAACGGGAAGGCCGAGGGTGAACCAGAAGCGCCAGTTCAGGGTGTCCTCATAGGGACCCCGGTGGAAGTAGGCCGTTCGAACAACGAGCCCGCAGAGGTTGCCGTAGCCGGTCGAGCACCCGAGGGCGCGGCCGGTCACGACGAGCTGAACGAGGCTATAGAGGCCGATGGCGAGACCGCCGACGAGCCCTGGCCAGATGGCGTCTGGATGCATGGCTCGATTCTCTTCATCCGTCGGCGGCCTCACAAGGGCGACGTCAGGCCGCCGCCGAAGTGGACTGGCGGACGTGCTGCTCGATGATCGAGGCGCGCAAGGTCTCTTCGAGGTCGGCGCGCCCCCGGATCACGCTGCAGGCCTGCTCGCGACCCTGACCGAGCCGCTCGGCGCCGAAGCTGTACCAGGAGCCGCTCTTCTCCACGATGCCCGCCGCCACGCCCTGATCCAGCAGGTCGCCGGCGCGGTTGATGCCCGAGCCGTAGAGGATGTCGAACTCGGCCTCCCGGAACGGCGGCGCCAGCTTGTTCTTGACGATTTTGACCCGGGTCCGATTGCCGACGGTCTCCTCACCCGCCTTCACTGCGCCCACGCGGCGGATGTCCAGCCGGACGCTGGCGTAGAACTTGAGGGCATTGCCGCCCGTGGTGGTCTCCGGCGACCCGAACGTGACGCCGATCTTCATGCGCAGCTGGTTGATGAAGACGACGCTGCAGTTTCCGCGGGCGGCGACCGCGGTCAGCTTCCGGAGCGCTTGGGACATGAGTCGGGCCTGGAGCCCCACGTGGGCGTCGCCCATGTCGCCCTCGAGCTCCGCCTTGGGCACGAGAGCGGCGACGGAGTCGACGACGACGAGGTCGACCGCGCCCGAGCGGGCGAGCGCATCGGCGATCTCCAGGGCTTGCTCGCCGTTGTCGGGCTGCGAAATCAGGAGCCGCGAAACATCGACCCCGAGGTTGCGGGCGTAGGCCAGGTCGAGCGCATGCTCCGCGTCGATGTAGGCGGCAGTTCCGCCCCGCCGCTGGACGCCGGCGATGGCCTCGAGCATCAGCGTGGTCTTGCCGGAGCTCTCGGGACCGAAGAGCTCGATCACGCGGCCGACGGGCAGGCCACCGATGCCGAGCGCCATGTCGAGGCCCAGGCACCCGGTGGGGTGGACCGCGACGGGGTCGATGGTCTGGCTCTCGTCCATCTGCCAGATGGTGCCTTTGCCGAACTGCTTCTCGATGTTGCCGATGACGGTCTCGAGAACGCGGGAACGATCGGTCCGGGGTTCGAAGATTGCGGGACGGGACATGGACAGGACTCCTTCGAGCAACGGGCACGAACGTGTGCCCCGGTGTGAGATGGCCGGGCTCCGTCCGAGGAGCCAGGCGAGAAGCGTGTCGAAAAGCGAGCGGATCGAGCGCATCAGAGTCCCTCTCGATCCAGTTGTCGGTACTGAATGGCCTCTGCAACGTGAGCGGCGCGAACCGATGGGGTGTCGGCAAGATCCGCGATGGTTCGTCCGACCTTCAGGACCCGGTCGTGGGCACGGGCGGACAGCCCGAGCCGCTCGATGGCTGCCTCGAGCAGTCGGGACGCATCCGCGTCGAGGGCGCAGTGACGCCGAATCTCGGCGGGGCGCATCTGTGCATTGCAGTGCGCCCGAGACCGCCCGAGTCGGCGCTGTTGGCGAGCGCGGGCCTCGAGGACCCGGGCTCCGACGTCCGCGGACGATTCCCCTGGAGGCGCCGTCCGGAGGTCGCTTGCCGAAACCGGATCGACCGCGACCTGAAGGTCGATCCGGTCGAGCAGGGGGCCGCTGATCCGGTTCCGATACGCCCGGATGGCCGTCGGATTGCATCCGCATGGCTGGCGGGGGTGTCCGAAATAGCCGCACGGGCAGGGGTTCATCGAGGCGACGAGCATCGAACGCGCGGGAAAGGTCAGGTGATAGCCGGCGCGGGCGATGACCACGTCGCCGCTCTCGAGGGGTTGCCGCAACGCCTCGAGCGCGTTCCGCCTGAACTCCGGCAACTCGTCCAGAAAGAGGACGCCGTGGTGCGCCAACGAGACCTCACCCGGCCGTCCGTGGGGGCCGCCCCCGATGAGTGCGACGTCCGACACGCTGTGATGGGGAGCACGGAAGGGGCGTCGCGTGAGCAATGGCTGGTCGGGTCGCACAAGGCCGGCGACCGACGCGACGACCGAGGCTTCGAGCCGTTCGTCGTCGGACATGGGCGGCAGAATCGTGGCGAGTCGCCTCGCGAGCATCGTTTTCCCGGCGCCGGGCGGTCCGATGAAGAGCAGGTTGTGGCCACCGGCTGCGGCAATCTCCAGCGCTCGCCGAGCGACCGGCTGGCCGCGCACGTCCGCGAGATCGAGGTCGTCGTCTCTCACGGGCGTCGCGCGGGCGTGGCTCGCTTCGATGGTGGCCTCAGGCGCCGACGTCGGTTCGAGTTCTCCGCGCAGGGCGCGAACCGCCTCGGGCAGGCTGCCGACCGCGACGACCTCCATTCCAGAAACGACGCGGGCCTCGATGGCGTTCTCCGCGGGGACCAGGAGCCGCTGCAGTCCGCCCCGGCGAGCGGCGGCGGCCAGTGGGAGCATCCCACGCACACCCCGGACCCGACCGTCCAGCGAGAGCTCCCCGACGATCAACGTCCCCCGGAGCGCTTCGGTCGGCAGGTGGCCATCTGCCGCCAGGATGCCCAACGCAATGGGGAGGTCGAAGGCCGTCCCTTCCTTGCGCACGTCCGCGGGTGCGAGGTTGACCGTGACCCGTCGCTGCGGAAACGCGAAGCCCGAGTTCTCGAGCGCCGATTTCACCCGCGTCCGCGCCTCGGTGACCGCCGTGGCGGCAGACCCGACGGTCGAGAAGACCATCATGCCGCGGCCGAGGTCGACCTCGACGTCAATGCGGTGGGCTTCGATGCCGAAGACGGCGGCGGATGCGATGGTGGCGAGCATGGCGGCGTTTCTCCTTGCCGCTCATGGAGTGCACGCCAGGCGCCAACCGCTTTGCGAGCAACCCGGCCTTGGCACTGGAACACCGACCGTATCGATTCGAACCACGTGTATCGTTTCTGGCCACCCACACGTTCCAGGCCCGGTCGTGACTTCGGACGACCGTTCTCCGGAATACGTGGAACTTTGTGTCGCGTTGTGCGTCTGATGACGAGGTCGGCACGGCGCTGCAAGAACGCCGGACGCCTGCGCCGCTGGCGCGCCTCAGAACTGAACTTCACCTCAGGAGGTCCTCGGATGAAGCTGGGTCGACGGACGTTGGGACGCAATCGATGGATGCTGGCCGGCGTGGCCGCCGTGCTTCTGGCGGGCGCGACGGCACACGCCGCGCCGAAGAAGCTCGCCCCGGCGGGGGAAAGTGCCGCGCGCCGAGGGTCGGCCACCGAGACCGTGTTCGCCCGTGCCCACGCTGCACTTCAGCGAGGCGATCGAGCGGGCGCGCTCGCGCTCTATGAAAAGGCGGTCACCCAGGACGCCGAGAATCCGCGACTCTGGCAGGTCGTGGGGGATCTCCGGTGGTCGCTCGAGCGCGCGGTGCCCGCAGTCGACGCGTGGCAGCGCGCGGCGAAGCTCGCCCCCTGGAACGGGGAAATTTCCGAGCGTGTCGCACGGGGCGCGGTGAAAATCGGCGACTTCGCGCTCGCGACGGACGCGCAGACGCGGGTCGTCGACGTGCTGAACTCTCAGATCGAGTCCGGGTTCACCGGCCAGCGGCGGGACCTCGGCACGGGGGCCAGCCTCGGCGTTCATGACGCGCTGCGACGCCACCTCGGAGTTCTTTCCGAGCTCGCCGTCCTCGCGGGTGACTTCACCACGGCGGAGCAGGCAGCGCGGCGCTTGATCCGCCTCGCCCCGGAGGCCGTGGACGGTCGCCTCGCGCTCGCATACGTGCATTTGCACGGGGCGGAGTACGACGATGCCGCCGACCTCTACCAGGAAGTCCTGGCGGTCGAGCCCGAGAACGCCACGGCGCTCAACAACCTGGGCAACATCGAGTACATGCGCCGCGACTTCGATCGCGCGGCGGCGCTCTTCGAGCGCATCCTCGAGGCCTCCGACGCGTCCCCGTACTCGCAGAGCATCGCGATGGCGAACCTCGGCGAACTCTATCAGATCAATCGTGCCTTCGAGCCGGCGGCGGAGATGTACCGCCACGCCATCGAGCTCCAGCCCCAGGGCGCCTGGGGCTACATGGGCCTTGCCGCGCTCCTCGACGTTTCGGGCGATTACGACGGCGCCGTCGATACCATGATCGACGGGTGGGAGCGCGATCAGAATCGCCTCACGCGCCTCAATATGCACTTCTATATGGACGAGTGGAGTTGGCAGCGCGACGCGCTGATCGCCGAGATCGAGGGCGACGTCGTGCTCGCGGCGAAGCTCTGGCGCAAGATCGCCGATGGGGACGTCGAGATGCTCCGCAAGTCCGCGGCGTGGCACCTTCGGTCGCTCGCCTCGGGCGGCCGCTGACCTCCGGGCGACCAAGCGTCGACGCCTCGAAAGTCCGCGTCGGACTTTCCCAACATCCTGCTAAGATGCACCTTCCGATTCGGAGGGTGCGTAGAACGCCATGTCGACGCGGACCGGTCCGCTGGACCCCGTCAAGCTGTACAAGATCTTCCGGAGCTTGCTCGATCAGCGGCTGACCGGTCACCTCGTCTTGACCCGGGCGCAGATCGTCAAGCGGGTCAGGGTCCACCAGGGGCTGCCGGTGCGAGTGGTTTCGAACGCGCGGCGCGAGTCGGCGGTCGTCGCCCTCCAGGAGCAGGGATTCCTGACCGCAGCGGACGTCGATCGGGTGCAGCAGCACCGCGAACAGGCGCGGTCGACGCCAGAGGAGGCTCTCCTCAAGCTCGGGTTTCTCGACCGGGCCCAGCTCAATGCCCTCGAGGCTCGGCTGGCCAGGCGCCGCCTCCTCGAGGTCTTTACCTGGCGGGAAGGGGAGTACACCTTCACGCCGGCCGACTTCCGTCTCGAACAGGAAGACGAGGCGATCGATCTCGTCCCGCTTCTGGTCGAGGCGGCCGGCCGAGTCGCTTCAGACGCCGACTGCGTGGCGTTTTGTGAGCAGTTCCGGCCGCAGATCATTCGTTTGACGCCGTGGGCGGACGCCTACGGTGCCGCCGTCGACACCCTCTTCGGGACCCCCAACCTTCGACACTCCCTCGCGCGGCCTTCCGCTTTCGATGAACTCGTCGCCCAACTTCGGGATCCCGAGCGTGTGGCCCGACAGGTCTTCACGCTCGTCATTTCGGGTCTTGCGATGTATCAGCGCGTCGAGCAGGGCGTCACGACGAGTCGACCGCCGCCCGTCCGGCCTGCCTCCGAGGCGACGCCCGTTCCGCTGCGCGGTGCGGCCGTCGCAGCGACACCGACGCCGAGGCCCTCGCCCGCTTCCGCGCCCGCCCGCCCCGTTGCGCCCGTCCGCGCACCGACGCCAAGCGCGTCCCCGGTGTCGGCCACCCGGGGCGCGATACCGGAGACCCAGGCTGCGCCGAGGCCGTCGCGCGCGCCAAAAGCGATGGACGAAAAGGCCCGACAAGGGCTCGCGGACGTCGAGCGCATCCACGCGGCGATGAAGCGGCAGACGCACTACGAGCTGCTCGGTGTGCCGAAGGGGGCGGACGTTCCGTCGGTACGGGCGCAGTTCCGGGGGCTGGCTCGGACGTTTCACGTCGACCGATTCACGCGGTACGGCCTGCCGCCGGAGACGATCAAGGTCGTCCAGGAAGTCTTCATGGCCATCAATCGTGCGCACGACGTCCTCACGGATGCCGAGAAGCGGCGCGAGTACGACGCGCAGCTCGAGCTCGCTGCCCGCGGGCAACGGGTCGGTCCCTCCGCCGGAGCGCCGGACATGGGCGCAATCTTCCGCTCGGAGACCCTCGTCCGCGACGCCGTCATGCTCCTGCGCAACGGCAACGCCGCGGCCGCCCGACCAAAGTTCGAAGAGGCGCTCGAGGCATCTCCCGGTGACGTCGTCGCGCGCGCGGGCCACGCGTTCTCGGAATTCCTGTTGTTCCATGCCGGCGGCGCACTCCAGGAGGCGGACAAGGCGAGGGGTCGACTCGAGGAGATCGTGGCCGATCAACCCGCCCGAGACGAGCCCTACCTCTACCTCGGCCGGGTTCACCGAACCCGCGGCGACCTCAACAAGGCCATGGCGCTGTTCAAGCGTGCGCTCGATGTGAATCCGCGTTGCGCCGAGGCGGCGAGCGAGCTAAGACACCTGCAGCGCAAGGCCGAGACCCCGCAGGACAAGAGCCCCGGCGGCCTCTTCGGCCGAAAGAAAGCCTGAGGATGAGCCGCCGAGACGAGGTCAAAGGCTACTTGTTGGTGGACGACAGTGGCCGAATTACGGTCATTGGCGACGCTCTCCGGACGCAGCTTCGCGCCCGCGCCGGGTACTACACGCACCTCCCGTCGGAACGCACGCTGCTGCACTTTCAGCGGGCCACGGCGATGCCGTCGCTCGACGAGTTCCGGGATCCGATCGTGCTGTCGGGCGACATCGCCGGCATGGGCGGCACGATCGAGGTCATCAACTTCGTCACGAGCGCCCGTCTGTCGGGAAACCTGATCTTCGTCAGCGGGGCCGCCCGGAAGTGTCTCTACTTCAAGCAGGGGGACTTGCGCGGGGCGTCGTCGAATCTCGTTGAAGATCGCCTCGGCGAGGTCATGTATCGGTTCGGGCAACTCAGTCGCGAGGACCTCGACCGCTGCATCGCCGAGGCCAAACGGTTCCGCCGCCCGCTCGGCAACTACCTGCTCGACCAGGGGTTGATCAACCAGGCGGAGCTCTATGTCTTCATCCGGCGGCAGGTAGAGGAGATCTTCTACTCGGTGCTCCTCATCAAGGACGGGGACTTCTACCTGACCCGCTTCGATGTCGATTCACTCCCGAGCCCGTTGTCGATCAACGCGCAGTCGATGTTGATGGAAGGCCTGCGTCGCAGTGACGAGATGGTGCATTTCCAGAAGCGCATCCCGCACCGCAACGTCAAGGTCGTGCGTGACAAGAACCGCAGCACGGACGGCGTCAAGCTCGAACCCAAAGAGGTGCAGATCCTCAATGCGCTGACGCAGTCGCACAGCGTCGAGGAGCTCACGCGGCTTTGTCGTCTCGGCGAGTTCGAGACCATGAAAGTCCTGTTCCACCTGATCCAGAGCGGGCTCGTGCGGGTCATTGAGGAACGCGACTATTCCTCGGCGGGGGTCGATCCTTCCGAGGTCACGACCGAGATGTCGAACATGGTCGACACGTTCAACTCGGTGTTCCAGCGGATCTTCCAGGCCATCTCGAAACACGGCCAACAGAACGCGCTGAAGCAGGGGCTCGACACGTTCCTGCAGTTCTACGGGTTCGTCGAACTCTTCCAGGGCGTCACGTTCGACCAGAGCGGCGCGCTCGACAAGCGGACGCTGCTCGCGAACCTGAACAAGAACCAGATTGAGAACCGGGTGAGCTTCCTGTCCCAGGCCCTCAACGAACTTCTGTTCTTCGAGATGTTCGCGGCGCGCGAATGGCTCGAACGCGAAGAGCAGCAGGAACTGCAGAAGATCATCAACCAGCTCTTCATCGAAATCGGCTGAAAGCCGGTTGTCGCACAAGGTGCATTATGTCAACTCGGCTCCCCGGTGATCCGGGCGGCATGATGAACGCCGTGCTCGGGCTGAGCGTCCAGTTCGCACGCGGAGCACAGGCGGTCGGCACCATCGGCTCTGAATTCGCGGGCCGGTCATTCGAGCGCGTGCTCGTTTGCGGCATGGGCGGGAGCGCGTTTCCAGGCGATTTCCTGGCGCTCTATGCGCGTGCATTCGGGGTCTTCGTCGACGTGAGCCGAGACTACGAGGTCCGCGGCGTCCCCCTCGGCCCCTCCGTTCTTGCGATCGTCAGCAGCTACAGCGGCGACACCGAGGAGACGTTGAGCGCGCTCGAGCAAGTGCGTGCCGCGGGGTGCGCCGTGGTGACCGTCAGCGCCGGAGGCCGGCTCGAGGCGCTGGCGTTGGCGGCCGGGCTCCCGCACGTCCGTTTCGTTCGCCCGGATCCGCTTTTTCAGCCCCGCGCCGCCATGGGCGATTTCTTCGGGGCGTTCACCACGTTGCTCTCCAATGCCGGGCTGCTGCCCGACGTGCCGGCCATGCTCACCCGACTCGCAGACCACATCGGGTCGCTCCGGGTGGACGCGCAGGCGCGCGCGCTCGCCGAGCACCTCTGGGACCGCATCCCGGTGATCTATGCATCGGATCCCTTCACCCAGACGGCGGCCCGAGTCGTCAAGATCAAGCTCAACGAGAACGCAAAGATGCCGGCGTTCTTCAATGGCTTGCCCGAACTCGATCACAACGAGCTCGTCGGGTTCACGCGTCAGACCGGGAACTTTGTGGCCGTGCTCTTACGCCCGAGCGGGCTCTCGGAGGCCATGGCGCGTCGTTTCGCCGTCACTGCCGAGACGCTCGAGTCCGTGGGCGTGCCCGCGTTGACCGTAGACCTGCCCGACGCCCCTCCCGAGGTGCAGCTTTTCAGCGTCTTGCACCTCTTCGACGTCGTGAGCGTACACATCGCGCTGCGGGCCGGTATCGATCCGACGCCGGTCGCCATGGTCGAGGATTTCAAGCGTCGGCTCAATCAGCGCTCGGCGTCTCAGGCGCCGGGGCGGAACGCGTAGAGCACGCCCGCATTGGACAAGACGTAGAGGCCGCCGTCCGTCGCGACGCCGGGCGCGGCGGCGAGACCGAGGCCAGGCGCAAACCGCTGCAGGGGGCGGCCGTCCCGGGCGCGCAGAAACTGCAGGGCGCCCTGACTCATGGAGACCGCTAGCGCGTCCCCAAGGGCGACCGCCTCGCTCGGCGCACCGCCCGGCAGGCGGGTCTTCCACTCGACGCGCCCATCCGAGGAGACCCGCCACACCTCCCCGCGATCGACACTGGCAATCAAACTGCCGCCTTGGACCATCAACTGATTGACGCCCGCAACGGGGACGGTGAAGAGGATCGTGCCATCGGCCGGACGCAGCGCGTGAATCCCCGTCGCCGCAGACGCCGCAAACAGCCTGCCGTCGAGCAGGACCGCTGCCGCATCCACGTCCTGGAATCGGTCGTGTTCCGGCGCGAGGTCGCGCGTCCAGAGGACCGCACCGTCCGAAGCCGCGAGGGCGACGAGGTGACCGTCCGAAAAGCCGACGAAGACCCGGCCTTCCACCACGAGGGGACGCGCCTCCCCCGACACGGAGAAGTCGGCCGGTGGGGTGCGTCGGTATTGCCACCGCCACGCGCCGTCGGTTCGCCCGACCGCGTATACCGAGTTCGTGCCGTCGACGAAGAGGACCTGATCACCGACGAGCTGGGGGGGCTCCTGGATGGCACCCTGGACGACGTACCGCCAGCGCTCTTCGCCGGAGTCTGCGTCGAGCGCCAGCATCTGGCCGTCGTCCGTCCCGAGCAGAACGCGCCGCCCGTCGAAGACCGGCGTCGAGCTGACGGCGCCGTCCATCCGCCGTCGCCAAAGGACTTCCCCATTGCCAGCCCGGGCGCACACCACCTCACCCGAGGCCGTCCCGACCACCACGCGGTCGAGGCTCGCCGAATGGGCGGGCGTCCCGAGCTCGTGCGGGCGGAGTCGATACACGGGCCCCTCGGCAAGCGCGAGACGCCATGCGGGCGTGACGGAGACGGGCTCGACATTGCGGAAATGCCCCGTCAGAGGAGAGTCATCCCCTGCCCCGCCGGGCATCGTCGCGCCGCAGCCGAGCAGGCAGAGGCCGAGCCCGGCCGCGCGGGCCCCTCTCACGTGCCGTCGCCGAGCCGGGCGACCCGACGCTCGAGCTCACGCTTCGCGTCGGCGTTGGCCATGTGATCGAGGGCTGCAGCGTTGTCTTTCTGAACCCGCTCGTAGTGGGCCTTCGCCTCGGGTCCCTTGCCCTGCTGTTCGAGCAGGCGGCCAATCTGCAGCCCGGCGAGGACGCCATAGCTCTTGGGGTCGAGGTTCTCGAACTTCTTCCACGCGTCGATCGCCTCGGGGAGCTTGTTCGTCGCCTCGAGCGTCGCGGCGCGCCCCTGAACCGCAAGGGCTCGGGCCACGGGATCCGCCTTCTCGTCGGCGGCGAACTCGTCGTAGAGCTTCAGGGCCTCATCGAACTTGCCCTGCTCGAATCGAGCGCCCGCGAGGCCGAGTCCGGAAATCTTGCCGAGCGGGCCGCCGCTCGCCTCGTCGCGGGCCTTGCCGAAGGCGGCTGCGGCGTCTTCGAGGCGCTTCGTGCGCTCCGCCGGCGTCAACGGATCCTTCGGCTTCTCGGTGCCCCCGAGAACGAACTGCGGGAGGAGATTGCGGGCCTCCCCGAGGGGCTTCGTGCCGTCGAGGAACACGGCCGCCTTGGCCTCGATGGCCTCGCGCTTCGCCTTGAGGGCAAAGTGCAGCACCGTCGAGGCAGCGACCGCGACGACGAACACGCCGACGAGCTTGAGGCGGTGCTTGACGATCCACTCGAGGACCTTGGCACCGCGGTCGACGAACTCGTCCTGGTTCACCTCGCCGAGCTTGTCGCGCAGGTGCTCGAGCGTCTCGGTCGCGGACTCGCCGGACTCGGGGGCGTCGGGCCCGTCTTCGTCGTCGACGAGCTCTTCGCCCGTCTCCGGTTCACCGTCGGCTTTGGGAATGCGCTTCTTGATCCGCTTGACCACGTCGTTCTCCGGCGTCGGACTCGGGCGAGCCCGAGCGAAATCGGGCCGCGCACATAGCACGGTGCACAGCGGGTGTCAACGCGCCCACTGGACGTTGACCCATCTGGGCGGAGGGGCGACGATGCGCCGATGTTGCCCGACCGTCCCCTCCGTTGCTCCCCTCGCCTCGTCGCTGCGGCGTTCGTGTTGCTGAGCGCCCCGCCCCGCCCCGCGGCGGCGGGGTTTGGTGATCCGGAGATTCGGGCCGGATTCAGCGGCGGTTATGTGTGTCAGGCCGACACGCGACGCTATCACGGCATCGGCGGGGCAGCCACGGCAGGTTACGCGTTCGGACCCACCTGGGCCGTGGGGGCGCGCTACGGTCTCAGCGCACACGCCATCCGGGAGCGGGCGTTTCAGGTGCACCAGCTCGGCGTCGGCGGGCGATATCAACTCGACGTGTTCGAGTACGTCCCCTGGCTCGAGCTTTCGCCGGGCCTCTATGTCACTTCCGGGGACCGAGGCGCGGCCGAAGCGACGGATGCGGGCGTCCGGTTCGGTCTCGGCTTCGACCGCCTCCTCGACGAGCGCATTTCGCTCTCCGTCGGCGCCCACTATCACCAGCTCTTCGACGCCTCCCGATACCCGGCGCTCCTCGAGATCCAGGTCGGCGTGGGCTTTCGCTGGGGCCTCGGGGATCCGCTCGCACCTTGACCGGCGACGGTCCGTGTTCATGGTCAGCGAGACCCGAACACCACCGAAACCAACGAGGCCCCCATGAGCAAGAAGAGCACTGCGCTCGCCGCCGTGACGCGGATTCCGTCTGAACTGCCCGCCATCGCCGTCAAGAACGCCGTCGTCTTTCCGGTCCCCGGCATGCCCGTTCCCCTTGCGGTGGGCCGCGGCAAGACGCTGCGATCGATCGAGGTCGCGGCGACGTCGCACGGCCTCGTCTTCGTCGTGACCCAACGCGACCCGGAGGACGAGGATCCGGGACCCCTCGACCTGTACCGGATCGGCACGATCTGCCGGATTACCCGCCTCGGACGCAGCGCCGACAATTCCCAGGAACTGGTGATCGAGGGCATCGCCCGCGGTCGCATCGAACGATTCCTGGAGACCAGCGACCGGCTGCACGTCGAGGTGTCGACCCTCGACGACACCCGCTCGGCCGACGCCGAGACGCAGGCGCTGCTCCGGAATCTTCGGGAGCTCGCCGCCAAGGTCATCGAGCTCTCGCCGCGGATTCCGAGCGAGGCGCACCAGGTCATCGAGGGCATCGAGGATCCCGGCCATCTGACGGACCTCATCGGCGCACAGATGCGTCTGGGCGTCGCAGAGAAACAACAGCTTCTGGAGACATCGGACGTCAAGGTCCGGCTCGCCCGCGTCATCGAGCACCTGGCCCGAGAGGCGGAGGTCCTCGAGATCACCGGCCGCATCCGCACCGAGGTCCGCGGCAGTCTGGACAAGCATCAACGCGAGGTCTTCCTGCGGGAGCAGCTCAAGGCGATCCGCAAGGAGCTCGGGGACGAGGGCGATGCCGACGAGGAGTCAGACGAGCTCGAGGAGCGCGTCGCGCGGGCGGAAATGCCCGAGCCCGTCAAGAAGGCCGCCACGAAGGAAGTGCGGCGCCTCGGCCGCATCAACCCGCAGAGCGCCGAGTACACGGTCGCGCGCACGTACGTGGACTGGTTGCTGGAGGTCCCCTGGGCCCGTCGGACGCAGGACAAGAACGATCTGAAAGACGCGCAGCGCATCCTCGACCACGACCACTACGGGCTCTTGAAGGTCAAGCGCCGGATCATCGAGTTCCTCGCCGTCCGCAAGCTCAAGGGTGACATGAAGGGGCCGATTCTCTGCCTCGCCGGACCGCCGGGCGTCGGGAAGACGTCGCTGGGCAAGTCCGTCGCACAGGCTCTCGGTCGAGAGTTCGTGCGCATCTCCCTCGGCGGCGTCCGGGATGAAGCCGAGATTCGGGGACATCGCCGCACCTACGTCGGCGCGCTCCCTGGCCGAATCGTTCAAGGCCTCAAGCGCGCCGGCACCATGAACCCGGTTTTCGTCCTCGACGAGATCGACAAGCTCGGCAACGATTTCCGGGGCGACCCGGCCTCGGCGCTTCTCGAGGTGCTCGACCCGGAGCAGAACGACGCCTTCAGCGACCACTACCTCGAGGTCCCCATCGATCTGTCGGGCGTGCTCTTCATGACGACCGCCAACCGCATCGATACGATTCCACCGGCCCTGAGGGATCGCATGGAGATCATCGACGTGCCGGGCTACCTGGAGGAGGAGAAGGAGGCGATCGCCCGCGGCCATCTCGTGCCGCGGCAGCTCGAGGAGCACGGGCTCGACGCCGCGCAGGTCCGGGTCAGTGACGAGGCGCTGCGCTACGTCATCGGACGGTACACGCGGGAAGCCGGCGTCCGCACGCTGAACCGGGAGATCGCTTCGGTCATGCGCTCCGTCGCTCGCGACATCGCTGCCGGAGACGTTTCGCCCCCGGTGAACGTGGACCCGACGCGGGTCCGGGCCGCCCTCGGGCCGGAAAAACACTTCCCCGAATCGAAAGAGGACGTCACGGAACCGGGGGTCGCGGTCGGGCTCGCCTGGACGCCCGTAGGTGGCGACATTCTCTTCATCGAGACCACGGACATGAAGGGCTCGGGCAAGCTGACGCTGACCGGTCAGCTCGGCGAAGTCATGAAGGAGAGCGCGCACGCCGCGATGTCGTTCATCCACGCCCGTGCCGACGAACTCGGCATTCCCGAGGAGATGTTTTCCGAGCGGAGTTTCCACCTGCACCTGCCGAGCGGTGGCATCCCCAAGGACGGGCCGAGCGCGGGCGTGACCATCCTCACGGCGCTGACGTCCCTGCTCATCGACAAGCCCGTCAAGCCCGGGCTCGCGATGACGGGCGAAATCACGCTTCGTGGCATGGTGCTCCCGGTCGGAGGGGTCAAAGAGAAGGTCCTCGCGGCCGTCCGCGCCGGCTTCACCGAGGTCCTCCTGCCGAGTCGCAACGCGGGCGACCTCGAGGAGATCCCGCCGCACCTGCTCTCGACCGTGCAGTTCCACTTCGTCGATCGGATGGACGACGTGCTCCAGCTCGCGCTCGGGGTGAAGTCGAAACGGGCACGCCCGCGGCGCCGAAAGCGCAAGGCGCCGGAGGCGACCGGGGCGGTGAACTGACGAACCGGCCGACGCGCCTTGACATGACGCGGCGCGTCGACCACCATCGCGCTGTCAGTGAATGAATGTTCATTCAGTCCCGACGGAGTGATCCATGCCCGCCATCGAACCCGAAACCGGCGTCGGCTTTCTCCTCACGCCTGCGTGTCGCCACCACATCCTGACCCCCGAGGCGTTCTCCGACGAACAGCGCATGTTCCTGCGAACGGCCGAAGAGTTCATGGAGAAGGAGGTCCTTTCCCGGAACGAGGCGATCGAACACCTCGACTACGGGATCCTGCGCAAGCTGATGCGCAAGGCCGGTGAACTCGGCCTGCTCTCCATCGACATTCCCGAAGCTTACGGCGGCCTCGGCCTCGACAAGACCACCTCGGCGCTCGCGTCGGAGGCGATGGCAGTCCAGGGGTCCTGGGCGGTGACCTTCGGGGCGCACGTCGGCATCGGCACGCTGCCCATCGTCATCTTCGGAACGGAGTCCCAGAAGGCGAAGTACCTGCCGGGACTCGCGGCCGGCGAGACCATTGCGGCGTACTGCCTCACCGAGCCCGGGAGCGGCTCCGACGCCATGGGCGCGAAGACGACCGCCATCCGGGAGGGCGACGTCTACGTCCTCAACGGCGTGAAACAGTGGATCACGAACGCGAACATCGCCGACGTCCTCATCGTGTTCGCGCAGGTCGACGGGCGCCTCTTCAGCGCGTTCATCGTCGACCGGAACACCCCGGGCGTCTCCATCGGGGTCGAGGAGAAGAAGCTCGGGCTGAAGGGGTCGTCGACGGCGCAAGTCATCCTCGAGGACGTGCGGGTACCCGCCGAGAACCTCCTCGGTGAGATTGGCCGCGGCAGCGTCATCGCGTTCAACATCCTGAACATCGGTCGCTACAAGCTCGGCATCGGGTCGAACGGCGTCGCCAAGCGCGGCATCGGGGACGCGGTCCGTTACGCTCGCGACCGCAAGCAATTCCAGACGGCCATCGTCGAGTTCCCGGCCATCCGCGAGAAGCTCGCGCGGTCCGCCGCGCTGGTCTTTGCGACGGACGCCATGGCGTGGCGCCTTTGCGGTGCGATGGACGCGCGGCTCGAGGCGCTCGACGCGGGTGATCCGGACCACTGGAAACACGCGGTCGAGGTGCTGAAGGACTTCACCATCGAGTGCTCGATGCTCAAGGTGTACGGCTCGGAGGCCGTTGCCTTCGTCCTCGATGAGGCGCTGCAGATTCATGGCGGTTACGGCTTCACACGCGAGTATCCCATCGAGCAGCCGTTGCGCGACGTCCGGGTCAACCGGATCTTCGAGGGCACGAACGAGATCAATCGACTCCTCGTTCCCGGCACCCTCTTCAAGCGGGTCATGCAGGGCAAGCTCAACCTGATGCCCGTCATGATGGCGCTCGAGGCCGAAGTGAAGGCGGGCGAGACGGCGGTCGTGCCCGCGGGAGACGAGCCGCTCGCACAAGAGACGTTCATGACGGAGCAGGCCAAGAAGGTCTTCATCTACACGGCCGGTGCCGCCGCTCAGAAGTTCATGGCCGAGCTCGACCGACAGCAGGAGTTGCTCCTCGGCCTCGCGGACATGCTCACGGACGTCTGGGCTGCCGACTCGACGCTGACCCGCGTCGCGCAGTCCCTCGAGTCGATGGGGGCCGAAAAGGCCAAAGGACGCCTCGCCGTCGCCCGGGTCGTCTGCACGGAGAGCTACCGCCGGGTCGCTGCGCGCGCTCGAGAACTGGCGTGTCACCTGGCGAACAAGCCGAGCCGCATGATCGAGGGCATCGATCGCCTTGCGCCCTATCTCCCCGCCGACTTGATTGCGGCGCGCCGTGAGATTGCGGACGCCGTGGTTTCGGCCGGTCGGTATCCATTCTGACCCGGTGACCGCCGCGTCCGCCCCGGTCCTGGTTGCGGTCTTGCCCGCCGCGCAGCTGCCGCCGGTGGGTCAGGTGCTCGCAGTCGAAGCGACCTGGGAGGGCCATGCCCTCCCCCTCGTGATTCTGCGGTGGTTCGGGCGCCAGGTCCGCGGATACGTCAACCTGTGCCCGCACATGGCCGTGCCCCTGAGCCGAACGGGCGCTCGCTTTCTCGATCGGGAGCGCCGGCACCTCGTCTGCACGACCCACGGGGCCCTCTTTCGCCCCGAGGATGGGCGGTGCGTGTCCGGCCCGTGTGCCGGAGATCACCTCGACGCACTCGAAGTCGTCGAGTTCTTCGGCCAGCTTCAGGTCTTTCTGCCGGGCGCCCTCGCCGACTCGCTGCGGGGGCGCCGCGCCCTCGTCACGGCGCTTGGACCACGCTCTCCAGCACTCGACGACCGAGGGCCTGTTGATCCGGATGAACGTAAACCCGGTTGAGTGGCGTCGGCTGTTGGTACCGCTCGTAAATGCGGGAGTAGCTGTGAATGGGCATCGCTTGACGGAGCGGCTCGTTGCGCACGTAAATGGGCAGGGCGCCGGGGGCGTCCATGCCGTAGTACTTGCTGAGCACCCCGTGGTCTCGCGAGATGAAGTGCTCGACGCCCGCTTCGGTCAGGGCGGCGGTGATCGCCTCGAAGTCCGCCGAAGTGCCGTCGGCGTTGATCTCGAGGAGCCGCCGAAACGCCTGGCGATTGGCGATCCGTTGCGCCCATCGGTTCTTCGAGAGGCGCATCACGCCCATCAGGGCGATGTCGTCCATCGCCACATAGGCGTCCAGGTCCGCCGCCAGCGAGAACTCCCCGGGGGCCTCCTGGAAGAACCGCAGCAGCATCGTGTCGAAGCCCACCGGGATGTAGTGGTAGTAGACGCTGACGAACATGTGGTAGCGGCTGAGGAGGAAGTCCTCGAACGCGAAGACGGCCCGGTGTGAGAGGGCCAGGAAGGCCCGGTCATCGACGGCGTGCCAGGCGAGGTTTTCGATCAGCCAGCTCTGATCGAACTTGCCGTAGTTGACCCCCGCGAAGAACGAGTCCCGCTGCAGGTAGTCCATCCGGTCGGCATCCATCTCGCCGCTGACGATCTGGGTCAGCAGCGGAAAGAAGTCGACACCCGAGGCGCGGAACGTGGCGGTCCGTTCCGGGTACCGGCCCGTCACCAGGTGAGCAACGTCGGCCGGTGTGGCGCCGATCCGATCGAGCGCTCGCACCAACAGCGGGGTCAACTCCGACTGGACGATGAGCGCGTGTGTGTAGTCTTCGTGCGTCGCGCGCTCGTTCTGCTCGGCGTCCGAAAAGCGATCCAGTGCGAGACGGGCCCGTTGCGGCATGCACGGCTCGCTCGCGTGGGAGGCGGGCGGATGGCCCACGTCATGGAGAAGGACGGCCAGGCGCAAACACTGACGGAACCGTGCTCGATCGGGCCCGGGGAGTCGTCCCGACTCGGGCGGAAAGAGCGCGTCGAACATTCGGGTGGCCACCTCCATCGCCCCGATGCTGTGGGCGTACCGGGTGTGGGTCGCGCCCGGAAAGGCCTGGTCGGTGTAGCCGAGCTGCTTGATGCCCCGAAGGCGCTGGAAGACCCGGCTGTCGACCACCGGCAACTCGTCCTCGCTCACCGGGATGCTGCCGTGGATGGGGTCTCGAATCCGGATCATCTGTCAGATCGCTTCTGCGAAGAGCGTGTGACTCGTCGCATCGGTGACGCGCGCCCGGACGAGATCACCCGCGGCGTACGGGCCCGGGGCGAGCACCGTCGTCTTGAAGCAGCTCGTTCGACCGATGAAGCACGCTTCATTCTTCTTGCTGCGACCCGACAGGAGGAGTTCGACCTCACGCCCGATCATCGCAGCGTACTTCTCCTTGCTGATGGACTCCTGCAAAGCAATCACCTTCTGCAGCCGCTCACCCTTCACCGCGTCGGGCACGTCGTCGGGCCGCGTGCGGGCGGCCTGCGTTCCGTCGCGCTCGCTGTAGGCGAACATGAACGCGCTGTCGAAGCGGAGGTCGGAGACGAGGGCGAGCGTTTCGTGGAAATCCGCGTCGGTCTCCCCGGGATAGCCGACGATGATGTCCGTGCTCAGCGCGTGACCGGGCAGGCGATCGCGGAGCCGGGCGACGAGGGCGCGATACCCTTCGGCCGTGTATCCCCGCCGCATGTCCTTGAGGATCCGGGTGCTGCCGCTCTGCACGGGCAGATGAACGTAGGCACCGACCTTCGGCAGGCTGGCGAGGGCGTCGAGGAGTCGGTCGCTGAAGTCGTTCGGATACGGCGACGTGTATCGAATCCGCGCGATGCCATCGACGGTCGACACGGCCCGCAGCAGATCGGCGAAGTCGCGACCGCGCTCGTAGTAGCTCGAGACCGTCTGACCAAGGAGAGTGACCTCCTTGAATCCAGCGGCCGCCATCGCGGTGACCTCGGCAACGACCTCCTCGGGCGGCAGACTGCGCTCTCGCCCGCGAACGAAGGGAACGATGCAGAAGGTGCAGAACTTGTCACATCCGCGCATGACCGTGACCCAGCCCGAGACCCCGGGCGCGCGCTCGACCTGAACGCCCTGATAGGTCTCGTTGCGGTCGAGTCGGACGTCGATGAGCGGGTCGTCGTCCACGTCGCGGGCCTTGTCGATCAGATCCGGCAAACGTCGGTAAGCGTCCGGGCCGACCACGAGGTCGACATAGGGCGCGCGCGCAACGAGCTCGTCACGCATCCGCTCCGCCATGCAGCCGGTGACGCCCAGTATCATCCCCGGTCGCGCGGCCTTCATCGACTTGAGCCAGCCGAGGCGGCCGAAGATGCGCTCTTCGGCGCGCTCCCGGACCGCGCAGGTGTTCAGAAGCACGACATCCGCCTCGTCTGCGCTCTGCGCGACCGAGAAGCCCCGGTGCCGGAGGAGACCGGCCATCATCTCGCTGTCGGCTTCGTTCATCTGACAGCCGTACGTCTCGACGAATACGGTTCGCGCCATGGAGTGTCCTCTTGGTGCTCGCCCGGAAACGCCCGAGCGAGCTGCGCGCGGGGCCGGCGATCAAAGGCGGACACGCTACGGAAGGGGTCACGCAACGTCAAGCTGGTCGCCGGCGCGCGTCTCTGCGTTAATGCCGATTCGAGGGGGGAGACGACGGTGGACGAAAGGCCGCTCTCATGGATCCGCAGACCCGCATCGCGCGCCTCGAACGCCTGCTGTCGCTGAACAAGCGCCTCATTGAAGAGGAAGAGGTCGGCCATCTGCTGGACCTGGCGCTCGAGAGCGTCGTGGAGTTTGCGAAGGCCGACCGCGGATTCATCCTCCTGCGCGAGTCCGACGGCAACGTGCGGGTGCGGGCCGCGCAGAACATCGATCGCGAGACGGTTCGAAGCGAGCGGTTCCGGCCGAGTCGCGCCATCGCCGATCGGGTCCTGACCGCGGGCGAGGCCGTCATGAGCAACAACGCCCTCGAGGACGAGCGGTTCTCGGCGAGCGAATCGCTCCACGAGATGGCGGTGAAGTCGGTCATGGCCATCCCCATCCGGACGCGAGAGCACGTCCTCGGCGCCATCTATCTCGACCGCATGGCCGCCGGCCACACGGGCTTCGACGCCGATGACCTTCGGCTTCTTCAGGACTTCGGCGACGTCGCCGCCGTCGCGGTCGAAATGCGGCGGCTCGTTCAGCGGCTCGAGGTGCAGGGGGAAGAACTCCGGAAGGCCAAAGCGAGCCTCGAACGGCTCACTGCGAGTCTTCAGGACGATGTCGCGGCCAAGTCCGTGGAGATCGCCCGCGTCGAGCGGGATCTCGAGGCCAAGAATCGGGCGCTCGGACTGAAGTACACGTTCGGCAACATCGTCGGTCGCAGCCCGCGGATGCACCGCATCTTCGATACGCTGAATCAGGTGATGGACTACCCGGTCCCCGTCCTCATCACCGGGGAAAGCGGCACCGGCAAGGAGCTCTTCGCGCGGGCGCTCCACTACGGCGGGCCCCGCAAGCTTCAGCCGTTCATGGCCATCAACTGCGCGGCCATCCCCGAGAACTTGCTCGAGAGCGAGCTGTTCGGGTTCAAACGCGGGTCTTTCACCGGTGCGAACGCCGACAAAGAGGGTCTGTTTCGGGCCGCGAGGGCGGGCACGGTGTTTCTCGACGAGATCGGCGAGATGCCGCTGAGTGTTCAGAGCAAGCTGCTTCGTGTCCTCCAGGAGAAGGAAGTGCGTCCCATCGGCGGGCGCGATGCCGAAAAGGTCGAAGCGCGGATTGTCGCCGCGACCAATCGGGACCTTCGGCGGGAGACGAACTCCGGCCGATTTCGCGAGGACCTCTTCTACCGCTTGAATGTCGTCGAGGTGCATGTCCCGCCATTGCGTGATCGGCTCGAGGACATCCCGGCGCTCGTCTTGCACTTCCTCGAGCAGGTCTCGACGGAGTTCGGGCTTCCCCCGCGCCGTCTGGCCCCGGAGGCACTGCAGGCGCTCGTCCGGTTCGATTGGCCAGGAAACGTGCGCCAACTCGAAAACGCGGTGAAGTCCAGCGCGATCCTCGCCCGCGGGCCCGTCGTCGGTGCCGAGGAACTCCGGTTGCCGACGATGCAGCGACCGGCCGAGCCGTCGGTCCCGACGCCTCTTCTCGATGCGCCCGTCGAGGTGGCCGAGCCGCGACCGCGGACGATCAGGACACGTGCCGATTGGGAGGGGGCCGAACGGCAGCGGATCCTGGACGCGCTGGTCGACTGCCAATGGAACAAGTCTCGGGCTGCCGAAGCCCTGGGCGTGTCCCGCAGGAACCTCTACCGGAAGCTGGCCCGACACGGGATAGAAGGCGGATCGGACTGACCGCCGAGCGGAGCGTGAAGCATGAGAATGCTCGTTACGGGAGCGAACGGATTCATCGGGCGGGCGCTTTGCCGGCGGCTCGTCGCCGAAGGACACGGGGTGCGGGCGCTCCTGCGCCCGGGCAGCGACCCCGGTGGGCTCGATACGCTGCCCGCGCTCGAGATTGTTTACGGCGACGTGCTCTCCCGAGAGTCGCTCGTGCCCGCAGTGCTCGGCGCGCCCCACGTCGTTCACCTCGCGGCGGCGACGGCGGCCGGGCGCGACGGCACATACGCCCGCATCAACGTCGAGGGGACGCGGAACGTCGTCGATGCAGCCGCGGCGGCCGGCGTCGAACGGTTCGTCTTCATGAGCAGTCTCGCGGCACAGGGGCCGTCGACGCCCGGCCAAGCACATGCGCGGCCCGGCGGCGAACAACCGATGGACAGCTACGGTCGTAGCAAACTGGAAGCCGAGGCCATCGTCCAGGGAGGCTTGGGCCCCCGGGCGACCGTACTGCGACCGGCAATCGCGTACGGTCCGGACTCGGCGGACGTCGTGCAGGTCATCCGCTGGGTGCGCAGTCGGGTGCTCCCCATCGTCCCGTCGCTCGAGCTCTCGTTCGTCCACGTCGACGACCTCGTGTCGCTCACGCTGCTTGCGCTCGGCGCAGAAGGGCCGGCGTTTGGCCCCTATTTCGTTTCGGATGGCGAGGTACAGACGATGGAGCGGGTGGTCGACCGGCTCGAGGGGCTCATCTCGGAGCGCCCGGCCCTTCGGCTGCCGTTGCCGCCGAAGCTTCTCTCGTGGCTCGAACCGGTCTCGCAGCGCATCTCCGATTCGGCGGGCCTCGGCGCCTCGGTGTCGCGGCTCATCGCCCAGGTGCGCGCTTCGGGCTGGGCGTGCTTGCCCGACGAGGCTCGCGACCGTTTCGGGTTCGTCCCCCGACATACGTTCGGCAGCGCACTGCCGGAGGTCGTCACCTGGTACCGCGAGCGGGGTTTGTTCGACGGGGGTCATCGCTCGGCGCCCGCGGTCGGCCAGACCAAGAGCACGTAGGGCACCGCCTCGGACGCGGGGCCGTCGACCCGAACCCGGTACCAGCCCGTGCGGGATGCCGTGAGGCGCGTGCCGGTCTCCCCCTCCGCTTCGAAGCGTGTGCCGACCGGCTTGCGTGCGCCCGGGACGTACACGAGGGGAGGCGGTGTCGCGGGACCCCGGTCGACGAGCACCGAGATCGCGACTCGGTCCCCCTTTTCGAGGTGAATGGCGTACCAGTCGACGTCTCCGGGACAGAGCCGCCCGTCCGCGAAAACCCCGCTGAGGCGGCGGGCGTACGGACGTGTGTCGTTGGGCTCGTAAGCGTCCCGGCCACAGAAGTCGGCGGGCTGCATCGGTGGTGGTCCCGGCCAGGCCAGGGCAAGGGCGAGCACGGAGAGGATGAAGGACATGGGAGAAGCCTCGCAGGTGAGAGTGCGGGGCCGTCGTGTGCAGCAACCATGCACCCCGTCCGGGCTGCGCTCGGGCCGAGGGGGTGGAGCGCCGGTGTCCACAATCTTTACAGGGCGTCCAGTTTCTGGACACTCGACGCACCACGGCGCCGGACGGATCGACCCCAGACATGCAGCAGCGAATGGCCACGATTCGCGACCTTCAGCGGGCGCTCGAGCTCGCGCACTATGCGAGCCGGAACCGCGGCGCGGTCCACGTCGTCGTTCTCGGCGGCTCCGTCACGCTGGCCCACCTCCAGCTCGACCTCCGATTGCTCGGTGCGTACGGCATGCGGACGGTCGTCGTCGGCCATTGGCAAGGCGGCGCGACGAGGGACCTCGTCTCCCTCGCCCGGCGGCAAGGATTCCCCCTCGAGATTCTCGACGGCGACGACGAGCCCGCCTATGTGCTCGCCGCGGTCTCCCGAACTCTGGGCGCGGGGCAGGTCCCCGTCGTGTTGCTGCCCGACGCGGCTTCCGGGCGGCGGAGGGCGGCCGGATTCGAGATCGGGCGGCGAATCGCATTGTCGCTCCGGGCTCGCCGGGTCCTGTTCGTGACCTCGGAAGCACAGCACCTGCTCGGTGGGGACACTCGACCTCACCTGACGCGGGACGAGGCGGCCGAGCGGGCCCGAGAGCCCGCGGACGGTGCCCAAGACGCCCGGGAGAGCTGGCGGTTCGTGCTCGAGCTTCTGGACGCGGGCGTGCCGGGGGTCGTGCTCCTCGATGGTCGGCCCGGCGTGGTCTTCGAGGAGCTGTTCACCCACCAAGGTGCCGGCGTGCTCGTCGGGGGGGAACTCTCCGAAGAGGTCCGGCGGGCGACGCTCGCCGATGCCGCGGACGTTTCACTCCTGCTGCGCGCGGAGATGGAGCGCGGCGTCGTGCGGCCGGTCTCGGAGGACGAGCTCCTCGCGACGGTCGACCAGCACCTCGTCTACGCGATCGACGGCGTGGTGATCGGGACGGCGCGGCTCGCGCCCTACGGGACGTGGGCAGAGCTCTCGCGGTTTGCCACCCTGCCTCGGCACCGGGGGCGCGGACGCGCCCGGAAGCTCGGCCTTGCCCTCATCGAGTGGGGGCGTACGCTGGGCTACGGCGACCTCTTCGCCCTCTCGATCGACGAACGAATGTGGCGCTTCTTCGAGAGCCTGGAGTTCGTCCCCATCGAACGAGAGGCGTTGCCGGCGGCGTGGCAGCGCGCCTACGACTTCACCCGACCGAGCCGGGCGTTCCACCGCTCGTTGAGGACGGGCGACGAAGGACCGAGATGAGGCCGAACAGGCCGGCGAGCGCGAACGGCGCCGAGAGATACTGCCCCATCGTGAAGGGCGATTGTTCGGGCGTCAGCGTCTGGAACTCCTTGTAGAACTCCGTGACGCAGCGTCCGCCGAAGTACAGGGTCAGGAAGAGGAAACCGAGCAGCCCCCGGCGGCGGGACTCGCCCAGGCGGCGGTCGACGAGGTAGAGAACGGCGACCACGAAGAGCCCGAGGGCCGCTTCATACAGCTGCGCGGGGTGTCGCCAGGGCACGCGCGAGAAATCACCCGACGCGAGATGCGCGAGCGCACGGTCCTCGACCGAGCGCACGAACTTCACGGCGAAGGGAGCGCTCTCGGGATCCGTGACCCGTCCGACGATTTCGCTGTTCGTGAAGTTGGCGACGCGCACGAAGATCACCCCGGCGCAGGCGGCGAACGAAAAGCGGTCGAGCACCTCGATGAACGCCATCGCGTGCTTGCGTCCCCACCAGAACATCGCGAGCAGCAGCCCGATCGTCGCGCCGTGGCTCGCGAGACCGCCTTCCCAGACCTTCAGGATTTCGATCGGGTGCCGCAGGTACTTCTCCGGCTCGTAAAAGAGGCAATGCCCGAGGCGGGCACCGCCGATCACCGCGATCACCGCGGCCATCAGGAACGCCTCGGCCTCGGCCTCCTTTCGGCCGGCGCGGAGGACCTGCCATCGCCAGAACTGAAACCCGACCATCAGCATCGCCGCGAAGAGGACGCCGTACCAGCGGATGGGCAGAAACGAGACGATTTGCGGGTCGAAGTTCCAGACGAGCATGGTGGCTCCAAGGGGGTCGAAAAGTCGGCGGAGGATGGCATAAGGTGGGGAGGAGTGTCCCCAGCAAATCGAGGAACTCCACGGACGGCGATTCGGCACGAATCTTGCTGTACGTCCCGTCGGGGAGTGGTCCCTGGCGTCGACCGTACCGGGCGACGACGGGGCCTTGAACAGACTTTTGCCGATGGGAGAGCAGGGATGCAGCAACGGATCACATTCGGGCGCGTGGCCGCCCTCGTCGTCTCGATGAGCGCCGCCGTCCTCGGGTGTGCGGACGACCAGGCCGGTTTCGCGGAATCCGCGGGCGGCGGTCAGGGCGCGGGCGGGCAGGCCGTCGGCGGAACGCCTGTCGACCCGACACCGCAGCGGGACGCGGGGCCCAACGCCCCGGAGGGCGACTTCGGCGCGCCTGACCCCGCGTGTGAGAGCTACGACTTCCGCGGCCAGATCTACAATTGTGCGGAGCTCGACCGCTGCACCGAGCAGGACATCAGCTACCGCCTCGCCTGTTGCCAGTGCGACCCCGCGTACTGCGACCCGGCGGTCGGGTGTGAGACCCCTCCCCCGGCCGATGGCGGCGGCTTGCCCGAGCCGCCCCCGGCGCCGGGCGTCGAGTCGTGCATGGAGTGCCACAACGGGGCGCAGGCCAACGACTACTCCGGCCCCGGACTCTCCAACCCGCATCCGTTCCGCGGCGCGGAGAAGATCTCGTGCACCGGGTGTCACGGCGGCAACCCGAACGGAAACGGCAAACTCGGCAGCCACGTGCCGCCTCCGCCGGCGATCGGCGACCGCGCGAAACAGATCATCGACCCGTTCGCGTTCTTCAACCGCCGCACGCTGGCGGGCATCGACAAGCTCCAGCCGTCGGAATACCAGGATCCTGCCCAGCCGGGGACGACCTACACGAACCTCGACTGGCTGCAGTTCATCAACCCCGGCGACCTGCGCGTGGTCGGCGAGGGTCGGGGCTGCGGCGCTCAGGGGTGCCACTTCAACAAGCATGCGCAGTGGTTCACCCGAGCGCCCATCGGTACCGAGATGGGCTTCTTCTCGGTGACCCGCTTTCTCTTCGGCATCGACAACATGATTCCGGAGCATCGCGGGCGCGATAAAGACGGCGACACGCTGGCCGACTCGGCCTTCCGGGCCGTCACCAACCCGGCCTACAACGAGGCCACCCGCGAGGTCGGTGAGGTCGGGCGCCTGCTCGAGCAGCGCGAGCTCGGTCAGTACAACGGACCGATGCGCGACAACGCCGCCTACGACGCCGCCGCGCTGCCGGGATACCTGATCAACGCCGCCCAGGACGCCCAACGACCCAATCGCGTCCGCGCCGAGAGCCCGCTCCACCACCTCCTCGACGAGCAGGTCTCGATCACCTGCGGCGACTGCCACGCCGGGAGCGCCGGCCAGAACGACCGCTACGCCGACTTCCGCAGCTCGGGCTGCACAGCCTGCCACATGGAGTACAGCTACGACGGCCGGAGTCGCTCGAACGATCCGAACGTCAACAAGAACGAGCCGGCGAACCCAGATGCCATCGCGGCCGGCGAGCGGTCCCACATCGAGTCGCACCAGATCCGGAACGTCGCGAAGATCCTGCCCAATGGCGGCTTCGTGCGTGGCATCAGCGACCACGCGTGCGTCGGTTGTCACCAGGGCTCGAACCGAACGGTGCTCCAGTACTGGGGTATCCGGCTCGACCAGAACCAGGACCTCGTCAACAACTTCCAGTACCCGGCGGCGCCCGTCACGTTCACCAACACGGCGAACGACGAGCGCCTCTTCGACCCCGCGATCGCGAACCAGACCTTCAACGGGCGCAACGCGAACCAGTACATCTGGACGGAGGACTACGACGGCGACGGCCGCGACGACACGCCCGCGGATGTACACTTCGAGGCTGGCCTCGGCTGCATCGACTGCCACGGGAGCCGCGACGTGCACGGCGGCACCGAGGGCGATGCGACCAGCGGCCGCCTGCAGAGCCGGATGGATCAGCAGGTCAAGATCCGCTGTGAGAACTGCCACGGCGGGGGGGACGCGTACGCGCCGACCCGGGACTGCACGACCTACACCGGAGCCGCCGCGACGTGCGCGCAGGACGCCGAGGGCAACGCGTTGCGCAACGTCACCCGCGACGCCAACGGCGACTATTGGCTCACCAGCCGCCTCGACGGCCGCCCGCACTACATTCCCCAGACGCGCGACGTCGTCGTGAACCAGCCCAGCAAGCGGCACCCGGTCACCGGCCGCCAGCTCTACAGCCCCAAGGCCTCGTACGCGATGGGCCGCGCCGACGGCGACCTCTCCAACGGCATCGGACCCGTCCAGAACAACCCGGCGCTCGTCCCGCAGGGGTTTGCGCACACGGACACGATGGAATGCTCCGTCTGCCACTCGTCCTGGCAGAACAACTGCATCGGGTGCCACCTGCGCACTCAATACGACGTGAACCCGAACAACTACTTCTTCAGCAACATCACCGGCGAGCGGATTCTGTTGAAGCAGGCCAATGCGGACTTCACGTACATCAGCCCGGTCATGATGTACCTGGGGATCAACACCAAGGGGAAGATTCAGTCCTTCGGGCCCCACATGAAGGTCTTCTACGGCTTCATCGACCGCAATGGAACGGCCTCCAATGTCATCACGGCCGCAGACCGTCTGGGAGAGGGCAACAACGCCAACAACGGGGCTCGAAACGCCTTCCCGGGCCTCGGACACAACGCGTTCTTCGCGCACAGCATCCGCGGCAAGGTCGCGGCAGACAAAGAGGGGCCGCGGTACTGCGTGTCCTGTCACTTGAACCAGGCGCAGGTCACGAACTTCGGCGCCGGGTATGACGCGTTCCGGGCCAACTACGCGAACAACAACTTCAATCAGCTCGATTTCAACTTGTTGAAGCAGCACATCGGCCAGAATCCGGGCAACCAGTTGAACTCGCCGTACTGGGTCCACATGGCCGCCGGTCTCGGGTCCGGCCTGTTCCTCTTCGACGCCGACGGGTGTCCGGTCAACCCCCTGGACAACAACGCCAACCGCAAGATCTGCAACAATGGGGCGCCGGCCGCGAACTTCAACCTGAACAACGTGAAGTTCGACCTCGATCGCATGGTCACCGCCAACGGCGTCCCGAACACCTCGTCGACCCGCCCGATCATTCAAGCGGGCAAGCCGCGAATCGGCGCGTCGAATCCGGAGTTGTCCGGGCCGCTCGACGCGCAGACAATCCAGAAGCTGACCGACCCCAATGGGGGCCGGGTCCTGGATTCGTGGATCGACGCGAACGGCGATCCCCAGGGAGCGGCGGCCAACTTCATTCAGTGAGACCCGATACGATGCCTCCTCGACTCGCCTGCGTGTCGGCACGACTCGCGCTCGTCAGTGTGATGCTCTTCTCCTGCGGCGAAGAGCCGCTCTCATTGGAGCCCGGTGGCGCCACGGGCGACGCAGGGGCCAGTGGTGGCACGGTCGGGGGCAGCGGCGGCGGGATGCCCGGGGGCAACGCGACGGGCGGCACCCCCGCCCCCCCCGCCGATCCGGCCGAGTTCGACGTCGGGCGGCTCGAGCGGGAGATTCTCCCCATCCTGGAGCGAGGCTGCGGGCAGCCCATCTGTCATGGCCGGGCCCTGCGGGACGACGCGCACTTCCAGTTCAACGTGCCCGTCGAGGCGAGCACCCCAGAAGAGGTCGAGGCCGACCTCGCGGAGATCGTTCGCTGGGTGAATCCGCTCGTCCCGGAGCAAAGCGGGCTCCTGACCTGGCCGCTGAGCCAGAGCGGCGGGGTCCCGGATCACCCGACCCCGGGCCCGGTCTACACCACGGCCGACGAGGATTACCGCGCACTCCTCGCCTGGATTGTCGACGCGGTGACGCCCGACGAGCCGGATGCCGGCGTGCCCGTCGGCGGGGCGGGCGGCGAGCCGTCTGGGGGGAGCGGGGTGCCCTGCGCGGCGCTGCCGACACCCGACCGCACTCGCTACGACTACGTTCAGTTCGAGGCCGCCGTGAACCCCATGCTCGTTCGGCGCTGCGGCGAAGCCGAATGTCACGGCAGCGCCGGCAATGCGGGCGGGCTGTGGATCCGTGCGCCCGGCGAGGGCTGTGAGGTCCGCTGGAACTTCCTCACGGTGCAGTGGTTCGTCGATCCGACCGCCCCCGTCGAGTCCCTGATTCTCCGCAAGCCCCTCGAGGTGTCGCATGGGGGGCGCGAGGTCTTCCGCGGCATGAACGACGAAGACTATGGCCTCTTGAAGCGCTGGGTCGAGGGCGGCGTCACGCCCGCGCCCTGACGGGTCCGGCACGGGCTCAGGTCAGCGCGTACCAGAGGCCGCCGAGCGCGACGAGCACGAGGCCGATCACGACCGGCCAAAGCGCGCGCCGCCGGCGAGGCGGGCCGATCTCACCGAGTTGTCGCGAGACATGGCCGAGGCGATAGCCGGGCTGCTCTGCCCGTTCGGCAATGGCGAGCAGGGCCTCACCATAGTGGGCGGCGGCCGCGGCGCGGGCGTGGCGCACGGCTTTCGACCCCTCCGGATCCATCGCACGGACCTCGAGGATGGCCGCGACTTCGCGAAGAACGGCGCGCACGAGGGTCAACGGGGCGAGATCCTCGGTCTCCTCGCGGCGGCCGACGACGGTGTCGAGGACATCGAGCCCGAGCTTCCACTCGGGGGCGTCGGCGCCCCGGGGCACGCGGTAGAGCCGCAGCCCCCCGACGTAGCGCAGGCCGGGGTCACCCATGAACTTCACGTAGGCTTCGAGGTGAGCCACAAACCCGATGAGCAGCCGCGGCACGTCCTCGGGGGGCGGAAAGTACCCGTTCGGATCGCTCGGGTCATGGCCGACGCGTCGGGTCACCGAGGCGATGACGCAGGTGTCGGTCGGCACCTGCTTGACGACCCGCCCGATGTTGGTGCGCTCCAGAAAGGTGTCGAGTCGGCCGAGTCGACCCTCTGCCCAGGCACGGAACTCGTCGGGCGTCCGTTCCGGTGGTCGGGGCAAGAGGACGACGAGTCGGTCGAACAGGCCGGGGTGTGGCGTCACGACGGACAAGACCGCGCCGTGGCTGTGGAATGCCCACGCAGCCCCGGCGACCGGGCGCTCCCCGACCGCCTCGAGGAGGCGCGCCTCCTTGTTCTGGATCAGCTCTCGGGCCCGGCTCTGGGCGGCGCGCAACTCGGGATTCACGAGCGCGACCCTACCAACAGCGCCTCGGGGATGCCAGACTTGCTCCGGAGGTGCGACGCTTGTCCCCGACGCAGCCCAGAACGATCGCCGACCGACACGAAGCCCATGCGCCCGGCTGAGCCCACCCTCGTCCGAGCGCTCGGCCGCAGCTCGACCGTGGCGCGCCACTACTATCGCCTGGCGAGCCCGCGCGTGCCGCCGGGCCAACCGCCGATTCGGCTCGCTCACCTGACCGACGTGCATGTCGGTCGCATGACCCCGGAGGCCCGGCTCGCCGGGGCCGTCGACGCAATCAATGCCCTGCGACCGGACGTCGTTTGCCTGACGGGCGACTACATCGCCCATAGCCTGCGGTACTTGCCACGCCTGACGCATCACTTGCGGGCCCTCACCGCCCCGGCGTTCGCGACGCTCGGCAATCACGATCACTGGCACGGTGCATCCACGGTGGTTCGCGCCCTCGAAGCGGCGGGCATCATGGTGCTCGAAAACGCCTCGACCGTCGTCGCCGTCGGCGGAGGGCGCTGGCGCATCGTGGGCCTCGACGACGCCGTGACGGGCCATCATGACCCCGAGCGGGCCTTTCGCGAGGTCGACGAAGTGCCGTTCATCGTGCTTTCGCACCTCGCCGAACTCGCAGGGCTTGCCGAGCGCCGCGGCGCCGCGCTGGTCCTGAGCGGCCACACCCATGGGGGGCAGATCCCCGCGGGCGGGGTGATGGAACGCGTCATGCGGCGAATGGGCCACCGCTACATCCTCGGGTGGTACCACGTGGGCCAGACGCCGGTGTACGTCAACCGGGGACTCGGGGCAGCGGTCTTCCCCTGGCGGACGCATCCGGCCGGTGCGGAGGTCGCCGGCATCGACCTCATTCGGCCGGCGGGCGGCACGACCGCCGATGGCGGCCCGGAGGTCGAAGAGCGCCTCGGACTCGTCGATTGGCCGGCGAGCCTGTCCGATTCGTGACCGGATCGGACGGATTCTTCGAAAGAACTTGACAGAGGGGGGGCTTTTCCTATGTAAAACCCCCGCGTCGGCCCGCGATGCGTCGTGTTGCGGGTCGGGAGATTCGCGAACCCCCCGTCTTGAAGGAGAACGTCATGCTCAAGCTGTCCGCCCTCGTCGCCACCGCCCTGTTCACCCTGGCCGCTTGCGGCGGCGCGCCCGCGCTCCCGGCGGCCCCCGCGGTCCCCGAGGTTCCGGCCGTCCCCAGCGCCCCCGAGGTCCCGGCCGTCCCCGAGGTTCCGGCCGTCCCGGCCGTTCCCGAGGTCCCGGCCGTCCCGGCCGTCCCCAGCGCCAACTGATCAGGGTCAGCGCCGATCGACACGCCCCCTGGGGCGTGAGAGGCGGGTTCGCGCAAGCGGCCCGCCTTTTTTGCATTCAATGGCCGCCGTTGCGGGCGTCGCGTGCCGGGTGAATCCGAACGCCCCGCCCGAGCATCCAGGGAGGAATCTTCGACCATGCCTATCCCGGAGGGGCCCTTGAACGGCGCCAACCTCGCGTTCGTCGAGTCTCTCTTCGCCGCGTACCTCGCTGACCCCGCCAACGTCTCGCCCGACTGGCAGGCGTATTTCTCGTCACTCGACGGCAGCCGCGATATCGCCTTCGGTCCTCGACGTTCGGCACCGGGCCTCTTCGACCGGCGCAGGGGCACGGCGGGACCCCAGGCCGCGCCGTGGCCGGCGAGCACGCCGTCGGACGCCGGCACGGACGTCGCCGCCCAGCAGGACAAGGTCGATCAGCTCGTGCGGGCCTACCGGGTGCGGGGGCACATGCTCGCGAACCTCGACCCGCTGGGTCTGCCTCGACCGCCGCATCCGGAACTCGAACTCGACTTCTATCAGCTCGGCGAGGCCGATCTCGACCGGTCGTTTTCGAGCCGCACCATCGCCGGTGCGGGCTCCCACATGACCCTCCGCGAGATCCTCGACCTGCTTCGGACGACCTACTGCGGCTCGTTGGGCGTGCAATTCATGCACATCGACGATCTCGAGATCAAAACGTGGCTGCAGACGGAGATGGAGCGGACGCGCAACCACACGACGCTCACGCGAGAGCAGCAGCTTCGTATCCTGACGAAACTGACGGACGCGGAGATCTTCGAACACTTTCTGGCCAACAAGTTCGTGGGGGCGAAGCGGTTCTCCGCCGAGGGCGGCGAGAGCATGATCCCCCTCCTCGATCTGGCGATCGAAGTCGCGGGCGAACACGGCGTCCGCGAAATCGTCATCGGGATGGCGCATCGCGGCCGCCTCAACGTGCTCGCAAACACGATGGGCAAGAGCCCCGCCCAGATCTTCCGTGAGTTCGCCGACGCCGACCCCGACCTCCACTTCGGACGCGGCGACGTGAAGTACCACATGGGGTACAGCAGCGACCACGTCACCCGCACGGGGCGGACGGTCCACCTCTCCCTGTGCTTCAATCCGAGCCACCTCGAGTTCGTCAACCCGGTCGCGATCGGCCGTGTGCGCGCCAAACAGGACCGCAACGGAGACCGCGAGCGTCGGCAGGTGGTGCCCTTCCTCATTCATGGCGACGCCGCATTCGCCGGTCAGGGCATCGTTCAGGAGACCCTGAACATGAGCGAGCTGGCGGGCTATCGGGTCGGCGGGACGATTCACCTCATCGTCAACAACCAGATCGGCTTCACCACGCCGCCGGAGTCGTCGCGCTCGACGCCCTACGCCTCGGACGTCGCGAAGATGCTCCAGGTGCCGATCTTTCACGTCAACGGAGAACACCCGGAGGCGGTCGCCCGCACCATCATGCTCGCCATGGACTTCCGGGACCGCTACCAGAAGGACGTGATCATCGACATGTGGTGCTATCGGCGTCACGGCCACAACGAGGCCGACGACCCCGCGTTCACCCAGCCGCTGATGTATGCAGCGATTCGAAAGCGGAAGTCCGTCCGAGAGGGGTATCTCGAGAACCTGCTCAAGCTCGGTGGCGTCACGCGGGCGGAGGCGGACGACATCGCCGTGCGTCGGCGTGAACACCTCGAGCACGCGCTCTCCGAGGCCAAAAGTCCCGAGTACGCCTACAAGACGGACTTCGGGCGCGGCGTCTGGCAGGGCCACGTCGGCGGCCTGGAACGCGACACGCCGGAGCCGGAGACCGCCGTTCCGGGGGCAGCGCTGCAGATGCTGTTGCGCGTGCAGACCGACCTGCCCTCCGGCTTCACGCCGCACCCGAAGATCGCCAAGTTCCTGGAGACCCGCCGGGAGATGGCGGAGGGCGCCCGCCCGCTGGACTGGGGCGCTGGTGAGGCCCTGGCCTTCGGGAGCCTGCTGGCCGAAGGCGTGCCCGTGCGCCTGAGCGGACAGGACAGCGGCCGCGGCACGTTCAGCCACCGGCACGCGGTCCTGCACGACGCGCGGACGGGGGAGCGGGACATCCCCTTGACCCGGCTCGGCCGCGGGACGTTCGAGGTCATCGACAGCCCGCTCTCGGAATGCGGCGTCCTCGGCTTCGAGTATGGCTACAGCCTCGATCGACCGGAGGGGCTGACCCTGTGGGAGGCGCAGTTCGGCGACTTCGTCAATGGCGCTCAGGTCATCATCGACCAGTTCATCGTCAGTTCGGAGGACAAGTGGCGGCGCCTCACGGGCGTGACGCTGCTTCTGCCCCATGGTTTCGAAGGCCAGGGACCCGAGCACTCCAGCGCTCGCCTCGAGCGGTTCCTCGGGCTGTGCGCGCAGGACAACGTCCGGGTGGTGAATCTGACCACGCCGGCCCAGCTCTTCCATTGCCTGCGCCGTCAGGCGCTGTGGAAGCTGCGCAAGCCCATGATCGTCATGACCCCCAAGAGCCTGCTGCGCCACCCGGAGGTCGTCTCCTCCCTCGATGAGCTGTCGGTCGGCCGGTTTCGTCCGATCATCCCCGATGTCGGACCTCGCGATCCGGGGGCGGTCCGGCGGGTTCTCCTGTGCAGCGGCAAGATCTACTACGACCTCGCCGCGGCCCGCGAGGCGATGGGCGCGCACCACGTCGCCATCGTTCGGGTGGAGCAACTGTACCCGCTTCGGTCGAGTGACCTCGAGGCGGCGCTCGCCCCCTACCCCTCGGGCACCCCGGTCCTCTGGGTACAGGAAGAGCCACGCAACATGGGCGCGTGGCCCTTCATCCGGCTGGCGGTCGGTGAGGCCCTCTTCGGGCGGCATCCGTTCTCGGGCATCACGCGCAATGAGAGCGCGAGCCCGGCGACCGGCTCTGCCGCGAGCCACAAGATGGAGCAGGAGCTGCTCCTCGAGAAGGCGTTCGACATTGCGTGAACAGGGAGTGAGCTGAATGTCCGTCGAGCTGAAGGTCCCCCCGGTCGGCGAATCCATCACGGAGGTTGCGCTGGGCGAGTGGCTCAAGGGCGAAGGGGAATTCGTCCATCGCGACGAGCCGGTGGTCGTCGTCGAGTCCGACAAGGTGAACCTCGAGGTCCCGGCGCCCATCTCCGGTCGGGTCGTCCGCCTGCGCAAGCGGCGCGGTGAGATGGCGAAGATCGGCGAAACCATCGCCGAGCTCGAGCCCGCCGAAGCGCCCGCTACGGAGTCCGCACCGACGTCGGTCGCGGCCGCCGCTGCCACGCCCGCCGCCGCCGCGACCGGGCCCGTCATGCCCGCTGCCGCGCGCGTGCTCGGGGAAGCCGGCCTGCCGGCCTCCGCCG
>JAKLJY010000019.1 GCA_023150895.1 Myxococcota bacterium | reverse complement strand
TGGATGAAACCCGGGGCAGGAGCCCCGGCCGGGGCACGCCGCATCGGCGGGACCCGCGAGGGCCGCCGGATTTACTCCGGCGACCGAGCAGCCCGAGGGCAGGAGCCCGAGGGCGTTTCCCAATAGTCTTCAAGATCCGGACGACCCGGTCGATGTGGTCGTCAGGAAGCATGAGGCTTCCGGAAAATCCCCAAGGAAGGCGGAAACCATGATCCACAACGTCGCCCTCACGAGCGCGCCCGCTGCGGCGGCCCGCCGTGTCCCGTCGACGGACGCGGATCACGCGCGCTCCGCCCGGCCGCAGCCCGCGGCCGACAGCGACGCGGCCGTCGTCGAACTCGAACGCGGCAACGCCCCCGTCGCAGTCGGCGGATTCGGGCTCGACCTGGCGTATTCGCGTCACGTGATGCGTTCGTCCCGCGGGCAGACCCCCCAGGTCCAGGCCCAGCACGCGCAGGGTCTCAGCATCGAGTTTCGTTTCGCCACGCAGGCGCTGCCCCGCGGCGAAGACGGCGAGCTCGACGTCGACGCGCTCGCCAACACCGACGAGAAGGTCGCCCTCTCGGACGCCATCGCCCGCATCGCCTCCGAGGGGCTGCGCGATCCCGGCGCACTCGCCTCGTTCGTGGACGCCGTCGACGACCTCTTCGGCGAGTACGAGCGCGATTTGAGCATGAGCGAGGGCGACCTCGCCCGGGCGAAGGAGATCTTCGTCGACGAGGTGAAGGGCTTCTTCGCGCAGGTCGAGGCGGTCGAAGAATCGGGCCCGGTCGGCAGCTCGTCGGCCACGACCCTGCCGAACGTCGACCCACTCAGCGATCCGTTCCCCGAGGGGTTCGCCAGCCTCGGCGCCGCCCTCGAGAGCCTGCGAGAGCGCCTCATGGCCCGTCGCCAGGACGTCCTGACGACCGCGGGCGACCTCAGCAAGGTGCTCGCCGAGCTGACGGCCGCCGCCGAAGACGCCCCGGCCACGCAGTCCGAGTCCGCCGAGAAGCGCGCCGCCGGCCGCCTGGGCAGCTACCTGCACGACATGAAGGACGCCCTCGCCCGCCGCAGCACCAAGGAGCTGCGCGACGGCGCCCGGCAGCGCCTGCTCGAGACCGACGCCGAGATCGCCGAACGCGCCCACCGCCAGCCCCCCTCCGAAGACGCCGTCCGCATCGGGCGTGCCTTCATCGGCCTCGTCCACGCTGCCTGAGTCCCGCTCGCGCCGTCTTCGTTTTCCCCGCCTGCCCGCCCCGCCCTTGCATCCAACCCCAAACCTTCGTGAATATTTCGTCACGGCGCCGCGTCGGTGTCGGCGGAATTTCTTGACACGCGTGAACGTAATCCGCAGGGTACCCTGCGCAAATTCGGGTGGCCGTCCGGCGGACGGAACCGAAGTTTCCCGCCCCTGACGGGGTCGGCCAAACAAAACTGGGGAGAGAGAGAACGATGATGGATCTCAAGAAGCTGCTCGCGCTGGGTCTCGTTTCCATGATGGGCATGGTCGCCTGCGACGTCGAGGAAGACGACGCGGCCGCCGGTGATGCCGGCGCGACGTGCCCGGCGAACGACGGCACCGACGGTACCGTTCCCGAGGTCTGCGTCCCCGGCGAGGGCGACGCGGGCGAGGTCTGCGGCTGCCCCGAGGCCGGCGGCGCCGGTGGCGAAGGTGGCGGCGGCGCCGCGGGTGGCGCGGGCGGCAATATCCCCGAGCCCGACGCCCCGATCCCGACCGTCGAATGGACCGATGAGAAGACCCTCGTGCTCACGGTCGACCCGGGTGCAGAGAATGGACCCTACGTGTTCGGCTTCGCCGAGACCGGCAACGGTGGTGGCGACGGCTGGGACGGCGAGGACTGCATCCCCGGCGTGAACGACGGACACGACATCTGCCACCCCGTCCCTGATGACGGCAAGCTCACCTTGACGAGCATCCACCCCAGCCAGGGGGGGCCTGCTGCCGTCGACGGCATCTTCGAGACCCTCGTCGCCGGTGAGACCACGCTGATGTACAAGACCCTCGCCCCGGGCCTCACCTACATCCTCATTCGTCAGGCCGACGACGACAACTGCTGGGTCTGGGGTCACGACCCCGATCACTACAACGACGAATTCGGCTGCAACCCGGTGACCTCTCCCTGAGGTCGACCTCGCGCCGGCCACCGCCGGCCGTGAAGAGAGCGCCCTCCGGGGCGCTTTTTTTTTGCCCAGCACCGGTCGAAGATGAGTCGTACACTCTCGCAATGGCGAACGGGAGGCGGGGGAAGGGCGATGACGAAAGCGACATGGCGGCTGGTGTGGGGGTTCTGGATCCTGACCGGGTGCATTTCGGAGGCGTCGGGCGATGGGGACGCCGGAAGTGGCTCGGGAGACGCGCGCGGTTCGGAGCCCGACGACTGCCGGCGCGCCTCGGGCGCCTGCGCCCCCGGCTTTCGATGCGTCCCGCTCGACCCCGAGCGGTGGGAGTGCGTCTCGGCGCAGGACGCCGAACCCGTCTACGCCGATGCGAACCTCCGCCGCGCGGACGCCTTCGACGCCTGCGGCGGCAATGGAGCCCCCCTCTGCGCGCCGGGCGAGGGCGATGCCGGTGAGGTCTGCGTTTGCCCCGGGGACGGCGGTCTCGGCGGCGGCGGCGGTGAGTGGCCTGCCCCCGATGCCTTCGTCGAGGCCGCACCCGCTGACGCGACCGCCGAGTGGACGGACAGCAAGACGCTCGTCGTGACCGTCACGGAGGCGGTCGAGTTCGGCCCCTACTTCTTCGGTCTCGCCGAGACCGGCAACGGCGGTGGTGACGGCTGGGACGGCGAGGACTGCATCCCCGGCGAGAACGACGGCTACGACATCTGCCATCCGGTCGGCGAAGACGGCAGGCTCACCCTGACGTCGATCCACCCCGACGAGGGCGGCAGCATCGCCGATCTCGAAGAGGGCGCCACCACCCTGATGAGCAAGCCCCGCGCCGCCGGCATCACCTACATCCTCGTCCGACTCTCGGAGGACGAGAACTGCTGGACGTGGGGCCACGACCCGCAGCACTACGTCGAAGAACTCGGCTGCACGCTGCTGCGCTGACGCTCCGGCGCTTTTGCCTTGCGCCGGCGCGGCGACCGCCCTTTCATCGTCGCCGATGGCCGAAATCAAACGACCCCCCGCCGGCGCTCACGGACACGGCGGCGACCTGATGAAGATGTTCGAGGGTCCCTCCGAGGAGACCCTCGACGAAGCCAAACGTCGCGCGGTCGACGCGACCCGCAACGCCTTCAAGGAGCTCGAGAAGCTCATGCGGGCGGTGGGCCTCTACGGCCACGAGCACCAAGGCACGCTGCGCTTCCGCGGGTTGTTTCATACGGCGATCCAGAGCCTCGTGCCCAATGAGGGCGACAGCGTCGAGCTCGTCGTCGGCCCCTACGAGCTGACGCTGCACGACCAGGTCGTTTTCCAGAACGCCGCCCCGGAGAAGAACTTCATCTACAAGTTCTTTCAGGACGGCGTGCGGCGGCTGCGCTACTGGCACGGCATCACCGCCAAGGAGCTCGACGACTTCCTCGACGTGCTCCTGACGAACTGGGACGACCCGACGCTCTTCGAGGACGACAGCGTCACGGTGATGTGGTCGAAGGAGTTCGAGCACTTCACCTACCGGGTCATCGAGAGCTTCCGCGAGGACGGCCAGATCGCCACGGACACCGAAGGCTACACGGTCGAGGCCGTCGTCTCCCGCGTGAAGGCCGCCGGCCGCCCGCCCGAAAGCATCGAGGTCGCCGAGGCGGGTAAGGCTCCGGGGCTGCGCGGCCAGGCCGCGCGTCCCCCTTCACCCAGCGGCGGCGGGGGCGGCGACGCGGGCTCGGGCCGCCTCGGGCAGGCCCGGCGCGTCGACCTCACGGCCGCCCTGATCACCGACGCGGACATGATCCGCTTCGAGGAGTCGCCCTTCGCGATGGACGAGGTCGACTTCGCGCGCCTGCGGCAGCTCGTCGAGGGCACGGGCCAGGGCACCCTCGAGAAGTTCATCGAGATCCTGTTCAAGGTCGGTCTCGTGCCGGACGTCGCGGGGACGCACGACAAGGTGCTCACGACGTTCGACCGCATCGTCGAGCTGCTGCTCGGGGCCCGCCGCACGGGGGATCTCGAGCGCGTGATGCGCAAGGTCCGGCACCTGACCGGCCCGGAGGGGGACCTCCTCTTCGAGAACCTCGACGCGATCAACCGCATCTTCGACCGGTGGGGCACGCAGGGGCTGATTGACCAGATCGCCGATCTCATCAACGACCCGCACGTCACCGAGCCCGCGCCGCTGATCAACCTGCTGCGCCTGCAGAACCCCTCGGCGGCCCCGCTCATCGCCCGAGCGGCCGGTCGTGTCACCATTCCGGACCGCCGGACGGCCGTTTTCGACCTGCTGCCGGAGATCATCCCCGGGCAGCTGCGCGAGATCGCCCGGATTCTTCAGTCCTGTGACGCGGCGCACGCCCACGACCTCATCCGGGTGCTCCGGACGATCGAGGGCATCGACATCCTGCAGGCCATCAACGGGGCGCTGAACAACCCGGACGCCGCCGTGCGGCTCGAGGCGCTCGGGAACCTGCCGCCGGACAAGCTCCACGTCTATCTGCAGTACATTCTGAACGCGCTGAAGGACAAGTCGAAGGTCGTCCGCGGCAAGGCGATTCACTTGCTTGCGCGCATGCCGTCGCCGCAGGTGCACAGCCACATCGTCCAGCGCATCCGCGACAAGGACTTCCTCGAGATCGATCTCGACGAGAAGCGACGCTTCTTCGCCGCGGCGGCGCTGACGGGCAACCCCAACGAGTGGCTGCTCGGCATGCTCGACGACCGCAGTTTCCTGCAGCGCAAGGGCGACGAGGAGATGCGCGCCTGCGCGGCCATCGGCCTCGCCCTCCGCATGCATGCACCGGCGCTGCCCCTCTTCGAGCGCGAGTTGAAACGCAAGCTGCAGACGGACGTCGTCCGCGAGGCGTGCCAATGGGCCATGCACCACGTCCGGCAGACCCGTGAGGAGCGGACGCGGCAACTGTACGACATTCTCTTCAAGGGCGCGCTCTCCTACGCGGCCGGCGCCCAGCCGACGGGGGGTCAATCGTGAGCGGGCCGGGCGCTTCCAGCGAGACCCAATCGGGTTCCCTCGGGTTCCTGCAAGACCTCGACGAGGGTCGCGACGGGCAGTTCAACGCCATGGGGCGCAACCTCGTCAACGCGCTCTTCGTGGTCCTGCGCTCCGCAGGCATGCACGATCTGAACAACGACGCCCTCATTCGACCGACGCAGTCGATGATCGACGCCGTCGGGGCCTTCTTGAAAGTCTTCCACGAGGAAGCATCGATTCAGCTCGTGGACGGTACCTTTTTCGTCAACAAACGACTGCTGCGACTCGACTTCTCGACGTTTCAAAATGCCCGCTACCTGCGCCGCATTTTCGAGTTTCTGGGCGTCAACGAGCTGACCTTCACGCAGTCGCTGGACAAGACCACGCTGCACGGGTTCCTTGTGGCGTTCTTGCGGGTCGTGCGTGAGCGACAGGGCACGATCAACGACTACCCGCTCGGCAGCATTCGGCTTCGCAAGGTGGACGTGGTCGACGAGGGGCTCGACGACGTCGCCGAGGAACCCCGCACGCAGGTGATGAACATCTACGCGTCGGGGCTGCTCATGCTGCGCAGCTTCGTCAACGACCTGCGTCTCGGCAAGTCCCCACGGCACTCGCGCGTCAAGCGTCTGTGCCTCGACCTCATCGACGTCGAGCCCCGTTACCACAACCTGTTGCTCGCGCTGCTGCATCTGGAGAGCTACAAGGGCAACCTGTTCTGCCACATGCTGAACACGGCGGTGCTCTCCATCGTGTTCGGGCAGCGCCTCGGTCTGACCCGAAATCAGCTCGTCGATCTCGGCATGGCCGCGTTCCATCACGACCTCGGGTGGGCGCTGGTCGGCACGCTCGAGTCCGACGCGAGCGGCAGCGGCGGCTCGAGCAGCGTGCTCGATCTCGAAGGCGTGCAGTACTCACCGCGCTGCACGCCCGAGGAGATGGAGGACCTTCGCACCAAGGTCGCTCAGGCGCTCGTGCGGATGGGCGGTTTCAATGAGTCGGTCATCAATCGCATGATCGTCGCCTACGAGTGCCAGATCCCCGAGGACGCGGCGGCGATCGGCCTGTATTACCAGGACACCGGCGCGAGCTTCATGACGCACGTCGTGCGCATGGCCAGCTTCTACGACGAGCTCACCACCGCCCGTTCGCAGCGTGCCGCCCTCCCGCCGGACCAGGTCATGCGCCGCATTCTCGACGACGGCGGGCGCACGTTCGATCCGTTTCTCGGCAAGCTCTTCGGCAACTGCATCGGGGCCTACCCCGTCGGCACGCTCGTCGAACTCGACACCAGCGAAATCGGCCTCGTGGTCAACCTGCCGACGAACCCCGTGAACTTCCACCGTCCGCAGGTGAAGCTTCTGGTGGACAACGCCGGGCGCGCGTTGGGGGACCGGGGGGCGATCGTCGACCTCGACGAGACGTGGCGCGGGGGCGGCAAGTACCTGCGCACCATCGAGCGGACCCTCCCGGCCTCCGTCTTCGGCCTGAGCGTCACACGTTTCTTTTTCGGTTGACGCTCCGTTTTGATTAGGATGGCCCGGTCATGGACGCCAGCACCCTCGCCCAGCAGATCAACGACGCCAGCGAACAGCTCCAGCAGCGGGGCCACCGAGTCATCGTGCGGCGACTGCGCGCGTTCCTCGAATCGGGCGACGCCCCCGGCGCCGAGCTCTTCCTCGTGCGCGCGCGCGACGCCCTCGGCGCGAACGACGGCGGGCTCACCCGCGTCAGCACCGGTCTGACGGCCTTCGCCGGCGCAGGTGGCGACGTCGCGCGTCTCGTCACCGACCCCGCCTGGGTCGAAGGCGCCGCGCGCGAGCGTCGCTTCGGTCGCCTGCTCGACGCGGCGACGAACGCGAACGGCCTCGGGGGCCTGGCCGATCAGCTCGCGCGCCAGCAGCGTGCCCTCGCCGCGGGGGAGCCCCTCGCCGCGCCGCCGTCCCGACAGGTCGAACCCAAGGCCCTGCCCCCGCTCCCGAAGGCCGTCCCGGCGGCCACCGAGGCCGATCCGCGTGCGCCCCTCGGCAGCATTTTCAAGCCCGCGCGGCCGAGGGCGGCGGTCGAGGCCGAGGTCGAACTCGAGCCCCGGACGCTCGACCTCGACGAAGGTGAGGCCGAGGTCTCGACGCCCGATCTGCCGGTGGATGCCCCCGGCATTCCCGACGTCGCCGAGCTGCCCGTCTCCGCGCTCGCCGTCGAGACCCCCGAGCCCGTGCGGCTCGAGCCCCTCGGCGTCCCGGATTCGCCGGTACCCGAGGTCGTCCACCGGCCGACGGCCGCGCCCATGGTGCTCCCGGAGCTCCACGCTCCGCCCGAGATGCCGATGGCCCCGACGGGCCCCACCAAGAAGGGGGACAACGCCGGTCTCGTCATCGGGGTGGTGTTGCTCCTCGGGCTCATCGCCGTGGGCGTGTATTTCGCGACGCGCTGAGGCCCGCCGCAGGCTGGTCGGTCGCTCAGCGGTTCAGACGCTCGCCGCGCACGGTGCCCCGAGGATTCGGCCGAGCGCCGAGTAGGTCTCCGCCGGGGGCGCCGTGGTCGCCCCGACCGTGGCCAGGTGGAAGGTCTGGCCGTCGAGCGTGACGCCCCACACGCGGAGCGGGCGACCGCGCGTCACGAGCCCGAGGAGGCCCTCCGGGGCGTGCTCGGGCTCGCGGGCGGCGACCGGCGCGATGGCGGCGATGCCCTCCTGATCGACGTTCTTGCCGGCCCCCCCGAGCAGAAGGCCATCGTCGTCGGCGAGCGCGACGGCCTCCCATGCGTGACGTGCGGCGAGGCTTTCGAAGTAGAGTCCGAGGGCCTCGGAAGGGGATGCGCTGCGGCGGCGACGACGTTCGGTCTGCATGGGTACCTCCTGTTTGGTCACACCATGTAGTCAAACGTGCGCCGGGGCAAGATTTTGTGCGGAACGATCTCCCGGGCGCTCAGGGCGTCTCCACGGGGATGGCCTCATCGAGGATGAGGTTCGGGATGTCGTCGTGGACCCCGTAGGCGAACTTGCCGTCCGCGCGCAGCAGGGCGGCGTCGAGCCGCTGCTTGACGGGTGCGCCGACCCTGTTCTTCAGGGTGCCGGCGTCGATGGCCGCGTTGAGGCGTTCGACGAGGGTCGTCGGGGCGAGCGTGAGCTTCTCGCGCGTCTCGGGGCAAAGAAGGAGGTCGAGCAGGAACTTGTCCACGGCGGTCTCCGGAGCATCGGTCGAACGGGCAGAGGAGCGCAAAGCATGGGCGCGGGCACGCCCGCCGGCAAGGGAGGAATTCTGCGCGACTGTAGTTTCTGGATTGACCTCCTGCTACATGTAGGCGAACCTACGTTCGCGCATGTTTCTGTACGTGGAGGAAGTCCAATGACGCACGCCGACGCCGAGAACGCCGAGTCCGCCGACGAGTCGGGTCGCGCCGCCGAGAGCGGGCGGGAGCGCCGCGGTCGCGCTGCGGGCACCGCCCCCCGGCGCCGGGCCGAGGATCGGCAGTCCGAGGCCCTCAAGCGCGAGGTCTTCGGCATCGCGACGCTCGCCGTCGCGCTCTGCATGCTGCTCGCGCTCGCGTCTTTCGATCCGGCCGACCTGCTGCCGAACGGCCCGGCGGTGGACACCGGCCGAACGGCGAACCTCATCGGACCCGTCGGGGCGTCGGTCGCCGACATCCTCCTGCGCATCTTCGGGCTGGCGGCCTTCCTGCTGCCGCTGACGCTCGGTGTCCCGGGCGTGTTCTTCCTCGTGGGCCGGCGCGTCGAGGTCAAGACGGTCGACGCGGTCGGTTACCCGGTGCTCGTGCTCTGCGGCGCAATGCTGGCGCACCTGCTGATGAGCGGGATGCTGGTTTTCGGACACGCGGCCGGCGGCCTCATCGGCTCGACGGGCGCGGAGGTCCTGCGCAGCCTCTTCGGGGCGACCGGTGCGTACATCATCATCTACGCGGTCCTGGCGTTGACGTTCGTGCTCACGACGCGGATCAGCCTCGTGTCGGCGGCTCGGGGCATGGCTCGTCCGTCGGACCGCGAGGGCTCGGGCGAGGGTGAAGAGGGCACGATGCGGGGCGTCGGCGGCCTGCGACGGCGTGCGCTCGACCGCATCACCGCCTGGCGGGTGGGCCGCGCCGAGAAGCGCCGCGCGGCGGCCGAGGAGAAGGCCGCCCGCAAGGCCGCTCGCGCCGCGGCCGATGCCGAAGAGCCCTCCGACGAGGGCGCCCGGGCCTCTGCGCCGGCGCCCGCGGGCCGCAAGGCGCCGAAGACCGGCAAGCGCCCCTCGCGTGAGAGCGCCCCGAGCGCTACGGAGGACAGCGGCGCGTTCTCGATGGGGGCGAAGCCTTCGGTCGTGGTGTCCTCGGAGGCGTTCCGCCTCGCCGAGCCCGCGGCGGCGGCCGGCTCCGGCCCCCGCATCGTCGCCACGCGCAAGAGCACCGAAGCGTTCAAGGCCGTCCCCGCGCCCCTGCACGACGCCGAACTCGCCGATGGCGACTGGTCGGCCTCCGACTCTGCCGAAATCGTCGCGGTCGACGACGAGCGGTTCGTGAACGGCGTGGACGACGAGCTGCTCGACGACGACGCCGAGCTCGACGATCCCCTCGACCGGATCGCCCTGTCCGGTCGCACGGACACCGCCCTCGCTCAGGCGCTGCCGGCGAGCAGTCGTTTCGACCGCCCCGTCCCCGCCGCCCGTCCGCAGCCGCGCTCCGACCGCCCCGCACCCGCCCCGGCGCCTCGGTCGCCGGCGCCCGCCGCGGTCTCCCCCATCGGTCCGGTCGTCATGCCGCGCAAGAACACCCCGCGCGGCGAGCAACTCGAGATCCCCCTGCCTCCGAGCGGGCCCCTCGGGACCTACGACTTGCCGCCGTTGAACCTCCTCGACTTCAACGACCCCGAACAGGTCGAGATCCCGCCGGAGTTCCTGCGCGAACAGGCGGACCGCCTCATCCGCGCGCTCGAGACCTACAAGATCCAGGGTCGCGTGACGGAGATTCACCCTGGCCCCGTCGTCACGATGTTCGAGTTCGAACCGGCCCCTGGTGTGCGAATCAGCAAGATCGCGTCCCTCGCCGACGACCTCGCCATGGCCATGAAGGCGCTCAAGGTCCGCATCGTCGCCCCCATCCCCGGCAAGGGCGTGGTCGGCTTCGAGGTCCCGAATCAGCAGCGCGAGACGGTGTGGCTCAAGGAGATCATCGGGGACGAGCGGTTCCACTCGAAGAAGAACATCCTGCCGATCGCCCTCGGCAAGGGCATCGACGGCACCCCCGAGGTCGCCGATCTCGCCAAGATGCCCCACCTGCTCGTGGCGGGCACCACGGGCTCGGGCAAGTCGGTCGGCGTCAACGGGATGATCACGAGCCTGCTCTACCACGCGGGCCCGGACGAGGTCCGGTTCATCATGGTCGACCCCAAGATGCTCGAGCTGTCGATCTACGAGGGCATTCCGCACCTCCTGCTGCCGGTGGTCACGGATCCGAAGAAGGCCGCGGCCGCGCTCCGGTGGGCCTGCGACGAGATGGACCGCCGCTACGAGCTGATGAAGAACGCCGGGGTACGCGACATTCGCGGGTTCAACGCCAAGATCGAGGCGCTCGTGCCCGGCGTCGCCGTCGAGTCCCCGGAGGTCTCACTCGAGGACATGCTCGCCGAGGCGGACGCCGAGTCGGACGCCGCCGTGGGCGAACTCGAGGGCGTCCCCGTGGCCGCCCGCGGCTGGGAGCAAGCGTTCGAGGACAAGCCGGTGAAGCTGCCCTTCATCGTCGTCGTGATCGACGAGTTCGCCGACCTCATGATGGTGGCCGGCAAGGAGGTCGAGTTCTGCGTCGCCCGCATCGCCCAGAAGGCCCGCGCCGCCGGCATCCACCTCATCCTCGCGACGCAGCGGCCCTCGACGGACGTCATCACCGGCGTCATCAAGGCCAACTTCCCCACCCGCATCGCCTTCCAGGTGTCCAGCGCCATCGACAGCCGCACCATCCTGAGCTGCAACGGCGCCGAGAACCTGCTCGGCAAGGGAGACATGCTCTTCATGCCCCCCGGCACCGGCCGCCTGAAGCGCGTCCACGGCGCCTTCGTGTCCGAGGAGGAGATCCACAAGGTCGTCGAGTTCGTCCGCACGCAGGGCGAGCCCCAGTACATGGACGAGTCCATCCTGCGGACGGAAGAGGACGGCGAGGACGAAGATGGCGCCGACAGCGGCGACCTCGACCCCATGTACGACGAGTGCGTGCGGGTGGTGTTCCGGGATGGTCGGGCCAGCACCAGCCATCTGCAGCGTCGCCTGTCGCTCGGCTACAACCGGGCCGCCCGCATCATCGACCAGATGGAGAAGGACGGTCTCGTCGGCCCGGGCGACGGCGCCAAACCGCGCGCCATCAACAAGCGCGTGATGGCCGAGCTCATCGCCCGCTGGGACGGCGACAGCGCGATGGTGAACTGAGCCGCCGCGAGTCCCCGTGTGCGTGTCGACGGGCGGCCTGCGGGTCGCCCGTTTTCGTTCGGGCGCCAAAAAGCAAAAAGCCCCGCCGGCAGAACCGACGGGGCTTTTGGCGGAGTCGACGGGACTTGAACCCGCGGCCTCTGGCTTGACAGGCCAGCGTTCTAACCGACTGAACTACGACTCCGCAGCCGGAAGTGCGAGCACACTAGCAGCGAGGTAACCGGTCGTCAAAGAAAATCGACCCGGACGCCGAAATTCCCTTCGAACTCAGCGCACGAGGCGGAGGCGCACGGGCAGGTGGTCCGAGTACCCGCTGCCGTCCCGCGCGTCCCAGGAGTCGGGGCGGCCGTTGTCGATCATGTACCCCGCGTGGAAGCTCGCGACCGACCCGCGTTCGAGTCGCCAGCCGTGGGCGCCGGTGAGCAGACTCGCAGAGAGGATGATGTGGTCCAGGCGCGTCCAGTCACCGTCGAACTGGTAGGAGCTGTTGTCGATGCCGTTCCAGCGGTTGTCGTTCGTTTCGCGCCCGGAGATGACGCCCGCGTCGCCCCAGGCGTTGTAGAGGGCCGCCGGGGCGTCGAAGTCGAGTTCGGCCTGGACGCCCTCGGCGAGCGGCGCCTCGAACTCGAACGTGTTGAAGTCTCCGAGCGCCACGAAGTCGCGGTCGGGCGTCTCGGTCTGGAGCTGCAGGACGAGGTCTCGCAACTGGAGGCCGGAGCGAAGCCGGTGCTCATCGTCGTCGCAGGGGTACGACGTGCGGCCCTTCGCCTTCCAGTGGTTGGCCAGCAGGACGAGATCCGCCTCGGGCTCCGCGTCGACGTTGATCTCCACCTGAAAGATCGGGCGGGCTTCGGGTTCGGAGCCGTCGAGCGTGATGGGCTGCCGGTTCTCGGTCGCGAGGCAGTCATGCGCCCGGTTGATGGGCCGCCCGAGGCTGCGCGTGATGGGGTACCGGCTCAGCACGGCGGGTTTGATGCCCCGGGGATCGCGGCTGTTGGCGACCGCGAGATAAGGGTACCGCGGTCCACCGACGTCGACGATGGCGTCGCGGAGCTGCGTCAGGATCTCCTCGTTCTCCACCTCGTTCACCGAGACGACGTCCGCCCCGAGATCGGCGAAGACGCGCGCCATGCGGCCGAGGCGGTCGGCAAGGCGCCCGGCATTCCAGGTGGCGGTCCCCGGTGTGAACTCGCCCTCGTCGTGATCGGGGTCGTCCGTGAGGTCGAAGAGGTTCTCGACGTTGTAGGTGGCGACGACGAGCGCAGAGGGCGGGTCGAAGGGTTCGAAAACACGCGCGTCGGGGCCGCCCGGGGTGCCGCCGACGGGGGGCGCCGTGCCCCCGCTGCCGCCCGCCCCGGCATCGGCGAGCGGGTAGACCGGCAGTTTGCCGCCGCTCTCGTCTTCCGAGGCGACACAACCGAAGGCGAGAATCGCAGAACACAAGACGAGCGGGCACGCGCGGGGACTTACTGGGCGCAAAGGTTGGCCTCTTCACAGGTGCTGGCCATCGACAGGCACTCGACCACCGTAGGGGCGGCGAGCTGGCCCTGGGCACAGATGGACTGACAAGCGGAGACGCTGGCGCCCTGCGACGCGAGACCACCCGGGGTGCATTGGTCGAGGGCGTTGCAGGCACCCGCACACGGGTCGGACCCGCCGCCGCCCGACGTCTGATCGCAGCTGTTGCCGAGGGCAGTCTCGATGCAACCGATGCGGTCCGGATCGAGGGGGTTGGCCGAACAGCCCACCAGACCCGCCCAAACGAACGCGTTCAGGGACTTCATCGCCATGCGAACCTCAACGCGAAACCACCGAGGAGTGCGCCGGAGCCGAGATCGTACTGCGCTTCGAACGGGAGCCGGAAGTGGTCGCCGAGATCGAACTCGAAGCCTGCGATCAGGCGGGCACCGAATCGACGGGGGTCTTCGGTCTCGAGCGTGACGTCCTGATCCGGCAGGACGGGCTCCTTGAAGTTGCCCGCGACATCGACGAAATGCCGCGGTCGGGTCACACGCAGGTCGATCTCGAGCTGCACGCCGCTGTCGACGTGCCCCTGTGCCGCATCGAGGCCGAGGCCGAGCACCGGGTGAAAGAAGCCGAGCGCCCACGCGGCCCGTTGTTCGAGGCTGAGCTGATAGATGTCCCACCCCAGGATGGGCGCGCCGCGGAAGAACGTGCCGATGGTCACGTCATCGGCCGGACCGAGGATGTCGGTCCCGCCGTTGGCTTCGCGAAACTCGTCGTTGATGGCGGTGCGGACGGGCTCCCAGGGCACGTCGGCGAGCTTCGCCGCCTCCCGCATGGTGATCAGCGGATAGGTCAGGCCGCGCCCGACCTCCATGTAGCCCGTGAAATAGGAGACCTCGGCGCTGCTGACGAGCGTAGGCCACGAGCCCTCACCCCGGGAGAGCCGGTAGCGCGTGCCGAGCGCGAACGTCCGCGTCGCAGCGGCGATCTCCCAGTCGCGCGACTTCGTCTTGAACTCGGGCACGTAGCCGAACCGGCCGGTGAGCTCCCAGTCCGGTGTGACGCCATAGCGCGCCGAGAGCACCGCCGAGGGCAACGGCAACGGCTCCGGCAGCGTTTTCGGCAGCCGCTGGAAGTCGTCGGCGACCTCCTGATTGAAGTCGAAGTAGACGCCGCTCGTCACGCCGAGCGACACGCTGAAGGCGTTGGGCGTCTCGAGGTCCATCTGACCGCCGAGATCACCCATGGCCTGCAGCGGGGGCAGGCGTTGGGCGAGGTACTTCGGCCCCTCGATCAGGATCTGGTCGAGGTCGTTGACCAGCGGCGCGATCTGCCGCTGAAAGATGCAGGTGAGCTTGCCCTCGAGATCGGGCTGGGCGTTGCAGCTCTGCTGCGCGGCGACGGGCCGCGGGACGAGCGCCGCGAGACCGGCCAGGACGACGGTCGAGACCGTCCGGCAAACGAGAGTCGGCGGCATCCGCGCGCGCTCCGGGGGGGTGGTAGATGTGGGCGGGACAGGGCTCGAACCTGCGACCCGCGGTGTGTAAAACCGCTGCTCTACCAACTGAGCTACCCGCCCACACGGGTCGGCCCGTGATACCTGCCGGTCCCGGTCTCGCACAAGGGGAAACCGGCGTGCGCGCAGACGTCAGGCCGTCGGCACCGCACTCTCCGGCTCGAGGGGCGGGTGCGCCGCTTCGTCCATCGCCTTGGCGGCGCGGCCCTTCCACAGCACCCCGTCGTGACGCAGTGCGAGACCGAGGACCTCGTCCGCGTGGTCGACGATCACGATCTCCACGCCCTTGCGGACCTGCTGCGGGATGTCGCGGATGTCCTTCTTGTTCTCCCGCGGGATGAGCACGGTGTGAATGCCGCCCCGTTTGGCCGCCAGCACCTTCTCTTTGAGGCCGCCGATGGGGAGCACGCGGCCCCGCAGCGTAATCTCGCCGGTCATGGCGACGTCGTAGCGCACGGGGATCTTGCACAGCGCGCTCACCAGCGCGGTGGCGATGGTGATACCGGCCGAGGGGCCGTCCTTCGGGGTCGCCCCCTCGGGGAAGTGCACGTGAATGTCGACCTCTTGGTAGAAGGCCGGATCGAGACCGAGATCGGTCGCCCGGCTGCGCACGTAGCTCATGGCGGCCCGGGCGCTCTCCTGCATCACGTCGCCGAGCTTGCCGGTGATGGTGAGTTTTCCCTTGCCGGGGACGACGGAGACCTCGGTCTGCAGGAGTTCGCCGCCGTAGGGCGTCCACGCGAGGCCGTTGACGAGGCCGATCTCGTCTTGCCCCTCCGTGACCCCGAACTTGAACTTCGGGGGGCCGAGGTACTTCTGCACGACGGCCGGCGTCACCTTCACGCCGAACTGCTCGATGGGCGTGCCCTGGTTGCGCTTCGCGAGGGCGTCGCGGGCGACTTTTCGACAGACGCTGGCGATCTCGCGCTCGAGGTTCCGGACGCCGCTCTCCTTCGTGTAGCGATTGGTCAGCAGTTCGAGCGCCTGATCGGTCAGTTCGACCTTGGACTTCTCGAGGCCGTTGCGCTCGAGCTGCTTGGGCACGAGGTGGCGCCGCGCGATGTTGAGCTTCTCGTACTCGGTGTAGCCCGACAGCGAGATGATCTCGAGGCGGTCCTGCAGGGGCAGCGGGATCTGGTGAATGTTGTTCGCGGTGGTGATGAACATCACCTGCGACAGGTCGTAATCCAGATCGAGGTAGTGGTCGTTGAACGTCGTGTTCTGTTCGGGATCGAGCACCTCGAGCAGCGCGGCCGACGGATCCCCGCGGAAGTCCGTGCTCATCTTGTCGATCTCGTCGAGCAGCATGACCGGATTGCTCGTGCCGGCCTTCTTGAGGGCCTGCACGATCTTGCCGGGCATCGCGCCGATGTAGGTGCGGCGGTGCCCGCGGATCTCGGCCTCGTCGCGTACGCCCCCGAGGCTGAGGCGCACGAACTTGCGGCCCGTACAGCGAGCAATGGAGCGGGCCAATGACGTTTTGCCGACACCCGGCGGGCCGACCATGCACAGGATCGGCCCCTGCAGTTTCTCGACGAGGCCATGGACGGCCAAGTACTCGAGGATGCGCTCTTTCGGCTTCTTCAGGCCGTAGTGATCCTCTTCGAGGATCTGCTCGGCCGCCTCGATGTCCTTCTTGTCGGGCGTGAGATCTGCCCAGGGCAGCGAGATGATCCAGTCGATGTAGTTGCGCACCACGGTGGCTTCGGCGCTCATCGGGCTCATCATCTTGAGCTTCTTGAGTTCCTTGCGCACCTTGATGGTGGCCTCTTTGGACATCTTCTTGTTCTTGATCTTGTCTTCGAGCTCCTGGATCTCGTTCTTGAACTCGTCCCGATCCCCCAGTTCCTTCTGAATGGCCTGCATCTGCTCATTCAGGTAGTACTCTTTCTGGTTCTTCTCCATCTGCTTCTTCACGCGGGTCCGGATCTTCTTCTCCATCTGGAGAATTTCGATCTCGGCCTGCATGAGCTCCAGGAGCTTCTCCAGGCGGGTGGTGGGGTTCTCCGTCTCCAGGATCTGCTGCTTGTCGGTCAGCTTGAGGCTCAGGTGGGCCACGATCGAGTCGGCGAGTTTCGCCGGGTCGTCGATGCTGGCCACAGCCACCTGCATCTCGGGCTGGATCCGCTTGTTCAGCTTCACGTACGCCTCGAAGATCTGGTGCACCTGCCGCAGCAGGGCCTCGACCTCGGGCGTCTTCTCGACCTTCTCGAAGATCTCCTCGACCTCGACGCGGAAGAGGTCCGGCGTCTCGTGGAACTTGCGGATCCGGGCGCGACGCTTGCCCTCGATCAGGACCTTGACGGTGCCGTCCGGCAGCCGCAGGAGCTGGATGATCGAGCCGATGGTGCCGACGGGGAAGATGTCGTCGGGCTTCGGCTCGTTCGTCTTGGCCATCTTCTGTGCGGCGAGGACGAGGTCCTTGCCCGTGGCCATGGCCTCCTCGAGGCTGGCGATGGACTTCTCGCGACCCACGAAGAGCGGCACGACCATGTGCGGAAACACGATGATGTCGCGCAAAGGCAGAAGCGGGAGGGTCCGCAGCGGGCGCTCCCCCGAGTCGCTATTCTTGAAGAACATGGCGGGTTCTCGTCGGCCGGTCGGATACGGCCATGATAGTCGGCGCGCCTAGGCGAGTTCGGCCTGCTTGTGCATCAGCATCAGGGGCTTCTCCTTGCGGAGGATGACCTCCTCGCTGATGACGACTTCCTTGATGTTCGGCTGGCTGGGGATCTCGTACATGATGTCGAGCATCGCCCCCTCGAGGATGGCCCGCAGGCCGCGGGCGCCCGCCTTGTGCTTCAAGGCCTGACGGGCAATGCTCGTCAGCGCCTCGGGGGTGAACTTCAGGTTCACCCCGTCCATCTCGAAGAGCTTCTTGTACTGCTTGATCAGCGCGTTTTTCGGTTTGACCAGGATGTCGACGAGCGCCTCTTCGGAGAGTTCCGTGAGCGTCGAAATGACCGGCAGGCGACCGATGAACTCGGGGATGAGGCCGTATTTGATGAGGTCCTCGGGCTGCGTCATCGTGAGCAGTTCGCTGACGTTGCGCTGCTCGCGGCTGTGGATGTCGCTGCCGAACCCCATGCCGGACTTGCCGAGGCGCTTCTGGATCACCTCGTCGAGCCCGACGAAAGCCCCCCCGCAGATGAACAGGATGTTGGTCGTATCGACCTGAAGGAACTCCTGTTGCGGGTGTTTGCGACCGCCCTTGGGGGGGACGCTGGCCGTCGTGCCCTCGATGATCTTCAGGAGGGCCTGCTGCACGCCCTCGCCGCTGACGTCCTTGGTGATCGACGGGTTGTCGCTCTTGCGGCTGATCTTGTCGATCTCGTCGATGTAGATGATGCCGCGCTGCGCCTTCTCGACGTCGTGATCGGCCGCCTGCAGAAGGTTGACGATGATGTTCTCGACGTCCTCACCGACATAACCGGCCTCGGTCAGGTTGGTGGCGTCCGCGATGCAGAACGGGACGTTGAGGATGCGCGCGAGCGTCTGCGCGAGCAGCGTCTTGCCGCTGCCCGTCGGCCCGATGAGCAGGATGTTGCTCTTCTGGAGCTCGACGTCGTCGCGCCCCACCCGGCTCTCGATCCGCTTGTAGTGGTTGTGCACCGCGACCGCGAGCGTCTTTTTGGCCTTGTCCTGGCCGATGACGAACTCGTCGAGGACCCGCTTGATCTCGCTCGGTTTGGGGACCGGGAGACGGTGCTGGTGCGCCTCGCCGCGGTCGACCTCTTCAGCGATGATGTCGTTGCAGAGGGCGATGCACTCGTCGCAGATGTAGACGCTGGGACCGGCGATGAGCTTCTTCACCTCGCGCTGCGACTTGCCGCAGAACGAGCAGCTCAGGTTGGTCTGTTTGTCTTCGCGTTTCCGGTCCGCCAATGCCCAGGCCTTTCGGGACGAACGTCAGTCGATCACCGGGCCCTTGCGCTGCATGACCTCGTCGACGAGGCCGTATTCTTTGGCCTCCATCGCGGTCATGAATCGGTCGCGATCCGTGTCGTTCACGATGCGCTCGAAGGGTTGTCCGGTGTTGTGGCAGAGGATGCGGTTCATCCGCTCGCGGATGCGGAGGATCTCGCGGGCGTGGATCTCGATGTCGGAGGCCTGGCCCTGCGCGCCGCCGAGGGGCTGATGCACCATGATGCGGGCGTTGGGCAGCGCGAAGCGGCGGCCCTTGGAGCCGCAGGAGAGCAAGAACGCGCCCATGGAAGCCGCCTGCCCGACGCAGATGGTCGAGATGGGGCACTTCACGTGGTTCATCGTGTCGTAGATCGCCATGCCCGCGGTGACGGAGCCGCCGGGGCTGTTGATGTAGATGGCGATCTCTTTGTCGGGGTCCTCGCTCTCCAGGTAGAGAAGCTCGGCCACGATGATGTTCGCGACGTCGTCGTAGATGGGCGTGCCCAGGAAGATGATGCGGTCCTTCAGCAGGCGGCTGAAGATGTCCCAGCCGCGCTCGCCGCGGTGCGTCTGCTCGACGACGGTCGGCACGACGATGCCCGCGCGCGGGGCGAAATCCATCCAATCGGGGTGCTTCATTGGGGCCTTCTAGCGGGTGCGGGTGCGGGGTTCGGGCGCCGGGCCCGTACGGTTTCAACCCTGCGCGTCGTGCGAATGTTCCCCGTGGTCGTGCGCGGGGATCTCCTTCTGGACCAGCGTGACGTTAGCCTTGGTCAGAAGGAAATCAAGGACCTTCATGTGGCGGATGCGCCGACGAAGCGACGCGCGCCGGTCGTTCTCCCGGTACATCTGCCGGACCCGGGCCCCGTAGGCGCCGGCGGAGCGGACCATCATCTCGATCTCGCGGTTGAGCTCGGCCTCGCTGACCTCGACGCTCTCCTTCTCGGCGACGGCGTCGAGCACGAACGAAATGCGCAGGCTGTCTTCGACGGACTTGAGCGTCGCCTCGGCGCCGTCCTCGGCGTCGCCGGCTTCAGCCGACTTCTTTCGCGCGTCGAGCTCGGCCTCGACCATGCTGGCCGGCAGCTCGAAGCGGTAGGTCTCGGCGATGTGGGCCTGGATGCGACCGTAGGCCTCGTTCTTCGCGGCCTGCTCCCACTGGGCGCCCATGCGCTCGCGGACGACCTCTTTGAGCTTCTCGAGGTTTTCGAGGCCGAGGGTGCCGGCGAGGCCGTCGTCGATGGCGGGGGTGACCTTGACCTTGAGGTCCTTGAGGGTCGTGGCGAACGTGGCCTTGCGCCCCGCGAGTTCCTTGTTGGGGTACTCCTCGGGGAAGTCCACGTTGACCTCGAACGCGGCGTCCTTCTTCTGGCCGATGATCTGGTCTTCGAAACCCGGGATGAGGCGCCCGGAGCCGAGCACGATCTCGTACTCCTCGGCCTTGCCCCCCTCGAACGGCACGCCATCGAGCGCCCCCTCGAAGTCGACGACCGCCATGTCACCCTTCTGCGCGACGTCGCGGTCGGCGATGGGGTGCCACTCGGCGGCGCTCTCGGCGACGTGGGTGAGCTCGTGATCGACGTGATCCTGGGTGATCTGCCAGTCGGTCTTCTCGAGGGCGATCGTCTCGTAGGGCAGCAGGTCGATGCTGGGCGGCGTCTCGACGGTGAAGCTGAAGGTGAACTCGGCGTCCGGCCGGGCGGGGTCGAGCTGGCCATCGATCTTCGGCTGATTGACCGGGAGCAGGTTGTGCTCCTTGAGGGCGTGTCGCCAGCCGCTTTCGATGAGGTTCTGGGCGACGTCGATGGAGACCTGCTGGCCGTAGCGCTTCTTGAGCACGTCCGTCGGGACTTTGCCGCGGCGGAAGCCGGGCAGGTTCACGCGCTGACCGAGCCGGCCATACGCGCCCGAGAACTCGCGGGCGACGTCCTTGGCCGGAACGACGATGGTGACACGCTTGGCGGTGGAACTCTGCTCTTCGATTCGGACCTGCATGGGCTCTCGGTGCTCGCTGGGATTGGGGACACAACTCACGGCGGGGTGCCGCACGGCCGCGGACGGGGTGCGAGGAGAGGGAGTCGAACCCTCACGGGGGTAACCCGCTGGAACCTAAATCCAGTGCGTCTGCCAGTTTCGCCATCCTCGCGGGATGCAGAAGCGATGGGCACGCGCCCGGCTCGGTGCGCGCGCTGCGCGGGAGGCGTCGTCTCGGGGAGGATTGAACGAGTGGGCCATGGAGGAATCGAACCTCCAACCTGCGGATTAAGAGTCCGTTGCTCTGCCAATTGAGCTAATGGCCCACACCGGGGGACGAAGACCGTGTGCGTCGTGAGAAAAGGGTTGGCGCGCCCGGCAGGATTCGAACCTGCGGCCTGCGGATTCGAAGTCCGACGCTCTATCCAGCTGAGCTACGGGCGCACGCTGCGCGGACGAGGGCCCGCGCGAGAAACGAGAAGTGGGGTGGGAGACCGGGCTTGAACCGGCAACATCTGGAACCACAATCCAGCGCTCTACCATTGAGCTACACCCACCGCAGAAAAAGCACGCCTGGGTGGATTCGAACCACCGACCGACGGCTTAGAAGGCCGTTGCTCTATCCAACTGAGCTACAGGCGCTCAGGGCCTCGTCCGGCCAGGCTTTCAAAGATCTGCGGGAGGGCTGCTCACGACGAAAGAAGGGTCGGGGTGAGAGGATTTGAACCTCCGACAACCAGTACCCAAAACTGGCGCGCTACCAGGCTGCGCTACACCCCGGTGCGGCTAGGCCGTGAGCGGCGGAAAGCTAGACAACCCTCACAGGGCTGTCAAGGGGGCGTTCCATTTTTCTCGTCGGGCGGAGCGTGGAAGAGGGCCGTCAGGAGGCCGTGAAGACGTGCGGCGGCGCGCCCGCGGTGGCTCAGCGCGTGTTTTTCGTCGGCGCTGAGCTCGGCGAACGTCCGGCCGAGCGCGGGGACCTCGAAGAGGGGGTCGTACCCGAAGCCCCCGCCCCCCCGCTCGTGGTCGATGATGCGACCCGCGCACGTCCCGCGCGAGATCGCACAACCGGCGACCACATCGAGCCCGGCCTGCCGCGCCCTTTCGAGTTCGGCCGGCGGCAGGCCCGCCACCGCGATGACGCAGACGAACCGGGCGCGCCGGCTCGCTCCCGGCCCTCGCGCCTCGAGCGCGGCCAGCAGGGCTCGCCGACGGTCGGCGTCGCTGCCCGGCGCGTACCGGGCGCTGTGGATGCCCGGCGCACCGTCGAGACCGTCGACCTCGAGGCCGCTGTCATCGGCCAGGGACGGCGCGCCGGTGTGCTCGAACGCGGCGCGCGCCTTGATGATCGCGTTTCCGGCGTAGTCGGGGGCGTCCTCGTCGGGCGCGGCCAGGGGGGGGAAGGCGTCGAGCCCCACGAGCGGCAACCCGGGCAGAAGCGACCGCAGCTCGCCAATCTTGTGGGCGTTGCCGGTGGCGATCACCAGCACCGCGCCGCTCATCGACCCGCCGCCGCGTCGAGGGCCCGCGCCTGCAGCTCGAACAGCGTGGTGCACGCGGCCTGACCGAGATCGAGCAGGGTGTCGAGGCGCGGGCGGGGAAAGGGCTTGCCCTCGGCGGTGCCCTGCACCTCGACGATGCCGCTCGGGGTCGCGACGTAGTTCAGGTCGACGTCCGCGGTGCTGTCCTCGACGTAGCAGAGGTCGAGCAGGGCCTGACCTTTCACGATGCCCACGCTGACCGCGGCGACGGGGGGCGGGTTCAGCTTGAGACCCGCGGCCCGGATCGCCAGGACGCTGGCGACGTAGGCCGCCGTAATCGAGGCGCAACGGGTGCCGCCGTCGGCCTGAATCACGTCGCAGTCGATCCAGAGCGTCCGCGGGCCGATCTGGTCGAGATTGATGACCGCTCGCAGGCTGCGCCCGATCAGGCGCTGGATCTCGGCGGTTCGACCGCTGACGTTGGGGCGCTCCCGCTTCTGCCGCTCCTGCGTCGCGCCGGGCAGCATGGCGTACTCGGCGGTCAGCCAGCCGCCGCCGCTCTGCAGGCGGTGCCCGGGCACCCGGTCCTCGAACGTGGCGGCGCAGAGGACGTGCGTCTGCCCCCACTTCACGAGCACGCTGCCCGCGACGTGGCGCTGGATGCCCGTCTCGAAGGTGATGTCGCGGAGGGCGTCGGGGCGGCGGGCGTCGGGGCGTGCGTTCATGGGGTCCTGGGGGCGACGGGTTCGGTCGCCGTGGTGGTCGGGGGGGCTGGGGGGGCCGGGGCACGCGCGGACGTCGGCCTGGCCTTGCGGGCCTCGGCGACGAGGCGACCGAAGTCGAGGATGCCGTCCGCGATGCCGCGGGCGATGCGAGCGTGGCCGTCCTCGCTGGTGACGAAGAGGCCCTCCTTGGGGTGATTCAGGAAGCCGGCTTCCACGACGACCGCCGGCATGGACGCCCCCATGAGGACGTTGAATGGCGCCTGCAGGACGCCGCGGTTCGGGAACGGCGACTGGGGGGTCATCCGACGCTGGATGGCCGCCGCGAGCGCCTGGGCATCCTCGTGAGCCTGCGTCTGCCCGAGGTCGCGCAGGATGTCCGCCACGTCGGTCTCGGCTGCGCCCGAAGGTGCGCTCGCGAGGTCGCCCGGCGCTTCCACCGCCTCGTTCTCGTAGGCGGCGAGCCGGCGCGCGGCCTCATCGCTGCTTTCCAGGGCGAGAAAGAACGTCTCGTGACCGACCGGCCCGGGCTTCTCGGTGGAATTCAGATGGACGCTGACGAAGACGTCGGCTTTGTGCGCGTTGGCGTACCGGACGCGGTTCGCGAGCGTCATGTCCACGTCGGCCCAACGGGTCAGGTAGACCGTCACGCCCTCGGCCCGCAGGTGCTCCGCCACCCGCCGGGCGATGCGGAGCGTGTGCTCTTTCTCCCAGCCCGTGCCGGCCGCTCGCGCGGGCGCGCCCATGTTCGTGCCCCCATGCCCCGGGTCGATGACGACCACGTCGAGGCCGGGAGCCGCACCCGTCAGCAGGGTGAGGGCCGCGGCGCCGAGCAGGAGATGCGGGTGCATGGTGGCTCGGCGTGACGGGAGAGGAAACTCGGCGGGCGGTGGAGCCGACAGTCGGAATTGAACCGACGACCTGCGCATTACGAGGGCGCTGCTCTACCAACTGAGCTATGTCGGCAAAGACCGCCCGCCGAGTCCCGGCATCATAGGGAGATGTTTCGTCGGGTCAACGGAAAACGGTATACACACGACGATGAAATCGACGACCCGCCCGACGACCTCCGCCCGCGCGCCCGAAAGCGCCGTGTCCGCCACCCTCGCTCGCGCGTTCGCCCCGGCCGCCGCACTCTGGCTGGCCGCCTGCGCGGGTGGCACGACCGGCGGGGGGTGCGCGTCCGACGACGAGTGCGGGCGCGGCCTGACCTGCGTCGACTCGCAGTGCCGAGCGCCCGAGGCGCCGCCCGAGAACGACGCGATGGCCGATCCCGTCGGCGACGCGTTCGTCATCCGGCGGGACGCCAACTTTCAGCGGCCGGATGCCGCCACCGGTGAGGGGGATCAGGGGCCGCTTTCTCCCGACGCGGAGACGGACGGGACGCCCCCCCCTGGCGATCAGGGACCGGGTACCGATGCGGGGCCGATGCCGGACGCCGCCCGGCCACCCGACGACGGCGCCGTTTTGCCCCCCGACGGCCCGCCGCCCGATGCCGCGCCGGGACCATGCGCCGCCGGCGAGGTCCGTGACTGCGGCCGCAACGTCGGGCGATGCCGGGCCGGTCGGCAGCAGTGCCAGCCCGACGGCTCGTGGGGCGTCTGCCAGAACGAGGTCGCCCCCCAGGACGAGATCTGCAACGGCCAGGACGACGACTGCAACGGCGTCGTCGACGACGGTTTCCGCATCGGCGAGGCCTGCCAGGGCATCGGCACCTGCGGCCCGGGCGTGCTCGAGTGCCGCAACAACCTGGCCACGCGGTGCTCGACCGACCCCGGGGGCAGCCGCGCCGGGGATGAACCCGAGACCTGCGACGGCACCGACGAGGACTGCGACGGCCGCGCGGACGAGGACTTCATGCTCGGGCTCGCCTGCGCGGGCCGCTGCGGCGGGGGCCGACTGGAGTGCGCCGCGGCGGGCGATCAGATCTGCTCGACCGATCCCGGAGGCAGTGGCTTCGCCCCCGGCGACGAGCAGTGCAACGGGCGCGACGACAACTGCGATGGGCAGGTAGACGAGATCTTCGCGCTCGGCCAGGCCTGCGAGGGCGCGGGGGCCTGTGGCGCGGGTCGCCGCGAATGCGACGCAGGGGGGAGCGGGCGGTCGGTCTGCAGCTCCGAGCCCGGCGGCACGGCCAGCGAGGCCCGCGCCGAGTCGTGCAACGCCGTCGACGACGACTGCGACGGGGAAACCGACGAGGACTTCGCCGTCGGCATCCCCTGCGACGGGGTCGGGGAGTGCGGCGCCGGGGTGTCCGAGTGCAGCGCGGACGGGCGGCTCATCTGCAGCACCGATCCGGGCGGCTCGCAGTCCCGCGGGGGCGTCGAGCGCTGCAACGACCGCGACGACGACTGCGACGGCGAGGTCGACGAGGGTCTGCGCCTCGGCGAACCCTGCCCGGCCCTCGGCATCTGCCCGGCGGGGGTGCGCGAGTGCGCGCCCAACGAGGGGGTCACCTGCAGCACCGGCCCGGGCGGATCGGCCGACGTGAGCGAAGTGGAGGTCTGCAACGGCATCGACGACGACTGCGACGGCGCGACCGACGAGGACTTCATGCTCGGCGGGGCCTGCGACGGGCAAGGGGCCTGCGGCGCCGGCGTGCGGGAGTGCGGGGCGGACGGGGTCTCGCGCTGCAGCACGGAGCCGGGGGGGACGCAGGATCAGGCGACCCCCGAAGGGTGCGACGGCCTCGACAACGATTGCGACGGTGCGGTCGACGACGGCGCGGCCTGCGGCGGCGACACCTGCGGGACCGCCCCCGGGGTGACCTTCGACGCGGCCGTCGTCGGCAACACCGCAGCGCTCGCGAACGACTATGGTCAAAGCGCCTGTCTCGGGCAGACGCCGGGCAACGATCAGGTCTACCGGTTCGATACGGCCGCCGCCGGGCAGTACGCGGTCGGCGTCGCCCCGCTCGCCGCCAACCTCGACGTCCTGTTCTGGGTGAACGGCGACTGCGCGCAGCCGAACACGTGCCTGCAGCAGGGCGGCCGCGATCTCGTCGGGGCCGGGCGCCCCGAGGCGCGCCGCATCGACGTGCCCCGCGCCGGCACGTTCTACACGATGGTCGACGGCCGCGTCGGCGGCGTCGGCGGGCCGTACATGCTCAGCGTGCGGCCCTTTGCCGACGGAGAGCACTGTGGCACGGCGATTCCCCTCGCGGTCCCGGGGCGCTTCGTCGGGACGACGGAGAACCGCGCCAACGACGTGGCCGGTCAGGCCTGCCCGCCCAACGGCGCCTCGACGGGGCCGGACCAGGTCTTCTCCATCACCCCGGACCGCGCCGGCCGCCTGACGGTCGCGCTGACCCCCGGCCCGGACATCCGGTTCATCCTGAGCCTGACTACCAGTTGCGCGACGCCCGATCAGGCCTGCACCGGATCGGCGATTGCCGCGCAGAACGGCCAGGGCGTTCAGGTCTCGGCCAACGTCGTCGCCGGTACGACGTACTCGCTCATCGTCGACCACCTCGGCGCGCCGGGGGGCGCGTTCTTCCTCGACGTCAGTCTGCAGTGATGCCGGCCTACCAAGAAACGCAGTTCGGGCTCCTGCCCGAACTGCTCTCGCTGCGGGCGAGTGAATCGCCCTTCGCTCGCGGGTCCCGCCGATGCGGCGTGCCCCGGCCGGGGCTCCTGCCCCGGGTTTCATCCACCCGGGTGCCCCGAAGGGGCATGGGCAACTACTAAGAAACGCAGTTCGGGCTCCTGCCCGAACTGCTCTCGCTGCGGGCGAGTGAATCGCCCTTCGCTCGCGGGTCCCGCCGACACGGCGTGCCCCGGCCGGGGCTCCTGCCCCGGGTTTCATCCACCCGGGTGCCCCGAAGGGGCATGGCAAACTACTGCCGGCTCCAGTGGTCGTCGGAGAGGCTGTAGAACAGGCTGCCTTCGCCCTGCCAGGGCAGCGGGATGGGCTGATGACTGCGTGCGCCGGGGGGCTCGGGCGGGTAGGTGAACTCGTCAAGGCCGCGCACGACGGCGCGGGTGACCTCGAACCGGGCGGGGGCCTTCTTGCCCGCGGCGCCGGCGGGTCGGGGCAGGATCCTGAAGCGGCTGCGCACCTCGGCCCCGCGGTCCGGGAAGACCTCGGCGAGCTTCTGCGCGAACATGCGCTTCAGCACGCCACCGGAGACGCCGTAGATCTCGAGAATCGTGACGTCTACGCCGGACGGGTGCTCGACGCGCTCGAGGACGATCTCCTTCCCGGGCCGACCGTCGAGCTCCATCAGGTCGAGCCGCGACACCGTCGTGCCAGCGCCCCAGCCGTGGGTGAAGTAGTAATACGTCGCCCCATCGGGGAGGCCGCGACCGGCGACGACCACGTCGGCGTCGTTGACGACGACCTCCTCCGGGAGGGCATCCCCCGCCACGTCGCCCTTGGTGCTCGCCAGGTCGGTCAGCGTGCCGCCGCGCTCGCTCTGGTACAGGCCGTAGACCCCGAGCGCCGCATCGAAGCGGAAGTTCTCCAGCGCCGGGAGCCCGTCGGCCGCGAGGGGGGTGGTCGTGAGCACGGCCTCCGTCTCGGTGGGGTCGTGGTCCGAATCCCGGACGGTGATGGCGAGACCGACGGGGGCATCGCGAAAGCCCGGGAGCGTCGAGACGGGCACGGCCGCTTCGACCGCCCAGCCGTCTTTGCGCAGCGTGCTCGCAATGCGGGCGCCCTTCACCGGCTGCCCGCCGAGCCGGAGCTGGGCCGGGTGACCCTCGAGCTGATTCAGGACGAGCTGGATGCGCGCCGTCCTCCGGCCGCCCGGGCCGCGATAGAGAATCTCGACCCCGTCGCCCGTGGTCGCGGTGCCGCGCTGAAAGAGATCGTCGCGCACCTGCAGCGCAAACACGATGTCGTCGCCGACCATGGCCATCTGCACGCGGGCGTCGAGATCGGCGGGGCCGGCCAGGCTGCCGCGCACCGTCTTGTCGAGCGGGACGAGGGGGATGTCGAGCCAGTCGTCGAAGAAGGCGTCGACCGTGACCGTCCCCGGGGGTAGGGGGACGAGGCCGACGACCGTGGCCAGCACCGGACCCATCAGCGCGGGCGACACGGCCTCACTCCTCGCGCTCGGGCAGGGCCATGCCGTACTTCTTCATGAGGCGGTAGACGTGCCGACGGTCGATCCCCGCGTCGCGCGCCACCCGGCTGATGTTCTGGTTGTGCCGTTCGAGGAGCTTGATGAGGTACTCCTTCTCGAAGAGCGCGACCATGCGCTCCTTGGCGTCCTTGAGGTTCTCCGACGGGTCGACCGAGGCGAGGGCCGGGATCATCGGCTCGTGATGGCCGAGCCGCGCCTGAAGATCCGCCGGCAGGTCGGCAATCTGAACGAGATCCCCCTCGGCAAACGTCGCCGAGCGCTCGATGACGTTGCGCAACTCGCGCACGTTGCCCGGCCAGTCGTAGGCCCGCATCGCCTCGAGCGCGGAGGGCGCGAACCCGCGGGCCCGGAGCTCGCCGCGTTTTCGCAGGTCGTTCATGAAGTGCTCGATGAGCAGCGGCAGATCATCGAGCCGGTCGCGAAGCGGCGGGAGCTGCAGGCGGACCTTGGCGAGCCGGTAGTAGAGGTCCTGGCGGAACTTGCCCTCTTCCACGAGCGACGCGACGTTGCGGTTGGTCGCGGCGACGACCCGCACGTCCGTTTTGATGGGTCGCTCCCCGCCGACCCGGCGGATTTCGCCGCTCTCGAGCGCGCGCAGGAACTTGGGCTGAAGGTTGAGGGGCAGCTCGCCGAGCTCGTCGAGGAAGACCGTGCCGCCCTCGGCGCGCTCGAAGACGCCCCGATGGGTCCGGATGGCGCCGCTGAACGCGCCCTTTTCGTGTCCGAAGAGCTCGCTCTCGAGCAGATTGTCCGGGAAGGCCGAGCAGTCGAAGATCACGAGGGGGCCGGCTTTGCGCTTCGAGCGTTCATGGATGGCCCGGGAGACGAGCTCCTTGCCGGTGCCCGTCTCGCCCTCGATCACCACCGAGAGCTCCGACATGGCGACCTTTTCGATGACCCCGTAGATCTCCCGCATCCGCGCGTGTGCCCCGATCAGGCCGCTGTAGGCGTTGCGCGCGATCGGATAGACGGGAATCTCCTCGACGAGCGGCATGAACCGGACGAGCGAGTTGCCGATGAGCATCTCGCAGTTCGGGTACAGGAACGCCTCACGCAACCGCAGCTCGCCGACGTAGGTGCCATTCGTCGAATCGCGGTCGACGAGCAGGTACTCGTCCCGGATGTGCCGGATCTCGCAGTGAAACCGGCTGACCGTGTTGTCGGTCAGGACGAGGTCGTTCTTCTCGTTGGTCCCGATGCGCACGATGGGCTTGTCGACCACCAGTTCGCGGGCGCGGTCGGGTCCGTCGACCACGACGAGCTTGCACTTCGCGAGGTGGATGAGCTCCGTCGCCGAGCCGACGTTGACCTCGACGGTATGGTGCCGGTCGTCCTCACCGGACTCGAGCTCGCTGGGCAGATTCTCGATGCGGCCGTTGGAGATGCGCGGGGGCTGAGACATGGGTGTCAGACTCGCCCGAGTCGAGGGGTGCGTCAACTCGGTCACGCCTGAATCGCGCGGGTTCGGGGAACGTCTCCCGGGTGGACAGTGATTGACAGCCGCAGAGCACCCCACTACCAAGGCCGGCCACATGAACAGCCTCTTCGCCCTTCTCCTGTTGCCCCTAGGACTCCTCGCCCCCGCCGGGCCGGGCAAGCCCGCGGCCGGCCCGCCGATGGGCGCCGTCGGGCCGATCCTCGTCGACGCGGCCGAGGTCATGGAGGGCGTCCAGCGCTTCTACCAGACCACCGCCGACTTCAAGGCGTCGTTCAAGCAGACCTACCTGTTCAAGGCCTACGGGCGCACCCAGGTCTCCAGCGGGCGGGTCTTCTTCAAGAAGCCGGGCAAGATGCGCTGGGACTATACCGCGCCGGTCCCCAAGCTCTTCGTCTCCGACGGCCAGATGCTCTGGGTCTACGAGCCGCAGGAGAGTCAGGCGTTCCGCCGCTCGCTGCGCTCGAGCCAGCTCCCCGTCGCGCTGACGTTCATGAGCGGGCAGGGGCGCCTCGCCGACGAGTTCGTGCCCAAGCTCCTGACCCCGCCGTCGCCGCAGGTCTACCTGCTCGAGCTCGTCCCCAAGAAGTCGGCGGGGGACTACCAGAGCCTGCAGCTCGAAATCGACCGCACGACGTTCGCGGTCGTCGCGAGCACCGTCGTCGACCCGGTCGGCAATACCAATCGGGTCGAGTTCGACCCCAAGACCTTCGAGACGAACAAGGGCCTGCCGGACAAGGGGTTCGACTTCGCCCCCCCGGCCGGCGTCCGCGTCCTCGAGGACAAGACCACCGGCTTCACTCCATGAAACGCATCCATTTCGTCTCCCTCGGCTGCCCCAAGAACCGGGTCGACACCGAGACCATGCTCGCCCAGCTCCCCGGGCCCTACGAGCTGACCGCGGACGCCCACGAGGCCGAGGTCATCGTCGTCAACACGTGCGCGTTCGTGGAGGAGGCCAAGGTCGAGAGCATCGACACCATCCTCGACATGGCGCGCATGCGGGACCAGGGCAAACTCAAGAAGCTGCTCGTCACCGGCTGCCTCGCCCAGCGCTATCCCGAGGAGCTCGCCAAGGAATTGCCCGAGGTCGACCACTTCGTCGGGACGAACGATCTCGACGCGGTGGCCGCGCTGCTGAGCGGCAAGAAGCGGCGCCGGCTGAACGTCAGCAGCCCCGACCGGCAGGGCTTCGACTGGGATCTGCCGCGCCAGAGTTCGATGCCGGGGTACACGACCTACCTCAAGGTCGCCGAAGGCTGCTCGAACACCTGCGCGTTCTGCATCATCCCCGCGCTTCGGGGCCCGCAGCGCAGCCGCGGCATCGAGTCCTGCGTCGCCGAGGCGACGCGCCTCGCACAGGCCGGGGTCGTCGAACTCAACCTCATCGCGCAGGACCTCACCGCCTACGGGTACGACCTCGAGCCCCGCTCGAACCTGACGGCGCTGCTCGAGGCCCTCGCCCGGGTCGACGGCATCCGCTGGATCCGGCTGCTCTACGCCTACCCCCGCAACTTCCCGAAGGGCCTCGTCGAGCTCATGGGCCGCGAGCCCAAGATCGTCCCGTACCTGGACATGCCCCTCCAGCACATCAGCGAGAGCGTGCTCAAGCGCATGAAGCGCGGGACGTCGGCGGATCAGGTCCGACGCCGGGTCGCCGAGATCCGCGAGCAGGTGCCCAACGTCGTTTTCCGCACGACGTTCATCGTCGGATTCCCCGGCGAGACGGACGCCGAGTACCGAGAGCTCGTCGACTTCGTGCGCGAGAGCCGCTTCGACCGGGTCGGCGCCTTCGCGTACAGCCAGGAAGAGGGCACGCCGGCCCACGACATGCCCGATCAGGTGCCCGCGGAGGTCAAACAGGCCCGGCTCGACGAGCTGATGTACGTGCAGCGGGGCATCTCGCGCGAACTCAACCGGGCGCTGGTCGGCCGCGAGGTCGAGGTGCTCGTCGAGGGCAAGAGCGACGAGTCGGAGCTCGTCTGGGTCGGGCGCACCTCGCAGCAGGCCCCCGAGATCGACGGCATCAGCTACATCTCGGGGTTCGAAGAGGACCTGAAGCCCGGGATGATTCTGCGCGGCCGCGTCGAGCAGGTCACCGACTACGACCTGGTGGTCGGGCCGGCCTGAGCGACTCCCGACCCCGCGTACGGGACCCCAGAAACGAAAAAACCCGCCGGAGGCGGGTTCTTCGGGCGGTCAGCGCCGAGGCTTCAGTGCGTGCTGACCTCGAAGTTGCACTTGTCGCAGAGCCAGAACAGGCCCGAGGGCTTGCTCTGGCGCACGAACTTCACGACCTGCATTTTCGGATTGCCGCAGCTGGGGCAAGCCTTCGACTTGCCGGCATCGCGGTCGGAGCGGATGGCCAACTTGGCGGGACGAGCACCCATGATGCATCTCCGGATAGGTTCAGAACAAAGCGGGGCGCAAGCATAGGCAGCCCCTCGGGCCGTGTCAAGGCTGTGGCTGCCGATCCGGATCGAAGACTTCGATGGGGATCTGGCCGCGCAGCATCTCTTTCACGCGCCGGGCGACCAGGACTTCGATTTCCGGGGCGTCCCCCATGGCCAGGACGTCCATCACGAGCCGGCGGCACTCCGCGGTGTCGAGCGCGCGCACGACCGTCTTGATGAGCGGGATGGACACGGCGTTCATCGACAGCTCGTCGAGCCCGAGGCCCACGAGCACCGCCGTGTAGAAGGCGTCGCCCGCCATCTCGCCGCACATGCTGACGCGGATGCCCGCCTGGCGCGCCGAGTCCACGATGAACTTGAGCATGCGCAGCAGGGCGGGGTGCAGGGGCCGGTACAGGTAGGTGACGTGCTCGTTCGCCCGGTCGATGGCCAACGTGTACTGGATGAGATCGTTGGTGCCGATGGCAAAGAAGTCGACCTCGCGGGCGAGCAGATCCGCGATGACCGCGGCCGAAGGGAGCTCGACCATGATGCCCAACGGCACCCGTTCGGCGACCGCGTGGCCCTCCGCGGCGAGCTCGGCGCGACACGCGTCCACCAGGACCTTCACGGCCCGGACCTCGGACAGGCCGCTGATGAGCGGCACCATGATGCGCAGGTTGCCGTGGGCGCTCGCCCGCAGCAGCGCGCGGAGCTGGACCTTGAAGATGCCGGGCTCACGCAGGCAGAACCGGATCGCCCGCAGCCCCATCACCGGGTTGAGTTCGCGCCCGAGCTTCAGGGGCGTGATGAACTTGTCACCGCCGAGGTCGAGGGTGCGGATGGTGGCCCCCTCGGCCCCGCACAGCGCCACGACGTGCCGGTAGTGTTCGTACTGCTCGTCCTCGCCGGGCAGGGTGTCCCGGTTCATGTAGAGGTACTCGGTGCGGTACAGGCCGACGCTCTCGGCCCCGGATTCGAGCACCAGGCCGCACTCCTCATGCAGCTCGATGTTGCCGGCGATGCGGAATCGGACGCCGTCCTGTGTCAGCGCCGGCTCGTTCTTGCGCACGGCGAGCTGCGCCCGGCGCGCCGAGTAGGCGAGCTGCAGGCGTTGATAGTGCCGCAGCTCCTCAGGCGTCGGGTCGACGATGACGCGTCCGTTGGCGCCGTCGATGATGAGCATGTCGCCGTCGCCGACGACCTCGGTGACGTGATCGGTGCCCACCACCGCCGGGAGCTCGAGCGAGCGCGCCATGATGGCCGTGTGGCTCGTCTTGCCCCCGACGTCCGTGCAGAAGCCGAGGACGGGCGTGCGCAGGAGGAACGCCGTGTCCGCCGGCGAGAGGTCGTGCGCGACGATGATGCTGTCGCCGTGCACCTGGCTCAGGTTCGGGTGCGCGCTCCCCATGAGGTTGCGCAGGATGCGGTCGCCGACGAAGTCCACGTCGGCCCGGCGCTCGCGGAAGTACTCGTCGTCGATGTTCTCGAACAGCTGCCGGATGGACTTGATGTTCTTCTTGAGCGCCCACTCCGCGTTGATGTTCTGCTCGCGGATCATGTTCTTGACGCCGTCGACGAGCATCTCGTCCCGGATCATGAGCTGGTGGGCGTCGAGGATGAAGAAGTGCTCCTCCCCGGCGTTCTGGAGCTTGTCCTTGATCTCCTGGAGCTGGGACTCGGACTCGGCGAGCGACGCCTCGAAGCGCTCGATCTCCTTGGGGATTTCGGTGGCGCCCACGTGGTACTTGGGCACCTTCATGCGCCGGCGGTCGAGCAGATGAGCGCGCCCGATGGCGTACCCCGGGGAGACCCCGATGCCCTTCAGCCCCGAGCTGCGCGGGGCGCGACCGCCGTTCTCGACCTCCGCCAACGCTCACTCCTCGCCGAATCGGCCTTCGATGCAGGCACCCACCGCGGCGAGGGCGGCGTCTTCGTCGGCCCCCGCGCAGGTGATGCGAATGGTCGTCCCTTTGGCGGCGGCCAGCGTCATGAGCCCCAGGATCGACTTGGCGTTGACCGCCTGATCCCCCTTGGCCAGCGAGATCTCGCTCTTGAACTGCGTGGCCACTTTGACGAGCGTCGCCGAGGCCCGCGCGTGCAGCCCGAGCTTGTTGGCGATGACGAAGTCCTTGCTAATGCCTGCCACGAAGACCTTCCTCTCGTTGAAGCCGCAAAGCCGGGCCACCTAGCGCTCGATCAGGGGGAAGAACGAGTTCAACCCCAGGATCATCACCAGACAAAGCAACGTGAAGCCATACAACAGCCAGATCATGGTGATCTTGCGCTTGAGCAACTGGAACATGATCAGCACGAGGGCGATGAGCAGCACCGCCTCCAGATTCTGCCCGAGCGCGGCCTCCGAGCGGGTCGCGCGATCGACGAGGAGCCCGCCGCTGACGCCGATGCAGACCCCCGCGAAGTAGTGGCTGCGGTCGGAAAACTGGACCAGGTCGATCTGGTAGAGCTTCTCGAAGACCCGCTCGCCCATGCGGTAGCCGGCGAAGAGGCCGTACACCCGCAGGATCAGATGGAACATGTTGTAGAGCGCCAGAAAGACCAGCGGCGCCCAGGGCACGTCCGAAAAGACGCCGGCCACGGCCAGCGCGGCGGCGAAGGGCTTCAGGCTCGCCCAGAAGAAGGAGTCCCCGATGGCGGCCATCGGACCCATCATCGTGGCCTTGAAGCTCAGGATGCGGTCCTCGGTCGTCCGGCCGGCCGCCAGGTCTTCCTCCATGCGTACGGTGGCGCCGAGCAACGCGTCGGTCATGTAGGGGTGACTGTTGAAGAACTCGAGGTGGCGCGCCATGGCCCGCTTGAGGTCTTCGCCCTGGTACAGGCGGGTCAGCGCCGGGAGGATGCAGAACGCGAACCCGACGTTCTGCATGCGCTCGTAGTTGCACGCCGACTGGAAGAAGAAGCTGCGCCAGAGCACGCGCAGCAGCGTGATGCGCCCGACGCGGGGCTCGAGCGCCGCGGGCGAAGCGGGGGTGAGCACGGCGCCGTTTGCGCTCATGGCCCCTCCAGAAAGCGGATGCCGAAGAGCACCAGCAGAAACGAGCCCGCCGACAGGAGCAACGCGCGGCGCCGCCGGACGGTGGTCATCGCCACGGCCAGCCCGAGCGCCGGCAGGATATAGAACCCGACGACCTCGAATGCCTTGACCTCGGGCGCGCCGAGAAGGGGGCGGGCGACCACCAGGGCGATCATCGTCACGGCCGTCCCCACCGCGATGAGCGCGCTCTCCGCGAGAAACGTCCGCAGCAGGCCGAGCGCGGGGAGACGGGCGAGAACGAACGGCGTCCCGGCGCGCGCGGCCTCGTCGGCCCTCATGCAGAGGTTCAGGTTCTCGCGCTCGAGCCGGATGTCGAGCCATCGCCCGATCCAGGCGACGGGCGCACCCGCGAGCACGGCGAGCGCGTTGACGGTCTCGTCGACCACCCCGAAGTGCCGGCCGTAGAGCAATACCGCGGCGCCGATGACCGCGGCGGCCAGCGTCTCGTTCGGTGGGACGCTCGCCCCCACGATCAGGGAGGCCATCCACAGGAGCTGGACGGTGGCACCGAGCCAGAGGCCCGTCTCGAGCTGCCCCATCAGCAGGCCGAGGACGGGCACGAGGACCAGGGGTTGCGAGACCATCACCTGGAACGCCCCCCGGCGGTCGAGCGCCAGGGCGCCGCCGACGAGGGTCAGCAGCGCGCCGTCGCGCAAGAGCTCGAGGGAGGTCGTTGCCACTCAGCGCACCTCGCTCAACGCCAATCGAAGGTCGATGGGCGTCTCGGTGGGCAGGCTCCGGATTTCGACGCGCGTGCCGCGGTCCATCAGCCCCTTGAGCTGTTCGAGATCCGCGTCGCTCAGGTAGACGGCGTTGGTGAAGCGGCGCCGGTCGGCGGCGTGATGCACGTTGCCGATGTTGAGAAACGCGAAGGGGTTGCCCCCGTTGAAGAGGCGAACGGCGTCGGTGACGGACTCGAAGAGGACGAGGACGCGCTCGTTGCCGTAGGTGCGCGCGGCAAGGGCCCGCGCCGCGTTCTTGATGGGCAGGGCCTCGAACTGCAGTTGCTGGGGGATCGCCATGCGGAACATGGTCATCTGCAGCGGGTTGTTGGGCACGGCGTCGGACGCGATCAGGATGCGCTGCAGGCGCAGGTGCGGCATCCAGGTCGCGATGATCTGACCGTGCACCAGGCGATTGTCCACGCGGTAGAAGGGGTTCAAGCGCCCCCCTTTTTGGGCCTGAGCAGGGCGCCCGCCACCAGGGTGCTCTGCCGCGCGTGATCGCAGATGCTCTGGGCGACCTCGGCGAGCGGCGCATCCCGGGTCGTGTACAGCTTCAGGAGCATGGGCAGGCTCACGCCGGTCACCACCTCGACGCCGTCGCCGAGGAACGAGAGGCTGAGATTGGAGGGCGTCCCCCCGAACATATCGCAGAGGATGAGCACGCCGGCGCCATCGTCGACCTCGGCGATGGCCGTCCGCAGCCGCGCGACGACGTCCTCCGGGGAGTCGCCGCTCGTCAGGCCGACGGGGCGAATGCCGGGGTAGTCCCCCACGATCAGGTTGGCCGTCTCGACGAGGGCACCCGCCAGGGGGCCGTGCGTGCAGATTACGACGCCGATCATTTCACGTCCTTGTCGATGTCACGGTGGCGCACGACCGCGCGCCGACCGCAGCGGGTCAGGTGGGCCGTGACCTGCTCGGCGATGGCGACCGAGCGGTGGCGTCCGCCGGTGCAGCCGATCGCCACCGTCAGGTAGCTCTTGCCCTCGACCTCATAGTGCGGAAGGACGGACTCCAGCAAGGGCAGGAAGCCGTCGAGAAAAGCCGTCGTCTCCGGCTTGCCGAGCACGAAGTCCCGGACCGGCACGTCGAGGCCGGTTTGTGGTTTGAGTTCGGGGATGAAGTGTGGATTCGGCAGAAAACGAACGTCCCAGACGACGTCGGCCTCGGGCGGCAGACCGTGCCGGAACCCGAAGCTCACGATCGCGAGGCTGAGCTCACCGACGCGCTCCTCACCCTGCGCCCAGGCCTGCACCCGCCGTTTGCACTCATGGACGTTGAGGTCCGAGGTGTCGAGGACCCACGTCGCGACCTCTCTCAGGGGGTGCATCGCCCCGCGTTCGGCTCGCAGCGCGTCGGGCAAGGGCGTGCCCTTCGCCGACCACGGGTGCCGGCGGCGCGACTCGCTGAATCGACGCAGCAGAACGGGCTCCTGCGCGTCGAGGAAGAGGATCTCCAGCGGCGCGCCGGCCTGCTCGAGCGTGCGCAGCAGGGCGACGGTGCCCGACGGATCCGAGATGCCCCGCGCGTCGAGGCCAATCGCGAGCCGCTGGGCGGTATGGGCGTCCCGCGCGAGCTCGACGAGTTTCGGCACCAGCGGCGGCGGCAGGTTGTCGACGCAGAACCACCCCAGATCTTCGAGGGCGTGAATCGCCGTCGAGATGCCCGAGCCGGACAGTCCGGTGACCACCGTCAGGCGCGGCAGGGTTCCCGGGGGGGAGGTCTCACTCGACATCGTGTTCCTCGGTCGCGTCCTGAATGAACCCGTCGAGCCGCGCGGCGAACGCGCGAGCGGAGTGCGTCCCCTGAGCCTGCAACAGTCGGTTGCGCGCCGCCACTTCCACGATGAGGCGCAGCGAGCGACCGGGGCGAACCGGCAGCCGGATGTGCGCCACCGGGACCCCGGCGAGGTGGGTGTAGTGGGTGTCGAGCCCGAGGCGGTCGTACTCCGCGTCCGGGGCCCACTCCACGAGCTCGATCACCAGCTCGATGCGCTTGCGCTCCCGAACGGAGGCGGCACCGAAGAGATCCTTGATGTTGATGATGCCCAGACCCCGGATCTCCATGTGGTACCGGGTCAGCTCGGGGTTCGTCCCGATGACGAGTCCGGGCTGCTCCTGCTGAACAAGGATGATGTCGTCCCCGACCAGGCGGTGGCCGTGCGCGATGAGTTCGAGGGCGACCTCGCTCTTGCCGACCCCACTGCGCCCGGTCAGCAGCACGCCGACGCCGTAGACGTCGACGAGCACCCCGTGGACGTTCTCCGTCGGGGTCAGATGCTGGGTCAGGACCTCGTTGAGCCGCTCGAGGGCGCTCGGGGACTCCAGCGGCGTGCCGATCAGCGTGAGGTCGTGCGTCCCGGCGAGCTCGAGCAGCTCGGTCGGGACCGGCAGGCCACAGGTCAGCACCAGCGCCGGGAACCCGACGTCCACGATGCGGGCGAGCAGCTCGGCGCGGGCCTGCGGGTCGAGCGTCGCCAGGAAACCGTGCTCGGAGCGCCCCATCATCTGGATGCGGTCGCGCTCGAGGTGCTCGGTGTACCCCGTCAATGCGACGCCGAGACGCTGTACCGTTCGCTGGCCCACCATCCGCGCGAGGGAGGACGCGCCGGCGAGGACCGAGAACGCCTCGGCCACCGATGGCACGGCGAGGATCTCGCCAACGGTCACGGGGTGGGTCTCACCCATGGACCGACCCCGTCAGAGACGGGCGTCCTCGGCGACGATGATGTCGTAGAGGGCCTGGCTGCTCGACGTCTCGAGCAGCGACTGCCGGATGCCCGCGTCCCGGATGAGGCGGGAGACGCGTGCGAGCGCCTTCAGGTGGAGCGCGTGGCTCGACTCCGGCACGAGCAACGTGAAGAAGAGGTGGGTCGGCTTCCCGTCGTGGCTCTGAAAGTCGACGCCGGCCACGCTGCGCCCCACACACGCGATGATGGTGGGCACGGCGTTGGTCTTGCCGTGTGGGATGGCGTACCCGTCGCCGATGCCCGTGCTCTGCAGCTTCTCGCGCGCGAGCAGGGTGTCGACGAGGACGTTGGGGTCGAGATCGGGGCGGGTCTTGAGCGCGAGTCCGACGAGCTCCCGGAGGACACCGGGCTTGTTCGTGGCTTCGAGGTTCGCCGTGACCGCCGTCTTGTCGAGAAATTCGGCGATGTGCATGCCTGTCTCCTAAAACAACCGCTTTCGCTTGGAGCTCGGGAGGACGCCCATCATCTCGCGGTACTTCGCGACGGTGCGGCGCGCGATCTCGATGCCGTCCTTCCTGAGGAGCTCCACGAGGGCCTGATCACTGAACGGGTCTTTGTGGTCTTCCTGCTGGATCAGGGCCTTGATCTTGCTCTTCACCGCCTCGCTGGCCAGGTTGTCGCCGTCCGTCTTGTTGATCGAGGAGTTGAAGAAGTACTTGAGTTCGAAGATGCCGTGAGGGGTGTGGACGTATTTGTTGTTGGTCACCCGGCTGACGGTGGACTCGTGCATGCCGATATCGTCCGCCACGTCCCGCAGGATGAGGGGCTTGAGCAGGTCGACCCCCCGGTCGAAGAAGTCCTTCTGGAACTTCACGATGCTCTCGGTGACCTTGACGATGGTCTTCTGCCGCTGCTGGATGCTTCGAATGAGCCAGGCCGCGGAGTTGAGCTTGTCGGTGACGTACTTCTTGGTCTCCTCGCTCGAGTTCCCCGAGAGCGCGTTGCGATAGAAACTGGAGATCTTCAGCCGCGGCATGCCGTCCTCGTTGAGGACCGTCGCCCAATCGCCGTCGATCTTCTTCACGTAGATGTCCGGCGTGACGTACTGCGCGTCGTCCCCCGCGAAGGGGCGCCCCGGGTGGGGTTCCATCTGGCTGATGATGCGCGCCGCCTCGATGACCTCGTCGAGTTCGAGGTCCATCGACCGGGCGATCGCCTGGTAGTTCTTCTTCTCGAGGTTCTCCATGTGACTGGAGATGACGTCCTCGACGATGGCACCGGACTGGTGGAACCGGGCCTGGATGAGCAGGCATTCCCGCAGATCGCGGGCAGCGACCCCCACGGGATCGCACTGCTGCACCATCTCGAGGATCTCCTCGACGTATTCGAGGTCGAGGTCGAGCTCGGCGGCGATCTGGTCGAGGCCGATGCCCGTCAGGTAGCCGCGATCATCGATGTTGCCGATGATCATCAGGGCGACCCGCTCCTCCTGCTCGGTGAAGTCCGAGACCTGGAGCTGCCAGACGAGGTGGTCGAAGAGCGTCGTCTTCTTCGAGACCGTCGCCTCGACGCCCGGGAGATCGTCGTCTCGCAGGCGCTGCGCGTTCAGCGCGGGGGTCGGCGCCGAGTAGTTCTCGAAGTAGTCGCTCCAGTCGATCTCCTTCTGGGTCTTCTCGGCGTTCTCGTTGCTCTCCGAGACCGTGAGGGTGCGCTCTTTCTCCTCGCGCTTCTGGACCTCGGGTTCCGACTCGACGCGCGCCTCCGTCGCCTGAATCTCGGAGAACTCCTCCAGCAGGGGGTTCTCCATCAGTTCGTCCCGGACCTGGTCCACGAGTTCCATGCGCGAGAGCTGGAGCAGCTTGATGGCCTGCTGCAACTGGGGCGTCATGACCAGTTGCTGGGTCATTCGAAGCTGTTGTTTGATCTCCAGGGACATGTTCGACCTTCAGGGATGGCGGGCGGGCATGGGGAAGCGGTCTCCCAGGTACAGGCTCCGGGCCCGGGCGTCCGCCGCAATCTCGGCGGGCCTGCCGTGCAGGAGGACCGTGCCGGCCGCCACTATATACAGACGGTCGCAGACCTCCAAGGTCTGCCCGACGTCGTGATCGGTCAGGAGGACGCCGACGCCCTCGGCGGCCAGCGTGCGGAGGTGAGCGGCCATCTGCCCCGACGCGCGGGGGTCGAGACCCGAGAACGGCTCGTCGCAGAGCAGAAGTCGCGGGTCCGCCGCGAGCGCCCGAACGAGCTCGACCCGACGACGCTCACCGCCGCTGAGGCGCTCGCCCTTCGCGCCCGCGAGGTCCGAAAGGCCGAACGTCGCCAGCAGCGGGCCGGGGTCCACGGCCCGCCCCGCCGCCCTCAACGCCACCGCGACGTTCTCGGCCACGGTCAGGCGACGGAAGATCGAGGGCTCCTGCGGCAGGTACCCGAGACCGGCCCGCGCGCGGCGCCACAAAGGCCACCGCGTCACGTCGGTCTCCCCGAGCCGGACGTCGCCACCGTGCGGCGCGAGCAGGCCCGCGAGCATCCGGAACGTCGTCGTCTTGCCCGCGCCGTTCGGCCCGAGCAAACCGACGATCTCGCCCGTGCGGAGGTCGAGATCGAGCGCGTCCACGACCACCCGGTCGCCGAACCGGCGGCGCAGTCCGCGCGCCTCGAGGCGGTCAGGGCGCACGGGTGGCGGCGGACGGCGGCAAGCCGGGCAGCGTTGGCCGCAGCCTCGGCAGGTGGACCACCCCGCGCGCGCCTTCGACCACGATGCGACCCGTCTCGGTGAACAGCACGATGTGCTCGCCGCGCAGGCGATCCTTGCCGCGCACGACCTCCGGCTCCCCGGAGAGTTTCAGTTCGCCGGTCGCTCGGTCCAGGGTGGCGCGTGCCGCGCGGGCCGTCAGGCCGGCCTGTGCATCGAGGGTCACCGTGAGCCCGCCTTCGATCTCGAGGGTGCGCACCTCGCCGGCTTTCGAGTAGGTCGCGGTCAGGCGGGCGCAGCGGAGCTCGAGATCGGCTTGCCGGACGCGGACCTCGCCTTCGAAACGCGCCACGCCGGCCTTGCGGTCGAACTCCATGCGCGCGGCCTCGACCTCGATCGGCGTCACCTCCGCCCGGGACGCGCCGGGGCACGACAGGACGCCGAGCGTGGGCACCACGACGGTCAGGAACGCAGAGAGGCACAGGGGACGGCGCATGGCGGCGCACGCTACATCATCGCGCCGATGGCGGCCACCGGTCGACCAACCACACCCATTGCACCGGATCGGCACGCACGGCCGTCTCGAGGGCGGCGACCGCCTCGGCGAGCGGATCCGGGCCCGTGAGTTCTCCCCACTCGACTCGGTACCGGCCGTCGGCGCCCCGCGCGGACCAGAGCCGGATCGCGCGCGCCCCGGACCGCGCGATCAGTCGCTCGGCCGTTCGCGAGAAGCGGGTCGGGCGGCCCAGAAACGTCATCGTCCTGGCCTTCTCCCGCGTGTCGAGATCGAAGAAGAGGGCGACCGGATGACCGCCCGCGAGCCGCTCCAGCGTGGTGCGCGCGCCGCCGCCCGGGGGATGGACCGTGACGCCCGTGGCCGCCCGGTGGCGAGCGAGCCAGCGGTGGAGCGGGCCTCGACCGGCGCGGGCGGCCACGCTGTGGACCTCGACCCCCGCCGCCGCCAGGGCCGCGCCGAGCAGCTCCCAATGGCCGTAGTGGGCCGTGAGGACGACCGTCGGGCCGGCCGAGAGCCTCACGCGCAGGGCCTCCGGCACCTCGAAGAGCCGCCGGGCGGCACGGGCGGCGACGAGCTCCGCGAAACGGCGTCCGAGATCGGCGAAGTGGGCATCGATGCCGTCGGTCCGATCGACGGCGACGAGCCCGCGACGCACCGCGGCCCGCGACCGCCAGGCCAGCCAGCCGACGACGCGCCCGAGCGCCGCGCCGAGTCCCGCCGCAATGGGCAGCGGGAGGCGGCTCGACACGAACGCCAGACCCCGGAGCGCGACATACGCCAGGGCATGCCGCGCCGGACGGGTCAGCGTCCGCAGACGGCGTCCGGCACCGGCCGCTCGCGTCGTCGTCTCCGTCACGGGCTCGCGGCGCGGCGGGCGGCGTCGACCGCGCAGGTCTCGACCACGAGCCGCTCGAACGATTCGAAGTCGAGCTGCGTCTCGGCATCGGACAGGGCGCGAGCGGGCTCGGGGTGGACCTCGGCATAGATCGCGTCGACACCGACGGCCGCCGCGGCGCGCGCCAGCGGCAGGACCAGATCGCGCAGCCCGCGGGTCGCCTCGGCCTCGCCCCCGGGCTGCTGGAGCGAATGCGTCGCGTCGTACCAGACGGCACCGCCGCTCGACCGCAGCCAGACGAGCGCCCGCGGATCGAGCACCAGGTCCCCATGTCCGAAGCTCGTGCCGCGCTCCGTCGCGCTGAAGGGCCCCGGTCCTGCGGCGCGGGCCTTCTCGAGGACGAGCCCCATGCGGCGCGGATCGAGAAACTGCCCGCGCTTGTAGTTCACCGGGCGACCCGTCGCCGCGGCCGCCTGCACGAGATCGGTCTGCCGGCAGAGGAACGCCGGCACTTGCAGCACGTCGACGACTTCGGCGACCGGCCCGCACTGCTCCGCCGCGTGGACGTCGGTCAGGACGGCCAGCCCCGTTTCGGCCCGGACCGCCGCCAGCCACTCCAGCCCGCGCGTGAGCCCGGGGCCCCGGTAGCCGCGGACGCTGGAGCGGTTCGCCTTGTCGAAGCTGGCCTTGAAGGTGATCTCGACGCCCCGGCGCGAGGCGATCTCAGCCAGGAACCGCGCGGTCGCGAGGGCCTCCGCGTACGACTCGAGGACGCAGGGACCGGCAATGAAACGCAGGGGCCCGGCGGCGGACGCGACGCTCAAGCCTTGGCCTTCTGGCGTGCGACCGCGGCCCCGATGAAGCTGGCGAAGAGGGGGTGGGGCGCGTAGGGACGGGACTTGAACTCCGGGTGGAACTGGCAGCCCAGAAACCAGGGATGGTCCGGCAGTTCGACGATTTCGACGAGCTCGCCGTCGGGCGACAGACCGCTGAACGTGAGACCGTTGGCGGCGAGCTGCTCACGGTAGGCGTTGTTGAACTCGAACCGATGCCGGTGGCGTTCGCTGACCTCGGTTTCGCTGTACGCGCGGGCCGCGAGCGTCCCGTCTGCCAGCAGGCAGGGATACGCGCCGAGGCGCATCGAGCCGCCCTTGCGAGTCACCGTCTTCTGGTGCTCCATCAGGTGCACGACGGGGTGGGGCGAGTCGGGCGCGAACTCGACCGAGTTGGCGCCGTCGAGGCCGCAGACGTTTCGAGCGAACTCGACCACCGCGAGCTGCATGCCGAGGCAGATGCCGAAGTACGGCATCTTTCGTTCCCGGGCGTACCGGGCGGCCGCAATCTTGCCTTCCGTCCCGCGCCCGCCGAACCCGCCGGGGACGAGCACGGCGTCGACACCGTCGAGCAACGGGGCGGGGCCGCGGGCCTCGACCTGCTCGCTGTCGATGTAGCGCATGTCGACCTTGGCGTCGTGTGCGAGGCCGCCGTGCAGGAGCGCCTCGTGCAGGCTCTTGTAGGCGTCGACGAGGTCGACGTACTTGCCCACGATGCCGATGGTGACCCGCCGGGTCGCCTTCTTCATCGTCGCGGCGATCTGCGTCCACCGTTCGAGATCCGGGCCCTTCGTCCACATGCCCAGGTAGCGGGTGATCAGATCATCGAGCCCCTCCCGATGGAACATCAGGGGGACCTCGTAGATGCTCGAGACATCCTGGTTGGTGATCACGGCCTCGGGCGCCGTATTGCAGAACAGGCCGATCTTGGCCTTGAGCTCCGGGCTGATGGGGCGATCGCAGCGGGCGACGATGATCTCCGGCTGCATGCCGATCTCGCGCATGTCACGCACCGAGTGCTGCGTCGGCTTGGTCTTGAGCTCGCCGGCGGCCGGGATGTAGGGCAGAAGGGTCACGTGGACGTTGAGCGCGTTGCCCGGGCCGACCTCGACCTTCAGCTGGCGCAGCGCCTCGAGGAAGGGCAGGGACTCGATGTCGCCGACCGTGCCCCCGATCTCGGTGATGCAGACGTCCGCGTCCTCGGCACCGCGTCGGACGAACGCTTTGATCTCGTCCGTGATGTGCGGGATGACCTGCACGGTGCTGCCGAGGTAGTCCCCCCGGCGTTCTTTTTCGATCACGCCCTCGTAGATGCGACCGGTCGTGACGTTGTTGTTCCGGCTCATGATGGCCGACGTGAAGCGCTCGTAGTGCCCGAGGTCGAGGTCCGTCTCCGCACCGTCGTCCGTCACGAAGACCTCGCCGTGCTGCAGCGGGTTCATCGTGCCGGGATCGACGTTGATGTACGGATCGAGCTTGATGTGGGTGACCTTCAGTCCCCGGGCCTCGAGCAGCGCGCCGACGGACGCCGCGACGATGCCCTTGCCGATCGAGGACACGACGCCCCCGGTCACGAAGATGAACTTGGTGTGCTGACGCTGTTTGTTCATGGGTTTCCAGCCGCGGCGAGCCACGCTTCGGCGGCCGCCAGGTCTTCCGGGGTGTCGATGGAGAGGAGAGATTCGGGGAGCTCGGCGACCTGCACGGGGAGGCCGGCGTGCAGCCAATCGAGTTGTTCGAGGTCTTCGGCGTCGGCGAGCGGCGCGCGCGGGAGCGCCGCCAACCGAGGCAGCACATCGCCGCGAAAGCCGTAGACGCCGACGTGCAGCGCGCCCGGAATGGCGGCGCGCGAGAAGTACAGTGCTCGACCGGACGCGTCCCGCACGACCTTCACACGCTCGCGGCGGTCGCGATCGCCGGGCGAAAGCGGCGCGCAGAGGGTGGCGACCGGCGCGCCCGCGGCGAGCGCGTTCAGCAGCGGGCGGAGGTGGGCGGCCGAGACGAACGGCTGGTCGCCCTGCACGTTCAGCAGCGCGTCGACGGAGAGCCCCCGGGCCGAGGCCGCGCGCAGAATGCGTTGCGTCCCCGAGAGGCACGGGGCGTCGTGGCGCCAGACCTCGGCGCCGGCGCTCGCGGCGACGTCTTCGATGCGGGCGTCGTCCGTGACGACCACGACGCGGGCTCCGGCAACGCCCGAAAGCGCGCGCCGGACGGCCCCATGGACACGCACGACCAACGGGACGCCGCCGACGCGCTGCAACGGTTTGCCCGGCACACGCGTCGATCCGAAGCGCGCCGGGATGCAGGCGACGATGCGGCTGTTTGCCGGAGCCGCCGCTGCGTCGTCGATGAGCATCCCGAATCCCCGCGAATTTCCCCGCGTATCAGGCCGCGGACGCTAGCCGTTCGTTTACAGAGTGTCAATCGGGGCGCCGGGCTATCCTTGACCCGGGCCCGCGCTTTGAAGGACCTTCTCGGCAGTCCCGGCTGTCGACCCTCGGGGGTAGGAAATGAAGTTGCCCGTCACCACATGGAGCCGCGTCGCGGTCGCACTCTGCCTCGTCGTCCTCGGCGTCGGCCCTGCGTGGGCCGACAAGTGGCAGAAGGAGAAGGGCGACTGCGAGGAGACGTTCGAGCAGTGGCGCACCGAGTCGCTCGATCGACTGCGCGACTGCACGATGCGCTGGGAGATGTACCGCGACATCACGAAGGTCGACGACAACCAGCGCACCATCGTGCAGGAGGCCTTCGAGAAGCTCTATCAGGAGGGCACCGAGCGGGACGCCGTGATGGCGCTCTCCGCCCTGAAGCGGCTCGGCCTGCGCCCGGCGAAGCTGCGCGAGAAGAGCGTCGCCGTGCCCAAGGCCGCGCCCGCCCCCGAAATTGCGCCGGTGATCCAGGCGCCCGAAGAGAAGCGCGTCGGCAAGAGCCTGAAGACGGCCCGCGCCGAGGTCGAGGCCGAGGCCGAGGCGGAAGCGATGGCCGAGGCGGCGCCCGTCGAGGCCGCACGCGCTCCGAGCCGGAAGGAAGCCCGCCTCCACGTGCAGCGGGGCAACGCGCACTTCAAGTCGGGGCAGACGATGGAGGCCCTCACGGCCTATCTCGAGGCCTGCGACGCCGATCCCACCTACGCGCCGCCCTTGTATCTCACGGCGATGACCTACGCTCGCCTCGGCAAGAAGGACATGGCCATCGACTACCTCCGGAGCCTGAAGGCCCTCAACAGCGACGAGGCTCGGCCCCTCGTGCGCCGGGCGGCGCAGGACCCCGAGTTCAAGGCCCTGCGCGGGGTCGCCACGTTCAAGGACCTCACCGGCACGGCCGTCGTGCAGATCCTCAGCGCGGGCGGTGACGCGGCCAAGGCCAAGGTCGACGCCCACGTCAAGCGCCTCACCGAGATCGGCCAACCCGTCGCCAACATCGGCATCGACCGCAACCCGCGCCACAACACCTACGTCTACACCAAGGCCGGCTACGAGGATCAGGGCGAGGATCTCCGCCGGCAGCTCAAGCTCGGCATGGTCCACAAGCGCCCCATTCACTGGCCGAGCGAGTACGACATCATCATCGTCGTCGGCTCGCCCGAGGTCGCCAAGTTCGAGGACGACGAGGCGGAGAAGAACGGCCAGAAGAAGGCCGAAATGAACAAGGCCGCCGAGGCCGCCAAGAAGAAGCAGGAAGACAAGGAGCGGGCGGAGCGTGAGAAGCTCAAGCGCCGCATGATGATGCTGCAGGCCATGGAGGACATGGAGCAGCCGGCCGCGCCCGAGGCGCCGCAGAACGCCAGCGAGGTCCCGACCGACGCGCCGGAGGCGCCCGCGCTGCCGGAGTGATCACGCCGGCGGTCGAAACCCGGGCACGAGCGCGGCCAGATCGGCGGGCCAGGGCGCCTCGAAGGTGTCCATGCGATCCGGCGCCCGCGGAATCACCAGGCGCCAGGCGTGCAGCCCATGGCGAACATGCCCGAGGCGAGTGAGCTCGTCCGGCTCCAGTGCGCGGTCGAGCGACGCGAGGAACAGGCCTTCATCGGGCCCGTACAGCTTGTCGCCCACGATCGGGAGCCCGGCCATCGCCAGGTGGACCCGGATCTGGTGCTGCCGCCCGGTCACGGGGGCGGCCTCGACGACCGCCCGGCCCGTCCCGTTCCAGAGAACCCGGCAGCGGGTCTGACTCGGCAGGTCACCCACCCCCATCTTGAGCCGAACCGCGCTCGACGCGTCGAATCCGAGGGGCGTGTCGAGGGTGAACACGGGCGCGGTCGGAGTCCCGGTGACGACCGCCAGATACGACTTCTCGAAGGAGCGCTCGGCGAGGACGCCCTTGTAGTGTCGAGCCGCGGCCGTCGTCCGGGCGACGGCCAGCAGACCCGACGTCTCGACGTCGAGTCGGTGGAGGGGCTCCGCCGTCTCGCCGAATCCGGAACGACGCAGCCAGGTCGTCAGCGTCGCGGCGTGACGGCTCGCGGTCGGATGCGCGGCCCACCCGGGCGGTTTGTCGATGACGATGAGCTCGTCGTCTTCGTGGAGCACCGTCGGCGGGTCGAGCGCCGCGTCTGCCCCGGCGTCCGGCAGTGGTCGACGGGCGAAGAGGCGCTGACCCTTGCGCACGGGCATGCTCTTCTTCAGCGGCCCGCGTTCGGGGTCGTCCTCGTCGAAGACCGCCAGCCGCGCCGCCCGGGCCCGTGAGACCCGCGTGAGGCGCAGCGCCAGGAAGCGGTCGAGCCGCCACCCTTCACAGGCCGGATCGACGATGAGGTGCCAGCCGGCCTCCGGCGCCGTCACGGATGCGCTCAGCGCCCCCGGATCTGGACCGTCAGGCTACCGTTGAAGAGGTGCGGCGGCTTGTTCACCTTGGCTTGCGCGTTGCGGCCGCTCACGGAGGTGATCTGGAGATCGCCGATGCTCTCACCACTCTTGAAGACCGTGCCGCGGTCGCCGACCGCCACGACGGCCCCATCGTCGAGTTTGATGGAGATGGTGACCGAGTTCTGGTCCTCCGCGGGGATGACTCGAATCACGCGCCCGCCGAACTTGGCGGCGGCCGGGGGCGGGGGCGGCGCGGCCGTGGCCGGCGCCGGCGCCGGCGGGCCCGGTTTGACCACCGCGGGCTTCTTCGGGCCGACGCGGGGCACCGCGGGCTCCATCGGCGGGGGGGGCGGTGGCGCCGGGGCGGCGACGACCGTCGGCTCCGGCGGAGGCGGCGGCAGCTCGAGCGCGCTCCCCACCGTGTAGGGCGTCCCTCCGTGCCGGGCGAAGATCTTCACGAAGAATTTCGTGGGCTTGCGAATCTGCTGATTGAAGACGTAGACGGGCTGATTCGGCTCGATGACCGCGCGGTCGACTCGGCTGCCGAACTCGTCGGTCAGCTCGACCTCGCCCTGATCGATGTTCTCGGGGTGGTCGAGGCTGACGGTGATCTTGAGCTTGCCCTGCTCGATCACGTCCACGTACTTCCAGTCGGTGTTGTCGCCGTTGTCGCCGTCGAGCCGGTCGGTGACGCTGCGGTCGATGAACACGGCCAGCGCGCGGTCGCGCTCGTTGTCGCCTTCGTCCGAGGCGTCGAGGTTCGGCGGCACCGTGCCGCAACCGGCGATCAGCAGGCCGAGCAACAGGGCGTCCCGACGGCGGGCCGGGCACGGTCGTGCGGACTTCATTGCGCGTTCACCTTCACATCGCGACAGTTGCCGATTTGCTGGGGCGAGACCGCCGTGACGGCCGTCGCCGACTTGGCGTTCACCTTCGTCACGTTGATCGTGCCGCCGGGCAGCGCGCCGCCGGCGGGGCACCAGATCTGCCCCTGATTGCCGATGCGGATGCCCTTCTCCTCGCCCACGTTGAGCGTCACGATGCTGCCCTTGTTGTTGGGCCCCGCGAGGATTCGGAAGATGGTGCCCTCGACGCTGCCGCCCGCCGGCGCGGCGGCGGGGCGGGGCGCGGGTTTGCCCGCCGGGCGCGGGCGGGGCTTGCCCGGAATCGGTTCGGCGGGCATCGCTTCGGGGATGGGCTCGCCGAGCAGGTCGTCGCCGCCGACGGCCTCGGGGATGGCCTCGTCCGAGGCGTCCGTATCGAACGCCTGGAACGTCACGTCCATCGTGTAGACCGAGGCCTTCTTGTCGACGTGCAGTCGGATGAAGTGCGTGCCGGGCTCGACCTTCATCTCCTGCTCGTCCTTCTCGACCTCCTTGGAATGCACCCAATTCTGGATGATGGCGCCGAAGCGGTCGCGGATCTCGGCCGTGGCGTCGACGTCCTTGGTATCCCAGTAGACCGTGACCTTGAGGAACCCCTTGGCGGGGACCTTGAAGAACTTCCAGTCGGTGTTGTCGCCGTTCGGGCCGTCGACGTAGTCGTCGGTGAGCTTGTCGAAGAAGAGCTGGCTGGCGCCGGCGCGCTCGAAGTCCTCGCCGGACCGCGAGTCGGGCTTGATCTCCACGTCGCCGCAGGCCCAGAGCAGGGCACTCGCGAGATAGAGACCGAGCCGGGTGCGGGTCAGGTTCATGCCGTTGCCTCGATGGCAGGGGTCTTTGGAAAGCGGGCGAAAATGAACGCGCGTTCTGGCGAGCATTTGGGACGAAAGACCTAGCATCGGCGGCCATCGAGGTCAACCTGGGGCCGACCGACGGTGGCCCTCGACGCTCCAGACGCACGAGGGGCGTCTGCGATCTCTTTCGTCGTCGACGGGCCAACGCCGCCGGGCTCCGGGCGAATTCCGTTGCCGGTCGCCGCGAGTTCTTTCTATTTTGCGGGACCTCCGGCGACACGTTTTGCGAAGAGCGGGTGAGCGGTTGACGCAGCACCGAATCCTCCGGCAGACCTCCGAGTCCCTCTCGACCGCCCTCGAGGACGGGGTCCGCGCGCTGCTCGGTCGCACCATTCAGGTGGTCACGGGCCCCCCACTGCGCGAGAAGTTCACGCGTCTGCCCGCCCTGGGCCTTTACCTGTACCGGGTCGCGGTGCTCACGGAGCGCCGCGAGCTCGTCCCGACGCTCGTGTCCCGCATCGACGCCACCGGCGACATCCGCGAGTTCTATCAGGACCCCCCCGTCCCCCTCGGCCTCGACTATCTCGTGAGCGCGTGGGCCGACGAAGACGCCGAACAGCAGGAACTCCTGGGGGCGGCCATGCGCGCGCTCCTCGGCACGCCGGTGCTGGAGGGCAGCTTGCTCGAGGGCGACGCCTTCGATCCGGACGAGCGCATCTCGGTGCGACCCGTCGAGGATGTCTCCGTCGAGTTTCTCATGTCGCTGTGGCGCGGCTTCGGCGAACAGCTCCGCCCGTCGGTGGCCTATCGCTGCCGCCTGATGCTGAACTCGCCCCGTCGTTCGGCCGACCTCCAGCGCGTCGCCACGAAGAGCATCCGGATAGACCAGTGAAGCGCAAGAACCTCACGCAGATTCTTGCAAAGTGCCGACGGCCGGGCTTTAGTGCCGGCACGTCAAGTCAAAGACCGCGTTACCGCTGATCGACTGATCAAGAAGGAGTAGATCATGGCGCCGGAGTACTTGTCCCCAGGCGTATACGTCGAAGAGGTTCCCGGGGCGAGCAAGCCGATCGAAGCGGTCGGCACGAGCACGGTCGGCTTCATCGGCGAGAGCAAGAAGGGCCCGGTCAACAAGCCCGTCCTCTGCACGAACTGGAGCACTTTCACGAAGAACTTCGGCGACTTCGCGGACGCGGGCACGCTCGCGCACGCCGTCTACGGGTTCTTCAACAATGGCGGCTCCCGCTGCTTCGTGCTGAACGTGGGCGACCCCGAGGTCGAGGGCAAGGGCAAGGCCGGCAAGGCCGCGCTCTACATCGGTGAGGACAAGGGCCCCGGCGCCCGCACCGGTCTGCACGCCTTCGAGGAGGTCGACGAGATCAACATCGTCGTCGCCCCCGGCCAGACCGAGCCCGCCATCCAGGACGCCGTGCTGACGCACTGCGAAAAGATGCGCTATCGCTTCGCCATCCTCGACGCCCCCGAGACGATCGAGAACGGCGGCGTCGACAAACTGCCCAAGCCGCGCGACAGCAAGTACGGCGCCTACTACTTCCCGTGGATCGAGGTCTACGACCCCCAGAAGGGCAACATCTTCGTGCCGCCCTCGGGTCACATGGCCGGCATCTACGCCCGCTCCGACGCCGAGCGCGGCGTCCACAAGGCGCCCGCCAACGAGATCGTCCGCGGCGCGCTCGGCCTCAAGTACAAGGTCACCAAGGGCGAGCAGGACATCCTCAACCCCAAGGGGATCAACTGCATCCGCGAGTTCACCGGTCGCGGCATCCGCGTCTGGGGCGCCCGCACCATCTCGAGCGACCCCGAGTGGCGTTACATCAACGTCCGCCGCCTCTTCAACATGGTCGAGGCCTCGATCGAGGGCGGCACGCAGTGGGTGGTCTTCGAGCCGAACGACGAGACGCTGTGGAAGCGCGTCACGCGCAACATCTCCGCGTTCCTGTTGCGCATCTGGCGGGACGGCGCCCTCTTCGGGGCCACCCCCGAGCAGGCGTTCTACGTCAAGTGCGACGCCGAGACGAACCCCCCGGAGGTCATCGACGCCGGCCAGCTCGTCTGCGAGATCGGCATGTGCCCGGTGAAACCGGCCGAATTCGTCATTTTCCGCATCGGCCAGATGCCGACCGGTGGCGATGTCTCGGAGTAATCGCTAGAGTACGCGAACCGGCCCACCCGGGCCTGGATGACAACCCACGCCCGACCCGCGTCGTGGACGACGGCCGTCGGCTGAATGGAGAGTGGTTATGGCAGGAGCGTTGGGCGCTGACAATCGGCGGAAGTCGCTCGATCACATCGGGCACTTCAACTTCAAGGTCGAGATCGAGGGCGTCACCCAGGCGGCGTTCAAAAACGTCGAGGGCCTCGATGCCGAGACCGAGATCATCGAATTCCAGGACGGCGACGACATTCAGCTGCGCAAGCGCCCCGGGCGCACGAAGTACAGCAACATCGTCCTGAAGCGCGGCTACGTCTCGACGGACGAGCTGTGGAAGTGGCGCGAGACCGTGATCAAGGGGAAGGTGGAGCGCAAGAGCGGCTCGATCATCCTCTGCAACGACTCCGGTGCCGAGGTCATGCGCTACAACTTCTTCGAAGCCTGGCCGTGCAAGTGGAAGGGCATGACCCTCGACGGCAAGGGCACGGACGTCGCGGTCGAAGAGATCGAGCTCGCCGTGGAGCGCATCGAGCGCGTCCAGGGTGGCGGCTGATTCAGCGCCCGTCGTCTGACGACTGACCGGGTGGTGGCGGTGCGCTGCCACCCGGTTCGTTTTTTGGGGGGTCCGGGTTCGGGCTCCCGTCGGCTCACCCACGGACGTCGTTTCGAGGTCTTTCGATGGCGTTTCAGACCGAGTTCCCTTTCACCCTGCCCAAAGGCTTCGTGGACGCGAACGGCACGCTGCACCGCGAAGGCGTGATGCGGCTCGCCACGGCCAAGGACGAGATTGCCCCCCTGCAGGACTACCGGGTCCAGCAGAACCGGGCGTATCTGGTCATCATCCTGCTCTCGCGGGTCATCGTGAAGCTGGGCTCGCTGACGAGCATGAACCCCAGTGTGATCGAGGGCCTCTTCTCGTCGGACCTGGCGTATCTCCAGGAGTTCTACCGGCGCATCAACGAAGAGGGCTCCGCGAAGCTGAAGACGACCTGCCCGGCGTGCGGTCACAAGTACGAACTGGATCTGGGGGTTGACCTGGGGGAATCGTGAGCTACCCCTTGGAGCGCATCTTCCAAGAGGTAGCCTACATCGCGTATCACTTTCACTGGTCGCTGGACGACATCCTGGCCATGGAGCACCGCGAGCGGCAGCTCTGGATCAAGGAAATCTCCACGATCAACAAGGAAATCAACGACGCCCGGCGCTGAATGGCGCGGGGTCAGAACCGGGCCCGGGGCCGTTCGTCGCCCCCGCGAACGGGGTTCAGACAGATGGCGATCTTGCGGGCCCCCGGCGTCTACTACGAACCCAGCGAGCAGCGCGTCGCGCCGCTCGAGCTGGGCAAGACGGGGGTGCCGGTTTTCCTGGGCATCACGCGCCGGGGTCCCCTCGACCGCCCGGTGCGGGTCACCAGCGAGGCGCGTTTCACCGAGATCTTCGGTGATCCGCTGCCGGACAGCTACCTGTTGTCGGTGCTGCGGGGCTTCTTCGACAACGGGGGCGACGCCTGTTTCGTGCTGCGCATCGCACGGACGCAGGGGGCCCCCGACGAGGACGTCGCGCGTCGCGCCGCGTTCTCCGTCCCGGACCGGGCCGGGCAGGCGACCCTGCTCGTCGAGGCGCAAGACGAGGGCGTCTGGGGCAACGCACTGCGCCTGTCGCTGCGCTCGAGCCCCTCGGAGGGGCGAACCTTCCTGACGCGGGACGCCGATGCGGGCGACGAATCCGTTCAGGTGAAGAGCAGCCACGGCATCACCGCGGGCACCCTGGTCTGCATCCAGGACCCCCAGCAGGAGCAGTGGGTCTACGTCAGCCGGGTCGAAGGCAAGACGCTCGTGCTCGCCGAGCCGCTCGGGCACGCCCGCCTCTCCGGCGCGCCGACGTACGTCACGCCCCACTCGTTCGAACTCCACGTCCGCGAGTACGAGCGCGAAGAGCGCTTCGACCGCCTCTCGCTGCACGGGGCCAGCCCCCGGTGGGTCGAGCGCATCGTCAACGACCAGAGCCGGCTCGTTCGGGTCCGCTGTCTGCGCCCCGAGACGCCTCCGCGCCACGCGCTCCCGATGGATCATGCCGAGGTCTCGTTGACGGGGGGCTCGGATGGCCTCGCGAACCTCGGACCGGACGACTTCATCGGTCACGACCGCGGACCCACGGACCGCCGCGGCCTGTGGGGGCTCGTCGAGCACCCCGAGATCGACATCCTCTGCATGCCCGACCTCATGGCGGCCTATCGCACCAGCAAGCGGTTTCGCAGCCTGCGGGACGTCGAGGTCGTTCAGGACGCCGCCATCAGCGTCTGCGAGCGGTCCCGCCACTGGTTCGCCCTGCTCGACATGCCCCCGGGCGGTGACTTCGAAGAGGCGATGCGCTGGCGGCAGCAGTTCGACTCGGCGCACGCCGCGTTTCATTTCCCCTGGGTCGTCACGCTCCGGGGCGGTCGCCGGTCGACGGTGCCGCCGTGTGGCCACGTGTCGGGCATCATTTCGCGCATCGACCGCGACGTGGGCATCCACAAAGCGCCGGCCAACGAGGTCATCGAGGGCATCGTCGACCTCGAGGTCATCCTCCAGGACACGCACCTCGCGATGTTGAACAACGCCGGCATCAACTGCCTGCGGCCGTTCGCCGCCCGCGGGCTGCGGGTGTGGGGCGCGCGCACGTGCAGCAGCGACCCCGAGTGGCGCTACATCAACGTGCGCCGGACGATCGGCAGCATCGCCTGCGCCATCGAACGCGGCACCCAATGGGCGGTCTTCGAACCCAATGGGCCGCAGCTCTGGAAGCGGGTCACGCGGTCCATCGTCGGGTTCCTCGCGGGCCTCCGCGAGCGGGGTCTGCTCAGCGGCCCGACGCCCGAAGACGCTTTCTTCGTGCGGTGCGACGAAGAGACCAATCCCCCCGACGACGTCGACCGCGGTATCATGACGACGGAGATCGGTCTGGCCGTCAGCCGGCCGGTGGAGTTCATCGTGTTCCGGGTCTCCCAGCGCCTCGAGGATCAGGCGCAGCAGGACGAGGAGTAGTCCGATGGCAAAGTTCGACCGCCCCCTCGGCAAGTTCCGTTTCAAGGTCGAGATCGACGGCCTCACCCTGGCGCACTTCCAGAGCATCAGCGGCCTGCAACACGAGATCGAAGCGCTCGAGTTCCAGGAAGGCGGCGTCAACGACCGGATGCACAAGCTCCCCGGGCAGGGTCGCTACCCGAACCTCGTCCTGAAGGTCGGCTACGTGAACAGCCAGATGCTCGAGGGCTGGCACATGGGTTTCACGCAGAACCCCGGGGGCGTCCGCCGCAAGAACGGCTCGATCATCCTCTGCGATGACGCGGGCGAGCCCGTGACGCGCTGGAACTTCTTTCAGGCCTGGCCGGTGAAGTGGGAGGGCCCGCAGCTCGATTCCTCCGGCACGGACATCCTCGTCGAGACCGTGGAGATCGCCCATCACGGCATCAGCCGGATGGGATGATCCACCATGGAACCCAACACCGCCCCCGCCTTCGAGCCGTCCGTCCGGGACGTCTTCCGCACCCCGCAGAGTGAAGCGTACGCCGGGGTCGAGGCCTTCGCCCGCCGCGTCGTTCACCGACACCGACCCTTCGGCGCCCCTGGCGTCGGCCCGAGCGACCGGCTGACGCGTGAGATCGAGTCCCGCTGGACGCTCCCGCGCCATCTCACCGACGGTCTCGAGGTCTTCGACGCCGGCGGTTTCGAAGACCTCGCCCGCGAGTGGCAACAGCGCGACGGGTACGGCGACCTCGCCGGCGAAGACCGCGGGCCGTTCGTCATCCCGGTCGATCCCGTCGAATCCCCCGCGGGCCTCATGGCCACCACGGCTCGACTCGGTCGTGGTCGCGAGCGCCTGCGGGCGGTCACGCCCGCGGCCGCGCAACAGACGCCGCGACGGATGCCGGCGGCGCGCGAGCGTTGGCGGAGCGCCGGTGGCAGCAGTTTCTCGCCGTACCCGAGTCGGCTCGGCAACGCCGGCCGGATCGAGGGCACGCTCCTTCGGTTCCCCGAGGCCCGGGCGCTCACCACCGATGCCGATCGCCGCGGCATCATCGTGTCGGACACGCCCGCGACGACCTGGGGCTCCGCGGCGGCTTCGACGCTCGCGAACGCAGCCCGCAGCGCCGAGCACCTGGCCGCGGACGTCGTCTCCCGGGCGACGCCGTGCCAGACGACGCCCGTCGGACTCTGGCTCGTGCCGACCTCCGGCCCGGCCGTCACGTCGGCCGCCCCGCGGTCGCCCTTCGCGGGCGCCCCACCCCCCGGCGCCACCCGGTCCCCGGGTCGCTGGCAGGGCGGCGCGCTGTCGTCGGTGCTGCACAGCCCCGCGACGACCGAAACGTTCGCGCTCGGCGCGGTCGCGCAGCGGTTCCTCGACGCACCCGAAGCGCCCGCGTTCCTCGGGTTCTTCGGCACGTCCGAGGGTGGCCCCCCCCGCGTCGGTTATACCGACTTCGACGCCGTCGCCGACCGCAGCGTCGTTGCCCCCGTGGGCGGCACGGACGCCCCCGCCGGCCTCCGCGACGTCGGTTCGGACGAGGGCCTGCGACGCCCGGACCCCGCGCCGGGCACCGGCCCGGCCCGCCCGGCACCGCTCGGGGTCGAAGCGCCGAGCGTTCGCCCGTCGGAACGACAGAACACACCCGCGCCGCTTCGTCGACCCGCCGCTCTGCTGGCGACGCAACCGCTGGTCCTCCGGTCCGTCGCTGCCCGCACCCCGACACCCGCTCCGGCCCCGGCGCTTTCCGGTGCGGCTTCGGCCGCGGTGACCGCGAGCCGCCGGGGGAATGTCGTCCCGGGGACGGCCGCCCCTGCACCCCGCGACGTGGAACCCGGGGGGAGACGCCCCGAGCCGGGCGCGTTCGCCGTCCCGGCCCTGTCGGCACCGACGACGGGTCGCCTCTCGTCGACCGCGCTGCCACGACTCGCCCGCGAAGACGCCGGTCCGGCTGCCACCCGCGCCGCCCTGGCCGCGCTTTCTGCCCCGCTCGCCCTCCGCCTCGCGGCGGATGCGCAGGAGGCCGGCGACGCCATCGACCTCGGCCACCGACGCTTCGAACCTGCGCCCCTCGCCCCTGAATACTGGGCCGGCCTCGACGTCGCCGAAACGACGCTGGTGGCGCCCGTCGCCCAGGCGGCGACGCCCGAGGTGCCCGGGCCGGCGGCTTCCGCCGAACGCGCCGTGTCCGGTTCGCGCCGCCAGGCCGTCCCGACCCGACGGACGCCCCCCGCCCGCGTCGTGCCCGCCGCCCCGGCCGGCACACCGACGCCGCCCCAGCGCGGTACCTCGGCCTCGGCCGTGGCCCCCGCCGGCACGGCGACCATTCGCCCGATGACCCGCGCGGCCATCGCGCCGGTCCTGTTGCCGCTGCTGGCGACGGCCGGCCTGTCGTCGATGGCCGCGGCCGTTTCGAGGCCCCTCGCCGAACGCACCGCGGCCCCGTCTGGCGCCTCTGCGCCGCGATGGGCGGGCTCGCCCCGGGTCGACCACCGGGCACGGGAGACGAACCGCGAACCGGTCACCGTCGACGGCGTCCCCCTGCGGCTCGCGCGTGCGCCGTCTGCCCGCGGGACGACCCCCGCGGCAGTTCACCGGCCCGGGGGCACGGCGTTCGCGCCCGCTGACCGCGCGGGTCCCCCCACGCCCGCCTTCCGGACCCCCGCCGCGTCCGTCTTCGAGGCGTTCGCGGCGCTCGGTGCGGTGGGTCCCTCGCTGCCGTTGGCTGCCGCCGGCGCCGCCGGCCCCGAGACCGGCGCGGCCGCCGAAACGCTGGCCGCACGGATCGAGGCGCGGTTCCCGTCGGACACCCCCGGCGCCTGGGGTCCCCGGGTCGTGCTCGCCCCGGCCCCGAGCGCCCTCGCGCTCGACGCACCGGAGACGACGTGGGTTGCGCCGGTGGTCCCCGATGCCGCGCCGCTGCCGGGGGACTCTCCGGCGACCACTCGGGCTCGCCCCTCCGCGCGGCCCGCTTCGACCACCGCGCCCGCCGCGCCGTCCACCGCGCCTTCGCCGTCGAGCCGGACGCTGCCCGCCACGGCCCGGCCCGAAGACGCCCGCACGGCCGCTCGAACGCCGACACTGCTGAGCGCCGGCCGACCGCACCTGCCCGGCGTGCTGAGCCCGGCGACGTCGGCATCGGCCGCGTCGACGCGACGGCCCGCCGCGTCGACGCGACGGCCCGCCGCGTCCCGAGCCGCTGCCCCGAGGCCGGCCGTCGTCGTCGGCGAAGACCGCCCCGCGTCGCCCTCCGGGCGTCCGGTTGCCCCCGGGAGTCCCGACGAGTCGCCTACGGCCGCCCAGTTCACCGACGCGGCGCCCGCCGAGGGGAGCGCGCGATCGCGCCTGGCTCGCCTCGTCGCCGCCGGCGCCTTCGGCACCGCCGAGGCCCGGACCCTCGGCGCCGCGTTCTTCGCGACGGCCGGCGCGATGCCACCCCTGGGCGTGACGCTCTCGACGCCCGCCGGGTTCGCGGCCGTCGTCGCCCGCTCCTGGTCCGCGGCGGCGGCGGCGCTGTCCTTCGCGGCGGTGGGTCACTCCGCCGAGAGGCTCTCCAGCGCCGCTCCGGACACGGGCGAGCGGGCGCTGGCGTTCGCCGATGAACGGGGCCCGACAATCGGCGCGCGCGCGCTGCCTTCCGAGCCCGAGGCGAGTCGCCTCGCCGAATCCGGTGAGATCGGCGCGCTGGTGCGGGCCGGCACGTCCGTCGGTGCGATCGCCGCGCCGTCCGATACCGCGTCGCCCGCCATCACAGGGGCTCGCCCGGGCGCCTCGAGCCCGACGGCCCAGGGGCTGCGGCCCACCGGGCGCCCCCTCCCAGGTCGCCCCCCGCTCGGGCCGGGCCTCGACGTGGGCCTCGGCACCCGGTCCGAGGTCGCCGTCCTGCGCCTCGCCGGCCACGCCGTGCTCGTCCCGGCGGCCGCCGTTGCCGCGCTGCGCAGCGCGTCCACCCGGCCCGCGTTGCTCGGTGCCCTCGCCCGGCTCGGTTCACCCGCGCTGGCGAGCCTGCTCGCGGCGGACGCGCCCGAGACGGTCTTCGTGGACGGCGGCGCATCGCCCGCGCCGACGTCGAACGAAACTGCGGCCGCGGTAGGCGCACCCGGCGCTTCGGGCACGCACCCGAGAGCGCGCTCCCGGTCCCTCCTCGCGGCCGGTTTCCACGAACCCCGTGGCCTCCAGACCGCCGGACCACCGCCGGTCCGTGCCGCGGGGGGGCGGCGTGCCTCGAACCCGACTGCCGGGACGCGCGCCGACGGGGCGATCCGATCGTCCCTCGCCGTCTTCGACGCCCCGTCCCTCGCCACCCTCGTCCTGCCCCCGGGCGTCGAGGCCCTGCCCGGGCCGCTCGCCGGTGCGGCCGGCGTCGCGTACTCCCCCGGCAACATCGAGCGCGCCCTCGTCGCGTTCGAGCAGGTCGCGGCCCGTCACCCCGACGCGACCGGCCAGCAGGGCCCGGGACCCCACGCCACCGCGTCCGCGCTGCTCCGGGCCACCGGCGCGTCGTCGGGTGGCGGCTCGGCCGGCGTCCTGGCGACGCCGACCGAGGCACCTCGATGGGGCGCATCCGCCGGGGCCACGACCCCCATCGCCGACGAGCCCCGCGCGCTCGTCCAGCCGCAGTCGGCCCCGCAGCGCCAGCCGGTCTTCGGTCAGCGTGGCCCGAGCGTCACGGTCCATTCGGCCGCCGCTCCGGCCGCCCCGCGGGTCATGGTCGAGACGGGGGCGCGCCGCTCCGGGGGCGCCGGTCCTCTGCGTTCGACCGACGGCGAGCGACCCGCACGACAGGCCGAGACGGGCGAACAGGCTCGCCACCGCCTCGCCGAAGGTCAGATCGAGGAATCGCTGAGCCCCGAAGAAGTGGACAAGATCGCGCATGAGGTGATCTCGCAGCTCAAGCGCCAAATCGAGCTCGACGCCATCCGCGTCGGCGAAGACGAGTGGGACTGAACCATGGACAAGCTCTTCATCACCGCGTTGGACGGCAAGATGGCCGGCGTGCCGATCGTGGCGCTCTTCAACCCGAAGGAGTACACGATCTCCAAGAGCGTGCCCTGGAACCCGCACGCCTCGGCCGGTCTGGACGCCCCCGAGATGCAGTTCACCACCGGGCAGGGCGAGTCGCTGAACCTCGAGCTGTTTTTCGACACCTACGAGGCCGGCTCGGATGTTCGTCAGCACACCGACCGCCTGCATACGCTCGCCAAGATCGACGCCGATCTCCACCGGCCGCCCCTCTTGCTCGTGTCCTGGGCCGCCCTGAAGTTCAAGGGCGTCGTCGAGTCGATCAACCACCGCTTCACGATGTTCAAGGAGGACGGCACGCCCGTCCGCGCCACCTGCACGCTGGCCTTGCGCCAGGCCGCCTCGGCCTCCGAGCAGCAGCAGGAGATCAAGAAGCAGAGCCCCGATCACGCGAAGCTGCACGCCGTTCAGCGCGGCGAGACCCTGCAGATGATCGCGGCGCGGGAGTACGACGATCCCGCCGAGTGGCGTCGCATCGCCGACGCGAACGGCATCGACGATCCGCTCCAGCTCGAGCCGGGGCAGCGTCTGATGATCCCCCCCATCCTGCGCTGATTCGGCGCCCGGAGAAAGGTGAACCCCGTGGCGGCCCAATCGGTCCCCAAGTACATCGTCAAGCTGAACGGCACCGAGCTGCCGCAGACGGACGCCGCGCACCTCCAGCAGATCGTGGTCGATCTCCGCCGGCAGGCGCCCGCGAGCTGCGAGATCCAGTTCAACAACCACGCCCAGGAGACCGACACCTACGACACCCGGGACGACCTCGGGCCGGGCACCGAGGTCGAGGTCAGCCTGGGGTATGAGTCCGGAGAGACCAAGAAGGTCTTCACCGGTGAGATCGTGGGTACGCAGGTCAAGCTCGCCGAGAACGGACCCCGCATCTACGTGCTGCGGGCGTTCGACGGCCTGCACAAGCTCACCCGCGGCCGAAAGACCCGGACGTTCCTCCAGCAGAAGTTCAGCGACATCTTCCGCCAGATCGTCCAGGAGCGCGGCCTTTCGGGGAAAGCCGACGACACCTCTTTCGTGCGCGAGTATGTCGTCCAGCACAACCAGACCGATCTCGACTTCATGCGCGGCGTCGCGAGCTGGCTGGACTTCGACCTCTCCATCGATCACCTGAACGACCCGCGCACGGTGCGGTTTCGCAAGCCGGACGTGGGCGGCGCGCCGCAGGGCACGATCACCTACGACAACGCCAACACGGCCAACGCCGAGGCGCCCCTGCGCCGCATGGACGTGCGTCAGTCCCTCGGTCGCGTGGTGTCGGAGGTCGTCGTGCGCGGTTGGGATCCCGCCCAGAAGAAGGAGATCGTCGGGACGGCCACGCAGAGCCACCTGTACGGTACGATGGACGGCGCGACTTCGGCCCCCGCGGCGGTCAGCGCGAGCTGGGGCGAAACCGAGCGCCAGATCGTCGACTACAAGGTCTTCAGCCAGCAGGAAGCCGACATGATCGCGCGCACCAAACTCAACGAGTACGCGCGCAGTTTCATCCGGGCCGACGCCGAGGTTCAGGGCAATCCGGCGTTGGGCGCGGGCGGCGTCGTGAAGATTCAGAACGTCGGCCAGCGCTTCGACGGCAGCTACCTGCTCGACCAGGTCACGCACATCTTCACGTCGAAGGTGCAGTCCGGCGGCGGCTACACGACCCGATTCGTCGGCGAACGCTGCGCCTGGTAGCCCGCCCGATCCCCCTGTGTTAAGGTCCCCCGGCCCCAGACGCCGGAAGACCCTCAACGTCCATGGACGAATCGCGCCTCATCGACTGGTACGACGTGGTGGAGCAGGTCGCGAACGGCCGCTTCACCGGCCACGCCTGCCCGTTGTGCGGCGCGCGCCCGCTCGAGACGTCGGCGGATGGCGCGACGGTGCGGGTCCGGTGCCCGTCGTGCGGCGAGGGGTTCGAGGGACGCATGGGGCACGGCCGGGACGACGCGTTCTTCGCCGAGGCGCAGGCCGATGCCGCTCGACGGCGCCCGGTCGCCGCACCGAAGGCCGCCGAAGCGCCGCCCCCCGTCGCCGCCGCGCCGGCGTCGCTCACCGTGAACGCGAGCGCCGCGGGCGCAACGACCGCGCGCGAAGTGCCTCGCCCCCGGACGGCCGCCGGGCGCCTGCTCGCCGCCAACGAACCCGAGCCGGGGGCACCGCCCCCGCAGAAGAAGCCGTGGAACTGGTCTCTGCCCGCCGAGAACGCCGGGGATCTGGACGCGCTGATGCTTTGGACCGACATTGTCGAGTCCGTGCACAACGGTCGGCAGGCCGGGCTGCGCTGTCCGTATTGTAGCGAGCCCCTCTCGCAGATCGACCACTCACCGCCCTACGTGCGGATCCGCTGCGGGGTCTGCAACGAGGGCTTCGAAGGCAGAATCGGGTGAACAAGAGCTTCCTCGGGCGCGGCTTCAAGTTCCCCCTGGGCGTGAACGCCGCCGGTGGCGTCGAGTTGTCCTCGCACGAGGAGAACATCGAGGAGAGCATCCGCATCATCCTCGGCACCGCGGTCGGCGAGCGCGTCTACCGACCGGACTTCGGTTGCCGCATTCACGACCTCGTTTTCGCTCCGAACAACGCCCACACCCGCAATCTGGTCAGCTTTTACGCCGACGAGTGCCTGCGGAAGTGGGAACCCCGCATCAAAGAGGTCCACTGCGAGTGTCGCCCGGACCCCGACCAGGAGAACACGCTGCTCTTGGACATCAAGTACGTCGTCCGGGCCACCAACTCGCACTACAACCTGGTCTACCCGTTCTTCCTGCGGCGTGAGGACGCGCTATGATCCCGGTCCCGAACCTGGACGATCGGACGCACAAAGAGATCGTCGAAGAGGCGAAGCGGCTCATTCCGCAGTACTGCCCCGAGTGGACGAACTTCAACCCGTCCGATCCGGGCATCACGCTGATCGAGCTGTTCGCGTGGATGACCGAAATGGTCATCTATCGGCTCAACAAGGTCACCGACAAGAACTACATCGCGTTCCTGAACCTGATGGGGGTGCGTCTGCAGCCCCCGCAGCCCGCGCGGGCGCTGTTGCAGTTCAAGCTGGTCGAAAAAGGCCCGCCCACCTGGGTCCACGCCGGCACGCCGGTCTCGACGCAGGTGACGGGCCGCGAAGAGCCGGTCGTCTTCGAGACGGCCGACAACATCCAGGTCACGGACAACCGCATCGTCCGCTGCTACACGCAGGTCAGCGACGAGTACGCCGACCAGACCCCGTTCATCGAGGGGCGTCGCGCCGACGGCTTCGAGGTCTTCGGGGGGGTGACGCACGTCGAGCGCGCGCTGTATCTGGGTGACCCCCGCTTCGAAAAGGTCGGCGAGGACTCCATCCTCGTGGTGCGCGTCGCCTCCGCGATGCGCCCCGTCGTCGAGCTTCTGTCCTGGGAGTACTGGAACGGCCGCCGCTGGCGCGAGCTGACCCGCTCCCTGACCGAGGTCGAGGACGGCGCCATCGCCTTCGAGGGCATCGACAAGATCGAAGGGCTCGAACTCAACGGCGTGACGATGCCCTGGATCCGCGGCCGCCTCTCCGAGGCCCCCAAGGACCCCCACGAGACGGTCATCGACTCGATCGTCGCCCGAGTCGAGGTGCTCGGCGAGGGGGTCGCCCCGTCGTCGGCGTATACCAACGTCGACAGCGGAATCTACTACTCGCGGGACCTCACGACGGTCTGGGAACCCTTCAGCAAGGAGCCCCGGGCCAACTACACGCTCTATTTGCTGCCGCAGACCCTGCCGACGCAGGCCGGCTCGATGGTGCGCGTCGACGTGCAGCTCGCCGAGGCGCGCCTGAAGGACCCCCCGCAGCCGAGCGAGGACCTCATCCTCGCCTGGGAGTTCTACAACGGGAAGAAGTGGGTCACCCTCGGTCGTTCGACCCGCGAGGGCTCCACCGGCAGCAGCGAGTACGACTTCCAGGATGGCACCGAGGCCTTCACCGGCTCCGGCGAGATCCGCTTCCGCATGCCGAAGGGCGGCCTCGGCGACGTCGAGATTCAGGGCGAGACCGGCCCCTGGGTGCGCGTGCGCATCGAGCAGGGCGACTACGGCATCCCCGGGCAGTACGAGCTCGACGGGGTCAAGTGGATCTGGCGCGACGAGCGCCCGCTGCGGCCGCCGTACATCAAGTCCCTGACGTTCCGGTACAGCGAGGAGGACCACCCCGTCGAGGCGGTCCTGACCTACAACGACTTCGCGTATTTCGACCATTCGATCACCGCCAAGACGCCCCTCAAGACCTTCCAGGCCTTCGAGCCGTCTACCGAGGACAGCCCGGCGCTCTACCTCGGCTTCGAGAAGGCTTTTCCGAACGAGACGCAGCGCATCTACTTCCGCATGGCGGAGAAGACCTCCATCGAGCAGGACCGCCGCCACGCGGAGTATCTGCGCGAATACTACGCCGACCGCGACCGGGCCCTGGCGGCGGAGCAGCGGGTGGTCTGGGAGTACTGGAACGGCCGCGACTGGGTCGACCTCGCCCCCGAAGACGGCACGCGCGCGTTCACCGAGAGCGGCTTTCTCAAGCTCATCGGCCCGGCGGACTGGAAACCCTCGAAGCGCTTCGGCGAGGCCCTCCACTGGCTGCGTGCTCGCCTCGAGATGGGCGGGTACCACCAGATGCCCCGCATCTCGCAGGTGCTCCTCAACGCCGTCGTCGCGCTCCACCACACGACGATTCGCAACGAGGTCCTCGGCCGCTCCGACGGCACGCCCAACCAGACGTTCCGATTCTCACAGGGGCCCCTGCTCGAGGGGCAGCGTCTGCAGATCATCGAGCGCGAAGCCCCCGAGGGCGACGAGCGCCGGACGATCATCGAGGCCGCGGGCGAGGATGCCATCGCCCCTGCAGGCAAGAACGGCTTCGCCGTGCGTTGGTCCGAGGTCGAGAGCTTCTTCGAATCGGGCCCTCGCAGCCGGCACTACGTCATCGATCGCGTCAAGGGCGAGGTTCGTTTCGGCGACGGCCGGCGGGGCCTGATTCCGCCCCCCGGCGCCGCCAACGTCGTCGCCGAGATGTACCGGGTCGGGGGCGGTGCGCGGGGCAACGTCACGGCGGGCGCCATCTCGGCGCTGCGGCGCACGATCGCCTACGTCGAGGCGGTCACGAACCCGTACCCCGCCGGAGGCGGCAGCGACCAGGAGTCCGTCGAGGACGCCAAGATCCGCGGCCCGCACCTCATCAAGAGCCGCAACCGCGCGGTCACCGCCGAAGACTACGAGTGGCTCACGTTGCAGGCGAGCAACGGCATCGCCCGGGCCAAGTGCCTGCCGACCATCGGCCGCGAAGGCGAGGTCTCGGTCGTGGTCGTCCCGAAGTACGACGACCGCAACCTCGACCTCACGATGAAGCTGATGCCGTCGACGGAGCTCTTGCGCCGGGTCAAGCAGTTCCTCGAGGAGCGCCGACTCGTGACGACCGTCGTCTCGGTGGTCTCGCCGCGCTATGTCGAGGTCAGTTTGCAGGTGGAGATCATCCGCAAGAGCACGGGCTCGTTCGACAAGCTCAAAGAGGCCGTCTCGAAGCGCCTGCGGACGTTCCTGCACCCGCTGCTCGGCGGGCGGAGCGGCGACGGCTGGCCGTTCGGACGCAACGTGCTGAAGCTGGACCTCTACCACGTCATCGAGGACGTCGAAGGGGTCGACGTCGTGCACCGGATTCGTCTCCGGGACGAAGACCGCAAAGAAGAAGTCGAGCAGATCAAGGTCGCCCCGGACGAGCTGGTGTATGTCGTGGACGTGGACGTGGTCGAGAAGGCCCGCGAGCAGTTCTATTGAAACGGCTGAACGACTGACATGACCACGCCTCGCCAAATCGTCCGACGGACCGTGCGCATGCCCGAAGTGGCGGGCATCTCGCTCGCCAACGCGCGGCTCATGCTGCGCAACGCCGGATTCGATCCGGAGCGCGTGGCCGTCCGCTACCAGGAGGCCTACCGCCCGGCGGACGAGGTCACCGGGCAGGTCCCCGCGCCGGGCACGCTCGTGGCCGTCGACGAGCCGGTCGAGCTCGTCGTCTCCCGACGCAGCCTGCTGCACGCCCTCCCGCAGGTCTTCCAGAAGGCCGACCGCGACGGCGGGCACTTCCTGCGCGAGTTCCTCTGGATTTTCGACCACCTGTCCGCCGACCTGCAGCGCAAGCTCGACCGGGTCCACCTCTACTTCGACCCCCGCGAGGCCCCGCCCGAGTTCCTCGACTGGTTGGCGAGCTGGGTGGCCCTCACGCTCGATCAGGCCTGGCCCGAGGAACGCAAGCGCAAGCTCATCCGCAAAGCCATCGAGATCTACGAGTGGCGGGGCACCGTTCGTGGGCTCAAGCTGTTCTTGTCGATCTTCACGGGCGTGGAGCCGCGCGTCTTCGAGAACCGGTTCCCCTACAAGGGCTTCCGCATCGGCCAGGTCCGCATCGGACTCGACTCCATCGTGCTGCCCCAGGTGAACCTCTCGCACTGTTTCATCGTCGAGGTGCCCGCGCGGTACACCGACATCACCAACGAGAACATTCTCAAGGTGCACGACATCATCCGCATGGAGAAGCCGGTGCACTCCATGTACGTGCTGACCTTTGCGGCCGCACCCAAGTCCGATCAGCTGCAGGCCTTCGTCATCGGCATGGGGCGCGTGGGCGGCACGGGCGTCATCGCGGGCGAACGCAGCGGACCCCCCCAGATTTCGGAGTGAGCGATGGCTCAGGGACCTTACAAGCGCATCAACTTCTTCAAGGGCTTCCTGACCACCGAGCAGGACTGGAACGACGCCGAGCGGTACCACGTCGAGAAGCGCAAGCTGCACAACCGCGCGTTCCATGCCCCGGGCATCGTGCCCGGTTACGCCGATGAAGTGCGGGTGTCGAGCCGCGGGCGTGGCGACCTCTCCATCGAGGTCGGCGCCGGATACGCGATCGACGGGCAGGGCAACGACATCCTGCTGCCCGAGAAGCAGATCAAGACCATCAACCCCGGCGACTTCAAGCTGCCGCAGACGATCTACATCGTGCTGCGCTACGCCGAGGACTTCGCCGACTTCATCGCCTACAAGGAGAACCTGGATTTCCAGGGGCACCGGCGCATCGAAGAGAGCGCAAAGGTCGAGTTCAGCATCGTGGAGCCCGACATCGAACACGAGGTCGAGCTCGCGCGGGTCTTCCTGGAAAAGGGCGCGAAGCGCGTGTCCGACGCCCGCGATCCGACCAACCCGGCGGCCAACGAGATCGACCTGCGCTACGTCCGCTGGGCGGGCGTCTGCGGCACCAAACTGCCCCCGGGGGTCATGCGCAAGCTCGAGGACGCCCTCGGCGCGCAGAAGAAGATCCTGCAGCACCTCGCCCGGGTGAAGAAGATCCTCGCCGCGCAGGACGCCCTGCACGCCGTGATCACGCTCGAGATGCTGCTGAAGACGGCCTACGTCGACCACAGCAACATCTGGGACCTCCTGCGCACCATCGCCGACCTCGAATGGGACGTGGTCGACGAGGTCGAGGGCCGCCTCCCCGATCTCTCGACGCAGAAGGAGTTCGGCGGCTTCCGCAAGAACGTCGAGTTCATGCTCGGCCTGGTGCGCGAGCGCAAGCGGACGGACGAGCAGCTCGACAACGTCATCACCTACCAGAAGAAAGCGAGCGAGAGCCTCGATCACCTCGTCGACAAGGTCCGCCCGGACGTCATCGAGGTGAAGGTGATGGAGGGCGCGGCCGAGGCAGCTGCGACAGTCGGTCCGGTCATCCCCGGCGGCATCACCTACGAGGAGATCAAGGTCCGGTCCGAGGAGTTCACCGCCACGCTCGTCGTCGACGGCAAGGAGTGGCGCCTCGTGGACATGATCGACGTGCTCGACAAGGCCTCGGAGGAGGACCACAAGTTCCAGATCAAGGGGGCCAAGGACACCTACCGCACGCGCCAGAAGCTGCGGTACCCCGACGGCACGTTGATCGAAGATGCCGGCATCGCCCACGAGGGCGGCTCGTCCGAGTTCGTGGTCAAGAACCTGACCCCGCACCAGGACCTCGTGATCATTCGCCGCATGGACTACGTCCACGGCGATTTCCAGGCGGAGATTCACGTCAACGGCGAGCGCCTGCCCCGCCTGCTCGAGTGCAAGGGCGAGGACAAGCGCAACCGCTGGCGCAACTGGCCGTACACCATCCCGGCGCAGTACATCAACACGAACACCATCACGGTCAAACAGGTCATGCTGACCGCCGACCGCGACATCAACATGTTCAAGTTCTGGTTCTATCAGCCGCAGCCGCGGTGAGCGGCCGGCCCTGAACCCCGCGCAGGTCGGCGAAACGCAGCTCGCAATCGACGAAGGCCGCGCCTTCCAGCCAGGCGTCTCGCAGATCGGCCCCGGTGAGACGCGCCCGGACGAATCGGGTGCCCCGCAGGTCGGCGCAGACCAGGCGGGCGGCCGTGAGGTCGCAGTCCGTCAGCGTGGCGCCGGAGAAATCGACCCCCTCGGCGTCGACGCCGGCGAGGTCGACCCGGAGGCAGCGCGCGCCGGTCAGCGAGGCCTTGCGCAACGCGCCGTGGGCCAGGCGGACGTCCTGCAGCTCGGCGAACGGAAGGACCGCCCCCGAGAGATCGACGGCGGTGGCGTCGACGTCCGACCAGCGGGCCCGCGGCGCGCGGACGCCCGCGAGGCGCTCACCCGAAAGCACGGCCCCGGACACCAGCCAGCGGGGCAGACCCTCGGGCAGAAGCAGCCCGGCGCCCCGCAGATCGGCACGGCCCGCGCGCGGCGGGCAGAGAATGAAGTCGACATCGGCCAGCATCGGGCATCCCTCCGGACGGGTCTCGTGGTCCTGTAGAGATCTTCGGCCAGCCGGCGCGCGTGTCGCACAAATCCCGAAAAAAGCCCGCGGACTTGCCAAGGGCGTGTCGCACGAACATCATCATGGGTCGGTACCGTGGGCGGACCACGTTCCCGTTCCCCGTGAGGCGCAGGTGATCCTCGGCTTCAGAGACCCCCGAGACATCGTCAAGGGAAAGATCGACAGCAAGATCAACAACGCGGAGACCGACGCGGTCAACGCGGCCCGCGGCGCCGTACTCAAGACCGGTAAGGCCGCCGAGGGGGCGGCGAAAAAGGCCGCCGGCAAGGACAAACCCGAAGAGAAAGAGAAGAAGTCCAAAAAGATGGGGTGGTGGCCATTCGGCGGGAAGACGGATGACGCGGCAGCCCCCGCCTGCCCGAGCTGCAATAAAGAGGTGGACCCCTCCTGGCAGGCCTGCCCGTATTGCCGCGCGGCACTCGGTCAGGCCGCGGCGGCGCCCGCGCCCGTGCCCGTGCCCAATCGACCCGGGGGCGCCGCGGCGCCCGGAGGACCGCCCAACATGCCGGTGATCCAGGGCGACAAGACCATGGCCATCGACATCAGCCAGCTCCAGGGCCCCAAGCGGAGCGTGGTGGGCTGGCTGGTCTGCATGAACGGCAACCAGAAGGGCATGGACTTCCGCATCTTCGATGGCGTCAACAGCATCGGCGCCGCCGCGGACTGCGACATCGTCATCACCGACGAATACCTGTCGTCCAAACACGCGATCATCCGCTACGAGGACGGCAAGTACGAGTTCAAGGACAACGACTCCACGAACGGCAGCTTCCTCAACGAGAAGAAGACCACCAAGGACGAGCTGATCGACAACGACACGATCCGCTTGGGCCGCACCGAACTCCGCTTCAAAGCACTGTACTGAGCCCACTCATGCTCCGAAACCTGATCGGCCTGGCACTCCTCCTCGGGGTCGCCGCGCCGCCCGCCACCGCCTTTGCCCAGGACCTGCCGAAGACCGAAGGGGCGACCATCCTGCGCCTCGACGCGGTCGATCCGAAGGGCGCCGAGCAGGGTAACTTCGTCTTTTTCGTCAGCTTCCTCGACAAGTACCGCAAGCCGCTCGAGGCCTACGACCCCAAGGAGTGGACCATCATCATGGATGGTCAGCCCATGGGGAACCCGCTGCAGGTCAAGAAGCTGGCCGACAGCGACCAGTTCGTGAACCTGGTGATCGTGCTCCAGGCGGACATCGCCGCCGAGGAGTACTTCACGCTGGCGAAAGACAAGGCCAAGAAGCTCCTCAACGGCCTGCGGGCGACGGGCGACACGTCCGTGGCCATGATCTTCGGCAACACCATCGAGAACTCGGGCACGCTCAGCGCGGCGCACAACACCGCCCAGAACTGGCTCGACGAGAAGAAGCCGGACGGCACCACGCCCGCCCTGCTCGAGGCCGTGCAGGGGGCGCTGCGCCTCTTTCCGAGCGACTTCACCTCGATCGGTCGCAACCGCGCCGTGCTCGTCGTGGGCGACGGCATGGACAAGGACGCGAGCTTCCCCAACAAGATCAAAGACCTGACCGACCAGATCAAGAACGAGGCCGGCAAGAAGCGGGTCCACATCCACACCATCTACGTTCCGCCGCCGGAAGAAGAAGAGCGACGCGAGACGGAGAAGCGCATCCGGAAGCTGTCGGACCTCACGGGCGGCACCTACCGGGCGGCGACCTCCGGGGTGGGTGAAGTCGGCAACTACATGGAGAACTTCGGGGCGGAGCTGATGGGGCAGCACGTGCTGTCGTTCCAGACGCTCGACTTCGAGGGCGACAAGGACATCAACTACAAGCTCGAGCTCTCCCACGAGGGGCAGCGGTTCCCGTCCTCGGCGCTGACGGAGAAGACCTCGCCCCCGAAGAGCAACATCCTCAGGTACCTCGCGATCGCCGGCGGCGTGGTCGGCGGGCTGCTTCTGTTGTGGATTCTCATCCGCCTCATCCGCGGCATCCTGGCGAGCCGTCGCCCGGTGGAGGTCGTGCAGACCGGCCCGGAGACGCGGCCGTGCACGCAGTGCAACAACGCCATCCCGGTCGAGTGGAAAGTCTGCCAGTACTGCGAGGCGCTGCCCCACAAGGGCAAGCTGCGGGTCGTCAGCTCGGGCGAACTCAACGCCAAGGTCTGGTTCATCAAGGAGAACCTGACCAACATCGGCTCGGCCGAAGGCAACGCGATCGTGATCCCGGACAAGTCCGTGTCGAAGCGGCACGCGGGCATCAAAGTGCAGGACGCCCGCTTCGAGCTCGCCGATTACGGCAGCACCAACGGCGTCATGGTCAACGGACAGCGCATTACGAAGCAGTTCCTGAAGTCGGGAGACGTCGTCAGCATCGGGGCGGTCGAGATGGAGTTCACGCTGAAGTGAAACCCTGATTCGGCGCTGCCGAGTTGCGGTGCGCCGGGACCCCGAAATAGGATGGAGCGCCATCTTCCCTGTTGGAGGACCTGCCTTGCTCCACCGCCGCCTCTGGCTCCTGGTGTCGTTCGCGCTCTGCGCCGCGCTGCCCGCGGCCGCCCAAGACAACCCGGCCTATCAGTCGGCCTACGACCGCGGTGACCAGGCCTTCAAGGAAGGCCGGTTCGACGTCTGCGCAGAGGAGTTCCGCCAAGCGTTCAACATCGAGCCGCGCGGCAACCTGCTCTACAACATCGCCTTCTGTTACGAGAAGGCCAACGACCTCGCGAGCGCCGTCACGTTCTACCAGCGCTTCGTCGAAGCGGTGCCCAACTCGCCGAAGCGCCCGGCGGTCCAGCGTCACATCGTCGAGTTGCAGGAGCAAATCGCCGACCTCTTCCAGGAAGTCAGCGTGACGAGCGACCCGACGGGCGCCATGGTCTATGTCGACGAGAAGTCGAAGGGCGCGATGGGCTCGACGCCGCTCACGTTCAAGCTGCTGCCCGGCACCTACACCATCATCGGCGAGTTCCAGGGCTACGAGCCCGCCCGTCGCAAGCTCGAACTCAAGAAGGGCGGCGACGCCTCGGTGGATCTCACGCTGGTCGATTCCCGGCAGGTCGGCACGGTCACGATGATGATCACCGAACGGGATGCGGACGTCCTCGTCGACAACAAGAAGGTGGGTAAGAGCCCGCTCCCCGAGCCGTTGCGCCTGAAGCGCGGCACGCACGAGATTCAGGTCACCAAGAACGGCTTCACGTCGTTCAAGCAGACCGTCGAGGTCGAGGCCGGCAAGACCATCACGGTCAAGGCCGAGCTCTCGAGCGGTGCAGAGGGCGCCGACTCGGCCGTGTCCGGGGGACCGACCGGGGGCGGGGGGCCGCTGTTCACCGGGCCGCGGTTGCTCCCGACGATCACGATGGGGGTCGGCCTGCTGACGATCGGCGGTGGCGTGGTCACGGCACTGTCGGCGAGCAAGTTGCACGGGCAACTCGAGGACAAGCAGAAGAAGGGCGAGCTCATCGCCTCGCAAGACATCGATACGGGCAACAGCCGCGTGCTGATGACGAACGTCCTGTGGGGGGCCGGCGGCGCCCTGCTGGCGGGTGGCGCGGTGTGGTGGTTCCTCGCAGGCAGCGGCGGTAACGCGGCCTCCGGCGAGATCGGGTTTTCCGTGGCGCCGAGCGGCTCGGCGCTGGTCTGGGGGAGTTTCTGATGTCCACGCTCCGGGGCCGGCGGCGGGCCCTTCACACCGTCCTCCACCTCGCCGGGCTCACCGGTGCGGTGAGCGGCTGCAGCCTCGACTTCGACAAGTTCAAAGAGGCCTCCCTCGAGCCCGACGTGCGGCTCATCGACGTCGGCGGCCCCACGGGCGGCGGCATGACCGAGGACGTACCGATCTTTGCGGACGCCGCAACCGACGCCGGGCTCGGCGACATGGGAGCGACGACGGACACCGACGGGGACGGGGTGCCCGACGGGGCGGACAACTGCCCGATGGCCCCCAATCCGGGCCAGGAGGACGGCGACGCCGACGGCGAGGGCGACGCCTGCGACGGCGACACGGACGGTGACGGGGTCCCCCCGGATGTCGACAACTGCCCGGACGCCCCGAACGCGGATCAGCTGGACTTCGACCGCGATGGCCAGGGGGACGCCTGCGACGCCGATCCCGATGGAGACGGCCTCGACGAGGCGACGGAGGCCATGCGGGGCACGAATCCGCGTGCGGCGGACTCCGACGGCGACGGCCTCGCGGACGGGGCGGACACCTGCCCCACGGTGGCCGACCGCCTCGGGCTCGACAAGAACGCCGACGGCACCGGCGACGCCTGCGATCCGGACGACGACGCCGATGGCGTTCCCGATTGGCGCGACAACTGCGCTCAGACGGCCAATCCGGATCAGGCCGACGCGGACGCCGATGGCACGGGCGACGCCTGCGCGGCGGATCTCGACGGGGACGGCGTTGCGGACGCGGCCGACAACTGCCCGGCGATGCCAAATCCCGCTCAGGGGGCCGCAGACTGCCGCGGTTTGTTCCAGCGCCTCACGTATGGACGAGACGTCCGCGCGGTCCGAGGCACGGCCACGGGGGCCGTCGCCGCCACCGCCGGGGGACTCGGCCTCGTCGACGACGCGCTGGTCACGGTGCGCTCGACGGCGGACGGCCTCGCCGACAACGCGCAGAACGGCCTCGCGACGGACGCGCTCGGCAATCACTGGGTAGTGGCCGACGGCTCGGTCTCCGTCTACAAGCGCAACGGCACCGCGGTCCGCATCGGGCCGCGCGACGAGGGCGGTGGGCCGCAAGGGCGGCTGCGCGCCGTCGCCTCGGACGCGAACGGCGTCGTCTACGTCGGCGGCGACGCCGGCCTGAACATCTATGCCAACGGGGCCTGGACGCTGCTCACGGCTCCGCAGATTCCGTCCGCGGACGTGCGCGGGCTGTGGCTCTCGCCCGGCGGCCAGGTCTGGGCCGCCACGGCCGGCGGCGCGGTTCGCCTGGTGAACGGCGCGGTGGATCGCACCGTGACGGGCCTGGCCGGGGTCGGCGACGTCCTGAACGCCGTCTCGGGCGAGGCGGACGGCAGCGTCTGGCTGCTCGGTGAGAACGGTGCCGCCCACCTGCCGGCTGACGGCAACGTGCCCCTGGCGACCTACACCGGCTTCTCGGCCCGTGCCCTGACGGTGGGTCCCAACGGCAGTCGCTACCTGGCCACGGCCGACGGCCTGCGCCGCATCGACGTCGACGGGCGCCTCTTCCCGGCGGGGGCGGCCCTCCTGCCGTCCACCGACGTCCGCAGCGTGGGCGCCCACGAGGCGGGGACGCCCTGGGTCGGCACGAGCGAAGGGCTCGTCCGCCTCGACGGCTACTTCGCGAGCGTCACGGCCGGCGCCGGCAACTTCGTGAGCCCATGCGTCAACACCACGGCGCGCATCGGCAGCTTGTTGTGGATCGGCACGAGCGACGGCCTGTACGTGATGAACCCGGATGGGACCTACCGGAAGCTCGAGGGCGCACTGCCCCTGCCGCTGGTGCGGGTCATCCGGCAGGTCGGCCAGACGGTCTGGGTGGGCACCGACGGAGGCATCGGCCTCTTCGGCCTCGATGCGACCCCCCAAGGGCAGCTCACCGCCGCCGACGGTCTCCCGGCCGCTCCGATCAGCGACGTCGTCGAAGGCGTGGACGGCCAGGTGTGGATCGCCTCGGCGGGCAACGGCATCGTCCGTCGCAACGCGGACCAGACGTTCAGCCCCTTCACCCGCGAGTCGGCGGGCAACAACTTCCTCAGCAACCAGGTCAAGGCGCTCGCACACGACGGTGGCACCCTCTGGGTGGGCACCGACGCCGGCGTCAGCGTCTGGTCCGAAGCGGCGGGCGCCTTCCAGTTCCCGGTCACGAACCAGGGCGGGCAGTTGCCCGACGTCCGCGTGCAGGACCTCACCGTCGGCGGCGGTCTCGTCTACGTCGCCACGCCCCAGGGCGTCGCGGTCCGTCGCGCCGACAACACCTGGACGACGCTGCGCCGCGCGACCGGCGGCTGGCCGAACTCGACCGGCAGCGACTTCGCCTGGTCCGTGGCGTACGACGGCGAGGGCCTGTGGGTCATGCTCGACGACAGTCAGCGCCAGCCGACGGGCGTGCTGCTGCGCCGCATCGGGCTCGACCCGCTGCCCGAGAACAGCGAAGGCGGCGAGACGGTCAAGGTCTACACGGCGGCGAACGCCGGGCTCGTCAACGCCAAGGGCTCGTCGGTCCGGGTCGAGTGGTCGGGTCAGGAGCTCTTCGCGAGCTGGTGTGGGGCGGTCGACGACGTCGGCGGCTTCTCGGTGCTCGACGGGCGCGGGGCGGTCGTCCGCGACGTCTCCCCGGGTCTCGGTCTGCCGAAAGGTGCCGGCGCCTCGGCCCTGACGGTCGGTCCGGATGGCCAGCCGCTGTACTCCGCGGCCCGGTCCGAGGCCACCCCGTTCGCTCTCGGGCTCACCGCACCGCCCGATGCCGCCAGCCCTCCGGGTCAGGCGCCGTTCGAGCTGCCGCCCTCCGTGACGGGCGTGCTGCGCAAGTGCGCTCAGGCGCCCGGCAGCGGCGAGCTGTGGTGCGCCCTCTCCGGGGTCGGTGTCGGCCGCCGTCTCGATGCGCAGATGTGGGTCGTTCTCGACGAGACGCGCATCCGCGACCTCGCCGGCGGGGACGTCCGTGACATCGCCGTCGATGGGCCGCAGTCCATCTGGATCGCCACCGGCACGGGTGTCATCCGGTTGAACCAGGGCAACCCGCGCCTCTACAACACGGCCGGGACGGCCGGCGGCCTCCCGTCGGACGACGTGCGCGCGGTGGCCCTCGTTTCGGGTGGCAAGCTCATCGCAGCGACGTCGGCCGGCGTCGGCGTCTTCGATCCGGCGACGATGACCTGGACGGCCATTCCCCGCGCCATCGGCGGCCTCGGAAACGCCGACGTGCGTGCCGTCGCGGTGGCAGCCGACGGCACGGCCTACTTCGGCACGGCGGACGGCCTCTTCCGGCAGGGCCTCGACGGCACCTTCACGGACTTCCACGCGGCCCGCGGGTTGCCGTCGAACGACGTCCGCTCGGTCGCCGTCCACACGGACGGCCGCGTCCTCGTCGGCACCGCCGCCGGGCTCGCGATCGGTACGCCGGCCGGGGCCGATCTCACCTTCACCGTCGCCGGTTTCGCCGACGGTCTGCCCGGACGCGCGGTGCTCGACATCGTCACCGCCGCCGATGGGCGCATCTGGGTACGCAGCGACGACGGCGTCGCTCTGCTCGCCAACTGAGGCGGCCGGGTCTCTGCCCTCCGCCGGAGCCCTCCATGGCCGATCCGTCCCACCCCCCCGAGACCCGAATCGGTCAGCGCGTCGGCGACTACGTCCTCGAACGGCTGATTGGCCGCGGGGGCATGAGTGCGGTGTACTTCGGGCGTCACTGGACGACCGGCAAGGCCGCGGCGGTGAAGATCGTCCACCGCGACCTCCCGGAGAACATCGACGCCGACCGCCGCCTCGAGCAGGAGGCGCGCGCCATCGCGCGGATCGACCACCCCCACGTCGTGCGCGTCTTCGACCTCGGCTGGACGCCCGACGGCTTGCCGTTTCTGGCGATGGAGTACCTCGAAGGGCTCGCCCTTTCGGCGATCTCGGGCAACGGCACCCCCGTCGCCATCGCCCGGGTGATCCCCATCGCGCTGCAGATCCTCGAGGCGCTGACGAAGGCGCACGAACTCCACATCATTCACCGTGATCTCAAGCCCGAGAACATCCTGCTCATCCGCCACGACGGGGTGGACGACTTCGTCAAGATGCTGGATTTCGGCATCGCGAAGATGCTCGGCAAACAGCCGCACTCGCTCGTGCATACACACCGCGGGGTCGTGCTCGGGACGCCGGAGTACCTGCCGCCCCAGATCGCGATGGACCTGCCGGTCTCCCCCGCGACGGACCTCTATGCCTTGGGGGTCATCCTCTTCGAGGCGCTCACCGGGCGGCTCCCGTTCACCGGGCGCGGCGCGGGGGATCTCGCGGAGAAGCACTGTTTCACGCCGCCCCCGAGGCCCCGGGCGTTCAACAGCCACATCCCCGCCGAGCTCGAGCAGGTGATCCTCAGGTGTCTGGCCAAGTCGGCGCACGAGCGCTACGAGAGCGCCGCTGCCCTGACCGCCGCGTTGCGTCCGTTTTCGTCGGCCGAGCGCGCGCCGGTTTCGACGGTGAACCTGGTGACCGATCAGGACCGGACCGAGGTCGCCGCGCTGCCGAAACCGAGCCCGGATCACCTCGAGCGCGAACTCCGCGACGAACTCTCGCGGCGGTGGGTGGACCAGACGATGCCCTCGGCGCTCCAGCGCAGCCTGTCGCGTCTGGACCACCTCTCGGAGCGCATGGAGGAACTCGAGACGCAGCTTGCGCTCATCGACGACCGCCTGGCGGAGGGGACGCGTCGACCGACCGGCAGCGAGGCCGAGCACGAGCGGCTTCGCCAGACCATCCGACAGCTCGAGACGACCCTGACCACCCTGCGTGAGCAGGACGCCGCCCTGGCGCAGGACCTGGCCCTCTTCGACGCGCGCACGGCGCACCTGCTGGACCTGATGCGGGTGGGTCGAGACGCCACGACCTCCGTACTCCAGGGCCTTCTTTCGCCCGAGAACATCGAGGCGACGAGCGAGCGCGTTCGGGAGCGCGTCACGGTGGAGCGCCTCGAGGCCGAGCGTCGGCGCATCCTGTCGGAGTACGAGCGGACGACGCAGATGCTGGCCGATGCGCTGTCGCAGGAGGCCCGGCTGGCGCTCGAAGCGAGTACGGTCTCCGCGCTGCACGCCGCCGAGCGCCAGCGCCAACAAGCCCGTCGCGCGGTCCTGCAGGCCGAGATCGACCAGATTCGGCGCGGGCAGATTCACGCGGTCTACCAGTTCGCGCTCGATATGGCGGTTGCCGTCGGCGTTCAGTGACGCCCGGCCGCGCATCGAACGCAGGAGGCCGCATCATCACATCGGCCCGCTCCCGCCGACCTTGAGAAAAAAGTGAGCCTCGGGAGCCTGCTGGTCGGCTCGATTTTCATGAGTGATCTCAAGCACTTGAACACCAAGATCGAAAGTTTGGAAAAACGCCGGAGCACTTTTTTCTCAGCGATTCGGGCGGACGGGCGATGGAAAGGGCAAGAGACGTCGAAAGAGACCCCGGGACGCTGACCACGAACCGGATCGACGACGGCCTTCGAAGCGCAAACGACCCATCCCCCTCGGAATTCGCCGACGCGAGCCCGGTCCCGACCCAGGACCGGGCTTTTTGCGTTTCAGGGCCCCGGATCTGCGAGGGTCGTGCGTCCGCGCACCACGGACGAGCCGCCGGTTTCGTGCGGAACGCAGGGTCTGTGTTAAGCTCTCGCGTCCCCGGTCCAACCCGAGCGCAGGGAGCGCCATGCACGCACAGTCCGTCCCGGTCCGCCGCTGGTCTTCGCGACCCTCGATCCTGCGACCGCTCGTCCTCCTGGGCGCGCTCCTGCTCGTCGTCGCGGCCTCGCCCGCACACGCTTGGGTGACGCTGACGGGGGCCAACGGTGTCTCCTTCGACCTGAACGACACGGGCAGCGGTGGTCTCGCCGTTCAGAACACGCTCAACGGCTATCCCGAACTCTGCGTGCGTGTCTGCGACGCCTGCGAGTCGCCCTGCGGGCCCGCGGACCTGTACGACGCACGCGGGGCCGCGTCGGTGTCCGAGCTCGTCGGCCTCCAGCGTGCCCTCGCCGCGACGGTCGTCAATGGCCTGCAGGTCGTGCGCAAGGTCTACGTCCCGAGCAACAACCCGGCGAACGCCAACGGGTTCGTGCGCTACCTCGACATCATCAGCAACCCGGGCGCCGCGGCGGTGCAGTTGTCGGTCCGCATCGGGACGAGCGGCGCGACCGGCGCCCGCCTCAATCAGGGCCCCGACACGGCCGTCTGGCGCACGCACGACGACGACGCCGAAGCCGAAATCACCGACCGCTGGATTCTGACCGACGATCTCGACGCCTTCGGCGGCCGCCCGACGGCCGCCCACCTCGTCCACGGCGCCGGCGCGCGGTACCGCCCGGCCCGCTTCGGGCTCGGCTATCCCATCGCGGGTGACCAGAGCGCGCTGGCCTGGGATTTCCACAACGTGGTGGTCGGGCCCGGCGAGACCGTGATCTTCATGACCCTCATCGTGGTCGAGACGACGCGGGAGCCGGTGATCGCCGAAGTGCAGAACCTCGTGGGCATGACGAGCGAGGTGCTGTACGGCCTGACGGTCGGCGAACGCAGCCGCATCGCCAACTTCGACATCGATCCGGCGAATCCGAGCCCCGTGGCCGACGCCGGTGGGCCCTACAACACCAACGAGGGCGAGCAGGTGCAGCTCTCGGCCGCCCGCTCGGTGGATCCGGTCGACAACCAGCTTCTGACGTACGAGTGGGACACCGACGGAGACGGCGACTTCGGAGACGCTCAGGGCGCGAACACGATCGTGACGTTTCCCGACGACGGCGTGTACCAGCTGAACGTCCGCGTGACCGATCCGCAAGGGAAACGGGACGTGGATTCGGCCCGCATCGTGGTGCGCAACGTCGCGCCCCGGGTGGAGGCCGTCACGACGGATTCGCCCATCAACGAGGGTGGCCTGCTCACCGTCGAGGTCGTCACGCTGGAACCCGGTCAGGACGCGCTGACCTTCGACTTCGACTGGGACGGCGACGGCCAGTACGACGACCAGGCCCTGCGCCAGAACCGGGCGAGCCACCAGTACTTCGCCGACGGGGTCTACAGCGCGCGCGTGCGCGTCTCGGACGACGACGGCGGGATGACCGAGTTCGACTTCCCGGTGGTCGTGAACAACCTGCCCCCCACCCTCTTCGAGGTGGTCGGCAACTGGCCGCAGCTCGAAGGGGCGGAGGTCTCCATCCAGGTCATCGCCCAGGACCCCGGGCGTGATCCGGTGATGATCGGCTACGATCTCGACAACGACGGCGTGTTCGAGCTCGAGGGCCTCGATCTCGACGAGACGACCTATCGCTGGCCGGACAACGGCCAGTATCCGATCAACATCCGCCTGACGGACGATCAGGGCGCCGAGACCATCGGTTCGGAGCTGATCTCGATTTTGAACGCCCACCCCGTCGTCGCGGGCATCCGCAACACGGGACCGGTCTTCGAAGGGTCCCCCGTCGACATCGTCGTCGATGCGTCGGACACGCCCCTCGACACGCTGAGCTACTCGTTCGATCTCGACAACGATGGCTCGTTCGCGGACGACGTGGTCGATCAGGCCCCGAGCACCTACACGACCGTCTTTCGTCAGCAGGGCGTCTTCATCGTCGGCGTGCGCGTCCGCGACGAAGACAACGGCCTCGCCGTCGGCAGCACTGCGGTCGAGGTCCTCAACGCCGCCCCGACGGGCACGATCAGCGCCCCCGAGTTCGTCGACGAGGGGGAACGCTTCACGGTCAGCGTCGTCGCCAGCGATCCCGGCGACGATCCCGTGCTCTTCGACTGGGACGTCGACGGCGACGGCAATTTCGACCTCATCAACAGCATCCAGACGGAGCAGGCCCTCGTCTTCAATCAGGAGGGTGAGCACATCATCTCCGTCCGGGTGCACGACCGTGACGGCGGCGAGCTGCTGCTCAATGCCGTCGTCCGCGTCCGCAACGTCGAGCCCCTCGTGGAGTGCCGCGTCGCCGAGCCCGTGATCGAGGGGGCGGACACGGCGATCAGTTGCACCGCGGTGGACGCCGGTGCCGACGACCTGCTGTTTGCGTTCGACTTCAACGGGGATGGCACCTTCGAGGTCGAGGGGCTCGGCAGCGGCGAAGCGAGCTTCGTCTACGAGGATCAGGGCATCTTCACGATGACCTGCGCGGTGGACGACGGCTCGAACATCATCCGCACGAACGTGCTGGTCATCGTCGAGAACGCGCCCCCGCGGCTCACGCTGCGCGCCGACGCGCCGGTGGACGAGGGCGGCGAGATCCGGCTCACCGCCACGGCCTTCGACCCCTCGCCGCAGGACACGGTCACCCTGGAATGGGACCTCGACGGCGACGGTGTGGTCGACGTGCGAGACGACCCCGCGCTCGAGCGGACGATCCCGGCGCTCGACGATGCGCGTTACCTGGTCACGCTCATCGGGCGCGACGAGGACGGCGGCGAATCGTCGGTTCAGGCCCAGATCATCGTGCGCAATCTGCCGCCCCGCTTCGAGGACATCGCGCAACTGCCCCCCGCCCGCGAAGGGGATGTCTGGTCCTACGTCATGCCGGTGGTCGACCCGGGCGGCGCGCATGACCCGCTCGAGTTCGAGCTGCTCAACCCCCCCGTCGGCGTCGAGATCGACCCCACCTCGGGTTTCATCTCGTGGGTGCCGACCTACGACCAGTACCGCGCGTCGCCGATCAGCATCGGCATCGCGGTGAACGACGGGGACGGCGGGCGCGCTCAGACCGAGATCATCGTGCCCGTCGAATTCCGGGACCAGGACCTCGACGGCCTGCCGGACAGTTGGGAGGTCGTGACCTGCGACGAGGCCGGGAACTGCCTCGACCCCAACGACCCCAACGACGCCGCGGCCGATCCGGACATGGACGGGCGCAGCACGCTCGAGGAGTTCGCCACCGGGGACGACCCCTACGACTACGACGGCCCCCCGCAACCCGAGAACCTCGATCCCGAAAACGGCATTCGGGTGCTCGCCTCGAATCCGCCGCTGGTCATCGATCCCAAAGACGGGGACGGCAACCCGGACACCCTCTTCGTCTTCGAGGTCTTCGCCGACGCGGACCTGCAGACGAAGGTCATCGAGAGCGAGCCGATCGTGCGCGGCAACGGCCAGACGGTGAGCTACACGCTGCCCGAGGGCATCCTCATCGAGGACGCGACGTACTGGTGGCACGCGCGCGCCATCCTGGGCCCCGCCCGCACGCCGTTCACCGAGCCGTGGTCATTCACCGTGAACGCGGTCAACAACAAGCCGACGACCCCGGTGCTGCGGGCCCCGCAGGACGGCGAAGAGGTCACGATCAAGTTCCCGACCTTCGCGGCGGAGCCCTGCACCGACCTCGACGGCGACGACATCAGCTACACGTTCACGCTCTACAACGCCCGAGGCGTCGTCGAGACGAACGGTCAGGGCGAGCTGAACCCCGAGACGATGATGATCGAATTCCGGCCGCTGCAGGCGCTGACCGAGAACGCCGCCTACACCTGGAAGGTCGTGGCCGTCGACGAGCTCAACGAGGCGTCGGATCCCAGCGAGATCTGGGCCTTCACGGTCAACACGGAGAACATCGCGCCGGACGCGCCGACGTGGGTCTCCCCCGAGAAGAACGAGACCGTCACCACCTTGCGCCCGACGCTCAAGGCCACCGGGACTCGGGATCTGGACGGCGACCCCGTCTCCCTGGTCTTCCGCATCCGGTACGCCGACGCGGACGGCATGCTGACCGAGGACGCCCCGCTGGTGGAGAGCGAGCCCGTCGCGGTCGACGGTGCCGGGAGCGCGAGCTACACCGTGCCGCTCGACCTCGAGGAGAACGCCGACTTCATCGCCGAGGTCTGGGCGACGGACGGGCAAGCGAACAGCGACATCGTCTCGCAGCCCTTCTACGTCTCGGTCACCGACGAGCCCCCGCCGGCGCCCGCCCTGACGAGCCCGGTCGACGGGAGCCGGGTCAGCCCGAAGAACCTCTTCCTCGACTGGGAGGATGTCGCCGACCCGGAAGGCACCTCGGTCATCTACATCATGACTTACTGCCAGGCCCTCGAAGGCGGCAACGAGCGGTGCGACGAGACGGCGGAGCTGAAGAACTCCGGCTTCGCCTTCCTCGAGCCCGTGCAGGGGGCGACCTATCGCTGGAGCGTCGTGGCCATCGACGAGAGCGGCCTCGAGAGTCCGGCCGGCCAGGAGTGGTCGTTCGTCGTCGATGTCATCGACTCGGGCGGCGGTGGCGGCGGGGGGGGGAGCGGTGGCGGATGCACCGCAGCCCCGGGGGTTCCCGTCGTCCGCGGCAGCCTCGGCTTGCTGCTCCTCGGCGGGCTGCTCTTGCGCCGCCGTCGCCGGCGGTGAATCCTGCGCCCTCGATGGCCGAACCTCTCCTCCGTGTCCGCGGTCTGACCAAGCGCTTCCCGATTCGCCGTGGGCTCTTTCCCAAGGTCGTGGGGCACGTTCAAGCGGTCGACGGGATCGATCTCGACGTCGCGCCGGGTGAGGCCCTCGGTCTCGTCGGCGAGAGCGGCTGCGGCAAGACGACGGCGGGGCGGAGCATTCTGCGCCTGATTGAGCCGACCGCCGGCGAGATCCACTTCGAGGGCACCGATCTGCGCGCGCTGCCCCGGGACGCGCTGCGGCCGTATCGCCAGCACATGCAGATCGTCTTTCAAGACCCCTTCAGCAGCCTGAACCCGCGGCACACCATCCTCGAGCACCTCGCCGAACCGCTGCGCCTCTTCGGGCTCGCCCGCACCGCGGCGGAGGTCGAGGCGGAGAGCCGGCGGCTCCTCGACCGGGTCGGGCTGAACCCGGACTATTTGCTGCGCTACCCGCACGAGTTCAGCGGCGGACAACGGCAGCGCATCGGCATCGCCCGGGCGCTCGCACCGCGACCGCGGTTCATCGTCTGCGACGAGCCCGTGTCTGCCCTGGATGTCTCGGTTCAAGCGCAGATCTTGAACCTGCTGAAGGACCTCAAAGAGGACCTCGGGCTGAGCTACCTCTTCGTCGCACACGACCTAGGTGTGGTGCGGCATCTGTGCGACCGGGTGGCCGTCATGTACCTCGGGCGCATCGTCGAGGTCGCCGACACCGAAACCATCTTCAAGGCGCCGAAACACCCGTATGCCCGCGCGTTGCTGTCGGCGGTGCCGGTGCCCGATCCGCGTCGGGCCCGGCAACGCATTGTCTTGCACGGCGATGTGCCGACGCCGATCAACCCGCCGTCCGGATGCCACTTTCATACCCGCTGCCCGTTCGCGACGCGCGCCTGCGCGGCGGCCGTCCCCGCGCTCCGCGATACGGGCGACGGCCATCGGGTGGCCTGTGACCGACTCGCCGCCCTGCCGCCCGTCGTCGAGGCACTCTCCGCATGAGCAAGCGCACTGCCCTCGTGGCTGATCCCGATGAACGCGCGGCCAGTGAGACCGCCCGCATCCTCGACCAGCTCGGTTTGGCCGGGCAGACGGCCCGCAGCGGACCCGAGGCGCTGTCGAAGCTCGACAAGGGGGCCGACGTCGTCTTCATCGACATCAAAGCGCCGGATTTCCGCGGCGGGCAGCTCCTGCAGGAGATTCGCGAGCGCTACCCGACCATCCCGGTGGTGATCTGCACCACCGATGGTCGCAAGGAAGACGTCGTCTTCGCGCTGCGCAACGGCTGCATGGACTGGATGGACAAGCCCGCGACCAAGCAGTCGGTCTCCGACGCGCTCAAGCGGGTCGCGCGCGAAACGCGCCGACAGGTGCAGGTCGCCACGGCGGCGCCGCCGGCCCAGGCTCGGGGCCTGATCAAAGAGATCGTGGGCCGCATCCGCGACGGCTCCATCGCCCTGCCCGAAATGCCCCGCGTGCTCGACGAGCTGCAGCGGGTGCTGTCGAACCTGAGCGTCTCGCCGGAGGAAGTCCTGCGGGTGCTCGAGAAGGACCCGGCCATCGCGGCAAAGATTCTGGCGACGGCCAATACCGCCACCTATGGCGGTCGCGGTCGCATCACCGATCTCAAGAGCGCCGTCACGCGCCTCGGCAACCGGACCATCAGCAGCATCGCCCAGACCGCGGCCCTGCGCGGCATGTTCAGCTTCAAGCTGCCCGCCTTCCGGGCCATCTTCGGCAAGATGTGGACCGGTCACTGCGTGTCGGCCTATCTCGCTCGCGAGCTGGCCATGGAGGTCGCGGATCCCGATCCGGAGGAGGTCTACCTGATCAGCCTCCTGCACAACTCGGGCGAGCAGTTCATGCTGCGCGTCTTCGCCGAGATCTTTCAGCGCCAGGCCAACCAGGTCCTGTCGATGGAGGAGGTCCTCGGCGCCCTGCGCGAGACCCACACCGTCTTCGGGGCGAGCCTCGCCACGAAGTGGAACATGGGGCAGCAGTTCGAGCTCGTCGCGCGCCACCACCACGACGCCACCTTCGACAAGCCGGAGTTCGACGCGCGCACGCGCCGCATCCTGCACATCTGCAACGTGGCGGACCGTCTCGTGGACGACAAAGGTCTCGGCTTCTACGCCGAGTCGCTGCCCGGGCCCGACATTGGCGCCAGTTACGACGCCCTGCGGGTGTCGGACGGTCGAAAGCCGTTCTTCGCGGAGCGCGTCGAGATCATCCGGGCGGACGTCGCGCCGATCACCGGCTGACGCCCGCTTCGCCGGGGGCTCACTCCATGCCGGGTTCGAAGAGGCCGAGGTAGGCGCCCACCGGGTCCTGGATGATGGCAATCTTGCCGACGCCGGGGACGTCGATCTCGGGCATGATCACCGTGGCGCCGAGGCGCGCGGCCGCGTCGCGGCGGTCGCTCAGGGAGGGCACGGCCACGAAGAGGAGCCAGTGCGACGGCACGCCCGGCGGGGCCGGCTGAACATCGGCGACCGGCCCGCTTTCGGCGTTCAGCGTGGCCATGCCGTTGAAGCTGTTGCCCGTCCACGGAGCAACCTGGGTGTAGAACGCCGTCGCGGCCGTCGGATCGCTCGTGTTCAGAGTCTCCCAGCAGAAGGTGAAGGGCGCCGGGCGCTCCATGGGCGGCGGCTCTTCCGACCCCTCGGGTTTGAAGAGATACAGCACGGCGCCCTGCGGATCGGCCACGAAGGAGAACCGACCGACCGTCGGGATGTCCGTCGGCGGGACGTGGACCTGACCCCCGAGGCTCGACGCCTTGGCCGTCGCCGCATCGACGTCGGCGACGGAGAGGTACGTGCCCCAGAAGGACATGGGCGGTGCCTCGGGCGGCGGCGCCATGAGGCCGCCGATGCCTTTCCCCGCCGCCTGGATGATGATGTAGTCCATGCCGGGCATCGGCATGATCTCGAACGTCCAGTTGAAGAGTTCGCCGTAGAACGCCTTCGAGCGCTCGACGTCCGTGGAGATCTGCTCGCGCCAGATGAATCGACCTTCGTGCGCCGCCATTCGAATTTCTCCGTAGCTGGTTTGGGGTTTGCCGGGGAGAGCGAAGACTTGCCAATGGCAAGATTTCCCGCAAGGGTCTTCGGACCCTTCCCGCAAGAAACTCAGCGGGCCCGGCCGGCGCCCCTGCGCTGCGGCGCGCCGGCGACCGCCCAGGCGTGCAGCGCCTTGAGAGCGGGACCCGTGAGCGCGGCGTCCGCCAAGCCGTCATGCGGGACGAGCCGCGCCGTCGGGAAATGCTCGGACGAAGGTTCACCGGTCGCGCGAACGACGTCGACCTGCCAGATCCGGTGGGTGAACGCGTGCGTGACCCCGCGGCGTTCACCCGCCGGGTCGACCGTGAAACCCGCCGCCGCGGCGGTCGCCTCGAGGGCGGGACCCGCCTCGACCATCGGCAGTTCCCACAGCCCGGCGAGGAGCCCGGTGTCGGGACGGCGAACGAGCCAGACGCCGTCGGGCGGGCCGGCCAGCAGGGCGACGTAGCGCTCCACGGGGCGCTCGGCGCGCGCGACCTTGCGGGGGTAAGCCTCGGGGTCACCCGCCGCCCGTGCGGCGCAGCCCTCGACGACCGGACAGAGCAGGCAACTCGGCGTGCGCGGGGTGCAGATCGTCGCCCCCAGCTCCATCAGCGCCTGATTCAACGTACCGGGCGTCGGGCCGTCGGCCAGCGACCGCGCCCGCGCCCAGAGCGCGTCCCGCAACGGTGGCCGTTTCGGATCGCCTCCCTCGCGCGCCCACCGGGTCAGGACGCGCTCGACGTTTCCATCGAGCACCGGCGCCGGCCGCCCGAACGCGATGGAGAGCACCGCCCCCGCGGTATAGGGCCCCACACCGGTCAGCGCGCCGAAGGCCTCGGGGTCGTCCGGCACGCGGCCCCCGTGGCGGGCGACGACCTCACCGGCGGCACGGTGCAGATTCCGGGCGCGGGCGTAGTAGCCGAGCCCCGCCCAGAGGGCGAGCAGGTCGTCGATCGGGGCCGCCGCGAGCGCCGCCGGGGTCGGAAAACGCGCCAGGAAGCGGTGGTAGTAGGGCACGACGGAGGCCGCGCGGGTCTGCTGGAGCATGATCTCCGAAACCCAGACGGCCCAGGGGTCGCGCGTTCGGCGCCAGGGCAGATCGCGGTGCCCGGCCGCGAACCACGCACAAAGGCGCTCCCGGCGCTCGAGATCATCCATGGGTGGTCGTCAGTTCAGGCGGTCGGTGAGCGCCGCCCCGCAGGAGGGGCAGGTGGCCTCGCCGCGACCGAGTGGCGTACGGCAGAGGCGGTCCCCGCACTCGCGTCGCGGCACGAGCCGCTGATACCAACGCCCGGCAACCAGGCCCGCGCCCGCCGTGAGCAGCGGCAGCGCCGGGTTGTAGGGCCAGAGATTCTGCACGAGCACGCCGGCGGCCACGCCGATCCCCGTGCCGGCGACGAGCGCCACGGGGCCCACCCGAGCCTCCCTCGGCGCGACCACCCGGCCTTCGTTCCACCGCAGCGCGAGGTCGACCCCGTGCAGGGCGGCTCGGTCGGCCAGCGCGCGCAGGAAGCCGACCTTGAAGCGTTGCGGCAGCCAGAACCCCACGACGTGCCCGAAAAAGAGGTTCCACCCGAGGCCGCTCTTCTCGCCGACGTGCTCGCGCACGTCGACCGGCAGGGCCGCCTCGACGGCGTGCCGCAGGTGGCGAACCGCGTCGACCGCCTCGGGATCGGAGAGTTCGACGTTGCCGTTGGGCAAGAACCGGAAGCCGCCCCGGGTCAACGAGGGCAGCGTCTCGTCGATGGTCATCGAGATGGCGCCGAGGGCGTCCCGGCCGAGCACGGTCGGGTCGAGCGGATGGAGTTTTCGGGGATGCACGAGGCCAACCGTGGGCACGAACCCGGCGCAGACAAGCGGGGGGCCGCGGTTTTCGGCGCGTGCTCGTTGCCCGGCGATGGCGCCGGGGTAGACTGCCGTCCATGGTGCGTCCTGACGAAACGATTCGACCAGCCGTGAACGCGGACGACCGTGTCGTTTCTCGCTGCATCGTTCCA
>JAKLJY010000199.1:295-12493 GCA_023150895.1 Myxococcota bacterium | reverse complement strand
CGGCCGGGGCGGCTTCACTGGCGGGCGCAGGGGCCGGCGCGTCGGGTTGCTGGGCGCGGGCAGCAGGGACGGCCGCGAGGGCCAGCGTCATGGTCGTCAGCGATCGCTTCACCAGAGGCCTCCGGAAGAGTCGAAGCGCGGCCCGCGTGGGGACTTCTGTGGCTCGGCGCGCCGCGCCGGCCAGCCCGACGACGGCCGCGTGGAGTGGCCAAGTAGCACGGCCGTACCGGATTGAAAACCCCTTTGGGGCGCTCCACCGCTGGGGTTGTGGTACGCTGCCGCGGGCGTTCACCGACGCGCCGACAGCCCTCGAAGGAACCGTGCAGGCCCCCACCGTCCGCCACCTCCGCCGCGTCGTCGGCGTGTTCTGCCTCTGCCTGCCCCTGGCGCTGCCCGGCGGCCCGGTCGCAGCGGCGCGCCCCCCGACCCGCCCTCCGGCCGGCAAGGGGGCGGGAAAGACGCCTCCGAAGCGCGTCGCCACCGCGGTCGTCGTTCGTTCGACCACGCGGGGGGCGCGGATCTACATCGACGGCCAGCCGGTCGGCACCGTCCCGCAAGAGGCCCCCATCCCCGTCTCGCCGGGGACGCACACCATCAAGGTGACCAAACCCGGTCACTCGGACTACCTCGATACGTTCCAGGTGAAGCGGGGCGAGGAGCACGTCCTGGAGATCGATCTGCTCGCGTTGGCGGGCGTGCTGATCGTCGATTCGACGGCGCCGGGGGCCATCGTCGCCGTCGATCAGCGGCAAATCGGCGAGGTCCCGTTCGAGGGCGAGATCTCACCGGGTACCCGCTCGCTCGAGGTGCGTGCCCCCGGTTACTCGACGTTTCGCCAGTCGCTCGAGGTCGTCGCGGGCGAGACCTACACGTTCGATGCGCACCTCATCGCCCTCGCGCCGGGCAGCGAGTTCGGCGAGGCCGCGACACCCTGGTATGGCCATTGGTGGCTTTGGGCCGGGGCCGCGGTGCTCGTCGCCGGCGGGGTCACGGCCGGCATCCTCCTGACGCGCGAGGAGGCGCAGGAGACGCCGCGCAACCAACTCCCGTTCGAGTGGCTCGACGCACGCTGAGGCGCCGCCGTCGCGTCAGACCACCGAGACGGTGCAGGCGCCGCTGAAGATGCGCTGGATCTGGTCCTGAAGGTCGTCGTCGGGGGCGATCCGGACGCCGGGGACGGACAGCTTGACGTCGCATCCGTCGGCCGTCGTGATGCGCAGGAACGCGTCACACTGACCGGCGTGGCGGGGTTCGCGCAGAAGCGCCCCGATCGCCGACAACCGCTCCGGGCTGACCGCGGCCGCCGCGATGCCGATTTCGACGGCGCGGGCCCGGCTGCTGCGCACGTCCGCGAGCAGCGTGACGAAGGGGCCGGTCGCCTCGGGCTCGCCCCGCCGCGGCCGCCCGGCGCCGATGCGGACGCTGACGTTGACGCGGTCCTCTTCCTTCTCGACGCGGAGCGTGCCCTGGACGAGCAAGGGTTCGTCGCTGCAGAGCAGGCTCTCGTAGGTATTGTAGTCGTCGCCGAGCGCGAGAACCTCGACGTTGCCGGTGTGGTCCTCGAACTGAATGATGGCCATCTTGCCCTCGCCGCTCTTGAACGGGCGGACCTTGAGGGCCGTCTGGATGCCGGCGATCGTGACCCGCGCGTAGTTCTCCATCTCGCGCAGTTGTTCGATCGTCGCGGTCGTGTATTGCTCGATCTGGTCGACGTAGCGGTCGAGGGGATGGCCGCTGACGTAGAACCCGAGGCAGTCCTTTTCGTTGGCCAGGAGCTGCCGCTGCGGCCACTCGTCTACGGAGGCGAGCTCGGGGGGCAGCTTGTTGCTCGCCTTCATTCCGCCCCCACCGCCGAGCAGGTCGAAGAGGCTGCCCTGGCCGGCCGCGCGGTCCTTCTGGGCCTGCTGCGCACGTTCGACGGCGAGGTCGAGGCACGCGATCATCCGGGCGCGGGGCATGCGGGCGAAGTCGAACGCGCCCGACTTCACGAGCGCCTCGAGGACCTTCTTGTTCACGCGCTTGAGGTCGACGCGCTCACAGAAGTCGAAGAGGTCTTTGAAGACCCCGTCGGCCTTGCGGGCTTCGACGATGGCCTCGACGGCGTTCTCGCCGACCCCGCGAATGCCGGCCATGCCGAAGAGGATCTTGCCGTCGACGACGTCGAAGTCGGCCACCGAGAGGTTCACGGAGGGGGCGAGGACCTCGATGCCGATCTTGCGGGCGTTGCGGATGCCCTTCGAGACCTTGTCGCTGGCGTCCTTGTCGTTCGTCAGCAGCCCGGCCATGAATTCGACCTTGTGGTGCGCCTTCAGGTACGCCGTGTGGTACGTGATGAGCGCGTAGGCCGCCGAGTGGGACTTGTTGAAGCCGTACTCGGCGAACTTCTCCATCAGGTCGAAGATCTCGCCGGCCTGCGAGGCGGGGACGTCGTTCTTCGCCGCCCCCTCGACGAAGACGGCGCGCTGCTGCGCCATCACGTCGGCCTTCTTCTTGCCCATCGCGCGCCGCAACAGATCGGCGCCGCCGAGCGTGAAGCCCGCCAGGACCTGGGCGATCTGCATCACCTGCTCCTGGTAGACGATCACGCCGTAGGTCTCCTGCAGGATGCCCTTCAGCATGTCGTGCGGGTAGACGATCTTCTGGCGCCCGTGCTTGCGGTCGATGAAGTCGTCCAGCATGCCCGAGTTCAGCGGACCGGGCCGGTAGAGGGCCACCGCGGCGACGATGTCCTCGAACTTGTCGGGGCGCAGCTTCTTGAGGAGCTCCTGGAAACCGCTCGACTCGAGCTGGAACACGCCCTCGGTGTCGCCGCGGCTGATGAGCTCGTAGACCCCGGGGTCGGTGAGCGGGAGCTTGTTGAGGTCGAGGCGGTCTTCCGGTTTCTTGCCCCGGTTGATGAGCTCGACCGCCGTCTGGATCACGGTCAGCGTCTTGAGTCCGAGGAAGTCGAACTTCACGAGCCCGGCCTGTTCGACCTCGTCCTTGGCGAACTGCGTGACGAGGTCCTCGTTGGCGCCCTTGAAGACGGGACAGTACTCCCAGAGGGGTTTGTCGCCGATGACGACGCCCGCGGCGTGCATGCCGACGCTGCGGTTGAGGCCCTCGAGGGAGCGGGCGATGTCGAGGAGCTCCCGGATGCGGGGCTCCGAGTCGTAGATCTCCTGGAGGCGCGGCTCCTGCTTCATCGCGTCGTCGAGGGTGATGTTCAGGACCTCGGGCACGAGCTTGCTGAGCTTGTCCGTCTCGCCGAAGCTCATGCCGAGCACGCGCCCGACGTCCTTGATGACCCCGCGCGCCTTCAGGCTGCCGAAGGTCGCGATCTGCCCGACCTGCGTCCGGCCGTATTTCTCCATCACGTACTTGATGACCTCGTCGCGTCGGTTCATGCAGAAGTCGACGTCGAAGTCGGGCATGGATACGCGCTCGGGGTTCAGGAAACGCTCGAAGAGCAGCCCGTAGGGCAGGGGATCGATGTCCGTGATGCGCAGGCAGTAGGCCGCGAGCGAGCCCGCGCCGGAGCCGCGGCCCGGACCGACGGGGATGTCGTGGTCCTTCGCCCAGTTGATGAAGTCCTGCACGATCAGGAAGTAGCCGGCGAAGCCCATCTTCGAGATCACGCCGAGCTCGTCGTCGAGGCGGCGCTGGTACTCGGCGCGGTCGACGGACTTGCCGACGTCCGCGAACTCGTTGAAACGCTCGACGAGGCCGTCCTGCGACTTCTTGACCAGGAACTCGTCGATGGTCATGTCGTCGGGCACGCGGTACGCGGGCAGGTAGACGTTGCCGAGGTCGAGCTTGACGTTGCACATCTCGGCGATGCGCACGGTGTTCTCGAGGGCGTCGCCGAACTCGCTGCCCATCAGGCGCCACATCTCGCTGCCCGGCCGCAGCCAGAAGGCGTCCGTGTCGTGCCGCATGCGCGTCGGGTCGTCGAGCGTCTTGCCCGTCTGGACGCACATCAAAATCTCGTGCGCCTTGGCGTCTTTCTGATCTAGGTAGTGACAGTCGTTCGTCACCGCGAGGGGGATGTCGAGCTCCTTGCCGATCTGCCGGTAGAGTTCGTTGACGACCTTCTGCTCGGGGATGCCGTTCGGCTGCACCTCCAGGAAGAAGCAGCCCGGCTCGAAGATGTCCCGGTAGGTGCGCGCGAGCTCGCGGGCGTGGTCCGGCCGACCCTTGAGGACGGTCTGCGCGATCTGCCCGCCGAGGCAGGCGGACAGTCCGATCAAGCCCTCGCTGTGCTGCCGCAGGAGGCCGAGATCGATGCGCGGGTGGTAGTAGAAGCCCTCGAGATAGGCGAACGAGACGAGCTTGCGCAGGTTGGCGTAGCCGGTGTCGTTGCGGGCGAGGAGGATCAGGTGAAACGCGCTGCGCGTCTTGTCGCGGCGGTCCCCCTCGGCGACGTAGGCCTCGACCCCCAAGATGGGCTTGATGCCGTACTTCTGTGCCTTCTTGTAGAAGTCGACGGCGCCGAACATGTTGCCGTGATCCGTCACGGCGACGGAGGTCATGCCGTGCTCTTTGAGGCGCGGCATCATGTCCCCGAGGCGGATGGCCCCATCGAGGACGCTGTACTGGCTGTGCAGATGCAGGTGAACGAAGTCGTTCATCGCGGGGGGTCTCCTGAACGGATGTTCGGCGGAAACCGCTCTGTTAGCCCGCACGCGCGACGCATGTCAACGGGGGAGCCCCGAGGACCGGCTCTCCTCGCCGCGCGTCAGCTCAGGTCGACGCGTTCGCGGAGCTCTTTGCCCGTCTTGAAGAACGGCGCGCGTTTGGCCCGCACGTAGACTTCTTCGCCGGTCTTGGGGTTGCGCCCCCGGTAGGCCTCGTATTCGCGGACCTCGAAGGAGCCGAAGCCGCGGATCTCGACCCGTTCACCCCGCGCGAGCGCCTCGCCCATCGCGTCGAAGATGGTGTTCACGACGATCTCGGCCTTCTTGAGGTTGAACCCCTCTCGCTGCGCGATGATGTCGATCAGCTCACCCTTGGTCATCCGCCACCTCGAGGTCTCGGCGTTCACGTCACACTGGACGCAGATGATGTAACTGCGCGCAATTTCTAGCAAGATTCCCGCGCGACGGCAATTCCCCGGGGGGCCGCGGACGTCACCGGCGCCCGAACGGCCAGAGCGGTGAGCCCTGCCAGCGCTCGTCCAGGCGCCGCGCCGCGTGCCAGGCCGTCAGGCACTCGCCCTCGAGGCCGAGCCCCGGGAGCGCTCCGGCGCCGACGCGAACGAGGTTGCGGGGCCAGGTCGGCGGACCCGGCCGCCAGAGGGAGAGGGGATCACCCCGGGCGACGACGGGCGCGGCGACGGGCGTCGCCAGGGTGCCCAGCTCCGGCGCATCGGGTTGGCCGAGCAGTGCGCCCAGATCGGGCACCGGGCCGGGCGGCCACAGCACGGTGAGTGCGTCGCGCTCGCGGCGGACGACGGCGGACGCCCCGCCGGAATCGTATTGCCAGGCCAGGACGTCGGGCAGACTCGTCGGCAACGGCCCGAGCCGCGAGAGCGGGACCCGGACCGCGCTCGCCGCGGGCCCCAAGGGCACGGCCGTCTCGGTGCACAGGCGGGCGAGGACGGCGTCATCATCGCCGACGACGAACGTCTCGGCGGTCAGGCGGTGCCCGTCGGCCGTGATGAGGGCCCGGATGGTCTTGCCGTCGACCTCGAGCCGGGCCGCCCGTCGTCGGGGATCGATGTTGCCCCCGGCGGCGGCGGCCTTCTCCTCGACGAGCAGGCGGAGCGCGTCGAGGCCCCCTCGCAGCGGCGCAGCGCCGTGGCACCACAGGTACAGGGCCCTCGCGTGGGCAGCGGTCAGGCCATCCGTCGGGGGCGGCGGCAGACCCGAAAGACCGCCGACGGCCCGCAACAGGCCCATGAGCGGCCCGGGGACGGGGGGCTGTTCCCGCGAGAGCTGTCCGGCGGGGATCTCCTTGAGAACGCGGCGCACCTGGAGGCGCTCGGCGAAACCGACGGGAGGGAGGGGCACCTCACCGTCGAAAACCGCGTCGAGGCTGCCCCCATATCCGTCAATCCGATCGAAGAGGGCGAGCAGCGCCGCACGGTGCTCCGGGAACGCTCGCCCGAGCTCGATCCCGCGTTGTCGGACGTCTGCCGGCAGCGGGAACCGGCGGTCGGGGAGCGCGATCCCGAGCGAGGGGGGCACCCCGTCGAGGCGGCTTCGGACGGCATGCGAGAGGCCGAGCTCGTCGAGCACCCGGCGGACGATCGGCGAGGCCTTCAGCCCGATCAGGGCGACGGGCCACGGTTCGAGGAGCGCGGCGTGGGTCTCGGGCAGAAACAGGCGCACGCGGCGACGCCGGCGGGCAAGGAGCGCCGTCGCGAGCAACGCGGCAAAGGACCGCCCGACGATCAGCGCGTCGAAGTGCTCGGCCACGATGCTCCCTCGGTCGCGCGGCCGTCATCGGCGTCCGGCAGGACGCGGACCCGACGCCCATCGACGCGCAGGCGTCCCTCGGCGAACCACCGCAGGGCGAGGGGAAGCAGGCGGTGTTCCTCCCGCTGAATCCGGGCATGCAGGCGCGCGGCGTCGTCCTCCGGGTGAACGGGCACGGCGGCTTGGGCGATGATGGGCCCGGTGTCGGTGCCGGCATCGACGAAGTGCACCGTGCACCCCGTGATCGCGACGCCCCACGCGATCGCCTGCCCTGGCGCGTCGACCCCCGGGAAGGCGGGGCAGAGCGCCGGATGGACGTTGAGTGTTCGCAGGGGAAACGCGTCGAGGAATTGCCGCGTCAGGAGGCGCATGAACCCCGCGAGCACGACGACGTCGACCTCGGCCGCGCGGAACGACGACAGGAGCGCGTCCTCGAATGCGGTGCGGTCCGAAAACCGGCGGTGGTCGACGACCTCGGATGGGACCGCCGCCGCGGCTGCCCGCTCGAGCGCACGGACGCCGGGCACGTTGCTGATGACCTTGACAATGCCGAACGGCGCGTCGGCGCCTGCCGCATCGAGGACCGCCTGAAGATTCGTCCCGCTCCCGGAGACCAGGACCCCGACACGAAGCGGGCGCCGGAGGCCAGCCGAGGGATCTTCGAGCGGGCCGTCAGGCACGCTCACGCCCACGAAACGCCCTCGCCGGAGACGACCTCGCCCAGCCGCCAGGCGACCTCGCCGGCGGCGGCGAGCGCGGCGATGGCGGGCGCGGCGTCGGCGGGCGGGACGACCACGCAGAGCCCGACGCCCATGTTGAAGGCCTCGAACATCTCGTCTCGGTCGACCGGCCCTTCTCGGGCGATGCGCTCGAAGATGGGCGGGATGCTCCAGGAGTCGGCCCGGAGACGAGCGCCGAGACCCTCCGGGAAGATTCGCGGGAGATTGCCCGGCAATCCGCCGCCCGTGATGTGCGCGATGCCGCGGACGTCCGCGGCCGTCCGCACGGCGGCGACGGCCCGCGCATAGATGCGGGTCGGCGTCAGAAGCTCGGCGGCAAGCCCGGGCTCGTCCTGCCAGGGCAAGACCGCCCGGGCCAGGGAGTACCCGTTGCTGTGGAGCCCCGAGCTCGCGACACCGACGACGACGTCCCCCGCGGCGATGCGGCGGCCGTCGATGATCGCGGCCCGCTCCACCACGCCGACGGCAAAGCCGGCCAGATCGTACTCGCCACCGGGATAGAAACCGGGCAATTCGGCCGTCTCGCCGCCGAGGAGCGCACACCCCGCGCGCTCGCAGCCGCGGGCGATGCCCTCGATGACGGCCGCGGCCTCGTCGGGATCGAGCTTGCCCGTGGCGAAGTAGTCCAGAAAGAAGAGGGGCTCGGCCCCGCAGGTCACGATGTCGTTCACGCACATCGCCACGAGGTCGAGCCCGACCGTGTCGTGGCGGCGCAGGTGAAACGCGAGCCTGAGCTTCGTGCCGACGCCGTCCGTCCCGGAGACGAGGACCGGATCGTCGTACCGGCCCGCGTCCTTCAGCGAGAAGAGCCCGCCGAATCCGCCGAGGCCACCGAGCACGCCGGGCCGGCGGGTGCGGAGTGCCATCGGTTTGATCCGCTCGACGAGCGCGTCGCCGGCCTCGATGTCGACGCCGGCCTGTCGGTACGTGGTCCCCTTCGACATGGGCGGGACGCTATGCCAAAGGGCGCCCCCCCGCAACGCCCTTGCGCGCGTGTCTTCGCCGGCGGTAGGCAAGGCGCCCATGCGCGTCGCCGCCCTCATGCCCGCCCTCGACGAAGAGGCCAGCCTCCCGGCCGTCCTGGCCGGCCTCGCCGGGCGCGGGCTCGAGCGGATCGTGGTCGTGGACAACGGCAGCAGAGATCGCACCGCCGAGGTCGCCGTCGCCGCCGGCGCCGTCGTGGTCTTCTGCGGCCGCCGGGGGTACGGCTCCGCGTGCCTCGCCGGCCTCGATCGACTCGCCGACGATCCCCCCGACGCCGTCGTTTTTCTCGATGCCGATGGCGCCGATGATCCGGCGGATCTCCCGGCCCTGCTCGCGCCGCTCCGGGACGACCGGGCCGAACTCGTCATCGGCTCCCGGGTGACCGGCAACGCCGACACGGGCGCACTGACCCCGGTCCAGCGATTCGGCAATGCGCTCTCCTGTCGACTCATCGAGCTGGCGTGGGGCGCCCGGTTCACCGATCTCGGGCCGATGCGGGCCGTCCGGTGGGCGACGCTCGAGCGGCTGCAGATGCGCGACCCGGACTTCGGGTGGACGGTGGAGATGCAGGCCCGGGCCGCCCGCCTCGGGATTCCCTGGATGGAGGTGCCGGTCCGGTACCGTCGGCGCGTCGCCGGGCAGAGCAAGGTCGCCGGCACGCTGAAGGGCTCGGTCAAAGCAGGGGCCAAGATACTCTTTACCATCGGGCGCGAGTTCGTCCGGGGGCGGCCGTGACGCCCCCCCTCGCGGAGATCCTGCTGATCTTCGCGCGGGCTCCGGTGGCCGGGCGGGTCAAGACGAGACTCATCCCCGCGCTCGGCCCCGAGGGCGCGTGTCGCTTCCACCACGCCTGCGTGGTCGACGTCGTCGAGGGGCATCGAGCCCACGCCTCCCCCGGACGGGCCGTCGTGATCTGTCGGGCCGGCGTCCCCGACGACCCTTTCTGGTCGACGCTCGGGGGGCCCCAGACCGACCAGGAAGGGGCCGAGCTCGGTGCCCGGATGGCGACCGCGCTCGCGTGGGCCCTGCAGCGCGCGCCCCGAGCCGTCCTCATCGGCACCGACAGTCCGACGATGCCGCCGGAGCGGGTCGACGCCGCGTTCGCCGCGCTCGACCGCGCCGACGTCGTCCTCGGCCCGGCACTCGACGGCGGCTACTATCTCATCGGGGCGAAGGAGCAGGTCCCTCCGTGCTTCGACGGGCCGCAGTGGGGGGGGGGGCGGGTCCTCGGCGACACCATCGACTTGATCGAAGGCGCCGGGCTCCGATACGAGCGGCTGGAGCCCTGCTTCGACGTGGATCACCCCGCGGACCTCGAACGATTGCGCGGCGCGCTCGCCGGGCTTCACCGCTCCTTTGCGGCGTACCCGACCCGTGTCGCCCGGTTCCTCGAGGACGCGGCTTTCGGGGAGAACGGGCGCCCGACGGGCGCGCCGGAAGCGGAGGAGACGCCCAGATGGATGCCGAGAACCGCCGCGCCGTGCCTGCCGGGACCGTGCTCTTTCGAGAGGGCGATACGAGCGTGGAGATGTACGTCATCGTCTCTGGTCGCGTGCGGATCAGCAAACGCGTCCGGAACGTCGAGAAGGCGATGACCACGCTGCCGGCCGGTGAGTTCTTCGGGGAGATGGCGATCCTGAACGGCCGGCCGCGAAGTGCGACCGCGACCGTGGTCGAGGACGCCGAGCTGCTCGTCGTGGGGCCCGAGGCGTTCGACGCCCTCGTCTGGCATCACCGGGAAGTGGCGCTGCGCCTGATCCGCAAGCTCGCCCTTCGGCTCGAAGAGGCCAACGACGAGGTCGCGCTTCTCCTGTATCGCGATCCGCACAGCCGCATCGCCCATGCGCTCAAGCGCGTCGCGACGCGGTTCGGGCAGCGACGCAACGGGCACGTTCACCTCGACGTCGGCGCCGTCGATCTCGCCGAGCGTCTCGGGTTGCCCGCCGTGGAAATCGAAGCCGTGCTCCAGCGTTTCCGCGAGCGGGGCCTCGTCGGCGAGACCAGCGACGAGCACATCGAGCTTCCCGACCTGGCCCGGCTCGACCGCTACCTGGAGTTCCTCGACCTGCGCCATCAGTTCGAAGGGCTCGGTTGAACGATTCGGGGGCGCGCAATCGGGCCCATGCGGCGTAGTCTTCACTGCGTGACACGCCGCGCCGCCCCCCCCCTCGACGCCGAATACTTGGCCACCCTCGACCGCCTGTACGGGCTCGTCCGCTTCGGCGAGAAGCTCGGGCTCGAAGGTCCGCGGGCGCTCGATCGCGCCCTCGGGGGGCCACTGCGGGCGGCGCCCGCCCTCCTCATCGGCGGAACGAACGGCAAGGGCAGCACCGCCGCGTTCGTGGAGGCGTTGTTGCGCGGGCGCGGGTTGCGGACGGGCCTCTTCACCTCGCCCCACCTGACGTCGTTCTGCGAGCGGATTCGCATCGATGGCCAGGACATCGCCCCCCAGTCGGTGGTCGGCCTCGCGGATCGCGTCCTGTCCGCCGCCGAGTCGATCGGGGGCGAGGTCCCGTTCTTCGAGGTCGTGTGGGGCATGGCCGCCCTTGCGTTCGCGGAAGCGGCCGTGGACTTCGCCATCTGGGAGGTCGGACTCGGTGGCCGGCTCGACGCGACCAACGTCTGCGACCCCGTCGCGTCCGCCGTCGTCACGGTGGGTCTCGACCACACCGCCGTGCTCGGTCCGGATCTCGCGGCGATCGCTCGGGAAAAGGCGCCTGTCTTCCGGGCCGGGCGACCGGCGCTCACGGCGGCTCGCGGGGCGTCGCTCGCCGCGCTCGAGGGGGCGTGCGCGCCGGGGGTGGCGCTTCGTGCCATCGACCGGGACTTCGCCCCGTTTCCCGGTCCGCTGCCCTTGCCGGGCGACCACCAGGCCGACAACGCCGCCGTGGCGCAGGAGCTCGTCCGGGCGACCGGTCTGGTGCCGGACCCGGCGCACCTCGCCCTCGTCCGCTGGCCCGGTCGGGCCGAAACCGTGGCCCCGGGACTCGTGCTCGATTGCGCACACAACCCGGACGGGGCGCGAGCGCTGGCCGCGTGGCTCGCGGATCCGCGGCGACCGGACGCCCATCGGGCGGTGGACGTCGTGCTCGGTGCCATGGCCGACAAGGACGCGGACGCCGTCTTCGCCGCGCTGCGTCCCGTGGCGCGACGGATGACGCTGGTCACGCCGACGCACCCGCGCGCCCTGAGCGCCGAGCACTGGGCGGAGCGCCTGGCATCGACCCGCGGGGAGCGGCCGCTCGTCGCCCCCGGGGTGTCGGCCGCTCTGGAACGGCGGGACCCCGCCGCGCTGACGGTGGTCGCGGGCTCGTGTTTCCTGATCGGGGAGGTTCGATCACACCTCGCCGGCGTTCCGTATCCCGAAGGCGGGATTCACACGCGGGCCCGCTAGCACGCCGCGGTTCACCCGCCGGGGAAGGTGCTCGGCGGCGGAAACTCGCCCTTCTGCCACAGGCTGGCCACGTCCATCGCGACGGCCACCGCGCCGTGGACGAAGACGCCCCCCCAGATGGACCGCCACCGCATCGCGAAGACTCCCAGGAGCAGTCCCGCCACGACGGAAGCGGCGCTCTCGGCCGCCGTCTTCGGAAAGTGGACCATGCAGTAGGGCAGCAGCATCACGAAGACGGCGCCGACACCGAAACTGCGGCGAAATCCCTCCAGCAGAAACGCCCGGAAGAAGAACTCGAGCGCGAAGAACTGAAGAACGTAGGCGATTTCCCATGCCACGAGGTCGAACCAAGAGCGGTGCGCTTCGACATAGAACGGGTAGATCTCCTGGAACGCCGGTGAGTACGACACGACCGCAATGACCGGGACCATCAGCGCTACCGCGCCCAGATACAGGCCCTTGTGCGCCCGGAAGCCGCCAAAGCCGAGGTAGTAGTCGCCGAGCGCCCTGCCGGTCGCTTTCAGGTAGAGAAGCGGCAGGAGCAGGTACCCGGCGACGCAGCAGCCAATCCAGTAGAGGAGACTGGCGAGCGGGTACCAGGTGGAGGTCCGGAGGAGGAAGCGTGCCGTCTGGGGATCCGTCTCGGCGAGCGGGTCCGGCCGGACCGCCCGCACGAGCGTCA
>JAKLJY010000199.1:0-285 GCA_023150895.1 Myxococcota bacterium | reverse complement strand
AACCGACCGGGACGCACGGCCGGCTCGGAGTCGGCCTGGACCTCGTCCATCAGCGACAGGAACCAGCGGAGCGGGCGGGGGCCTCGACGCGTCGCGAAGGGTCCCGGTGAACGAGTCTTTGCAGGGACGGACACGCCCCGACGATGGCACGGCCCGCGTCGACCCGCAATCACCCTGCCGGGCCGGGCGAACGGGTTGCGTTCTCGTCGGCGCAGACCTTCGGGGTTGTCCCGGCTGCCCTGCCCCTGCGAGAATTGTCGCTTCCACTTCGACGATGACGTGACG
>JAKLJY010000198.1 GCA_023150895.1 Myxococcota bacterium | reverse complement strand
CAACTCGAATGTTGTCCATGGCGGCCTCTGTTTTTCAGAGATTGCCGCGAAGTTTATATTATGTCAACACCCTCTGAGACCACGCCGAAAAAACCGAGCGTCGCCCGTGGAGCGCGCCGGCGCTCGAGTCGACGCGCCAGTAGAGCGCATAAGAGGCCAGCGCGGCGGCGTCATCTCCGCCCGGAGTCAGGGGCAGTGTGATCGTCACGGGGTCGGGATCGGCACCCTCGAATTCCTGAGACCCGCTGGCGATCAGTTTGTCTTCGGTGGCGTCGGCGAGGTTCATCAGATCGACGTCGACGCGCCCGGTGACGGCGACGTCGTCCGTCGTGCGGACGGGCAGCGTGACCCGCAGCGAGCCCCCTTCGAAGGCGGCCCCGATCTCCGATTCTTTCAATGAGATCATGCCATTGGCCGTGACGTCCTCGGCCGGCGGGCTCGGGGGGCGGCCCCCGGTCGAGGCCCCGTCGTCGCAGGCCGTCAGCCAGAACAGTGCCAGGGCGGTGAGCCCGAAGCGCATCAGAGTGCGGGCTTTCATGGGTGTATTCCCTTCTGCCTCGTGGTTCCGTCCGGATCCACGAAGCATCGGGCGTGCCACCCCGCCCGGTTCACCCCGCTTCGTCGGCCCGCACCGTCGCCCGGACGGCCTCGACCGTCGGTGTCGGCTGCCAGTCCGGCCAGAACGACCGCAGCCGGGTCGTGTCGAGGCGCGGGGGGGCGAGCAGCGCCGGGAGAAAACGCGTCAGCCACGGCGGCGCGCGGCGGGCCAGCTCGGCCGGCGTGCAGGGATCGACCCGCGGCGGCGGCGTGCCCCAGGCCGTCGCCCAGGCCCGCAGCCAGGCGGGCCAGTCGAGCGTATCGGCGCCGGTCGCGTTCAGCACGGCGGGAGACGGACCGAAGGACGGGGCGTCGAGCAGCCGCAAGACGATCTCGGCGAAATCGCCGGCGTACAGGGGCTGCAACCGCGGGGGATCGTCGGCCGGCACGGGCACGGCTTCGCCCGCCGCCAGGCGTCCACGCAGGTCCGCGGCGCGACCGAGCGGGGTGAGGGGCGGGTGCCCCGGCCCGAACAGCAGGCCCAGACGCACGACGATCGCCCGGGGATCTTCGAGGGCCGCGTGTTCGGCCGCCACCTTGCCTTGTGCGAAGGCCGGCGCGCCCGGTCCCACCAGCGGATCGCCCTCTTCGTGCGGGGCGTCGCTCCGCCCGGCGCGGGCCGCCGGGGCGCCTTCGTAGACGACGGCGCTGCTCACCGTGACCACCCGGCGCACGCTCGACGGCAGCGCCCGGCGGAGCGTCTCGGCCTCGGCGCCCTCGTAGGCAATCTGATCGACGACGAAGTCCGGGCAGAAGTCGTCGAGTGCGGCGGCGAGCGCCAGGCCGTCGTGCCGGTCGACGAGGACGGCGTCGGCCCCCGTCGGCAGGGGCGGGTGGCCCGTCTGGCCGCGGGCGAGCACGCGGACGCGGTGGCCGGCGGTCGTGAGCGTGCGGGCCAGCGCGCGCCCGCCGCAGCCCGTGCCGCCGACGATGAGGGTCCTCACGCCAGGACCTCGCCGATGTCGACGTACGGCCGCGGGAACGAGCGCAGAAGCCGCTGCGTCACGCCGAGCGCCGTCGGATTCAGCGCGCGGATGGCCTGCCGGAACGCCTCGCCCTCCGCGGGACCGACCGTCGGCGAAGCCCGGGTCAGGAAGCGATCGCCGAAGAGTGCATCGGCCGGCGTCGACCACTCGGCCCCCAGGGCGGCGAGATCGTCGAGCCGGCGCTCATAGGGGGCGCCCGGGTCGAGGCGCAGCGGGAATGCGTGGAAGAACGGGCCGAGGCCATCGGGGCGCCCGCGGCCGAGGGCGGCGAGCTCGCGGCAGAAGGCGAGCGTCTCCTCGAGGTCCGCCGGCGTGTCGCCGGGCACCGGGTTGAGAACACCGAGCACGGGCAGGACGTCGGCGTCGAGACAGGCGGCGACGAGCGCGCGGGCGCCCTCCCGGTAGCGCGTCAGCCGGCTCGGCCGCGCGTCGAACTTGCCGAGGGTCCGCAACGACGAGCCCGTCGCGGACTCCATGCCGAAGTAGATGAGATTGCAGCCGGCGCCCGCCATCGTCGGCACGTCGTCGGGCGAAAGGACGTCGACGCGGCTCTCTGCCAGGAAGCGTGCGCCGGTGCCGCGCAACGCGTCGCAAACGTCCTTCAGGCGGCCGCGGTGCGCGCCGAACAGCGGATCGCAGAGCCACAGGTACCAGCGACCCTCGCGCTCGGCGATGAGCCGTGCGTCGGCCCGCACCTTCTCGAGGGGGTCGTCCCGAAACGTCGGTGAACCGAGGCGCTCGGTGCAGAAATCGCAATCGAACGGGCAGCCACGGCTCGTGAGCCAGCAGAAGATGTCGTAGCGGTCGGGGGCGGAGAGGAGCGTCAAGTCGAGGGGGGCCGGCGCAGGCGTCTCGCAGTCGGGGGCGGTGTGCGCAAATCCGTTGCCGTCGCGGCGAACGAGGCCGGGCACGTCCGCCGGACGGGAGAGCCCCGCTTCCGCCAGCATCCGCACCGAGCGTTCGCCCGGGCCGACCACGACCGCGTCCACCGCCGGACACCGGGTGAGCAGGGCCTCGGGCCGGGCCGTCGCCCAGATGCCGCCCATCACGATGGGGACCTCGGGAGCTCGCTGCTTGACGGCCCGCGCCAATGCCGCGCCGTAGCGCGCTTCGATGGGGGAGAGGGCGGTCAGACCGATGAGGCGCGGGGCGTCGGCCAGCAGGCGCTCGGCCGTGGCGTCGAGATCCGAGGGGATGGCGAGTTCGACCGAGGGGTCGAAGACCTGCGCCCGCGCGCCGGCCGCCCGCAGATGGGTGCCGAGGGTCAACGTGGACAGCGAAGGGCAGATGCCGCCGGGCAGCGCGCCGGACTGGAGGGGGGCGCTGACCAGGGCGACGTCGGGGCGAACAGGGTTCATCGGCGGGCCTCTTCGGGAATCGCGGTTACGATCGACGGACGCGGCGATGGTCTGGCGCTACCTCGTCCGCACGGGGATCGGGCGCGGCGCCGGGCCGACGCGTTCGGCGTCCGCGAGATGCAAGATCCGCGCGCGGTCGGGCGTTCAGCGTCGCTCGTCGCGGGCAATCCGACCGTCGACGATCTCGATCACGCGGTCGCAGCGGTCGGCGATGCGCGGATCGTGCGTCACGACCAGAAACGTCACGCCGCGTTCGCGATGAAAGCGCCGCATCAGCTCGAAGACCTCGTGCGACGCGACGGTGTCGAGGTTGCCGGTCGGTTCGTCGGCCAGCACCAGCGGGGGATTGCGCGAGAGCGCCCGGGCGATGGCGACGCGTTGTTTCTGGCCGCCCGAAAGCTGGTTGGCCCGGGCGTGCAGTTTCTCCTCGAGGCCGACGGCGGTGAGCAGCGCCGTGGCCCGGGCCCGCGTCTCCGCCGACAGGCGACCCTCGTCGCCGAAGGCCGGCAGCATCACGTTCTCGAGCGCGGTGAAGGCCGGCAGCAGGTGATGAAACTGAAACACGAAGCCGAGGGACCGGCCGCGCAACGCCGCCAACGCCGGCTCGGAGAGCGTCGTCGGATCCTGCCCGTTCAGGCGCAGCGACCCGGCGGTCGGCCGGTCGAGAAGGCCGATGAGGTGCAGCAGCGTGCTCTTGCCCGAGCCCGAGGGGCCGATGAGCGCGGCCATCTCGCCGGCGTGCAGGGTGAGGCTCACCCCGCGCAGGGCCGCCGTTCGTACGCTCTCGCCATACTCCTTGACGACGTCGACGACCTCGAGCAGCGGCGGGGTCTCAGCCATTGCCGATGGCCGTCGCCGGGTCGAGGCGGCTCGCGCGCAGGGCGGGGGCGACGGCGGCGGCGAGGCCGACGACCGTGGCCAGGAGGCTTGCCGAGACATAGAGTGGCACGTCGAGCACGACGGGGAACTTCGGTCCGCCGTCCGGGTTGCGCGCCACCGTCTCGAAGAAGCGCGCGAGCAGCGTGCCCAGCGCCGAGCCGAAGAACGACCCGACGAGGCCGAGCACGGCGCCCTCGGTCAGGAAGATGGCCAGAATGCGACGCGCCGGCGTGCCGAACGCCCGAAGGATGCCGATCTCCCTGGACTTCTGAACCACGGAGACGATCAGCACGCTGGCAATGCCGAGCGCGACGGCCACCACGACGAAGAACTGGATCATCGTCTTCGAGCTGCTCTGCGCGGAGAGCCCCACCAGCAGCTCGGCGTTGACGCGCATCCAGCTCTCGGCGGCGAGGCCCGTGCGGCGTTGCGCCTCGTCGGCGACGGCGTCGGCCTCGAAGACGTCGCCGACCTTGAGTTCGAGCCCGGTCACGCCCCCGGCCAGCGCGAACAGCGACTGCGCGTGCCGCAACGAGGTGAGGACCCAGGTCTTGTCCACCCCCATGTTGCCCAGCGAGAAGACGCCCGAGATCCGGACGACGTCCGATACGCCCTCGGCGGTGACGATGCGCACGGTGTCGCCGAGGCCGACGCCCAGATCGGCGGCGAGGACCGAGCCGATGGCCACCGAGCCCCCACCCGGATCGAAACGGCCCGCGACCATTCGGCGGGGGACGTCGATGATGCGGCGAAACAGCTCGGGCTCGATGCCGCGCACGGTGATGGGCCGCTTCGCCTCGCCCCGGACGGCCGTGCCGGCGCCGGTGACCATGGGAGAGACGGCCGTGACGCCCTCGAGTCGGGCGAGGGACGCCACCACCGCCGGCCATTGATCAATGGAGCGCAGGCGTTCGGGCGCGACCTGGACCTGCCGGGCGATCGCGCGCTCGGGCGTTGCGTCGACGAGGGGCCGCGGCGTCTCGCGCGGAACCCGCAGCGTGATGTGCGATTGCGAACCGAGCGTCTTGTCGATGAGCGAGCTCTGCAGCCCGTTGATCAGCGCCGAGAGGAAGACGATGACCGCGACGCCGACGGAGACCGCGGCGAGGATCAGGGCCGTCTGTCCGCGGGCGTCCCGCAGGTAGCGGAAGGCGACGAAGAGGACGAAGCGCACGTCAGTCGGCCGTCACGCGAACGGCGTCGCCGGGGCGCAGCGGGCGGGGGGGCGGCAGCACGACGCGATCGGTCGACGTCAGGCCTTCTTCCACCTCGGTCGAGCCCTCGCCCCGCAGACCGAGCCGCACCGCCCGCTCGACGAGGCGCCCGTCGACGACGACGAGGGCCGTCGTCCGGCTCGCCCGCGGATCGGCCAGGGCCTCGCTCGGCACGGTGAGCGCCCCCGGTTTGCGGGCCACCGTCACGTCGATGGAGACCGTCATGTCCGGCTTCAGACCCGGCGGAGGCGTCGGCACGCGCAGGCGCACCTCGACGCTGCCCCGGGCGGGGTCCACGGCCGGCGCGATGTAACTCACCGTCGCGTCGAAGACCGTCTCCGGCCAGGCATCCGCCGAGGCGCGGGCGGGTTGCCCGAGCTCGAGCCGGGCCAGATTGCGCTCGTCGGGGAAGAACACCAGCTCGACGTCGGCGTCGGCGGCCAGCGTCATCAACACGCGTCCGGCGGGCACGACGTCGCCGCGCTCGACCTCGCGCGACAGCACGAGACCCGCGGCGGGCGCGACGATGCGGGCCTGTTCGAGCCGCAGGGTGGCGCCGGCGAGCTGGGCCTCGGCCTGAAGCTGTGCCGTCAGCACGAGCCGCGAGGCGGCGCCGGCGGGGGTCGCGGCGGCCTGCTGCGCGAATGCGACGGTGCGGCGCGCGCGGGCGAGCTCGACCTCGCGGCGGGCCTCGGTGAGGTCGTTCTCGGGCACGGCGCCGCTCGCCGCCAGGCGTTCGGTGCGGGTCAGCTCCGCCTCGGCACGGGCGAGGCGCGTCTCGGCCTCGCGCAGGGCCTCGGTGGCCTCGATGCTGCCCACCCGACGCAGTTGTTCGACGCGCGCGACGGCCTGCGCCCGCGCGGTCTCCGCCTGCTGGACGGCGTTGCGCAGCTCCGCGTCGTCGAGCTGCACCAGCACCTCGCCGGCCGCCACCCGCTGCCCGGCCACGGCCGCGACCGCGGTGACCTGGCCCGCCTGCCGCGTCGCAATCCCGATGCGCTCGGGCACCCGCACCCGCCCGCTGGCCACCAGGTGTTGTTCGAGATCGCGCACCGTCGGGGTGGCGACCCGGACGACGGGACCTCGCGAACGCAGCCACCCCACGCCGGCCGCGGCGAGCCCCAGAGCCAGGGCCAGCGCCAAGGACCAACGAACGAACACGGGACGGCGAGGCGGCGACGGCACGACACGACCAGCAAAACGGAGGACCGAAGAGACGCATGATACGCCTCCCGGGTTGCGATGCCCCCCCTTGACTTCGCGCGCCCCGTGCGAAACGGTGCGCCCCATGGACGCGCACGGACACGATCACGGGCCTCGCCACGGACACGGTCACGGGCACGGACATGGTCACGGGCACGGCGGTGCCTCCGGGCTCGACGCCCGCCGCGCGCTCGCGCTCGCGCTCGGTCTCAACCTCGTCTACCTGGTCGTCGAGCTCGTCGCCGGCCTGCTCACCGGGTCGCTCGCGCTGCTCTCGGACGCCGCGCACATGGTCTCTGACGTCGCCGCCCTGAGCCTCGCGTTGTTCGCCGCACACTGGGCCCGGCGCCCGGCCACCGGCAGCCATACTTACGGTCTGATGCGGGCCGAGGTCCTCGGCGCCTTCGTCAACGCCGTGGTCTTGTTGATTGCATGCCTCTTCATCTTCAAAGAGGCCATCCTCCGGCTGTTCGAGGGGGCCCCGCCCGTGGCCGGCTGGCCGGTGTTCGGCGTGGCGACGGTGGGTCTCCTGGTCAATCTGCTCAGCGCGGGCATTTTGTGGCGCAGCGATCGGCACGCGCACGGCAGCAACCTCAACGTGCGCGGCGCCCTCGTACACATGCTCGCGGATGCGCTCGGCTCGGTGGGCGCGATGGCCTCGGCCCTCTTCACGCTCTTCGGAGACTTTCCGGCGGCGGATGCCCTGGCGAGCGTGGTGATCGGGGCCATGGTGCTGTACGGCACCTGGGGCATCCTGCGCGACTCGACGCACGTCCTGCTCGAGGCCGCGCCGGCGCACCTGCGGCGCGACGTCGTCCGGGACGCCCTCGCCGCGCTCGAGGGCGTGGCCTCCGTCCACGACGTCCACGTCTGGACGATCGGCGGGGGGCAGGTCATCGCCACCGCGCACCTGGGCCTCACGCCCGCCGCGGCGCCGGGAGACGTCCTCGCGCACGCGCAGACCCTCCTGCGCGAACGCTTCGGCCTGAACCACAGCACGCTGCAGATCGAACCCGCCGGCGGCCTGTCCTGCCGGCAGGTCCGTTGCGGCCTGGCTGGCGAGACCTCCACCGGGGCCCATGTCATCGAGGACGCGCCGGACGAAGCCGACGGGTCCGCGGAGCACGGTCATGCGCACGACCACCGTCACCCGCACGGGCACCGACACTGATTGAACGCCGACCGGCGCCGTTTTTTCTGGCGCCGGTCGACCGCGAACGGTAGTGAGTCGCGGTTTTCCCGAACCCGGCCCATGTTGCAGGAAATCCGCCGCATCTACCGCGAGAGCCTCAAGCCCGCGGACAGCCTCTTCAACCTCTACGTGGCGCGTCCGCCGGCCGCCGCCGTGGTCGCGGTGCTCGCGCGCACGCGAGCGACGCCGAATCAGGTCACGTTCGCGTCGATCGCGATCTTCGTCGTCGCCATGGTCGCGCTCGCGGGGCTGCCCGGCTGGGCGGGGCTCCTGGCGGGGGTGGGGCTCGTCGAACTCTCGTACGTCTTCGATTGCGCCGACGGCCAGCTCGCGCGCCTGACGAAACGGTCGAGCCCGGTCGGTGCCCTGCTCGACTTCCTCATGGACGAGCTCAAGGCCTATCTGCTCGTGGCCGGCATCACCGTGCGCGCCTACCTGCACGACGGCGGCGGTGTGGCGGCGCTGATGGTGGGCCTGGGCACCCTGGTCGTCATCGGCTCGGCCCTCGCGCTGACGAAGTTCGTGCGCACACCGGAGTACGCGCAGGCGACGGGCACGAAGCCCCTCGCGCACGGTGAGGCCTCGGGCGCCGCGAGCCGACGCACGAGCCCCCTGTGGCCCGTGCAGGCCGCCGCCCGCCTCATCAGCCAGTATCCCACGACGCTGCCGCTCTTCGCGGTCGCGAACCGCCTCGACCTCTTCCTGTACGCCTACGCGGCCGTGCATGTCCTCTACATCGGCCAGACCTCGCTGGTCGTCCTCTGGCGTCTCGGCCGTTTCGCGCCGCATCCCGCCCCGGAGTCGCCGCCATGACCGGCTCGCTCACCCGCCGCACCGCCGTACCGGACACGCGCAAGACCCGCGCCCTCATCATCGCCGCCGGGCAGGGGACGCGCCTGCGCCCCTATACCGACGACCGGCCGAAGTGCATGGTCGAGATCGCCGGGCGGCCGATGCTGCACCACCAGATGCGCGCCCTGCGGGCCCACGGCATCAGCGAGTTCGTGATCATCCGGGGGTACCTCGGCGACCGCATCGTGCCCGACGCCCCCGAAGGCGTGCGCTTCGTCGACAATACGGACTTCAAGAACAACAACATTCTGATGAGTCTTTTCACGGCGGGTTCGAACCTCGCCGGGGACTGCGTCGTCAGTTATGCCGACATCGTCTACCACCCGGACGTGGTGCGCGCCGTGCTCAGCTCGCCCGCGCCGGGCGCGCTCATCGTCGACCGTCAGTGGCATTCGGCCTACGAGGGCCGCACGGACCACCCCGTCTCCGAAGCCGAACTCTGCCGCCTCAACCGGTCTCTCCCGGGGCTCGTCGAGGAGGTCGGTAAGCAGGTCGGCCCCACGGGCGCGTACGGCGAGTTCATCGGCCTTGCGCGGTTCCGTGCCCCGCTCGTCGCTCGCCTGTGGGCCCATTACAGCGCCGCGCTGTACCGCGGCGTCGACGCCCCGCTCGGCAACGCCCCGAGCCTGCGCAAGGCGTACCTGACCGATCTCATCAACGAGGCCATCGCCGACGGCGAATATTTCGCGGCCGTGCCCATCGACGGGCGGTGGCGCGAAATCGACACCGTGCAGGATCTGGAGCGCGCCCACGCGATCGTGAACTGGTAATCTCCCCGGGTTTCAAACCCTGGAGCAGACCATGTCCGAGCCTGCGATCGCAGTCCTTCGCAGTCACTTGTCCGGCCGCTGGCAGAGCGGCGACGGGCGCGTCGCGACCCTCTTCGACCCCACCACCGAGGCGCCGCTCGCGACGTGCAGCACGGCCGGCCTCGATCTCGGCGCGGCCTTGCAGTTCGCCCGTGAGCAGGGGGGGCCGGCGCTGCGCGCGCTGAGCTTCGCCGGCCGCGGCGCGCTGTTGCAGGCCATGCGCGAGGCGATTCATGCCGAGCGCGAGGCCCTCATCGAGATGGCGGTGCGCAACGGGGGCAACACGCGGGGTGACGCCAAGTTCGACATCGACGGCGCGCTGGCCACGCTGGGTTATTACGCCGATCTCGGCAAGAGCCTGGGGGAGCGCCACTTCCTGCTCGAGGGCCCGCCCGAGAACATCGTCCGCGGCGGCCGCGTGCAGGGGCATCACGTCCGCCTGCCCCGGCGCGGGGTGGCGGTGCACATCAACGCCTTCAACTTCCCGGCCTGGGGCCTCGCCGAGAAGGCCGCCACCGCGCTGCTCGCCGGCCTGCCCGTGCTGAGCAAGCCGGCCACGTCCACGGCGCTCGTCACGTACCGCATGGTCGAGGTCCTCGTGGAGAAGCAGGTGCTCCCACCGGGCGTGCTGAGCCTGCTCTGCGGGGGCGTCGGCGATCTGCTCGATCACCTGGGTCCGCAGGACGTCGTGGCCTTCACCGGCAGCGCCGACACGGGCTCGCGCATCCGGGGGCATCGGCGCGTGCTCTCCGCCGGCGTGCCGGTCAACGTCGAGGCGGACAGCCTCAACTCGACGGTGCTCGCGCCGGGAGCGGCAGACGCCACCTACGACGCCCTCATCCGCCACGTCCACACGGAGATGACGCAGAAGGCCGGGCAGAAGTGCACGGCGACGCGGCGCATTCTCGTGCCGCGGGACCGCCTCGACGAGGTCATCGCCGACCTCTCCGAGCGCCTGCGGGGCGTGGTCGTCGGGGATCCCGGCCGCGACGACGTGAACATGGGGCCGCTGTCGACGGCCGAGCAGCGCCGCAGCGCCGAGGAGGGCATCGCAACCCTCCTCGCCGGCGGCGCGCGGGTGGTCTTCGGTCGCCCCGGTCGGGGTGAGCCGCGGGGCGTGGCGGAGGGCAAAGGCTACTTCGTCTCGCCGCTGCTGCTCGTCGCCGACGAACCGCTGCAGGCGTCGGCGGTGCACGACCTCGAGGTCTTCGGCCCGGTGAGCACGCTGCTTCCCTACGATGGCAGCGTGGCCGCCGCCGAGGCCATCGTCGCCCGCGGGCAGGGCAGCCTGGTCTGCTCGATCTACGGCGACGACCGCCCCTGGCTCGAACAGGCCGTGCTCGCCCTCGGCCCCTATCACGGCCGCGTCTCCATGGTGGACGAGAAGATGGCGGACAAGGCCTTCAGCCCGGGCATGGTCCTGCCGGGTCTGAATCACGGCGGCCCGGGGCGCGCCGGCGGAGGCAACGAGCTCGGCGGCACGCGCGGGCTCGACTTCTACACGCAGCGCACGGCGGTGCAGGGCAACGGCCCGCTGCTCGCCCGATTCCTCGGCGCGGCCGTCGAGTAAGCGCCGGTCAGGCGCGCGAGAACGCGGCCTCGATGCGGGGGGCGAGCTTCGCCGGGGCGTCCTTCGGGGCGAACCGCTCGACGGTCGCCCCATCCCTCCCAACGAGGAACTTGGTGAAGTTCCACTTGATGGCGGTCGTGCCGAGCAGGCCCGGGGCCGTTCGGGTGAGCCATGCGAAGAGCGGGTGCGCGTTGCGCCCGTTCACGTCGACTTTCTCCATCATGGGGAACCCGACGCCGTAGTTGACCTGGCAGAACTGCCCGATCTCCGCCGCCGAGCCGGGCTCCTGACCGCCGAACTGATTACACGGGAACCCGAGCACGACGAGGCCGCGGGCGCCGTACGTCTCGTGAAGCTGCTGCAACCCGGCGTACTGGGGCGTGAACCCGCACTGACTGGCCGTGTTGACGATGAGCAGCACCTGCCCGCGGTGCGCGGCGAGGGGGTAGGGGGCGCCGCTCAGGGTGCGGGCTTCGAAGTCGTAGACGGTCGGCATCGGTCTCTCGGTGACGGTGGGCGTTGAGCAATACAGGAGAGACGCGGCGGCGGCCGCCCGGTCGCGCGGGCCCGCGAATTCGCCGCCTGCGCGCCCCCCCGGTTCACGGCACCCGGGCACTCCGGCAGGCGAGCCACTCATTGTCGCCTGCGCCGATGTTGATCGCGGCGATGCAGACGTCGACGTCGCCCCGGAAGGCCGTCGGAATCTCGGCCCAGAACCCATGCGGCCCGGCGGTGCCCTGGGTGGCGTTCACGTCCGGGCGGTCGACGGCGGTGGCCCCGAGGTTGGTACCCTCGCGGTGCTCGACGCCGGCCTGCCCGATGTAGACGTGGGTGTCGATGGGAAAACCGCGGTCGTTGGGGTCGAACGACCAGCCGGCGATCTGCACCGCGCCGGGCACGCCGGCGACGGCGTCGACGATGCCGACGGGGAAGACCCGGAAGGTGCGGAACTCGTTGGGGCCGGTGATCCAGGTGGGGAAGCCGCGGTCGGGCCCCTCCGTGGCCCCGGCGACGACGAGCGCGCCCGGCGCGTCCGGCGTGCCGACGAGCAGCCGTCCCTCCGGATCGGTGAGCAGCGCCTGACCCTCGCCGGGCACGCCCGCGCCCGGCGGCAACGGCAGCGTCTCCTGCCCGATGTGTTGCCAGGCCGTGTCGAAGGAGGTCACGAGAAACCCCGCCCCGCCGGCGGGTTCGACGAACACATAGCGTTGCGCGCGCGGGTCGTACGAGAGCTGCGTCGACCAGCCGCCGAGCAGGCCGGGATCGATGCGGGTGACCTCGTCTCGCGCGACCGAGAACGTCGGATCGGCGGAGCGCAGCACGACGATGCTCATGCGTTCGAGGGGTTCGATCTGATTGGTGAACGCCATGTACCAGGCGCCGTCGTGCCCGCGTGCGACGGTCGTCTGACCTCGCCCGTACTGCCCCGGCGACAGATCGCGATAGCGCCCGAGGAGGTCCTGCGAGATCTTGCGGAACGGGCCCTCGGGGCGGTCGCCGACGGCGACGCCGGCGTCCGTGTAGACCCCGCCCGGTGTGTTCGAGTAGTGCAGATACCAGCGGCCGTCGTCGCCGCGCACGACGGCCGGATCGCAGGTATGCGTCTCACCGGGATCGGGCGACAGCACGGTCTGCATCGGGGCCCCGGCGAGCGCGGCGAGCGTCGGGGCGGACTTGTGCTGCACGAAGTCGCCCTGCACGCCGACGCAGGCGTAGTAGTGATACAGGGCGCCGTCGAAGACGAACGCCGGCGCGTACATGTACGTCGCCGCGTTGGCGTCCACGCGCCCGACGGTCGAGAGCGACGACGCGTAGTGACCCGTCGGCACGCGGGGCGGCGGGGGCGCCGTCTCGGGGGCGGGCGGCGGTGCGGCGTCCGGCACCGGACCGGG
>JAKLJY010000197.1 GCA_023150895.1 Myxococcota bacterium | reverse complement strand
CGGTGCTGCCCCCGGTGTCGCCGCCGGCCGCGCCGCCGGTCGCGCCGCCCGTGCTGCCGCCCGTGTCGCCGCCGGTGATGCCCCCGCCGGTGCTGCCGCCCTCGCTCCCGCCGGTGCTGCCGCCCTCGCCGGTGCCGCCCGTGTTGGCGCCGGCGTCGGCCGACGTCTCGTCGGCCTTGTCACAGGCCGAGACCACGAGGCCCGCGCCCAGGAGCGCGGTGAGAATGATGTTCGAACGAAGACCCATGTTGACCTCCCCAGATCGGGTCGTTGATGCCAGCCGGTCCGGGTCACGGACCTGCGTCGATTCCGGAATTTCCGATGATCAGGCGGTGATTAACACCGTGACCCGGTTCACCGCAAGCTCGCGCGAACCAGTGCGTTCAGACTCCCCCGGCGCGCCAGCGGGTCACGCGCGCCGCGAACTCGAGCCAGGCCGCGTCGAGGGGCGCCGCGGCGGCCGGTCCGGCGAGGACCCCCGCGGCGCGCGCGACCGCCTCCAGCGTGGCCAGGTGGTCGGCTTCGGGATGTCCGCGCAGGCGGGCGAGCGGCGGCGGGCCCGGCGGCAGACGTCTTCGCGGCAGGCCGGCCATGAAAGGCACCCGGCGGACCATCCGGCGACACTGACGCCAGTTGCCGTCGGGCACGACGAGCGTGGCGGGGGCGTCTGCGGGCGTGAGCTCGGGCGCGTCGTCGTCGGGAAACAGCACGAGGGCGGGGGCGACGAGATCGCTCGCGGCCGCGGTCGGGTCCGCCGAACCCTCGGCCTCGGCCGGGGCCCCGTGCACGACGAATCGCGTCCCGGGCACGAGACGTGCGAGCAGGTGTGCCGAATTGCTCGGCCGCGGGGCCTCCTTGGCGTGCATGACCACGACGATGCCGAACGGCAGCGCAACGGGGACGAGCGCCGCGCAGAGGCAGAGCGGTGGCGGCAGCCCGCATCCGGCACACCGCTCGGCGCGAAGCCTGCGGGTCAGGTGGCGGCCCCTCCGGCCGTCGCCGGCGTGCGGTCGCGGCGCAGGGCGTCCTTCAGGTGCAGGAGGTCCCAGGCGGGGCCGGCGACGAAGCTCAGGGGGTCGTCGGCGAAGGCCGGCCGGTTGCGCTCGAAGATGCCGTGCCCGATGAAGTTCAGCGTCCAGCCACCGACGAACGCGCCCGCCGACAGAAACCACGGGGGCGTGTAGCGGGGGAAGATGATCAGGCCGGTCGTCCCGCCCACGATGATGGGGATGCCGACGACGTGCAGCGCCCGGTTGGTGGGCTGCGCGTGCGTCTTCTCGTAGAACTCGATGGCCGCCCGCCACCGCTCCAGCGGCCCGCCCTGGAAGTCCGGGTGCGCGGCGCGCCACTCGGCCTCGAGATCGCGCAGGCCCGCCGTGAAGAGGCCCAGGGCGGTGAACTTGTTGCCGGTGACCAGCGAGACCATCCCGGCGGCGGCGCAGAGCTGACCGCGGAGCTTGCGATCGCCGATGTGGGACAAGGCGCTCTCGAGCAGTGACATGGCGGTCTCCTCAGGGGGCTCCGTTCCGGGGGCGAAAGTATAGACGATCTGGCACCGGTCGGCGCTTGAACCGGCGTCCGGGCGGCGGCATCGTGGTCGCGTGCACCCCGACGACACCGCCCCCCCGCTCGCCGCCGCGCCGGATCGTCGCAAGACCTGGCGCGCACCCGCCGAGACGTCGGACGCGGCCGCCGCCGACACCGGTGTCCGCGGTGCCCTCGGAGGCTCCCGCCTCTTCGAGCAGCCGGCCTACCGTGCGGAGGCCGAGGCGTTTCTGCATTTCGTCGAGGCGGCGGGACCCGTTGCGGTCGAGATCGGCTTCGATCACGGGATGCGACTGCTCGAACTCGCTCGCACGCAGCCCGAGGTGCGGTGGCTCGGGCTCGAGGTCCGCGAGGCGCGGGTGCTCGCCGTCGCGCCGCACTGCCCGCCCAACTGCCACGTCTGGCGCGCGGACGCCCGCACCGTGTTCCGTGTTCTGATGCCGCCGGCGCGGGTGTCCCGGGTCGACGTGCTCTTCCCGACGCCCTGGTGGGACGAGGGCAAACGCGACAAACGCCTGCTGCTGACGCCCGCCTTCGTGGCCGATCTCGCGCGCAGCCTGGCGCCCTCGGGCGTCGTTCACGTCGCGACGGACGTCGGGCCCTACTTCACACACGTCGAGGCGCTGTTCGCCGCCTGGCGGGCCGCCCCCGAACCGCCCCCGGTCGGCGTGCTCTCCCGACGGGAGCGCGTGTGTCGCCGCGATGGCTTGCCGGTCTGGCGGGGGACGTGGTCGCCGCCCTGACGGACTCTCAGCCCTCGCCCTGGAGCCGGCCGCCCATGATCTCGGCGATCTCGCGCGTGATGGCGGCCTGCCGGGCCTGGTTGTAAGCCAGCTTCAGGGTGTGCAGCAGCTCCTCGGCGTTCTCGTTGGCCTTGTCCATGGCCAGCATGCGGGCCCCCTGCTCGGCGGCCTGGGACTCGAGCAGCGCGCGATAGAGCTGCACCTCGACGATGCGCGGGACGACGGCCCCCAGGATCCGGGACTCGGACGGCTCGAAGAAGAACCGGACGTCCTCCCCCGGCTCGGCGGCCGGCGCGGGCTTTACGGGCAGCATGACCTCGTGGGTCAGCACCTGCGTCGCGACGTTCTTGAAGCGGTGATAGACGAGCTCGACGCGGTCGAGATCACCCTGCTCGAAGAGGGTCGTCAGGTGCGCGCCCACCTCGAACGCGCCCTTTACGGACGAGACGCGCTGGATGTCCACGAAACGGGGGTCGCCGGTGTATCCCGAGCGCCGCAGCAGGCTGACGCCCTTGCGGCCGACGCAATAGAGCACGACGTCCCCGCGGGCGTGTTGCGAGGCGTAGGGCCCTTCGAGGAGCGTGATAGCACGCCGCACGACGGACGCGTTGAATCCGCCGCAGAGGCCGCGATCCGACGTCACGAGGACGATGGCCACCCGCTCGGGGGGCCGGGCGGTGAAGTAGTGTCGGTACGCACCCTCCTCCATGATGTCCCGCAGCGTGGCCACGAGGGTCTGCATGCGGTCGGCATAGGGTCTGAACTGAACGATCGCGTCCGTCGCTTTGCGGATCTTGGTGGCGCTGAGCAGCTTCATCGCGCGGGTGAACTGCTGGGCGGACTTCGTCGCCGCGATGCGGGTGCGCAGTTGTTTGCGGCTCTCCATGGGGACCTCGTCAGCCGCGTGGGGCGGTCGGGGACGTCGCGTGGGTGTGTTCGCCGATGGCCGTGTGCCCGCCGCCGGCGAGCGTGGTCGCCCGCAGGGTCTCGAGCCACTCGACGAACGCCGGGATGCCCGCCCCGGACCGGGCCGAGACGGTGAGCAGGCGGGCCGCGGGGGCCACCCGGGCCAACGACGCCGCGACGGCCGCCTCGCTGACCTCCGGCAGGTGCGGCAAGAGGTCCGCCTTCGAGAGCAGCACGACGTCCGCGTGCCGGAACATCACGGGATACTTCTCGGGCTTGTCGACGCCCTCCGTGACGGACAGCACGACCACGTTCGCCGCCTGTCCGAGGTCGAACAGCGCCGGACACACCAGGTTGCCGACGTTCTCGACGAAGAAGTAGTCCGCCTCCGCCAGCGCGGGCGCGAGCGCCGGGGCATGCAGGACGTCGTGGACGTGGTGCGCGTCGAGGTGGCAACCCGTGCCGGTGGTGATGCTCAGCGACGGGATGCCCGCCCGACGCAGGCGCGCGGCGTCGTTCTCCGTGGCCAGATCACCGCTGACGGCGGCCAGGCGGGCCCGCCCGGCGAACGCACGGGCGACGGCCTCGAGCAGGGCCGTCTTGCCCGCGCCCGGGGAGCCCATCACGTTGACCGTCGTCAGGCGACGACCGGCGAAGTGCGCGCGCAGATGCGCCGCCTCGGCGTCGTTGCGGGCCAGCAGCGGGGTGTGCACCTCGATGGCCAGCTTCCGGGTCTCGTTGCAGCCGCAGACATCACACATCGGAGGGCTCCCGTTCGGGGTCGGTTGCGAGTTCGAACTCGACGCGGTCGAGGCGCAGGGCCTCGCCGCGCACGAGCCGCAGGGGCAAGTCACACGCCGGGCAGAACGGCAGGTCCGGCCAGGCGTCCTCGTGACCGCACGTCGGACAGCGCCAGAGGGCGGCTTCGGTCGTCAGCGCGAGTTCGGCCGCCGCGTACCCGCGCTCGTCGCGCAACGCCTCGAACGCGGTCACGAAGAGCACCGGCTCCACACCCGCGGCCGCGCCGACGCAGACCTCGACGCGCCGCACGGTCTCGGGGCCCGCGCCCGCCGCCGGGCCGCCGGCGTCCCGCCGACGCAGGCCGTCGAGCTGGTCGAAAAGGGCGACGGCGAGGGAGGTCTCGTGCACGTCAGCAAATCCGGGGCAGGGGGTCGGCGTCCCGCGAGACGAGGCGGCGCGTGCCGAAACCGGTGTCGAGCAGAAGTTCGCCCGCCGGGCCGGCGACGACCTCGCCGATGTGTGCCGCGGCGTGCCCGAGGGGGTGGGCGCGGAGCGCGGCGAGCACGGTCCCGGCGGCCTCCGGCGCGACCGCAATGAGCGCCTTGCCTTCGTTCGCGACGATGAGGGGATCGATGCCGAGCAGCTCGGCCGCGGCGCGTGCGGCCGCCGTCATCGGCAGTGCCGCCTCGCGCAGCCGGACGGCCACACCGGCCTTCTCGGCCATCTCCGTCAGCGCGCCGGTCACGCCGCCGCGCGTCGGGTCCTTCATCGCGTGCACCTGAGCGCCGCCGGCCGCGAGCGCGACCTTGACGAGCCCGTTCAGGGGCGCGACGTCCGAGCGCAGCTCGCCCTCCAGGCCCAGCCCGTGCCGGGCGCTCAGGACCGTCAGGCCGTGGTCGCCGATGGTGCCCGTGATCAGGAGGGCGTCGCCCGGGCGAAGACCGTCGTCGCGGACGACGCGGTTTGCGAAGGCCACCCCGGTCGTCGAGAAGATCACCCCGTCGAGCTCGCCCCGACGCATGACCTTGGTGTCTCCGGCCACGACCCGCGCACCCGCGCCCGCTTCGGCGCAGGCCCGCTCCACGGACGCGTGCAGGCGGCGCAGCGTCTCGAGGGGGAAGCCCTCTTCGAGCACGACACACGAGGTGAGGGCCGCCACGTCGCAGGCCCCGGCCATCGCGAGGTCGTTGACGACGCCGCAGATCGACAGCCGGCCGATGTCGCCCCCGGGAAACTCCGGCGGCGAGACGACGTGGGCGTCGGTGGTGATCACCAGGAAGCCGTCGCCGAAGGGCAGGCAGGCCGCGTCGGCGCGGGCGAGCGCCGCCGGATCGCGGGTCTGTCCGAGAAACACCGCATCGATGAGCGCACGCATGGCCGGGCCGCCGGCCCCGTGGGCGAGGCGGACGTGCGTTTCGGCGAAGGGGGGGCGGTCGGTCACGGGCCATGCTCCAGCCAGATGCGGCACGCGCCCTCGGTGCTGACCATGCACGCGCCGACGGGGGTGTCCGGCCGGCACGCCCGACCGAAGAGGGGGCAGTCCGCCGGATCGGCCCGTCCGGACATGATCGCGCCGCAGATGCAATCGTCGGCGTTGGCCCGGGCGGTGGGGGCGGGGGCGGCGGCGAGACGGTCGGCGAACCGGACGGCGGCGTCGCGGTGGGCGAACGCCGCACGCAGGCGCAGGTTGCCGTCCGGCACGCGCGCAATGCCGCGCCACTCGCCGACGTCCGTGTCGAAGACGCGGTGCAGCGCCGCGAGCGCCCGCTGGTTGCCCTCGTGCGAGACGCAGCGCGGGAAGGCGTTCTCGACGCGCGCGACCCCGTCGGCGATCTGCTCGACGAGCAGGGCGAGGCCCGCCAGGATGTCCAGGGGTTCGAAGCCGGCGACGACGACCGGCTTGCCATGCCGCGCAACGAACGGCTCGAAGAGGCCGAAACCGGTGATGGTCGCCGCGTGCCCGGCGGCCAGATAGCCGGCGATGCGGCTGCGTCGGTCGGACGCGACGATCTCCATCGCGGCCGGCACCCATTTGTGGGCGGACAGCACGAAGAGGTTCTCCGGCGGGGGGGGCTCCGCGAGGAGCAGGGCCGCCGTCGTCACCGCCGTCGTCTCGAACCCCGTCGCGAAGAAGACGACCGGGCCGGGGGTCCCCCGCGCGATCTCGACGGCCTGCGTCGCCGCGTACAGGACTTCGACCCGGGCGCCGGCCGCGCGGGCGTCCTCGAGGGACATCTCCGTGCCGGGCACGCGCAGCATGTCGCCGTAGGTGAGCACCGGCAGCCCGCTGCGCGCCAGGGCGACGGCGGCGTCGATCTCGGGCGCGTCCGTGACGCAGACGGGGCACCCCGGCCCCATGCGCAGGTCGAGGCCCGCGGGCAGGCGCGCGCGCAGGCCGTAGCGGGCGATGGCCTGCTCGTGACTGCCGCAGACGTGCATGACCGAAACCGGGCCACCGAGTCGGGCGACCGCGCGGTCGACGGCGCGTTCGAGGCGACGCAGCAGCGCCGCGCCGCGCTCGGGATCCCGGAACTGGAGGGGGTTGGGGTTCATGTCGGTTTCGGCGGCGTGAGGCCTTCGAGGTCTTCAGACGACATCGAGGCGAAGAACGCCAGGGTCTCTTCGAGGTCTTCGGGCTCGATGCGGCGAATCGCGAAACCGACGTGCACGAGCACGTGCTCACCGGCCACGAGGGGGCGCTCGGGCTCCTCGATCAGGTCGAGGCAGACCGCGCGCCGCACACCGAAAAAATCGACGACGGCGGTGTTGCCGTCGACGCTCTGTACCTGACCCGGGACGCCGAGACACATGCGCGCGTTACACTCCTCGAGGGGTTGGGGTGACCGGGGGCCGTGCTCCGGAGAGGGTAAGCACGGCGAAGAGGGCCTGTCCCAGGGAAAGGGCACCATCGTTCGCCGGCATGACCTGGGGCAGGTGGACCCGGTGGTGCGAGAGCCGCGCGGCGAGGCGCTGCCGGAGACGGCGGTTCTGCATCACGCCCCCGGCGAGGACGACGTCCGCCAGGCCGGTTGCGCGGACTTCGGCGTCGAGGGCCGCTCCCAGGGCGTTTGCGAGCACCTCGTGAATCTCGGCGGAGACCGCCGCCGGTGTCCGACCGGCGAGCCGTGCCTCGACGACGTGGCGCACGAGCGGGCGATGGTCGATCAGGCCCGCGCCGGGCTCCCCGATGGGCAGCGCGAGGGGGGCTTCCGCCGCAGGCGCGTCGCCGGCGGCCTCCTCGAGGCGCAGCGCGATGTCGGCCTCGAAGCCGGCATCCGGGGCGTCGAGCAGCAGCGCGCCGAGCGCGTCGAACAGACGCCCGAGCCCGTGCGCCATCGGGGTGTTGACCCCGGTGGCGATCTGTCGCGCGACGACGGCGCGGGCGTCCGCCGGGACACTCGCAAAGACGGGCAGGCGGCCGATCAGCCCCGGCGCGTCGGCCCCGAACGCGTCGAGCACGACCGCGAGGGCGAGGCGCCACACTTCGCGGAGGGCGAGCTCGCCGCCGGGCAACGCGATGGGCCGCAGCGTGCCGCGCCGCGACCAGGTGGCGTCGGTGCCGCCCAGGTGGAGCAGCTCACAGCCCCAGGCCGCGCCGTCGGGGCCATGACCCGTTCCGTCGAAGACGCCGGCCAGGAAGGGCCCGGTGAGCCCGACCTCCGCGGCGACGGCCAGCGCGTGTGCGACGTGATGTTGCACCGCAACACGAACCCGGGCCGGCCGACGCAGGGCATAGACCGTGCTCGCGTAGTCCGGGTGGGCGTCATGCGCCACGACGGCCGGTTGTACGCCGAGCAGGCGCTCGAACGCCTCGAGCTCGTGGGCGAAGACGGTCTCGGCTTCCACGGAGTCCAGATCGCCCAAGTGCGGGCCAACAAAGGCCTCGTCGCCGACGACCACGCAAACCGTCGTTTTCAGGTGCCCGCCGACGGCCAGAATCGGCTCCGGGGCCGCCACGGGAAGCCGCAGGACGCGCGGCGCCTGGCCCCGGGCGCGCCGCATCAGCACCGGCCCGCCGTCGTCCGCGAGGGCGAGCACCGGATCCTCGGCGCGATGGACGATCTCGCGATCGTGCTCGACAAAGACGTCGGCGATGCCGGCGAGCGCGGCGCGGGCCTCCGTCGGCGTCCGGGCGATGGGTTCGCCGCTGCGATTGCCCGACGTCAGCACGAGCGGCCGGCCGGCGGCCCGCGCGAGCAGGTGGTGCAATGGCGTCGAGGGGCGCATCAACCCGACCCGTTTCGAGTCTCGGCAGACGGCGTCGGCCAGCGCCCCAGGCCGGCGGGTCACGAGCACGATGGGTCGCTCGGGGGCATCGAGGACCGCGCGCGCGGCGGCATCGAACACGCCCACTCGCTCGGCAGCCGCGCCGTCGGCCACCAGCACCGCGAACGGTTTGGCCTCGCGCCGTTTTCGGGTGCGCAGGCGCTCGACGGCCGCGGGGTTCGTGGCATCGCAACACAGATGAAACCCGCCGAGCCCCTGAATCGCCGCAATCTCGCCGGCGACGAGGCGGGCGGCGACGTCGTCGAGCGTCTCACCCACGGCGACGCCGTCCGGCCGCGAGACGAGAAGACGCGGCCCGCAGACCGCACACGCGATCGTCTGTGCGTGAAAGCGGCGGTCGGTGGGGTCCTCATAGGCCCGCCGACAGTCCGGGCACAGCACGAAACCGGCCATGGAGGTCCGCTCGCGGTCGAAGGGCGCGGCGCGCGCAATGCTGTATCGCGGGCCGCAGTCGGTACAGCTCGTGAACGCGTACCCGAAGAAACGGCTCGTCGGGTCGTCGACCTCGGACAGGCAGGCATCGCAGGTCGCCAGATCGGGGGGGATCGACAGGCGCGGCCGTGCGTCGCCGTCTCGACTACGATCGATGACGAAGGGCGCGATGCCGGTGGGCGCATCGCCGCGGCTCGCGATCGAGGCCACGTCGACGCCGTCGATCGCGGCGCGGGGCGGGGCGTCGGATCGCAGCGCGCGCTCGAACGCGTCGCACTGATGGGGCTGCCCGAACAGGGTGATCTCCACGCCGGCAGCCGAGTTGCGCACGGAGCCGCCGAGGCCGAGCGCGCGCGCGAGCCGGAACACGAAGGGCCGAAAGCCCACGCCCTGCACGACGCCGCGGACGGTCAGGACACGGCCGGCGACCGGGCGGCCGAGCAGGCCCGCGAGAAAGCCCAAGCCCGCCTCGAGGTGGTGCCGGGCGGCGGGGCTCATCGCCACCCCGAGCCCGAACGCCTCGCCCCGCAGGGCGAGCACCCGGGCCGGTGGCGGAGGCGCCCCGAGGGCCCGCGTGCAGGTCTCGAGCACCGCGGCGGGCGAGAGCGCGTGGCTGCTGACGCTGGCATCGGCGGTGGGCGCCAGCGGCAGGACTTCGAAGGGCGGCGCCGCCGAGACGCTCGCGTCGACGAACAGGACCTCCGCGCGCCCGGCGAGATCCAGCGCATGCTCGATCTGGAGCTGGAAATCGGTCAGCAACTCCAGCCGGCCGGCGGCGATCTCATCGACGAACAGTGCCTCCGCCCGGGCGACGAACGCCGGACCGAGCGCGTCGTCCCCGCGGGATGGATTGCCGACCGCGAGCACCAGCAGCGGCGCTCGTGTCACGGCAAGTGCTCGGCGTCCCGCACCCGCCGGTCGATGAGCTCACCGCGCGCATCGTACAGCTCGACGACCAGCGGCATCTTGCCGAGCGCGTGGGTTGCACACGAGAGGCACGGGTCGTAGGCCCGGATGGCCACCTCGATGTGATTCAGCAGGCCCTCGGTCACCGCGCGGCCATCGAAGTACTCGCGTGCGACCTCGCGGATGGCCTCGTTCATGGCCTGATTGTTGTGGGTCGTCGAGACGATGAGGTTGCACTGCGTCACGAGGTCCTGCGCGTCGACCTCGTAGTGGTGAATCAGCGTGCCGCGGGGTGCCTCGATGATGCCGACGCCGGAGGTGCGGCGCGGCCCCGTCGTCGTCAGGGCGGTGCCCAGGATGTCGGGGTCGTCGAGCAAACCCTCGATGACCTCCGCGGCATGCAGAAGCTCGATCAGGCGCGCCCAGTGGAAGGCCAGCGGCGCGTGGACGATGGCGCCGCCGACCCGCTCGCGGAACGCCTGCCGGGCCGCCTCGGCGCGGGGCGTCGGAATCACGTCGCAGTTCTGCAGCCGCGCCAGGGGACCGACCTTGTACCAGCCGTGCTCGGCCCCGAGCGACTGCAGGTACGGGAACTTCATGTAGCTCCACGACCGGACGTTCTCGCGGATGAGATCCGAGTACGCCGCCGCCTCGACCCCGTCGACGATGATCGTTCCGTCCGCATCGCGCGCACGCAGGACGCCGTCGTAGAGGTCGAGCGCACCATCGCGACCGACGAGCGACAGGATGTTGGAACGCACCGTGCCGAAGCGGTCGTAGACGACGTGGTTTCGGGCGTGCAGATCGGCCACCAGCGTGACGCCCTGTTCGGCCCACCGCAGCACGTCGGGCAGGTCCGCCCGCAGCGCGTCGCGTTCGCCCTCCGTCACCGCCTTGTTGACCCCGCCCGGGATGGCCCCGGTGCCGTGGACGCGTTTGCCCGCGGTGACCCGAATGACCTCCTGCCCGAACTTGCGCAGCAAGATGCCCTGTTTCGCCAGATCCGGGTGCGCCTGCAAGACGCCGACGACGTTGCGCTGCGCCGGATCCGCGTCGAAACCGAACAACAGATCGGGCGACGACAGGTGGTAGAAGTGCAGCGCGTGCGATTGCAGGATCTGCCCGTAATGCATCAGCCGCCGGACCTTCTCGGCCGTCCGGGTCAGGCGGTGCGCGCCGACGACGGCGTCGAGGGCCTTCGCCGCGGCGAGGTGGTGGCTGACCGGACAGATGCCGCAGAGTCGCTGCACCATCACGGGCACTTCCCAGTAGGGGCGGCCCTGAATGAAGCGCTCGAACCCGCGGAACTCCACGATGTGCAAGCGCACCTGATGGACGCGGTTCTCGTCGTCGAGCAGCAGCGTGACCTTGCCGTGCCCTTCGACCCGCGAGACGGGCTCGATGGCGACGCGGCGAAGACCGGTGGTGTTTTCGGCTTTTTCGAGGGTGTTCACGGTGCCTCGGGGCGTCTCGAGTTCAGTCGTAGTGAATCAGGCCGTGGCCGAGCTGCGGCGTGCGGCCGGCCACGAGATCCGTCAGCAGCTGCCAGATGGCCTCCGCGGGGGGCGGGCAGCCGGGCAGGAAATAGTCGACCTTCACGACGTCGTGCAGGGGGTGGACCTTGTCGAGCGGCAGGGGCAGCTCGGGGTCGTTGGGGATGAAGCCGCGGTTCACGCCGACGCCGGTCAGGTACACCGTCTGCAGGCAGTCGCGGATGTCGAGGTGGTTGCGCTGTGCGGGCAGCCCGCCCGTGATCGCGCACGCACCGAGGGCCACCAGGATGCGGCACCGGGCGCGCATGTGCCGCAGGACGTGGACGTTCTCGGCGTTGCACAGGCCGCCCTCGACGAGGCCGAGGTCGCACGGGCCGGGCGTCTTGAGGTCGGTCAGAGGCGAAGCGTCGAATTCGATGTACTGCAACAGCTCCACGAGCCTTTCGTCGATGTCGAGGAGCGACATGTGACACCCGAAACACCCCGCGAGCGAGGTCGTCGCGACGCGCAGCTTCTTCTTCGGAGGGGTGACGATGGTCATGGCGTCCCGCCTTTGGTCTCGCCCTGCACGGCGATCTGGCTGATGGGGGCGGCGTCGTAGGTCCGCTGTCCGATGGGGACGCGGAACCCTTGTCGCTTGCGGATGATCGCACCGACCGGGCACACGTTCATGGCCTTGTCCCCGACCGCGAGTTGCGTGTCGGCGAGGCGTCCGGACTCGGCGTTGACGATGAGATGTTTGGTGATGCCGCGACCGGAGAGCGCAAACACGCTCTTGCCATCCATCGTCGCGCTCGCCCGGACACAGAGTTCACACAGGATGCAGCGGTTGGTGTCGAGCAGAACGTCCGGGTGCGAGGCATCCACCGGGCGGTCGGGGAACAACGGATTGTAGTGCCCCGTCAGCACGCCGAGGTCGTAGCCGACGGCCTGCAGCTTGCAGTTGCCGCTCTGTTCACACGACGGGCAGAAATGGTTGCCCTCGGTGAAGAGGAACTGCACCAGATCGCGCCGCAACTCCTGGACCTCGGGCGTCTCGGACTCGACCTCGAGCCCCTCCGAGGCGGGGAACGTGCAGCTCGTGGCCATGCGACCGTTAATCCGGCACGTGCAGACCTTGCAGCTCCCGTGGGGCGCGAAGTCGGCGTGATGACACAGATGCGGGATGTAGACCCCGGCCGCGAGCGCGGCCTGAATGACGGTCTGCCCCGGCGAGAAGGGCACCTCGTGGCCGTCGAGATTGAAGACCGGGCGTTCGATGGTTTCGAGGGCGTCGGGGGCGGACATCAGCCGTGCTCCGGGTCGAAGTGGGCGCCGGGATCGTCGCGTCCGGTGGCCTCGCGGGCCGGTGCGAGCGCGGCATCGAGGTCGAAGACGGGGCGGACCTCCAGCGAGGGCAGACGGTCGTAGAAGGCGGGCTTGAACTTCTCGAGCGCGTCGGTGATCGGGTTGCCCGCCGTGGCGCCGAGGCCGCACTGGCTCGAGTGTTTCATCAGTTTCGAG
>JAKLJY010000196.1 GCA_023150895.1 Myxococcota bacterium | reverse complement strand
CGTTTGCGGCCGCGTCGGGCGGCGGGGTCGTACCGCCCGGGTCGCCCCCGGCCGAGCCGCCGCTCGCCGCGTCGGGCGTGCCGCCGGTGGTGCCGCCGGTGGCCGCCGCGTCACCGTTTTCGGGGTTCTCGGACGCGCCGCCCCCACCGCCGCCGCAGCCCCCGAGAACGAGAAGGGCGGCGGTGGCGGCGGCGAAGAGGCGCGCGTGCGGGGAAAGGGAGCGGCGCATGGGTCACGGCCCCGCCGGCGGCGGGGGGTAGGCGCAGGCCGCGGCGTCGGCGCAGGTGCGGAAGTGGGTGATGATGCAGTTCTCGGCTGGCCTGGCGCGCAGGAAGACCCGCACCTGAATGTTCTGTGACTTGGCCCACAGCAGGGTGCTCAGCCACTGCCCCCAATAGCCACTGCCAGCGCCGGCGTTCTCCGTGAATGGCACCCACGCAGGACCCGCCCACTGAGCCAGGTACTGGGCGTTTCCCGTTTGCTGTGCCGCGCACAGGGCCCCGGGCTCGTCGGTCAGGGCGACCAAGATATGGTTGTCCTGCATCGCGAAGTCGAGAACCCGCACGACCCCCGTGTAGTACCCCGGCGGACGAAGCGGGTCCGGCTCCCAGGCCCGCGCCGGTCCGGCGCCGAGCAGTCCGAGCGCAAGCGCGCCCGTGGCGATCATCGTCTTCGTCGTGGTCTTCGTCGTCATGGTCTTCACCGTCCCTTTGTCACTTCTCGTTCGTCTCGTACTTCTCGCCCCACTGAATCGCCGTCCCCGCCGTTTCGCCGAAACGAACGCCTCACGGGGCCGGCGGCAGGGCGCACACGGCGGCGTCCACGCAGGTCCGCAGGTCCTGGATCATGCACAGACCATTCCAGTTCATGATCGTGACGCGGACGGGCAGGTTCTGCGCGCGCGCGGCGAGCGCGACGGCGAGCGTCTCGCTCGCAGCGTTTGTGCCGCCGTCGCTGTAGACGGACACCCAGGCCTCCCCGTACAGGCCTCCCCCCCGTTGGTCCGCCGCGATCGCGGCGCAGGCCGCCGCGGGCGCCTCCGCGAGCGCCACGCGCGCCGGATGGTTCCAACTCCGCCCGACGTCCACCACCCGCGTCACCGTGCTCCTCAGTCCTGGATCCGCCGGCACCGGCTCCCAAGCCCAAGCCGACGCCGGACCGAACCCGAAAATCCCCATCGCGACCGCCAGCATCGCCCCGAGGCGTACCCCTCGTCCCTTCGTCATGGCCGTTCTCCCTGTTGTGCGGGATCGACCCTACACCGGAGGGGGGGGCGACGCAAACCAGCCCGCGCCCACGGGTGTTGCGACGTCGCAACACCGGCCCGCGCCCGGTCGCCGTGCCGCTCACGACCGACGACGCGCCGGTTGACACGTTCCGGGCGCGGCGGGAGACTCCGCGGTCTCCCATGTCCGCCGCCCTACCGACGCCCCTCGCCATCGCGCTGCGCCTGTTCGCCGCGCTCGACGCCGCCGGCGTCCGCCATTGCCACTGGAAGAGCAACGAGCACCTGCTCGCGGGGCTGGCCGGCGACACGGATCTCGACCTGCTCGTCGACCCCGAGCGCTCGGCGGACGTCGACGCCGTGCTGCTCGCCCTGGGGTTCCGGCGCTTTCAGTCCCCCCCCCGGCTGACGTTCCCCGGTGTCTTCGACTGGCTCGGGTTCGACGACGACACCGGCCGACTGGTGCACGTCCACCTGCACCACCGCCTGCTGACGGGCCGGCGGTTCGTCAAGGAGCAGGGGCTGCCCTGGGTGGGCGCCGTCCTCGACGCGCGCGTCCGCGATCCGGCGACGGGGGTGTACGTCACCCACCCGGCCCTCGAGCTCGTGGTCCTGCTGGTGCGGGCGGCCTTCAAGACCCGCGGCGACGCCCTGCCCGCCCCGCTCGTGCGCGAGTTCGACTGGCTGTACGCCCGGGTCGACTTTCGCGACGTCGAGGTGTGGGCCCACCAGATTCTGTCGCCGGCCGACGCCGGGTTCGCGCTCGACCTCCTGCTCACCCGCCGGCACGCGGATCGCGACGCCCTGCGCGAATTGCACCGCCGGGTCTGGGCGGCGCTGGCCGACCACCGGCTCGTCTCCGGCGGAGCGGCAGCCACGCGCGGGCCGCTGCGCGCGGCGGAGCAGACGGCCGCCCGGGTGACCCGCAAGGTCACGGGGGCCGGTCGGGTGGGCAAGCGCCTCGTCCCGACGGGCCGCCTCGTGGCCGTCATCGGGTGCGACGGGGCCGGCAAATCCACCGTCGCCGCCGAGCTCGCCCGCTGGCTGGCCTGGAAGATCGACGCCCGCACCGTGTACCTGGGCGTGGGTGAAGGTCGTGTCGGCCTCAGGGTGCGCGCCCTGCGCCGCCTGGCCCGCGCCGCCGAGAAACAACCGACGGAGCCCCCCGGGCCGCCCCGACCCGCCACGCAGGCGGCCCCGCGGCCGGGTTCGATGCCGACGCGGCTGCCCTTCCCGCAGCTTCTGCGGGATGTGGGCTCGGGCCTGCTGAACAATGCCATGGCCGACGAGCGCATGGCCAAGCTCCGCGAGGCGCAGGCCTTTCGGGCGGCCGGCGGCATCCTGCTGACGGACCGTTTCCCGCAGACGCAGTTTCCGGGCATCTACGACGGGCCGCGCACGACGCGCAGCGATCACGAGTCGGTGGTGCGGCGGGCCTTCGCCGCCCGCGAGGCCCGCCTGTACGAGACGATGGCCGATCTGGCGCCGGACCTCGTGATCAAACTGCACGTTCCGGTAGAGGTCGCCGTCGCGCGCAAACCCGGGCACAACCGGGGGGCCATCCAGCGCAAATGCGACCTCACGGTCGCGCTCGAGTTCCCGCGCTCGGTGGTGGTCGACGTGGACGCCGCCCGCCCGCTCGACGAGGTCCTGCTCGACTGCAAGCGGATCCTCTGGCGCCACTTGTGACCGCGGCGTCCGCGAACGCTGCGGGGGGGCCGCCGTTCGTCGTCGAGCTCGTCGGCCTCCCGGGGGCGGGCAAGTCGACGCTGGTCGCCGCGCTGCTCTCCGAACTGGCCGCCGGCGGGGCGCGGATCACCGGGGCCCCCCGGGTGGGGGCGGCGTCGACCCGCCTGCGGCGCGGGCGCGCGCTGCTCAACGCACTCTCGTGCGAACCGGGGGCGGCCCTCGGGGCGCTCGCCGCGGGGGGGCTCGACCGGGCCGCGCTCGGACGCGTGACACACTTTCTCGGTCGTCTGACACAGGCGCGAACGCTCGCCCGCGGGCCGTGGGATCTCGTCTTGCTCGACGAGGGGCCGCTCCAGGCGCTGTTCACGCTGTCGGCCCTGCAGCCGGCCACGATTGCGGGCCCGTCGGTGCACGTCGCACGACGGGTGGCCGCGGCGCTGCCGGTCGGACGAACCGTGCTGCTGCTCGTCGACGTCGACCCCGCCGAGGCGGCGCGGCGGCTTTCGCAACGCCCGGTCGACGGCGCCCGCAGCCGCTTCGACGGGCTCTCTCCGGCCGCGCTGACCCCCCTTCTCCTCGCCGGGGCGGCCCGACTCGCCGCGCTCGTCTCGGCGTCGGGCCTGCCCGTCGTTCGCCTTTCGGGGGCGTCTCTCCCCGCCGGTGGGATCGGCGGGGCGCTGTCGAAGCAGCACCCCGCGCTGGCCAGCCTTCTCACCGTCACCGCCCCGGCCGGGCCCGCGGTCGTCACGACCGCCCGGTGGTCCCCGTGAGCCCGCCGGCCCGGCAGCCGCAGCCGCCGCCGCGCCCGCTGCGTGTGTTGCTCGTCGCGGCCGTGTTTCCGCCGTATCACACCGGCGCCGGGCGTCGTTTCCTGAGTTATGCGCCGGGCCTCGCCGCGCGGGGTATCGCTCTGTCGGTGCTGTCGGCGACGCCGTCGGACGCGCGTGCGGCCGCCGCCGGACGCCCCCGCGATTGGGATGCCGTGCGCCCCGGCGCGTGCCTGCCGCCCGAGGTGATCGACGGCGTGCCGGTGCAGCGCGTGCGCCTCCCGGACGGCCCGCGGCGCCTGCGCAGCGCCGTGCTGGCGGCCGCGGCCGCGCGCCGTGTGTTTGCCGATCCGCCCGACGTCGTCCTCTTTCTCGAACACTCGGTCGAATACGTGCCGACACTCGCCGCCTGCCGGGCCCGCGGGATCCCGTCTGCCGTCGCCTACACACTTTTGCTGAACGAAGGCACGCACCCTTGGCGACGCCCGCTGGAGCGTCTCATCTGGCCGCTCGGTTTCCGGCTCGCCGACGGCGTGGTGACCAACAACGCCGCCGGGGCGGCCTCCCTTCTCGCGCTCGGCGTCGACCTGCCGGCCACGGTCATCCCCAACGGCGTCGACACGGCGCGTTTTCGGCCCTGTACCGACCCGGAGGAACGGCGTGCGCTGCGCAAGGCGCTCGGTCTGCCCGAGGATGGCCGCGTGGTGGTTTACCTGGGCGCGATCAGCCCCCGCAAAGGGGCCGATCTCGCGCTGGCCGCGTTCGAGCGACTCGTCTCGCCGGTCTCGACCTCGGGGAAGGTCGCGCCCGAGACGATGCTGGTGCTCGCCGGCCCGTGGCTCGGGGCGGGTGCGGATGCCCGTTTCGTCGCCGACGCCCGTGCCAGCGTCGCGCGTCTCGGCGCTCGCGTCCTGGCGCCCGGTCAGGTCACCCGGGCGGCCGAGTGGCTGCGGGCCGCCGACGTCCTGCTCTTCCCGTCGGCGCGCGAGGGGCTGCCGAACACCCTGCTCGAGGCCCTCGCTTCGGGTTGCCCCGTCGTGACGTCGCGCTTCGCGGGTTTCCCGACGGAGCCCGACTTTCCGGCCGACGCGCTCGTCTGCGTCCCCCGGACGGTGGACGCCTTCGTCGACGGGCTTTGCCGGGTCCTCGAGTCCGGGGACGCCCACCGCCAATCGGCGCAGCGCGCCCGCGAGTGGGTCCTGCGCGCGCACGACCGCGAGCGCGTGCTCGATGCGTACGCGGCGTTCTTCTTCGGGCTCGCCGAGGGCCGTCGGCGCTGAGCGAGCGGTTTACAGCCCCTTGAGGCGCGTCGCGATGCGCTTCTGCAGGCGGACGTGATCCGTCTGCAGTTCGGCGGGCGGGGCGAGACCGGCGACGACGCCGCGGGCCTCTTCGAGGCGCGGTTTGGCGGCCGCGGGGGCCCCGGCGGCCAGGTCGAGCTCGGCGAGCTCCGTGAGCGCCTCGGCATAGCCCATGCCGGCCACCGGCGTCGGGGTCTTGCCGGTCAGCACGGCCTTCCAGTGCGCGAGGGCGGCATCGAGGTGCTTGCGGGCGCCTGCGGCGTCTTTGCCCTCGCTGGCGATGCGGGCGAGCCGCCGGCGCAACTCGGCCTGCGCCGCGGTGTGTTCGACGACGTCCGGTTCGAGTTCGGCGAGCTTGCCGTGCGCCGCGAGGGCCGCGGTGTAGGCCGCCGCCGCCTGCACGGGATCCGTCAACGGCGCGCGCCGGTACAGCTCGCCGATGCCGGTCTGCACGGCGGCCGCACACTCGTAGTACTTCGGCAGCGGATCCTCGGCGGCGAGCAGTTTGCCCAAGTGAATGACTGCTTGTTCGTAAGCCGTCAGCGCGGTGCGGGGCTGTTTCTGATCGGCCCACAGATCGCCCTGAATCTGATGCTGGCGAGCCATGGCGAATCGCAGGAAGTCGTTGTCCGGCGACGCGTCGAGCGCCTCTTGCATGCGCCTGGCGACGGCCTGCCCGATGACACGTCGGGCGTACTTGGCGGGTTCGCCGGGGATGCGTTTGATGGTGTCGTCGGCGACGGCGCCGATCTCGAGGGAGATGCGCAGAAGCTCGTCGGCCGTCTGTCCGGCGCGGGCGCTCTCCCGCCCGGCCGCGCGGCGCCCGCGTTCGGAGTCCCGGAAACGCAGCTCGCTCTCGAGCCGACGCTTCTCGACCTCGAGCTTCTCCTTCTCGATCTGCGTGCGGAGGTCGTTCATCCGCCGGCGCTCAGCCTCGACGGTGTCCCGCTGCACCTGGAGGTCGTCGCGCTCGCCCATGGCATTGAACATGAACGCGAGACACACGGCACACGCGACCCCGAGCCCGCCGATGACGAGCCTGAGCTTTCTCAACGCTTCGGCCGTGCGGGCCTTCTCGCCCGCCCGGTGAGCGACCTCGGCGGCGGTCGCCGCCTGTCGGTTGGCATCCTGCTGTTCTTCGCGGCGGCGCTCCGCGCCCCGGGCTCCGTCGAGGAAGCGCCGGGCGTCGACCCCGAGGAGCGTGGGGAAGACGTCGCGCAGCGCTTGGGGCAGGTCGCCGCCCTCGAGGTGGCGCAAGGCATCGCCCTGGGGCTGTCGGTCCGGGGTCGCCCCCGCTTCGAGGTAGGTCCGCGCGGCCTCTTCGACCTCGTCGCGGCGTTCGAGGGCGCCGCGGGCGTCTTCGATCCACGTGCGGAGGATCGGCCAGTCGCGCAGGAGCGTGTCGTGGGCCAGGCGCACGGTCGCGGTGCCGGCGTCGTCGTCCTCGTCCCCCGGAATCGGCGCCTCGTCGTCGAGCTCGTCGCGCGCGAGCTGTACGAAAGCGCCCTTCTCCACGTTGGTCAGCGCGGTGAGGACGGCCTCGGACTTCGGTCCGCCCCCGCCCGCCGCGAGACACTCTGCGCGCCCCAGGATGCGGACGGCGTCCCCTCGCCCGCGCCCGACGGCGACGAGGCTCAGCATCATGGACTGCGCGCGGCGGAGCTCGTCCGGCCCCAGGCTCTCCAGCAGGGCCGCCGCGTCCCGCGCCAGCGCGCCGGTCACGCCGCCCAGGGCGTCGTAGGTCGCGTGGGTCAGATCGCCCTCCCAGGAGCGATCCCACAGCATCGAGAGCAGATAGCCCATGCGGGGCAGGGAGTCGGGCGTGCGCTCGACGTCGTCGAGGATGCGCTCGGCGAGGCCCTCGGCGAAGCGCCCGCCCGCCAGACGGACCGGACCGACGATGGACTCCCAGAGGCCCTCGCGGGTGGGCGCGCCCAACTCGAGGTACGTCGCGCGGGTGGCGGCGAGGCGGGCCGTGCGTGGCAAGCGCGCCATGACCCGCTGCCCGAGATCGTCCCGGGCCGTCGTGACGAGGTACAGCCGCTCGTCGAAATCGTCGATGGCCCCGGCCAGCAGGCGGTCGAGGTCGCCGATCTCTTCGTCGTTGACGTTGAGCAGGTCTTCCAGACCGTCCACGACCAGCAGCAGGCCCTTGTCGGCCGGCATCGACTCTTGCACGAGCTCGGCCAGGCCGTTCTCGGCTTTGAGCTGCTCCAGCGTCTCACCCACCCAGAGGTCGCCGCCGAGGCCGCGCGTCAGCGTCTCGGCGAGGCGGTGGACCGGACGGCGGCCGGGGCGCAGCGCGGCGACGACCCAGTCGACGGGTGCCCGGGCGATGACCCCGCGGCGCACGGCGGGCACGAGGCCGGCGCGCACCAGGGACGACTTGCCGACGCCGGAGGGGCCGGAAACGTGGACCCAGCGGCGGTGGCCCGTGTGGACCTTGCCGAGGCGCTGCCCGACCTCGATGACCTCCTGGTCGCGGCCGAAGAAGAAGCGGGCGTTTCTCTGGCCGAAGGGCTGCAGCCCCGTGAACGGCCGCGCGCTCTCCGGCTCGTTCTCGTAGATGGGCAGCTTCGTCGGCGGCACCGGCTCGCGCAGTTTCGCCGCGAGGTCCCGCAGGCGGTTGTTGAGCTCGGTCTTGTCTTCGGGGAGGTCGAAGGTCTCGAGCACGCCGAGCAGCCCGGCGGCCCCCCCGGGCTCGAACCCGGCCCGGACGAGCGGCAGGACGAAGAGGTCGTCGTACATCGCCCGGCGTTTGAGGGCCCACTCGAGCTCGGCGACGACCCACTCGGGCGGCGTGCCCTCGCCCATCAGGACCAGGTAACCGCGGGAGGCGGCCAACGCGTGGTGCATCGCCCACAGCCGGGGCGAGCCCTCGCCGGTGTCGTCGAAGTAGACGCGCAGGCCGGCCGAGCGGAAGAACCGCGCGATGACGCGCGCGGCGTTGGCGCTCGCCGGGTGGGCGCCGAGGCAGACGTCATATTCGGGCGGACGGCGGCTCATCGCTCGGGTGAGTACCACGGGGGCGCCCCCCGGGCCAACTTACACGGCCAGCGGGCGTGCACTCGCCCGGCGGGCGCGCGCTTCGTTCCGAGGGTGTCGACAGATCGACGCCCCCTCTCAATGGAAGTCGCGGCTGCGGGTCGGGGCCGGCGCGTCGGTGAGATCGGGCACCCACAGGCGCTCCGCGATGAGGTGAACGACCCCGGATTCGCTCTGGATCTTGCCCGTGATGCCGAGAAACGAGGTCGTTTTGGCCAGGATGGCCTGGCGGTCGAAGACGTCCTTCCAGAGCACGACGTTGACGAAGCCCGTTTCGTCCTCCAGCGTCATGAACGTCACGCCGCTGGCCGTGCCCGGGCGCTGCCGGCAGATGACCAGCCCGGCGTACCGCACCCGCCGCCCGGCGGGCAGGCGCTGCACGGTGCGCGCGTCGGGCAGGCCGCGGGCGCTCAGCACCTCGCGCAGCGCCTCGAGGGGGTGGCCGCGCGCGCTGTGATCGCTGGCGGCGTAATCCCAGGCCACGGTCTCGAGGGGATCGAGACCGGGCAGTTCGGGGGTGTCGTCGGCGCCGGTGACCGAAAGGCTCGCGCCGCGGGTGCGCGACAGACCCCGGACCGCCCACAGCGCCCCCCGCCGGTTGTCCTCGAAGGCCGAGAGCGCCCCGGCCTGCGCGAGCGCGTTGAGGCTGCGCTCGTCGAGCCCGGTGCGGCGCACGAGGTCTTCCAGATCGGTGAACGGCGCCGCGGCGCGCGCGTGGGGCAATCGCTGACCCCCCACGGCGTCGAGGCCCTTGGTGTAGCGCAGCCCCATGCGCAGGGCGAAAGGGTGAGGCCCGCCGGGCGCGGGCTCGAGCGTGCAATCCCAGTCGCTGTGCACGACGTCGATGGGCCGGATCGGCAGGCCGTGCCGTTTCGCGTCCTCGACCAGCGTCGCCGGCGAGTAGAAACCCATGGGCTGCGCGTTGAGCAGCGAACAGACGAACTCGGGCAGGTAGTGCGTGCGCAGGTAGGCCGTGGCATAGGCGATCAGGGCGAAGCTCGCCGCGTGACTCTCGGGGAAACCGTACTCGCCGAAGCCCCGGATCTGGTCGAAGACCCGCTCGGCGAACTCGGGCGCGATGCCCTTCGCCGTCATGCGGTCGATGATGCGCTCGCGGTGTTTCTCGATGCGCCCCGACCGGCGCCAGGCCGCCATGTCCCGCCGGAGTTGATCGGCCTCGCCGGGGGTGTAATCGGCGGCCACCACCGCGAGGCGCATCACCTGCTCCTGAAAGAGGGGCACGCCGAGAGTCTTCTCCAGCACGGGCCGCAGACTCTCGTGCGGGTAGAGAACGGGCTCCTCGCCGGCGCGGCGCCGCAGATAGGGGTGCACCATGCCGCCGGTGATGGGGCCGGGCCGCACGATGCTGACCTCGATGACGAGGTCGTAGAAGGTGCGGGGTCGGAGGCGCGGCAGCATGGCCATCTGCGCCCGACTCTCGATCTGGAACACACCGACCGTGTCGCCGGTCTGACAGAGAGTGTACGTCGCCGGGTCCTCCGCGGGGATCGTGGCCATGGTGAGATCGACCGCCCGGTGGCGGGAGAGCAGGTCGAAACACAGGTCGAGCTGCGTCAGCGCCCCGAGCCCCAACAGATCCACCTTGAAGAGCCCGAGCGCCTCGACATCGTATTTGTCCCATTGAATCACCGTGCGATCGGCCATGCTGGCGTTCTCGATGGGGACGAGCTCGTGCACCGGGGCGTGCCCGAGCAGAAACCCGCCCGGGTGAATGGACAGATGCCGCGGGAAGTCCTGGATTTCGTTGACGAGGTCGAGCAGGAGGCGATGGACGGGCGTCTGCGGATCGAGCGCGACCTGCTGCAGCGTGAGCTCGTCCGCCGTGTCGTGCCAGCCGAGCCCGCGGGCCATGCGGTCGAGCGCCGTCTCGGGCAGCCCGAGGGCCTTGCCGACCTCGCGCACGGCGGACTTGAACCGGAACCGGATGACGTTGGCCACCATCGCCGCGTGCTCGCGCCCGTAACGCGCATAGACGTGCTGAATGACCTCTTCCCGGCGGTCGTGCATGATGTCGAGGTCGATGTCGGGCGGCTCGGCGCGCTCGAGCGACAGAAATCGCTCGAACAGAAGCCCCATGCGCACGGGATCGATGGCCGTGATGCCCAGGCAGTAACACACCGCCGAGTTGGCCGCCGAGCCGCGCCCCTGACACAGGATGCCTTCGGTTCGGCAGAACCGGACGATCTCCCACATCGTCAGGAAGTAGCCGTCGTAGTCGAGCTGTTCGATCAGGGCGAGCTCGCGGTCGAGCTGCGCCCGGACGTCCGCGGGGATGCGCCCGCCGTAGCGTCCGCGCGCGCCCTCGTCCGTGAGTTGGCGCAGCCACGAGGCGGAGGTCTGCCCGTCGGGGAGGCGCTCGGCGGGGTAGCGATAGCGGATCTGCCCGAGATCGAAGCGGCAGCGCGAGGCGATCTCGGCCGTGCGGACCACCGCGGCGCGGTCGTCGGCGAACAGATCGGCGAAAGCCCGCGGTGAGGAGAGGGCGTGCAGGTGGTTGCGGCGAGTGAGTTGACCGGCGGTGTGTACCGTGACGCCGTGCCGGATGCAGGTGAGGACGTCCTGCAGGGGGCGTCGGGCCGGGCTGTGATAGAGGACCTCCTGCCCGGCGACGACGGGCACGCGCCAGCGGGCGGCGCGGGCGCGCAGGCGGGCCTCCTGCACGGGTTCCTCCGCTTCGCGGTGCCGGGCGGCGAGCGCGTAGAGGCGGTCGCCGAAGGCCTCGCGCAGGGGCCCGCAGACGGCCGCCGGCGGTTCGTCCTCGGCGGTGAGCAGGCTGCGCTCGCCCCCCCACAGGGCCAGAAGCCCCTCGGCGTGCGCACAGACGTCGGACCAATCCAGGCGACACTGACCTTTGGGCGCCCGCCGCCGCCCCAGGGTGACCAGCCGACACAGCCGGGCATACCCCGCACGATCCATGGCCAGCAAGACGAGAGACGAGCCATCGAGCAGCGTCAGCTCGGAGCCGATGATGAGATCGAGGCCCGAAGCGCGCGCCTGCTCGTGCGCGCGCACCACGCCGGGCACGCCGTCGCGATCGGTGAGCGCCAGCGCGCGCAGACCCAAGGCGTGCGCCTCCTCGACGAGCTCGTCCGGATGACTCGCCCCCTCGAGAAAGGAGTAGTTGCTCTTGCACCACAGCGGCACATGACTCATTCGACGAGCCCCTGCAGCGCCCAGCGCCGTTGAACGCGATCGTAATACACCCACAGGACGTCCCCCCGGCGGGTGTGCGCGAAGTGATACTCGCGGTGTTGCTCCGCGTGCCACCAGCCGCCGGAGACGACGTAGGGGCCGTCGAGGCGGACCACCGCCCCCGCCGCGGGGTCGAGGGGAATCCAGCCGTCGTTGCGCAGGTGCCGGGGCACGGGCGGCAGGCGCACGGGCCGGGCCATCAGACGCCGCACGACCCGGGGGCGGGGCTGCACGCGGGGTTCGGCCGGGCTCAGGGCGTCGAGCGGCAACCACTCGAACCCGGCCTCGGGCAGGTGTCCGGCCTTGAGCTCCACCCGCCGGACGGCCTCGGCCCCGAGCTCCGCCCGGATGCGCGAGAGCGCGCGGTTGGCCGCCGCGAGATCGCGTCGGGGGGTCTCTTGAAAGAGGCGGATCTGTTCGGGATCGGCCCGCACGCCCCGCACCGACAGAAAGATCTCGGTGACCCCCGCGGCGAGCGCCGTGTTTTCGAGCCGCAGCCGCAACAGTTCGAGCAGCAGGGGCGCGTCGAGCGTGGCCTCCGCCGGCCGCAGCGCGTGGACCTGCCGCGGCGGCTCGCCGTGATCGAGCGTCAGCACCAGGTGCAGCTCGGCGAGGGCCTCGTGGCGGTCGGCGAGGCGGGCGAGCAGGGGATCGAGCAGACGTTTGCCCAGAAACAGCAGGCGGTGGGCGTCCGTCTCGGGGTGCTCGCACAGCAGGCGGCGCCAGAGGGCCGGGGGGGCGGCCGTCGGGCGCAGGGGGTCGAAGCGGTCGCCCCGGGCCCAACGGTGCAGCGCCGCGGCGGCCTCGCCGAAGCGCGTCTGCAGACCGGCGGCGGGCAGCGCCAGAAAGGCCCCCACCGTGCGCACGCCCAGGCGGTGCAGGCTCTCGCGCAGGGCGGGGTCGAAGTCGAGGCGTTCGAGGGGCACCGCGCGAGCCACGGCGTGCTCTTCGGCCGGATCGGCGAAGCGGCGCAGGGGCGCGCCCCCCTCGGCCTGCAGACCCCGGGCCCCGGCGAACGCGCCGAAGCGGGAGAACCCCACCGCCAGCGTGCCCTCGAAGCCCTGCTCGGCCAGGGTCGCCAGCAGCTGCGCGCCCCAGACTTCGAGGCTTCCGTAGAGGCGGTCGAGGCCCCCGGCGTCGAGGAAAAACGTGCCCGGCCGCTCGGCCATCGCCTCGACGTTCGGCGAGAAGCGGCGCAGATGGACGAGGAGCCCCTCGACCCCCGCCGCCCGGGCCTCGGCCGAGATGACGCCGGCCCGCAGCGCATCCGTCAGGGAGAGCCCCGCCGCGTACCGCGTGCCGGGCAGCACACGACACCGGAACGCCTCGGCGTTGGCCCACAGCACGCGGCCCTGCGGGCGGTCTTCGTCCACGACGACCACGGGTTGCCCCTGCCACTCGGGGTGCGCGCGCTGCAGGAGCTGCAGGGGAAAG
>JAKLJY010000195.1 GCA_023150895.1 Myxococcota bacterium | reverse complement strand
CGAGACGGCGGGCCCCGGCCGGGGCTCCTGCCCCGGGTTTCATCCACCCGGGTGCCCCCAAAGGGGCATGGGCAACTTCTGAGAGACGCGTTCGGGGCGGCACGGCGGCAGCGGGCCGAGGTCAGATCTCGGTCAGCTCTTTCTCTTTGGCCGCGATGACCTCGTCGATGTGCTTGACCGCCGCATCCGTCTCGTCCTGTACCTTTTTCAGCGCGCGGGTCAGGTCGTCCTCGCTGATCTTGCTGCCGTCCTTCAGGGCCGTCAGCGCGGCGTTCACGTCGCGGCGGTGATTGCGCACCTGAATCTTGGACTCCTCGCCGAACTTCTTCACCTGCTTGACGAGGTCCTTGCGGCGGTCGGCGGTGAGCGGCGGGATGCTGAGGCGGATGATCTGCCCGTCGTTGGCCGGGTTGAGGCCGAGATCGGACAGCTGGATGGCGCGCTCGATCTCTTTCACCATGTTGGCCTCCCAGGGCTTGATGGTGATGAGACGGGCTTCGGGCACCTGAATGTTGGCGATCTGGGACAGGGGCGTGGGCTGACCGTAGTAGTTCACCCGAATGCCGTCGAGCAGCGTGGGGCTGGCGCGGCCGGTGCGAACGCGGAGAAGCTCGCGGCCGAGGGCCTCGTAGGTCTTCTGGAACCGCTTCTTCAGATCTTCGTACTGTGCGTTCACCATGGATGTCTCCGTGGACTCATCGTGGGACGAAATGGCTGCGGGACCATAACACAGCCCTCCGGGCGGACCTAGGAGCATGATTCACGACCCACGCCGCGTCGCCCGCCGGGCGGTCCCAGCGCGGTGTGCATGAACACCTGCGAGGGCGCGGGGCAGGGGACCCCCGGTCTCGGTCGCGCTCAGGAGATGCGCGTGCCGACGTCTTCGCCGCGCACGACGCGCGCGATGTTGCCCGGGCGGTAGAGGTCGAAGACGGTGATGGGCATCTTGTGCTCGCGGCAGAGGCTGACCGCCGTCGCGTCCATCACCTTGAGTTCACGCGCGAGCACCTCGTTGTACGTGATCGCGTTGAAGCGGACGGCGGCGGGGTTCTGCCGCGGATCGTCGTCGTAGATGCCGTCGACCTTCGTCGCCTTCAGAATGCACTCCGCGCCAATCTCGATGGCGCGCAGCGCCGCCGCGGTATCCGTCGTGAAGTACGGATTGCCGGTGCCGGCGGCGAACACGACGATGCGCCGTTTCTCGAGGTGCCGCATGGCTCGGCGCCGGATGAACGGCTCGGCGACCTTGGGCATCTCGATGCCGCTCATGACCCGGGTCTTGCACCCGAGCTTCTCCAAAGAGTCCTGCATGGCCAGGGCGTTGATGGTCGTCGCCAGCATGCCCATGTAGTCGGCGCTGGCGCGGTCCATGCCCTTGGCGGAGCCGGCGACCCCCCGGAAGATGTTGCCGCCGCCAATCACGAGTGCGAGCTCGGTGCCCGACTCATGGACTTCGGCGACCTCGCGCGCGATCCGCTCGATGAACTCTGGCGAGATACCGTACTGGCCGGTGCCCATCAGGGCCTCGCCCGAGATCTTCAGGAGGACGCGTCGCAGCGACATGGTTTCGCCTCAGCCCTGGCCGGCCGCGGCGGCCACCTCGGCGGCGAAGTCGTTCGACTTCTTCTCGAGGCCCTCGCCGAGCTCGAACCGCACGAAGCGGCGAATCTTGACGTTCTCCTTGATGGCCGTGGCGGCCGTCTTGACGACGTAGTCGCGCACGGTGGAGTCCGGGTCCTTCACGAAGGGCTGATCGAGGAGGCAGAGCTCCTTCTTCCACTTCGCGACCTTGCCCTCGACGATGCGCTCCTGGATGTTCGCCGGCTTGCCCTGAACGTCGGGCAGCGCCGAGTAGATCTCGCGCTGCTTGGCGATCTGGGCCTCGGGAATCTCGCTCTCGTCGACGTACTGCGGACGGGGATCGGCGGCCGCGATGTGCATCGCGATGTCCTTGACGAGGGCCTTGAACTCCTCGGTGCGCGCCACGAAGTCCGTCTCGCAGTTGACTTCCACGAGGACGCCGATGCGCCCGCCGTGGATGTAGCTGCCGACGGCACCTTCCGTCGCGATGCGACCGGCGCGCTCGGCGGCCTTGACGATGCCCTTCTTCATGAGGATCTCGGTGGCCTTGGCGATGTCGCCGGCGGCCTCTTCGAGCGCCTTCTTGCAGTCCATCATGCCGGCGCCCGTCTGCTGACGAAGGGCGGAGACATCCGAAGCGGAAATGGCCATGGGAAACTCCCTCGAGGTGGGGTGAAAACGGAAAGTCGAAAACTGCCGGCGCGCCGCGGCGCGGATCAGACGTCGTCGGCGTCGGCGGCCGAGTCGGGGGAGGCGCTGGCCTCGGGCTCGGGCATCTCCATGCCCTGGCGCTTGATCTCGATCTCGGGCCCGCCGTCCCGGGGGGCCTGCATCGCCGCGCCGAGGTCGCCGACATCGCCGGTCCCCGTGAAGCGCTCCTTGTTGCGCATCTTGCCCTCGATCGCCGCGTCGGCGATCTTGGCCGTGAAGATCTCGATCGAGCGCAGGGCGTCGTCGTTGCCCGGGATCGGGAAGTCGATGCCCTCGGGATCGCAGTTGGTGTCGACGACGGCGACGACCTTGATGCCGAGCTTCTTCGCCTCGGAGACGGCGATGTGCTCCTTGATCGTGTCGATGATGAACACGGCGCCGGGGAGGTGCTCCATGTTCTTGATGCCGCCGAGCGTCAGCTCGAGGCGCTCCCGCTCGCGCTCCTGGCGCATCGCCTCTTTCTTGGTGAGGCGGTCGAGGGTGCCGTCGGCGGCCATCTTCTCGAACGTGCGCAGCTTGGCGATGGACTGCTTGATCGTCGTGAAGTTGGTGAGGGTGCCGCCGAGCCAGCGCTGCGTGACGTGGAACATGCCACAGCGCTCGGCCTGCTCGCGGATGACGTCCTGCGCCTGCTTCTTCGTGCCGACGAAGAGGACGGACTCGCCGCGGGCGACCGTGGCGCTGACGAAGTTGTAGGCGGCGTCGAAGAGGGGGACCGTCTTCTGGAGGTCCAGGATGTAGATGCCGTTGCGGGCGCCGTAGATGTACGGCTTCATCCGGGGGTTCCAGCGGGTGGTCTGGTGACCGAAGTGGACACCGGCTTCGAGCAACTCGCGCATCGAGAGAATGGCCATGACGAACTCACTTTCGCGTTCTGCCGCCGCGGTGGATCCGCACCCGACGAATCCCGGGCGGCACACCGTGTGCGCGCCCCGGGCACGCTGGCGCCGGGCTCCCCACCGCGTGTGGGGTTGAAGGGCGCGCCCTTTTAGCAGAAGGTTCGGGGGCCCGCAAGGGCGCGCCGGCGCGGCGCATTGAAACCTGCGCGGTTTCCTGGCATCTGCTCGTTCGGATGCCGCGTGCGGGCGATCACGCTCTCAGAGGACAGGTGCCTGCGGCGAGACCACGCCCGGCCAGAAAGTGTGGACATGAGCTCTCAGACATTCGTGGACGAGACCCCGGTTGAGACCGTCGACGAGCTCGTCGACTGGATGCGCCTCGGCGGGCGCCCGCGGGAACGCTGGGTCGTCGGGACCGAACACGAGAAGCTGGGTTTCTGGCCGGACCTCGGTCGAGCCCCCACCTGGGAAGGACCGCGCGGCATCGGCGCGTTGTTCGAGACGCTGGCCCGCGAGGCCGGATACCACGCCGCGCGCGAGGGCGACGACATCATCGCGCTCAGCCGGGGCGGGGCCACCATCACGCTCGAGCCGGGCGGTCAGCTCGAGCTCTCCGGGGCGCCGCTCAAGCGCCTCGTCGAGACCGAAGCCGAGCTCGACGCACACTTCGCCGAGATCCGTCGGTTCAGCGCGCCGCTCGGCATCGAGTGGAGCGGCCTGGGCATCGCGCCGGGCATGACGCCGGAGCAGGCGCCGAAGATGCCGAAGCGTCGATATGCCATCATGCGGTCGTATCTGCCGACCCGGGGCAAGCTCGGCCTCCACATGATGCATCTGACCTGCACGGTGCAGGCCAATCTGGACTTCGACACGGAGCACGACGCGATGCGCAAGTTCCGTGCTGCGTTGATGCTGCAGCCGCTGATCATTGCGCTGTTCGCCAACTCGACGGTGGTCGAGGGCCGGGTCGTGCCCGAACGCTCTTTCCGTTCCGCCATCTGGGACGACACCGATCGCGTCCGGTGCGAGCTCCCCGACGCGCTGCTGCGCCCGGAAGCGACCCTGCGGGACTACGTCGAATGGGCGCTCGACGTCCCGATGTTCTTCATCCATCGCGGCGACGAGTACGTGCCGTGTTTCGGCCTGCCGTTCCGGCGCTTTCTCACGGAGGGTTTTCAAGGGGAGCGGGCGAACGTCGGCGATTTCGCGTTGCACCTCTCGACGCTCTTCCCGGACGTCCGTCTGAAGCGGCACCTCGAGGTGCGGGCGGCCGACATGGGCGACCGCGCGCACGTCCTCGCGCTGCCCGCGGTGCACAAGGGCTTGCTGTACGACGACGACGCCCTCGGCGAGGCGTGGGAGATGTTCCGCGAGATCAAGCCGGAGGCCTGGCGGGCGGCGCGGCTCGACGTCGAGCGAGGGGGGCTCGCCGCGCGGCTCGGCCACCGGACGTCCGCGGAATGGTGGCGCATTCTGTTGCCCCGCCTCCGGGCCGGCCTCGAACGCTGTGAGCCGGGCACCGGGCGAATGCTCGATTGTCTGGCCGAGAACCTCGATCGCGGCGAGTGTCCTGCGGATGAGGTCCGACGCACCTTCACGGGCGATGTCGGGGCGCTCATGGCCCGGACCCGACTCTGCTGAGCACGGCCTTCGGGCCGGCTATTTCTTGAAGAGCTTCTTCACGTTGGTGAGGAGGCTCTTGTCACGGCGGTTGCGTCGTTCGGCCCCCGACGAGGGCGACTCGATGCTGTCGCCGGGCTCGGGGCGAAGCAGCGCGGCATCCGCCGGCCCCCCGACCTCGATGGAGTCGTCGGCGAAAAACGCCTTCAGGTCGCGATCGACGGTGTTCTCACCGGCACCGTCGAGGTCGCCGACGCTGAGGTCGAGCGGCCCGGCGAGGGCGTCACCGCGGGGTGTGCCCGGACCCACGGACTCCTCGGCTTCCAGGATGTCGAGGTCATCGACCGCGAGCTCGCTGACCGGAGCGGGCGTCGGGCTGATGCCCTCGAACGACTCGATCTCGGGGAGGGGAATGGGGGGGTCGCTGACCTCGACCGGTCGAGAAGCACGCTTCGGCAGGGGCGGCGGGAGCGGGGGCTCCGGCACGGATCCCGGCGGAGCCACGGGCGCGGGGGCGGCGGCCTCCGCGGGCGGGGGCTCAGCGGGCCGCACCAGGGGCGGTGTCGAGCGACGGACCACCGGCACCGGCGTCAACGGCAACAGCCGTGGCCTCGGCGCTGGCGTGGGCGTCCGGACGGGCGGCGGCAGCGGTACGGCGACGTCGGCGGCGAGCGCGGCGAGGCGAGCGTCGGCGTCCGCGAGCGGTGGGCGCCGACGGACCTCTTGGACGTGTGCTTCGCCGACCTCGGCGATGAGCCGGGCGAGCAGGTCTTCAGGTCCCTCGTTGGGGGCGGTGCTCGTTTCGGACATGGTCAGAAACGATAACCCGCCCGCGCGTGAATGCCCAGATAGCTGTCCTCGACCGACTTGCCGAGGCGCACGCGCCGGAGCTGAGTGGCGCCGTCGGCGTCGAGGTACTCCGTCGCCCGGCCCTCACCCGACACGTCCCCGGAGATCGAGGTGTACTCGACCCCCGCGACGAGCATCAGGCCGCCGGCAAGGTGCGACACGAGATCCGCGACGAGTCCGAAACCGGACAGGGTCGCGTCGGCGCCGAGCTCCTGCGTCGTGTCGCCCATGTCCGCCGTCGGGATGTACCGGAAAGTGAGCTCGGCCGCCGCCAGCGGGGTGCCGAAGGGAATCCGGCCCCCGAGGTCGACGTGCGGATAGCTGTAGTTGGTCCCGCGATACTCGGGATTCTTCTCGAGCTCGAAGGTCGTGAACGTCATGCCGAAACCGCCGAACGCCTCGGGGGCGGTCTGGCCGCTGCCGAACGCGTGGCGATAGCGCAGACCGAGGTCGAGCACCCGCTGCGTCGTCTCGAGCTCCGCGGTCTCGTTCTCGGTGGGGGCGGCCACCGTCCCGGGCGGGACGTCCGTCGTGATCGTCTGCTTCGAGGTCAGGAACACCTGCTCGAAACCGACGGTCAGGCCAATGCCCGCGAGTGCGTTGTCGAAGCTCAGGGCCAGCGGGTACACCTCGGCGGCGAGCCCGAAGCCGGGCGCCATCGAGGAGGAGTAGCTGATGCCGTCCGGCAGGACGTACTCCGTGTTCGGCGCGCGGTCGGCGCCCGTCGGTTCGGCCGCGGTCTTGTAGTCGAACGTTCGGGAGCGCAACGCCAGCCCGGCGGAGACGCGGAGGAAGTCGGGGCGTCGCCCGCGCGGTGCGGGGCGATCGAACCCGTCGTCGTCGTCGGCGGGGGGCGGCGTGTCGGTGACGGCCGCTTCGTCGCGGGGCGGCGGCTCGTCGCGCGGGGCTTCGGTGGCGGCACCGGCCAGCCCGGCGGCCTTGTGGTCACCCATGCGAAGGTAGGGCTCGATGGCCCGGGCCGCCGTGGTGAAGATCTTCGGCGTCAGTTTGCCGCCCGGCACCTCCACGACCTCTTCGCCGAGCCGCTTGCCGTCGCCGCCGTTGTGCACCGTCAGCGTCAGCACGCGGGCCTTCGAGCGGCGTCCTTCGTCCAGGCTGCCGATGACCACCGCATCGACCGCCAGCGTGCGGGCGACCTGCCCGATGGCCTTGGGGTCGGACTCGACGCGGTCGGCGACGCCCCGTTGTTCGGCTTCGGCGAGAAAGTTGCGAGCGCTCTCGAAGGTGATGCCTCGAAGTTTCTGCACCGCGGCCTGAAGGCCCTGGACGGCCGTCGCGCCTCCGCCTTTGCCGCGAATCGAGACGATCGCGACGTGGACGTTCTGGGCGAACGCCAGGCCGGGCAGGAGCACGAGGGCGAGGGCGAGCCCCAGGCCGAGCGGGGCAAGCAGGCGGGCGGGGAAGGAACGCATCAGGCCGGGCCCTTTTCGAATTGATCCCACCGGCCGTCGCTCGTCGCCTGGATGCCCGAGAGACGCAGCAGGAAGTCGTCCTTGTTCGTGCAGTTCGCCAGCGCCTCGTCGCGCGAGATGAGGCCGCGCTGCAAGAGGCTCATCAGGGACTGGTCGAAGGTCTGCATGCCGTAGTTCGTATGCCCCTGGGAGATCGCCTCGCGGATTTCGGACGCCCGGCCCTCTTCCATGATGATCTCGCGGATGCGGGCCGTCACGATCATGATCTCCTGCGCGGCCACACGCCCGCGGCCGTCGGCGCGCTTCAGCAGGCGCTGACTGATGACCGCCCGCAGGTTGCCGACGAGCTGCATGCGGATCTGTTTGTGCTGATGCGGCGGGAACGCGCCGATGATGCGGTTGATCGTCTCGGGCGCATCGACCGTGTGCAGCGTGCTGAGCACGAGGTGGCCCGTCTCGGCGGCGGTGATCGCGGTCTCGATGGTCTCCGGATCCCGCATTTCACCCACGAGGATGACGTCCGGATCCTGGCGGAGCGAGGCGCGCAGCGCACGGGCGAACGTCAGGGTGTCCTGCCCGATCTCGCGTTGGTTGATGATGCTGCGCTTGTCGCGGAACTGGAACTCGACGGGGTCTTCAATCGTGACGATGTGGGCGGTTCGCTGGGCGTTGATGTGGTTGATCAATGCGGCGAGCGTGGTGCTCTTGCCCGAGCCGGTCGCGCCCGTGACGAGCACCATGCCGCGGTGCTCCAGCGCGATCTTCTCGAGCACGGGCGGGAGCGCGAGGTCCTGAATGCTCTTGACCTCGGTCGGGATCACGCGAAGCACCATGCCGATCTGCTGGCGCTGCATGAACGCGTTGACGCGGAACCGGCCGAGGTTGGGCACCATGAACGCCAGGTCGCACTCCCGTTCCCGGGCGAAGCGCTCCTGTTGTTCGCGGTTCAGCATCGAGACCGCGAGTTGTTCCATGTCCTGCTGTGTGAGGCGCTGGCCGTTGCGCAGCGGGACCATGCCGCCATTGACGCGGAACAGCGGCGGGAGCCCGGCTTTCAGGTGGACGTCCGACGCGCCGCCCTGCACGGCATACGACAGGATCGTCGCGATGTCGATCACGCGTCGCCCGCCGGCGCGGCGCCCGGGGTGACCACCCGCTTGACGCCGGACTGCTCGAGCACCCGGGCCTCGATCGCGTCGAGGGTGTCGCCGTGCTCGACGAGGAACTTCTTGGCGTTCTCCCGACCCTGCCCGATGCGCTCCTTGTTGTAGCTGTACCAGGCGCCGGACTTCTCGACGATGTTGAGGTTCGCGGCGAGATCGAGGACGTCCCCGGCGCGGCTGATGCCCTCGCCGTACATGATGTCGAACTCGGCCTCCTTGAACGGCGGCGCGAGCTTGTTCTTGACGACCTTGACGCGCGTCCGGTTGCCGACGACGTCCTCACCGTTCTTGATGGCGCCGGTTCGGCGGATGTCGAGCCGCTGCGACGCGTAGAACTTCAGCGCGTTGCCGCCCGTCGTCGTCTCGGGGTTGCCGAACATGACGCCGATCTTCATGCGGATCTGGTTGATGAAGAAGACACAGGTCTGGCTCTTGTTGATGCTGCCGGTGAGCTTGCGCAGGGCCTGGGACATGAGTCGGGCCTGCAGGCCGACGTGGTTGTCGCCCATTTCGCCTTCGATCTCGGCCTTGGGGACCAGCGCGGCGACGGAGTCGACCACCAGCACGTCGATGGCGCCGGAGCGCACCAGCATGTCGGCGATCTCGAGGGCCTGTTCTCCGGTGTCCGGCTGGGAGATGAGGAGGTCGTCCGTATTGACGCCCAGCTTGCGGGCGTAGGTGACGTCGAGCGCGTGCTCGGCATCGACGAACGCGGCCACGCCGCCGAGCCGCTGCGCCTCGGCGACGGCGTGGAGTGTCAACGTCGTCTTGCCGCTCGACTCCGGCCCGAAGACCTCGATGATGCGGCCGCGCGGGTAGCCGCCGATGCCGAGGGCGATGTCGAGGCTCGTCGCACCGGTCGGCACGACGGAGATCTCGCGCATGAGCGACTCCCCCGTGCCCAGGCGCATGATGGAGCCCTTGCCGAACTGCTTCTCGATGGCGCCGACGGCCAGGGAGATCGCGCGCTCGCGCTGGTTGTCAGTCTGCCGTGTCGTCTGGCTCATCGTCGTCGTCTCCTGCGGGGGCGGTCTCGTCGAGGACCGTCGGGTCGGGTCGGTTTCGAGGGCGTTCGGCGCGCGCCAGGGCGGCACGCGGGGCCGGTCGTTTCGGAAGGGCGGCCAGACGACGACCGAGCTCCGCGTCGAGCTCGGCGCGTTCGCGATCATCGGCGGCGGCGCGGGCTTCGGCCGGGACCATGGTCAGTGGCGTCGTGCCCACCGCGGGCAGCCCGCGGATGAGGCTGCGACCGGGCATCTCCCAACGAATCGCGCGCACCGGGATCTCGCGGCTGCCGCTCAGCGAGGGGAGGGGCTCGTCGGTCTCCGGGATCCGGCCGAGAAGAATCGATGCGGGCTCGTCCTGCGCGTCGAAGCCGTACTCGGCGAGGGCTTCGCGGAGCGCGCGTCGCAGGCGATCGAGCGCGCCGGTGGCATCGTCGACGCGGGCGACGAGCAAAAGGCCGGCCGGCGTCCGGAGGCGCTCGAGCGAGGCGAGGTGCAGGGTGAACGGGGCGACCTGCGCAGCGATGCGCCCGAGGACCAACGCCACGGCGTCGAGGGCCTCCGGGCCCGGCGCCGACGAGACCCAGAGCGAGACGGCCAGCGCCTCCGGCGCAATCCAGCGGGCACCGGCGGGCCAGCGCCGGCGGCACGCGAGGAGCGCGTCCCGAACGTCGCCGGGCAGATCGACGCCCAGTCGGATCAGCGCGGGGACGGTCATGCGCCGGCCCCGGTCCGGGCCAGCCCGCGGCGGATGCCGTCGAGCGCGCGTGACGCGCTCAGCAGCCGGATGCGATCACGGTCACCCCGCAACAAGACCGTCGTCACGCGGTCGAGTCCGCCACCGGACCAGGCCAGACAGACGGTGCCGACCGGCTTCTCGGGCGTTCCGCCGGCGGGTCCGGCGATGCCGGTGACGGCCACGGCGACGTCCGCCCCGAGGACACGACGCGCGCCGGACGCCATGGCGGCGGCGCAGGCTTCGCTGACCGCGCCGTGACTCTCGAGAACGAGGGGCGGGACGCCGAGGACCTGCGTCTTGACCGCGTTGGCATAGGCGATGATGCCGCCCCGAAAGACGTCGGACGCGCCCGGGACCGCCGTCAGCAGGGAGCCGACGAGGCCTCCGGTGCAGCTCTCCGCCGTCGCGAGCGTCAAGCCGTTGCGACGACATGCTTCGAGGACGAGTTCGACGAGGCTGACGTCGCCCTCGCCGACGAACGTCTCCTCGCCGGCCGCCGCGATGCGGGTGGCGGCGTCCGCCACGGCGTCGGGATCGGCCCCCCTTACCCGGACCTCGATGTCGAGATCGCGGACGCGATAGGCGACGGCGAGCTCCGGCGGGAGCGCGAGCCGTTCGATTCGGGCGCCGATGGCCGACTCGCCGATGCCGACGAAACGGAGGATGCGACTGCGCGGCGGCAGGCGCTCTCCGATGCGCTCACGCAGGAGCGGCAAGACATGGGCGTCGAGGTGCCACTGGAACTCGCGTGGGACGCCCGGGAGGAGGAAGAAGGTGCATTGACCGAGGGTGAGCTCGATGCCGGGCGCCGTGCCGATCTCGGACTGAAGGGCGCGCCCCCCCTCGGGCACGCGCGCCTGCCGACGATTGTTCGCCGTCGGGGCGCGCCCGTCGAACCGCGCGACGATGCGGGCCCAGACCTCGGGATCCTCGAAGAGCGGGACCCCCGCCGCCACCGCCAGCGCGTCGACCGTGAGGTCGTCCGAGGTCGGGCCGAGGCCGCCGGAGACGATGCAGACCTCGGCGCGAGAAGCGATCTCGGTCATGGCGGCGACGATGTCCGGGATGCGATCGCGGACCGAGGTGCGGCGGGACAAACGCAGCCCGACGGGATCGAGCATGCGGCCGAGCCGGGCGGCGTTGCCGTCCACCGTCAGGCCGTCGAGGAGTTCATCGCCGATCGTGAGGATTTCGATGTGCATGGGGCCGAACGGTGCCGGGACGATTCCACCGACCTGTACAGATGTCAAGGCGATTTGGGCTGCGGGCCGGGCGGGAGGCGGCCCCGAGAAGAGAACTTTGACCGGAGGCTGCGCGACACCTACATTTCGGCAGAATCGCCTATCCCCGGTTGCGGGTCGGGAGGCCTACGGCATGGACTTTCCTCAGCAGTTCGGCAAGTACACCCTTCTGCGGCGCCTCGCCACCGGTGGGATGGCCGAGATCTTCCTGGCGCGTCAGATCGGCGTCGGCGGGTTCGAGAAGGACGTGGTCGTGAAACGGCTCCTGCCGGAGCACGCCGCGCACCCGGACTTCGTCTCGATGTTCCTCGACGAGGCCCGCATCGCGGCGCACCTCACGCACCCGAACATCGCCCAGATCTTCGACCTCGGCCAGGAGGGTGACGACTACTACATCGCGATGGAGTACGTGCGCGGTGCGGATCTGCGCCGCCTCTGCTCGCAGGGCATCGCAGAGGGGAACTACCTCCCGCTGCATCTCGCGATCCGGACGATCACCGAGGTCTGCGACGCGCTCGCCTATGCCCACACCCGGACCGACAAGGACGGCCGGCCGATGGGCATCGTGCACCGCGACGTCTCGCCGACGAACGTCCTCGTGACGTTCGACGGGGGCGTCAAGCTCGTCGATTTCGGGATTGCGAAGGCCGCCAACAAGGTCTCCGTCACCAAGGTCGGGCAGATCAAGGGCAAGTACGGCTACATGTCGCCGGAGCAGTGCCGCGGCGACGCGCTCGACGCCCGCTCGGACATCTTCGCGGTCGGCATCAACCTCTACGAGATCACGCTCGGGCGGCGCTTGTTCCGGGGTGACTCGGACGTCGAGACCATTCGGGCCATCGAGAGCGGGGCCATCCCCGCGCCGCGGAGCATCAGTCCGGACTACCCGGCCACGCTGGAGCGCATCGTCTTGCGCGCGCTCGCGCAGCGACCGGAAGACCGGTATGCCCAGGCGCGCGATCTCCAGATGGCGCTCGAGGACTTCCTCGCGGAGTGCGGCCTTCGGGCGACGTCGGGCATGCTCGCCGAGTACATGCGCCAGTTGTTCCGCGAGCAGCTCGAGCAAGAGGCCCCCGATGGGAGCGGCGTGCGGGCGCTCCCACGGCCACCGGGCGCCGTCGTCCCGACCCGGCCCGTCGACGACGACGACGGCCCGGACGAGACGTTGGGAGATGCCGCGCCGGAGATGCTCGCGCCGGCCGAGTCCGCCGAGGTGCTGACGTCCGCACAGCCCGTGAACGACGGCCCGACGACCCGGGTGAAGCTTTCGGAGTTGACCGACGACGATGTCGTCGACGGGCGGCGGATGTCCATCACGCGGCTGCCGCCGTCGGCCGCCCGTCCGAAGCCGCCGGAACTGCCGGCGCAGCTCTCCTCGGAGCCGTCCATCGACGAACTCATGGAGGTCCCGACGCCCTCGATTGAGCTGGTCGTCGAGGCCTCGGGTGTCAGCGGTCCCCTCGCCGAGCTGCGTCCGCGCCTGGATCGCCGCGACGAGACCCCGCTCGCGGTCACGGGCGCTCGCCCGGCGCCGCCGCCGACGCCTGCGCCTCCGCCGTCGAGCCCGCGGGCCGCGCCGACCACCCCCGCAGCGCAGAGCCCGGGCGCCG
>JAKLJY010000194.1 GCA_023150895.1 Myxococcota bacterium | reverse complement strand
AGCCGGACGTGGCCCGCCGCAACGGTGAACCCACGATCCTCACGACACGGTCACCCACGGATATCCGAGAAGAGCCCCATTTCCCGTTCGTCGGACTCGTGGCGTGTTTCTCCCCGACGCGCAAGGGTCGCGAAGAGAGGTACCGGCGTCCCAGGGGCGACGAGAATCTGGAGCGCCTCGAGAACGGAGGTCTTGCCGCAGTTGTTGGTCCCGACGAGGAGGTTGACACGCGCCAACCGCCCCATTCGGAACTCCCGAAGACCCCGAAAGTTGAAAATGTGGAGTTCGCGCACCACGGGTCGAAACTAGCCGCTGCCGACAACGCGTGCAACCTTTGGCTGGGCGTTGGGCGGTGGCTGGCATGCTGCTTGCGTCGACGCCCGACCCGGCGCGCCCGCCCGTTCGGTCGGGGCCTTCGCCCCCCTTTCCCCCCGTGCCCGCGACCGACCAAACCCGGCAATCACCGTCGGCGCGGGTGCCCGAACGAGCGCCGCACAGACGGACGCGCGCGAAGGCTGGCGATCCGCGCGGCGCTCACGCATGCTCGCGGATCGTGAACGCTTCGACCTTGCACGATTCGTTGCGGACGCACCTGTCGGCGGAGGGGGGATTCTTGCCGCGGCAGGTGCCCCTCGATGTCCTCCCGGGGGCGCTCCGCGCCTACTCCGACGCCGTCGTCGCGCTGCCGGAGCACTTCCACGGTGCGCGCTGCAGCGCCCGGCGCTTCCTGGCGGACGCGCTGGGGACCCCCTCCGAGGAGGCCCTGCGCGCGCTGGAGACCGAGGTCGACGCGCTCGACGAGGCGGGGCTCGACAAGGCGTTCGCCGTGCTGAGCGTGCTCGGGCACGCCTGGCGGTGGGACCGCGTGCCGGCGCCGAAGGAGAACTACGCGCTGACCGAGCTGACGCTGCCGGCGGCGCTCGACCGCCCCTGGGCGCGCGCGGCGGCCCGCTTCGAGGTCCCGCGGGTCGGCACGCTGTACTCCATGGTGCTGTGCAACTGGCGACTGCCCGGGCGGGCGGGCGGGGTCTACCGCAACGAGGAGATCGAGTCCGACCGCCTGGTCATCGCGCACCCGTGGCTGCACGGCAAGGCGGCGGACGAGCTGCACTGTTTCCTGATGACGGCGGTGGAGACCGAAGCGCGCGGGGCGCTGGCCGTGCGGACGATCGTCGATCTGGTGCAGGCGGTGGAGGCCGACTCGCTGCCCGAGGTTCTCTACCTGCTCGATCGCCTGCTCGCCGAGCTCGACGCCCTGAGCCGCCCGTTCCGCAACAACATCCGGCGCAAGAAGATGTCGCCGGACAGCTTCCTCACCCTCATCCAGCCGGCGACCATCTGGGGCCTGCCCGAGGGACCGGGGCTGCCGCCGCTGGAGGGCGCGAGCGGCCCGCAGGTGGGCAGCGTGCAATGCATCGACGCGTTGCTCGGGGCCGGTCACGAGCGTCCCATCTCGCAGGCCATCCTGCACACGCGCCGCTATCTGCCGGCGCGCCATCGCCGCTTCATCGCGGACGTCGAGGCCGCGGTGCCGGCCGTGCGCGCGTTCCTCGAGAAGACGCACGATCCGCAGGCCCGCACGCTGTTCAACCGCTGCGTCGAGGGCATCGTGGGCTGGCGGCGCATCCACGAGAAACGCGGCGCGATGTACCTGCGCGGCGACACGGCCGGCGACGGAGCCTATGCGTCGACGGGCGGGGTCGTCGCCCTCGCCGACGAGCGGGTGCGGGTCTTCGAGCAGGCGATGGTCGCCCGGCAGGAGGAGGTCCTCGCCGCCGCCCTGCCCGTCGCCGATCTTTCCGCGGACGACGAACTGGCGCACGCCCTGCCCGATCTGATGGCCGAGGACCGCGACGCCCTCCTGGCCGGCGCCCGGCACCTGGCGCTGGAGACGGACGCCACGCTGATTCAGGCCGGGGCGCGCCGCGAGGGTCTTTACCTCCTGCGCCGCGGGGCGGTGCGCGTCGTGCGGGCGAGCCACGGTGAGAACGTCGTGATCGCGCGGGTCGTGGCCGGCGCCCTCTTCGGTGAGATGTCGTTCTTCGAGAACGAGGACGCCAGCGCCAGCGTCGAGGCCGAGTGCCCCTGCGACGTGGAGCTCATCCCGCGGGAGCACGTCTACGCGCTGTTTCGCGGGCGGGTGGACTTCGAAAAGCGGTTCTACCAATCCCTCGCGACCCTCATGGCCCAGCGCCTGCGCGACACCAGCCGACGGCTCGCGCAGGACACCCGGCGCGAGAGCCGCACCTGGCGGTTCGAGGCCGAGCCGCTGCCCCCGGCGGACGCGGCCCGCGCGGCCCGGGCTTCGGGGCGGGCGTTCTGCGATGCCCTCGAGACGCTCGAGGCCGTGACACACGACGAACACTCGCTGCTGATCGGCGTGCGACAGGCCGGCACGCAGCTCCTGGCCGACACGGTCGCGCTGCCGGCGGCCGAGGTCGTGCGTCATGCGTGGCCGCGTCTGTCGGAGGCGGCGCTGTGCCAGGCGCTCACGCAGGCGCGCCTGGGCGGTGACGCCGTCCACGCCGAGCTCGCCCTGCGGCTGGCGATGCCACCGGAGGGGCGTGGCCCCGTGGGGGTCGCCGTCGACGCGTGGCTGCGCAGTCTACCGACACTCGCGGGCTTTCTGGCCCTGGGGTCGGCCGTGGGGGAGAGCCTCGCGCAGACGCTGGCCGGCCGGCCCGCCGACGCCCCGCGGGCCCGCGTGCTGGCCGTCCTGCCGGCCTTCGCCCCCCGCCTGGTCGAGGGTGCGCTGGCCCACGGCGCCGAGGTGACGTTGATTCACCCGGAGGCGCGGGTGTGCGAGGTCGCCCGAGCCGCCGCCCGTCGCGCCGGCGCCGCCGCACGGCTGCATCTCGTGCCCGAGCCCCTTGCGCGCGTGCGGCAGTCGCCCGTGGAGACGTTCTGGCGCCCATTCGACGTCGTCGTCGCCGATTCACTCCTGCCGACGGTCGACGACGACGCCACCGAGCCCCTGCTCGACTGGCTGCTCGCCCTGCTGCACCCGCACGGGACGGCGTTCTTCGGCGCGGCGCAGCCCGGCGCACCGGATCACCCGCTGCTGTCGGCGATTTCGCCCTGGCCGGTGTGTCGACGCACGGACGCGGAGGTGCTCGCCACGTTCGAAGAGACCCGGGCGCACGACGTCCGGCTCCACTGGCACGACGCCGCCCGTGCGTTCTGTCTCGTCGCGGCCCGCCCGGCCGTCGCGGGCACCTGAAGACATGCTGCCCGAGGTCTCGACGCTGCCCCCCCCCGTGCTCTCCGGGCTCGCGGGCTACGAGATCCTGCAGACGCTGCACGTCGGCACCAAGGCGCTGATCTATCGCGCGCGGCGCGCCGGCGCGGCCGGCACCGGGGCCTCGGCCCCTACGGTCATCCTCAAGACGCAGCGGTCGGACCACCCGTCCCCGAGCAGCTTGCGCCGGCTGCGCGCCGAATTCGATCTGCTCGGCGATCTGGCGACCCGGACGGGCGCGGTCGTGCGCGCTCTGGACTTCACGACCGACGCCAATCGCACCGTGCTCGCGCTCGAGGACCCCGGCGGCACGGCCCTGCGTCGGCACCTGGAGTCGGGTCCGTTGCCCCTGCCCGAGCTTCTGCGCGTCGGTCTGTCGCTCGCCGCCGCGCTCGCGCAGGTCCATGCCGCGGGCATCATGCACAAGGACGTCAACCCGTCGAACGTGCTGCTGTTGCCGGGCGGCGGCGGGCTGCGTCTCATCGACTTCGACATCGCCAGCCGCGCGCCTCGCGAGACGCGCAACGCCGCCCCGCCCCGCGCGCTCGAAGGCACGCTCGGTTATCTCGCGCCGGAGCAGTCCGGGCGCGTCAATCACACCGTCGATGCGCGGGCGGATCTGTACGGTCTCGGGGTGACGCTGTTCGAATGTGCCACCGGCCGCCTGCCCTTCGAGGCGGCGGATCCGATGCAGCTTTTGCACGCGCACATCGCGCGGCGTCCACCGGTGCCCTCGACGCTGCGCGCGGACCTCCCGCCTGCCTTCGATCACATCGTTCTCCACCTGCTCGAGAAGCGGCCCGAGGACCGCTATCAGAGCGCCGGCGGCGTGGAGCGGGATCTGCGGCACCTGGCAGACCAGCTGGCCGCCGGGGTTTCCGCGCCCGATTTCGACCCGGGCAACTGGGATCGTCCGCTGCGCTTTCAGGTGCCGGAGCGCCTCTACGGGCGCGAAGCCGAGGTCCGCCGCCTGCTGGCCGCCTTCGAGCAGGCCGCGAACGGCCGCGCGGGGCTCGCGCTGGTCACGGGCGACCCCGGTGCCGGCAAGAGTCGCCTCGTGGGCGAGATTCGTCGCCCCATCGTCGAGCGCGACGGGATGTTCTCCGCGGGCAAGTTCGACCAGTTCAACCGCGACGTGCCCTTCGCGTCGCTCGCCCAGGCGCTGCGTGGCCTCGCACGTCAGCTCCTCGCCGAGCCGCCGGAGCGCCTCGAACCGGTCCGGGCGCGCCTGCAGAGCCACCTCGGCGGGCACGCCGCGGTCCTCGTCGATCTCATCCCCGAGCTCGACGCCCTGCTCGGACCCCTCGAAGCCCCGCCCGAGCTCGGACCCCTCGAAGCCCAGAACCGCTTCCGCAGCGCGCTCGATGGCTTCGTGGAGACGTTCTGCCGGGCCGACCACCCCCTGTGTCTCGTGCTCGACGATCTCCAGTGGGCCGATTCGGCCACCCTGAGCTGGCTCGAGGGCATCTTCTCCCGCGGGGACCTCCATCACTTCTTTCTGGTCGGCGCCTACCGACCCTCGGAGGTCGGCCCCGGTCACCCGCTGACGGCGATGGTCTCCCGCCTCGAGCGCCGGCGCCTCTCGCTGGAACTCCTGGAGATCGGCATCCTCGACGCGCCGACGGTGGAGCGCCTCGTCGCCGACGCCCTGCTCGCGACCGTGAGCGAGGCGCGCGACCTCACCCGTCTCGTGTATCGCAAGACACATGGCAACCCCTTCTTCGTCATGCAGTGTCTCGAGTCCTTCGAGGCCTCCGGTGCCATCGCCTACGACGAGGGGTTGCGGCGATACACATTCGACCTGAGCCGCGCCGAGTCCGCTCCCATCGCCGAGAACGTCGTCGACTTCATGGTCGACCGCCTGCGGCGCCTGCCCGACGCGACGCAGGCGGCCCTGCGGTTCGGCGCGTGTCTGGGCAACCCGTTCGGTCTCGGGCCGTTGCGGGTGGTCTCCGGGCTGCCCGAGCCCGCCGCGGCGGCCGCGCTGGAGGCTGCCATCGAGGAGGGTCTCGTGCTGCGGCGCGACGCCGTGCGCGAGACGGACGACGAGACGTACGCGTTCCTGCACGACCGCGTCCAGCAGGCGGCCTATGCTCTCATCCCCGAGGCGGAGCGCGCGGCGGCGCACCTGACGCTGGGACGCTCGCTCTTGGCCGCGATGGCCGAGCCCGAGACGGACGATCGTCTGTTCGACGCCCTGAGCCACCTGTCGGCGGCGGCCGGGCTCATCACCGAGCCGACGGTGCGGCGTCGCCTGGCCGGTCTGTTCCTCGCCGGCGCCGAGCGCGCCCGCCGGTCGACCGCCTACGAGCCCGGTCTGCACTTCGCAGATCGCGGCCTTGCGCTGCTCGACGGCCTCACCGACGCCCCCCGCGGGCTGCGACGCACGCTGCACCTCGAGCGCGCCGAGCTCTCGCATCTCACGGGCGACGACGCCGCGGCGCTGCGCCACTTCGAGGCGGCGCTCGCCCTCGGCGACACCCCCCTCGAGCGGGTTGCGGTGCGCGAGCGCGAGGTGCATTTTCACACCAACCGCGCCGATTTCCGCGCCGCGTATGACACGGGCCGCGCCGCGGTCGCCGAGCTGGGCTTCGGGTTGCCGGCGAAGTTCATCCCGCCGCTGCTCGTCAAGGACGTTCTGCGCGCTTTGTGGCGCCTGCGCGGGCGGCCGGTCGAGGCCCTGACGGACCTGCCCGTGGTCACCGACGCCCGGGCGGCCGCTGCCATCCGTCTCATCGGCGCCGTGCTCAAGGCCGCCTATCAGATCCGCCCCGAACTCTGTGTCCACAATGCCACGATCGGGGTGCTGCTGTCTTTGAGACACGGCAACGGGCGCGAGTCTGCGCTCTCGTATCTCGTCTTCGGCGCCATCTTCCTCGGCGGCATCGTCGGCCGGCACGCCCGCGGGCACGCCTTCGGCCGCCTCGCGCTCGCCCTCGTCGAGAAACTGCGCAACCCCTGGCTGCGCGCCGAAGTGCAGTTCGTCCACGGGTACTTCGCGACGTCGTGGCTGCGCCCCGCCCGCGAGGCCGAACAGATCTGGCGCGAGGCGTGGCACGCCGGCGTGGACGCGGGCGACTTCTTTCATGCCGGGTGCGCCGCGAGCGGCATCGTGCAGAGCCTCTTCATGCGGGGCGCGCCCCTCGATGACGTCGCCTCCGAAATCGACCGACTGATGCCCTTCCTCGTGCGCATCGGCAACCGCGAGAACACGGGCACGCTGCGCGGCATCCGGCAGTGTCTCGACGTCCTGCGTGCCGACGACGACGAGGTCCACGGCTTCGACGTCGGGGGCTTCGACGTCGCCGCCTACGAGGCCGATCTCGCGACCTGGGGCTCCCGCCACTTCGCCCATCACTGGTTCGTGGACAAGGCCGCCGTGCAGGTGCTCCTCGGCGAGGTCGAGGCGGCGCGGGAGACACTCGCCCGGGCCGAGCCCCTCCTCAAGGACTCCACGGGCATGCTCCACGGCGTCGAGCATCTGTTCTGGGCGGGCATGGTGGACGCCCTGACGCCGCTGCTGCCGGGGGTGCCGCCCCGGCTGAAGCGCGCGGCGCGCCGGTTCGAGGTCCTCGCCCGGCAGAACCCCGCCAACTTCGCGGCCAAGGCGCTGCTGCTCGCCGCCGAGGTCCACCGCCGCCGGAAAGACCCCGCCGCCGCCGCCTTCACCTACGAGAGCGCGGCCCTGCGCGCCGCGGACGACGGCATGTTCCCCATCGAGGCGCTCGCGCAGGAGCGGGCGGCCGATCTGCATCTCATCGCCGGTCGACGCAGCATGGCGCGCTACGCGGTGGGCGAGGCCGTCTACGCCCTCAGACGCTGGGGCGCCACCGCGCTCTCCCGGCGGCTGAGCCGGCGCTGGCCCGAGCTCTCGCCGAGCTTCAGCATGGTGCGTACGAGCGTGCGCCCAACGGACAAGACGAGCCACGCCGGCACCACCGTCGGCGAAGACGCCGACACACTCGACCTCGCCAGTGTCATCAAGGCCGCCGAAGCCATCAGCTCCGAGGTGCAGTTGCGCGCGCTGCTCGAGCGACTCCTGACGCTCGTGATGGAGAACGCCGGGGCGGAGCGGGGCGCGCTCATCCTGGCCGAGAAGGGCGAGCTGGTGGTGCAGGCCGAGGCGCACACCGGCGAGCCCGTGCGCATCGAACGCATGCCGCTGTCCGCCTCGACGACCATCGCCCGGACGCCCGTGCAGTACGCCGCGCGGTCGTTGTCGACGGTGGTCGAGGACGACGCCGCCGCGAGCGGTCCCTATGCCGGCGACGCCCACGTCCGCGAGGCGCGGGTGCGTTCGCTGCTCGCCCTGCCGCTCCTCAACCGGGGCGCCCTGCGCGCGGTGCTGTATCTGGAGAACCCGCTGGTGGCCGGGGCGTTCACCCAGGACCGCCTCGCACCGTTGCGCGTGCTCTCGGGTCCGATGGCGGTCTCGCTCGACAACGCGTTGCTCTGGGACAGCCTGGAGCGCACCTATCAGGCCACCCGGCGCTTCGTGCCTTACGAATTCCTCGAGGCGCTCGGCAAGAAGACCATCGTCGACGTCTCGCGCGGCGACCACGCCCAGGTCGACACCACCGTGATGTTCGTCGACCTGCGGGGCTTCACGACACTCTGCGAGGGCATGACACCGGGCGAGACCTACGCGTTCATCAATACATACCTCGCCCACGTCGAGCCGGCCATCAACGAGAACGGCGGGTTCATTCAACACTTCCTGGGCGATGGCATTCTGGCGCTGTTCTGTCGACAGACGAGCCCCGACGACGCCTGCCGGGCCGCCCTGGGCATGCTCGGCGCCGTCGATCGCCTGAACGACGAGCGCGCCGCCGCGGGCGCGCCGCCCATCGCCATCGGCATCGGCATGAACACGGGCACGCTGATGCTCGGCACCATCGGCGGGCGCGAGCGCCTCGACGCCAATGTCATCGGCGACGCGGTCAACCTCGCCGCGCGCGTCGAGGGACAGACGAAGAACCTCGGCCCCGTACTGCTGACAGAGTCGACACACGCCGGCCTCGTCGACGCGGCGCGCTACCCCCTGCGCGAGGTCGACCGCGTCATCGTCAAGGGCCGCAGCGCGGCCGTGCGTCTGTTCGAGCTCACCCAGACGGCGCGCGGCACCGCGGCGCTCTTCGCCACCGGGCTCGCGGCCTTCCGCCGCGGCGACCTCGCGCCCGCCCGCCTCGCGTTCGAGGGCTGTGTCGACGAAGATCCCACGGATCTCGCCGCGGCGCTGCACGTCGCCCGCTGCCACGAGTACGAGGCCCGCGGCCTGCCCGAAGGCTGGGATGGGGTCGTGCGCCTCGACGTGAAGTAGCGCGCCGGCGGGGCGCGCTCCCGGTCACGCCAGGACGCTCCGGGCGGACGCAATGCGGCGTTTACGCCTTCTTCGCCACAGTTCCGACCCTTCCGGAGACGCCGGAAAAGAGGGGAAGTTGTGAGGGTCCGGCCGGCTCCCGAATCGGCAGCCTTGCCGAGCTCTCGAGGATCGAACGCATGTTCGTGTCGAAACTGTAGAGCACCGTGCACTGCTGAAGCTCGGCGACCGCGACGATCAGACAGTCGATCACGAGTTCACTCTTCGCCCGGGCGATCCCGCATTTCCGGCACGGGGTGGCCGGTTGCGGGTTGTAGCACGCCGGGCAGATCGGCCCGGCGATTGCAGCGCGGACCAACTCGGCGCCGCGTTCCGCGGCGGCGGCGTCCACCGGCTCGATCCGGAAGCGGCCCTGCAGACCGCGCAAGCTGGCCACGGCCTGCGGATCGGCGCCTCGCAGCATTTCGAACCACACGGGCGCGGGCACCACGATCTCACCACCCTCGTCGAGAACCCGCTTGGCGGCGACAATCTGTGAGTAGGCGGAACCTTGCACATCGAGCAAGCCGCTCGTCGCCGCCAGGATGAGGACGTTCGTGTCGACGCCTACTCGTCCCATTCCCCGGCCTCCCGAAGCATCCGCCGCCCCTCGTCGACCGAGAAGGCACCGGCCAGGGTGCTCCACTCGCCGGGCACCAGCGGCGCATACTCCGACTCCGTGGCGCCGACGATACGGGACCGCCCCACGTCCAGGACCCACTGGCCGGCGTCGTCTCGATGCCAGGCCGCGTCGACGCGGACTTCGACCTCGTGGCCGCGCTCCAGCGCGCGGACCAGTGCACCGAGCGCCTCCGTCGCGAGCGGGACTTCACAGACGACGCCAAAGAGGCGGACCTTGGCGCTCCACTTTTCCGGCGACTTCAGACCTCGCCCGACCTGCAGCACCATCGTGCTGGTGACCGTCGAGCCTCGTAGCTCGGCTCGTGGCTCGTGAAGCCGCTCCAGCCCCCTCAACGCCTCGACGAGCGGCTGCGTGACGAGGCGTTCGGTGCCCGAAGGGCCAGCGATCTCGACGGTCCCGTCCGGCATGAGGGCCTCCAGCCCCGTTCGCAGGGCCTTGGCCATGCGAGCGGCAACGCCGTACTCGAGACGATCCGCGGCCCCGATGGGGTCTTCGATGAAACCGCACACGGCGTCGACCGCGGCCTTGGACTCCGGCGTCCAGGCGTTGACGTTCACGACCATGCGGAGATTCGAGACCGTCACGGTGAGGCCGTCCTTCAGGTCGGAACCAGCCACCGCGCGCGTCGCCGAAACGAGGGCCTGCACCGCAGCGAGGACTCGGGCGGGGGTCGCCGCGGCCTCGTGGCGAAGCCCGACACGCGAGAGAGGTTGATCGGTGGACGCGGGTTCCATGGCGGTGCTCCGATACTGCGAACTTACCGCACGCGGCCTCGGCCCGAAAGATCATCGGCCGAACCGACGTCCACCACCCCGGTCTGAGGCCTGCCCGCGAAGCAGTCGGTCGTCCCCACCAGCCCGACCCGCTTCATCGTCCGGGAAGCACCAGCACCGCCTCGGCCACCGCCGCGGCACCGTCGGAGACCTGCAGCCGGAGCACCTGCCCCTCGCGGCCCGCGAGCCGGTTCGCCGGGACGATCACGCGGGCGCCGCCGGCGGCATCGACCGGCCGCTCCTCGGACGCGACCTCCGCATCGCCGGCCCGCAAGCGGAGGCTCAGCGTTCGGGCCGGACCGTCGTTGACGAGCCGGACCTCGACGCCCTCCGCGACCGGGCGAAGCGCAGCGGCGACGGGGGCGTTGGCCGCTGCGATGATCTCCCGCGCCCGCAGGACGCCGCCCGGGGGCAACCGGGGGTCGCGCGCCGCGAGGAAGGGGTAGCCGTTCTCGCCCCGCTCCCAAGCGAGCTGCCCGAGGAAGCCCCCTTGCTGGCTCCACTGCCAGCGGCTCTCGAAGATCTGCGCCGCCAACCAGTGCGCGGCCACCCGCAACCCGCCGTCGACGGGATCGGCGGGCGGCCCCTCGACGCGGAGACGATCGGCCATGAAGTGCGCCCGCGCCCAGGCGATGACTTCCGGATCGCTTCGCCGGGCGCCCTGGCCGGCCGCACAGGCTGCGAGCTGCGCAGTCGACACGCCCAGCGTCCGGTCGCAGTAGACCATGTCATAGAATCGGCGGAGCGAGAGCGCCCGCCCGTCGGGACCTCGCAGCCATGACTCGAGTTCGCCGCGCAGTGTCACCAGCTCGGGGGGGGCGTCCGGCTCGACCTCCTCTCCGAGGGCGGCCAGATAGACATAGTGTCGGAACCAGCCATTGCCCATCTCGCTCCAGAAGACCGGCAGAGACGGGTGGCGCAGGCCGGCGACGCGCTCGGGCAGTTCGGCGAAACCGCCGTGGGGTTGCCACCACGAGCCGAAGTAGCCATGAACGTCGGCGACGACGTCGTCGACCGGGTAGGCCGGGTTCTCGGGAAACTGCGCCGTCCCGCCGCAGCCGGAGCAGCCCACGGCGAGCAGATGGGGCGCGACGTCCCGCGCGCGGGCGAGCAGCGTGTCGATGACCTCGCGGGTCGTCGCCAGCTCGGCGGGGTCGTCGTCCGCGATCTCGGCCTCGTTGTGCGTCGACACGATCGCCGCCGCCGGCTCCCCGGCCGCCGTCCAGAGAAACTCGTCGAACTGCCGGGCAATCTCGTCCGGGGGGAGCGCCCCGTAGTCCGTGTTCCAGTGCAGCGGAAAGTCCAGGGAGAGCAGCACGCCCTGCTCCCGGGCGACGCGCCGAAAGAGCGGGTCCGGCAGCAGGTGTCCGGGCCGCAGCCAACCCACGCCCACGGCCGCGGCCTCGGCCAGCGCCGCGCGGTACCGCGACTCGAGCGCCCCGTCGACGGCCACGTAGACGCCGGGCGTGTATCCCACGTCGAAGGGCAGGAAGCGGTAGCCGTGGTGGATGGCCGCGCCCCGCGCGAAGTGGGGTGCCCCGTCGACCGTCAGTGTTCGCCCGGTCGTCGAGACGATGCGGTTGAGCAGCGGGAGGGTCCGGCGATCGGCGATCCGTCCCCCCTGAAGCAGCTCCAGCGTCACATGGGCCGCGCGGAAGCCACCGGCCGGCACGACGGCGAGCCCCTCCACCGGCAGCTCGAACCGGGCCCGGCCCCCCGCGTCGACCGTCACGGGGACCGTGGCGCGCGCCCGCATCGCCTCCCCTTCCACCACCTCCGCCTGCGCCACGAGGCCGACGGCGCCCGGGTCGACCTGCAGCGCGACCGCGACCGTCGTCCGCGCCCCCGTTCGCGCCACCGGGACGGCGTAGGCCTGATGGATCGCCACCCCCCGGACGAGCCGCAGGCGGACGCTGCCGGGGAGCCCCAGCGGATTCACGCCCCAGCCCCCGGTGTCCGCGCCCTGTATGGTGTCGTGCGGCAGCGCTTCCATCCCGCCCCGCGCGTCCACCGCCTGCACCGCGTCGGCCACCGTGACCTCCAGAGTACCCGCGGCCCCCCACGTCACGGGCACGGCGAAGCGGCCCAGGTAGCCGGTGTGACGCCCGAGCTCCACGCCCCCGAGCCGCACGACCGCCCGATGATCGGCGCTGTCGAACTCCAGCAGCACCCGGTCGCCCGCGCCCGGATTCGCGCAGGCCCACTCCGCAGGCCAGACCAGCTCGCGTGTGTAATGCAGCTCCGCCTCGGCGTCCTCGGTGGGGAAACGGTCGAACGGAAAGATCCAGCCGGGGACGGCCACCCGACCGAGCGCCCGCTCCGGCCCCCACGCCGCCCCCGCGCGCCGGGTCCGCAGCGTGCCGATCCACGGGCCATCCAGGGGGATTTCCCGGACGACGTCCGCCGTGCACCCGTCGACGTTCGCGGCGTCGGCTTCGGGGCCGCCCTCTCCGACCGGGCCCAACCCGTCGGACGGCGCTGCGTCCGTCAGGTCGGGCGCGCTGTCGTCGGAGGCCGGGCCGCAGGCCGAGAACAGGAACGCGAGGCAGAGCATGTGGGAGCGGGTCATTTCGACTCCAGGCAACGGCGCCGGAGGCAGCATAGCGCAGGCGCCAGGTTCCTGCCCTGCAATGGACGCGGCCGCGGCGGAAACAGAGCCGTCGAATGAGACCGTGACGTCAGGGACACACGATCCGCGGGGCCGCCTCGGGCCGCGCGACGTCGAAAGCTTGAGCCCGTCGTAAGAATCCCGATTTCCGCGCGGGCGACCGGGCAGCCGCCCAGAGTGTGACAATGTGCGATATG
>JAKLJY010000193.1 GCA_023150895.1 Myxococcota bacterium | reverse complement strand
TCAGCTCGTCTCCCGGCTCGATGAGCTCGTCGTCCGGTTCCTCCGGGGCCGGCGCCTGGCTCGGAGCCGGTGTCGGCGCCGGGGCCGCCACGACCGGGGCCGGCGCCGGCGTCGGGGCCGCCACGACCGGGGCCGCCACGACCGGGGCCGGCGTCGGCGTCGGGGCCGCCACGACCGGGGCCGGCGTCGGCGGACGGACGCTGGGCAGGGGCCCCGTACGGGCGGCGCCTTCCACCACCGGGCGACCGGGCAGGTGCCAGGGGAGCGCCTCGGGATCGCCGTCGTCCATCATGTCCGGCGGGGGCACGGGCTCGAGTGGCCGGCGCCCCACCGCCGCGGACAGCGCCCGCAGCGCCTCCGCCGCGAACTGATGCGTCTCGCTGGCGGGCGACGAGTTGCGCATGGCCGCCTCGAGGTGAACGCCGGCGGCATCCCGCGCGCCTCGCTCGCGCAGCGCGAGCCCGAGCTGCAGGTGGGCATCCGGCGAGTCCGGCGCCAGCGCCACGGCGGACCGGAAACTGAAGATCGCCGCGTCCGTCTGCCCGAGCTGCATCTGCACGATGCCGAGGTCACAGTGCGCCTCGGGGACATCCGGCCGGAGTCGAATCGCCTCCCGCAGGTAGCGCATCGCCGGCTGCGGTTCGTCCACCGCGGCGTGGGCCATGCCGCAGTTGATCAGCGCCTCGACACAGCCCGGATCACGCTCGAGGAGCACCTGGAAGATCGCGATGGCCTCCCGCGCCAGCTCGGCCCGGGCGAGCGCGCTCCCGAGGGCCAGGGAGGCCTCGAAGTCCTGCGGGTCGAGGGCATAGGCGGCCCGAAAGGCCACGAGGGCGGCGTCTTCGTTGGCCATGGCCGCGTGGATGCGGCCGAGGCGGACCTGAGCGCTCACGCTGGCGGGATCGATCGCCAGGGCACGCTTGACGTGATCGAGGGCCTCGCCGAGCGCCCCGGTGATGCGCAGCGCCTCGGCCAGGAACGCGTGCCCGTCCGCCACGTCGGGCGCGAGGCGGACGGCCGCGCGCAGCGCGTCGATGGCGTCGTCCGTCAGCCCGCAGCGCAGCAGGAAGAGGCCGAGGAAACCGGCGGCGTCGGCGTCCTCGGGGGCGGACCGGGCCGCCGCCTCGTACAGCGCGCGGGCCGTGGCCGGATCACCGGCGGACTCCATCGCCGCCGCCACTTCGAGCGCGGGGCGGACCTCGACGGGCCAGCGAGCGGCATTGCGGGCCGCTTCGCGCGCCTCGGCGACATCGCCACCGGCGAGCAGCCCCTGCGCCAGCGCAAGCCAGTTGTTGCCATCGTCGGGGCGCCGGCGAGCGCGCCAGCGAAGACCTAACAACGCCATGGGCGTTCAACTCGTGGGGGTCGTGCGGACAATGGGTATGCTCCTACCCAGTCGCCCCGAATCCGTCAATCGCGTTCGACCCGGACGCGCGGTGCAGGCCTCACTTCGGCGCGCTGAACGCGACCGGCGCGACCCCGCGCGGCTCGACGCGGACGGACCGGCTGCCGACGACGCCGCCGGCCGCGTCCCGGACCTCGACCGTGTGGGCGCCGGGCGTCAACTTGAACATCCACAAGGGCGTGGTTTTGCCCGTCGAGACGCCGTCGACGTAGACGGTGCCCGGCACGGCCGAGGTCACGCTCAGGAAGCCGACCTCGGCGGCCGACGAGGCGCCTTCGGGCCGCGGCGGCGGCGGCGGCCCCCCGACGGGGAGCGCGGCGATGACCGGGCGCGGAGCGGTCGCGGGCGCCACGGGCGGCGCCGCCCCGGGATCGAGCAACGAAATGGAGGCGCGCGGCCTCGGTGCCTCGGAAACGACGGCGGAGGCCGGTATTGCGGCGGTCGCCGGGGCAGCGGTGACCGGGACGGCGGCCACGGCCGGTGTCGTCGAAGCCGGCGTCCGGCGAGCGCCCGAGCGGGACGCCCGACCGGTGCGGGCGTCGGCGACCGTGTCCGGGTCGGTGGGTGCCGCCGTGCTCGCCGGAACGACGGCGCTCTCCGGGGCGGGGGCGGTCGGCGGGGCAGCGGCGGAAGCCGGGGCGGGAACGACCGCGACCGGGACTTCCGGCGGTGTCGGCACCTCGGCGGCCCGCGCGGCGGCGAGGCGGGCCGCCAGCTTCGTCACGCGCGGGTTGTCCGGCGCGAGGGCGCGGGCGGTTTCGAGGGCGCGGGTCGCATCGTCGAGCCGACCCGCCTCGATCGCGGCCGTGCCGGCCTCCGTCTGGGGCGCGAGACGGGCCTCGACGGCGAGCTCGTCGATGAGGCGCTGCGTGGTGGGGTCACGCGCGAGGGGCGCCGCCCGGGCGAGCACCGCCGTGCAGGCGTCGAACTGGCCCGCCTCGCAGCGGGCCCGAGCCTCGGTGTAGAGGCCGAGCGCCTCGTCGTTGGGATTGCCGCCCCGCAGAAGCAGAAAGAGGGCGAGCACGACCACGCCCCCCCCGGCGGCCACGAGCCAGCCCGTCGGGACGCCCCGGGGCGGCGGGGGCGGCAGCGCCGGCGCCGGGGCCGGTGGCGGCGCTCTCCCGGTGGCCCCGGGGATCTGCAGCCCGTGCATCGTCACCGTGCGCGTGATCGGGGCGTCCACCCACATCGGGCGGGGCCCCCGGCTCGGACGTTCGCCGGGCGCGTTCGCCCGGGGCGCGCCGGCCGGCGGCGTCGAGGGGGACTGCGGGCCCCCTCCGCCCGCGTTGCCTTGCCCGTTGTCGGTGCTCAACCGGTCTCCCCCACTGTCCCCGGCCGGTCGCGGCGCCGGGTGGACCGCTGCGTGGCGGAAATCCGGAGCCGTACGTGCGCTGGTTTCCGGTGATCATAGGGTTGTCTCCGACAGGGGGCAATGAAATCCAGGGGCTTCCCGGGGTGCGCGACTTCTGTTGCCCCGGGCCCCCCGGGTCTGCAAATGTGCGCGGCCATGCAGTTCATCTCCGTCATTTCCACGTCGACCGAAACCGACCGCGCGCTGGCGGAGGTGTGTGCAGCGGCGACGTGGCGCTTGAAGGGCGCTCGCCCGGATCTCGTCCTGCTCTTCGTCTCGCCCCAGCACGCGGGGGACGACGCGGCGGCGGTCGCCATCAGCGCGGCCATTCGCGAGCACTTTCCCACCGCCCTCCTCGTCGGCACCACCGCCCGGGGCGTGTTCGGCGACGGGCGCGAGGTCGAGCACCACGCGGCGCTCGCCCTGACGGCGGCCGTGCTGCCCGGGGTCGAGCTGCGGGGGTTTCACCTCGGCCCGGCCGACGTCCCGCTCTACGCGGGGCCCGAGTCGGCCGGCCGCTGGCGCAACCTGATGGCCCCACCGCCCGCGGAGGCGGCGGGGGACGCCGCCTTGGTCGACGACGCCGCCGCGGCCGATCCGCCTTCGCAGCCGATCGAGGCGGAGGCGCCGACGATCCTTCTCTTGCCCGACCCCTTCTGCCCCGGCCTCGCCGAGGTGGTGGCCGGACTCGACGCCGCCTGGCCGGACGGTCGGGTCGTCGGCGGGCTCGCCAGCGGTTTCCGGGAAGCCGGGCAGCACCGCCTTTTCCTCGACGACGAGATCCACGCCGCAGGCGTCGTCGGGCTGCTCATGTACGGCGATGTCGAGGCCGACATCCGCGTCGCGCAGGGCTGCCACCCCGTCGGGCAACCCTTGTTCGTGACCGGCGTGCGCGAACAGCGGCTGCTCACGCTCGACGGCCGCGCAGCGGTCGACATCCTGCAGGAGACGTACGAGAACGCCCCGGACGCCGACCGCGAGCGCATGCGGCAGGCGCTCTTCATCGGGCTCGGCCTCGTCGGGCGCGACTCCTATGGCCGCGGTGATTTCCTCGTCCGGCACATCCTCGGCGCCGAAGCCGAGACGGGCGCGCTCTTCGTCCAGGGTGATCTCGAAGAGAACCAGGTCGTGCAGTTCCACGTCCGGGATGCGGAGACGTCGACGGACGACCTGCGTCGGCACCTGTCGACGGTCCCCCCGGGCGCAGCCGGTGTCCTCGTGTTCTCGTGCGTCGGCCGCGGCGAAGCGTTGTACGGCATGCCCGACGCGGACACGCAGGCCATCGCGGCCGCGCACCCCGGCGTGCCCGTGGGCGGCTTCTTCTGCAACGGCGAGGTCGGACCCGTGAACGGGCGGACGTACCTGCACGGCTACACGGCGAGCCTCTGTTTCCTTCGGCCGCGGAGTCGTCGGTGATCGACTCGGCGCGGCGTTTCGTCCTCGGACGCACGGCCGCGGCCATCGACGTCGCAGTGACGCGCGCCACCGAAGCGCTCGCCGGCACGCGCACCCGCGGCACCGACCGACTCGACCACGAGGCGCGGGTCAACGCCCTCTCGGCGGTCGCCCTGCACTACCCCGCGGACACCCCGACGTTCTTCCGGCCCGCCCGGCTCATCCGCCCGACGCGAACGCCGGCGCCCGGCGAGCCCGCCGCGACGGATCTGGTCTGGGAGAGCGGGTACGAGACGTTCTCGCCGCTGCTCGCGGATCGCTGGCGTGGCGTCCCGTCGAACGGGTGGGTACACGCGCGCCACTTCGGTCCGGCGCGCCGCGGCGGCCCGTTGCGGCCCGTGATCGTGCTCGTCCACGGTTATCTCGGGGGGCACTTCGCCGTCGAACGCAAGGTCTTACCGGTGGAGTGGTTGCTCGCCGCGGGCCTCGACGTCGTGCTGTACACGCTCCCGTTCCACGGCCTGCGCGCCGAGCGCAACCGCCGGTTTCCCCGTTTCCCCGGGAGCGACCCCCGCGTGACCATCGAGGGCCTGCGGCAGGCCGCCGGCGAGCTCGTCGACCTCGTCGGACACCTGCGAGATGCCGGGCATCCCCACGTCGGCGTGATGGGCATGAGCCTCGGCGGGTACACCACCGCGCTGCTCGCGACCCTCGAGCCCCGGCTCGCCTTTGCCGTCCCGCTGATTCCCCTGGCCGACTTCGCCGACTTCGCGCGCGAGCAGGGCCGCCTGTCGACCGCCCCGGGGGCGGCGATGCGGGAACATGCCCTCCTCGAGGCGGCCTACCGGGTGGTCAGCCCGCTGGCCCGCGCGCCCGCCATCGAGGGCCGACGCGTGCTCGTCCTCGCGGCGGAGCACGACCGCGTGACCCCGGTGCGGCACGCGGAACGCCTCGCCGCCCACTTCCGGGCGCCGTTGGTCACGTTCGGCGGTGGACACCTCTGGCAGATTGGCCGCGACGCCCGCCTGGGCCATCTGGCCACGTTGCTGAAGGACCTCGCCATCGTCCCCCGCGCGTAAGGGTCCGTCGGAAGACAACCGTTCAGAGATGAGCCGCGAACGACGAGACAGCTCGGGAGCGCGCCCGGACCAACCGACCGAGCCGTAGCAGCGCTACGGCGACCGAGGGCGGGAGGACGAAAGCCCCGAGATGACCGGCGGGCGCGTGCCCAGATCGAACGGTTGTTGATCGACGGAGCCCAGGTCTGCGCCCAGGCCCCGGACCGGACACCCGACGTCCGCCATCGCCGGCGGTGGTCGTCGCCGGGATGGGGGGGTGTGCAGTCCGAGGCCTGGGAGGTGGGTCTGGCGTGCGCTGACGCCCGAGAATCGCGCGTGGGTCGAGAGGCGCCCGGGGGCGCGTCAGACGACGAGGTCGAGTTGCTGCATGCTGCCGGCCCGGTGGCCGATCTCGCCGACATAGAAGCCGGCGGTCCGCATCTGCGCGACGTTCTCGTTGTCGCGGTTGCGGTAGCTGTGGGGGGCGGCGACGCGGCCGAGGTAGATGGCGCCGACGTTGTGCTCGGCGAGGCCCGCCCGCTGGTCGTTGCCGGCGGCATCCTTGGACCAGACCTCGAGCTGGTCGAAGACGGCGTCGTCCTCGTCGATCCAGCCGTTGCCGTCGTCGTCGTAGGCGGCGAGTTCCTCGAAGCCGTCACCGGTGGTCGCGCCGAAGAGCTCGCTGCCGTCGTCGATCCGACCGTTGCCATTCTTGTCGAGGGCGACGAAACCGCTGCCCGGCGCGACGAAGTGGATGTCGTCGGCCTGCCCGTCGCTGTCGAGGTCGAACGCGGTCGTGTCCTCGCGCAGCGCCGCCGCCGGGGCGTCGAAGTTGATCACCAGGGGGTCTTTGACCTCGGCCGGCTTGCCGCCGTTGGGGCCGGCGGCTCCGGCAGCACCGGCCGCGCCCGCCTGACCGAAGACGACCTCGAGGCTTCGCTCCTCGACGAACTCGCGGGAGAGCACCATGTCGACGCCGACCTCGATCTCCTGACCGTCCTCGGTCGTGATGACCGCGCGCGCGGAGAAGGCGGTCGTCTCGCGCTCCTCGATGCGCTCGAAGGACTCGAATCGCAGACCGGCGACCGGCCCGGGCATCGTGACGTCGCCGGCGAGCCCCGCCGCCTCGGTGCCGGGCGTCGACAGGCGGAACTCGCCGCGGCCGGCCTCGAGCTCGTTCATCACGCGCTCGAACTCGCTCTCGTCCATCTTCTTGCCGGTCATGCGCTCGAAAAGCTGCCGCATGATGGCCGTTTTCATGTCTTCGTTCTTCAGGCCGCCGCCCTCACCGGCATCGCCGCCCTTGGCGGGCTTGCCCGTGCCGGCCGTCGCGCCCGTCTGCGCCGGATCGCGCGGGGCGAGCGGGCCTCGGGTGAACGCAAAGCGAGGCGCCATGGTCGCACCCGGGCCGGATTCGCCGGACGCGGACGCCGTGCCGACCCGGCCGCCGTTCGAGGCGGGGCGCAGGCCGCCGCTTCGGAGCGCGCGGGTGGCCGCGACGAGGCGCGCCTCGGGGGTGCCCGACAAGGCGACGGCGTCCCCCGACGGGGCGGAGGTCGTCACCGGGGCGGGGGCGCTCGCCGGCGCCGGGGCCTGCGCGGCCCCCTGCACGACCGTGAGGCTCTCGCGCGTCTCGCGACGCACCGTCGATTGGTGCGCGCCGACCATCTGGACCTGAGCGCTGGCGATCCTCATGCGAACGTGACCCCCGTTGGAAACCAGCCTGTCCATCGACCGGCCCCGGGGCGACATGAGGAAAAAGTTATCGGGCCGGTTCGGGCCGGCTCGGGGCTCAGGTCTCCGCGGCGAGAGCGTCGGCGACCCGCATCAGGCGGTCGCGGACGTCGGCCATCACCGGGGCGATGCGCCCGTCTTCGACGAGCGAGAACAGCGCCTCGGGCTCGGTGACGTGAATCCGGCAGCCGACCCCGTCGGTGTTGCCCTCGACGACGACGTTGCATGGCAACAGGATGCCCATCTCCGGCTGCAGCTCGAGCGCCGCATGCGCGAAGTTCGGGTTGCAGGCGCCGAGGACGATGTAGGGCGGGCGCGTCACGCCGAGCTTGCGGGCGAAGACCTCGTGGATGTCGATGCGGGTCAGGATGCCGAACCCCTGCCCCGCGAGCAGCGCGGTCAGGCGTTCGACGGCGGCGGCGGGCTCGAGGGACGTGGGAACGGTGCGGGCATAGCGGGCCATGGTCACTCTCCGGAATGGGGTGGGAATGGGGTACTGCCGGAGTGGAGTCCCGGGCGGCTTCGGATGTTACATGTGAACCAGCCCCCTTGATGGCGCGGCCGCCGTCGGGCAGGGTCCGCGCATGCCCGCATCCGCCGCCTCCGCCCTGCTCGCGGTTCTCTATCTCGCGAGCCCGCCGCCCGAGCTTCCGCTCGAACGCATCTTCGACGATCCGCCGCTCACGGGGCGGCCGCCGCAGCAGGTCACGTTGGCGCCCGACGGTTCCCGGGTGCTGTATCTGCGTCCGAGCGACGCCGACCTCGAGGTCCTCGACCTCTGGGGGGCGGCCCTGCCCGGCGACGGCCGCGCGACGAAGCTCGTGTCGGCAGCCGACTTGCTCGGCGGAGGCACGCAGAAGCTCAGCGAGGCCGAGCGCATGGCCCTCGAACGCCGACGCATCGCCGAGCGGGGCATCACCGAGTTCGCCTTCTGCGGCAAGGGCGGCGACACGCTGCTGTTTCCGTTCAGCGGGGATCTCTACCTCGGTCGCCTGACGCCGCCCGGTTCGCCCCCCGGCGTGACCGTCACCCGCCTGACCCGCAGCGAGGACGCCCCGGAGATGGCCCCGCGCTGCAACGCGGACGGCACCGCCGTCGCCTTCGTCCGGGACGGCGACCTGTACCTGCTCGAGTTCGGGACCGGCGACGCGAAACGCCAGCCCCCGCGCGAGCGCCGGCTGACGCGCGACGCGAGCGAGACGCGCACGTTCGGCCTCGCCGAGTTCATCGCCGAGGAGGAGATGGACCGCCACGAGGGCTTCTGGTTCTCGCCGGACGGGCGGCAGATGCTCGTCTTCGAGGTGGACGAGTCCCCCGTGGGCGTCAAGACGCGCCCGCAGATCTACGCCGACCATACCGAGATGTACGCGCAGCGGTATCCCGCCGCCGGCGAGGCCAACGCCCGCGTCACACCGTGGCTCTTCGACACGCGCTCCGGGCGCCGCACGCCGGTGCGCGCGCCCGCCGCCGACGGGTACCTGCCGCGCGGGGGCTACTTCGCCGACGGCACGCCCTGGATTCAGTGGCAGAGCCGCGATCAGCGTCGGCTGGAGCTGCTGGCGATCGGCCGCGACGGCCAGACGCGACGCGTCCTCGACGAGACGGACGAACGCTGGATCGAGCTGCACTCGGACCTCTTCGACCTCGGTCCGAAGGGCGAACGGCTGGTCTGGACGAGTGAGCGCAGCGGACGTCGGCAGATTGAAATCGTCGAGCGGGCCACCGGGGCGCGCCGGGTGCTGGAGCACGGCCCGGAGCCCATCGTCGCGGTCGCCGGGGTCAGCGAAGACGCCCGGACGATCTTCGCGACGACCTGGCGCGACCGGGGACGCAAATCGGCGGTGATCGCCGTGCCCGTCGACGGGGGCCCCGTTCGAGACCTCACGCCGCCGGGGGAGACAGTCGGGGTCGCGGAGGTCAGCCTCGACCGCACCGGCCGCCACTTCGTCCGCCGCGCGAGCCGCTTCGGACAGCCCTGGGTCACCTCCGTGCACGATGCCGCGACCGGCCGCGCGGTGCTCACGCTCGAGCCCCCGGACACGACCGAACTCGCCCGCTACCGAGGCGACGCCGCCCCGCAATGGCTCGACGTGCGCGCCGACGACGGTACGGTGCTCAACGCCTTCGTGCTGCCGCCGCAGGGCCTCGCCCCCGGCATGAAGGCCCCCGTCATCGTCCACATCTACGGCGGCCCCGGCGGTCAGAACGCCATCGACGCCTGGTCGCGCGAGTTTCTGCACTTTCTGCGCTACACGCGGCGCGGGTACGGCGTCTTCGTGGTCGACAACCGGGGCACGGCCGGCCGCGGGCGGACGTTCAGCCGGGCCTTCCATCACGCCTTCGGCGACGTGGACGTGCGCGATCTTTTCGCGGGCGTCGCCCACCTGAAGACCCTCCCCTGGGTCGATCCGAAAGCCATCGGCATCTATGGCTGGTCGTACGGCGGCACCCTGGCGGGGCGGGCGCTGCTCGACCCGGCGACGCCCTTCGCGTGCGGCATCGCCATTGCACCAGTGACCGATTGGCGCCTCTACGACACGCACTACACCGAGCGGTTCCTGGGGGTCCCCGGCTCGGGTCAGACCCCCGCCGCGCCTTACGTCCAGGCGGACCTCGTGCGCCGCGCGGACGCCCTCGCCCGCCCGTTCCTGCTGATGCACGGCACCGCGGACGACAACGTGCTCTTCGAGAACTCGCTGCGCCTGATCGACGCGTTGCAGGGCAAGGGCAAACTCTTCGACCTGCAGGTCTACCCGGGCAAGGCCCATGGCATCTCCGGTCGCGTCGCCCGCCTGCACCTCTATCGCAGCATCGAGGCCTTCTTCGACCGCCACCTCCGCCGGAGCGCGCCGTGAAGCCGTCGACCGCCATCGTCGCCCTCGTCGCGCAGCTCGCGTGCGTCGCGCTGGTCTTCTCGCTGCAACGCTGGCTCTCCCCGGGGTCGAGCAATGGCCTGCCGTTCGTGGTGGGCAGCATCCTGGGGACGCAGCTCGGGGCGTTGACCCACGCCCGCCGCGTCGACGCGCAGAACACGCCCGGCGTCAAGGCGACCCTCGGCGTGACGCTGGCCGCCGGGGCCGCCCTGGGCGGGTTTGCGTTGCACCGGACCCTCGCCCCGTTCGAGCACCCGGAGATCACCGTGGGCATTTCGGTGCTCGGCAGCGCGGTTTTCCCGTTCGTTTTGTTCAATCAGATGTGGCGCGCGGTGCGCGGCGCACGCTGAGCTGCGACGTCGGCCGGCGTGGGTGCATCACACCCGTCCCGTCACCCCGACACCGGACCCGTTTCGCGCCCACACCCACAGGAGATTGGCTTGAGCACCGACGCCCTCGCGCCGCCGGCGCCCCCCGTACCCGTCCGCATGCTGACGTTTCGCGCCGTGGCCACCGGCGCCACGTTGGGCGCGCTGCTGTCCGTGTGCAACGTCTACTCCGGCCTGAAGATCGGCTGGGGCTTCAACATGAGCATCGTCGCGGCGCTGCTCTCGTTCGGCTTCTGGGGGGCGCTCAGCCGCGCGTTCGGCACGCCGACCTGGACGATCCAGGAAAACAACATCAATCAGACCGGGGCGTCGGCGGCCGCGTCGATCTCGTCGGCCGGCCTCGTGTCGGCCGTGCCGGCGCTGACGATGCTCGACGGGTACGCATGGACCTGGCCGAAGCTCGTCGTCTGGGTGCTGTGCTGTTCGCTCCTCGGCGTGGGCGTGGCGCTCGTCTTTCGCCGCCAGATGCTGATCGTCGATCGCCTGCCCTTTGCCTCGGGGGTCGTGACCGCGACGACGCTGCAGGAGATGTACGCGAAGGGCGCCGAGGGCATGGCCCGCGTGAAGGCATTGCTCGCTGGGGCCGCCATCGCGGCCGCCTGGAAGGTCACGGTCACGCTGACCCACCTGAAGCCCGGCGGCCTCGGCTGGCTCGGATTCAAGGCCCGCGAGGGGGGCGCACTCGCGCAGGCCGGGGCGTCGGGCGTGACGGCGCACAACCTGACGTTCGCGTTCGATCCGAGCCTCCTCATGGTCGGCGCCGGGGCGCTCATCGGCCTGCGCTCGGGGCTGTCGATGCTGCTCGGCGCCGTCGTCTCCTGGGGGTTCATCGGGCACTGGCTGCTGGAGAGCGGCCGCGCGGCCCCGGGACCGAAGGCCGACGCCATGTGGAACAAGGGCATCGGCGAGTGGTTGATCTGGCCCGGCGTGTCGCTGCTCGTGGCGTCGTCGCTGCTCTCGCTCGCCTTCTCGCTGCCGCAGTTTCTGCGGGCGTTTCGCCGCTCGGACGCAGCCGACGCGGCGGCCTCGGCGGCAGACGACCCCTGTGCACCCGTGCCGACGCGGTGGCTGTGGGCCGGCATCGCGGTGGTCACCGTCGCCGTCATGGTCAACGGCAACGCGCTCTTCGGCATGAGCCCGCTGATCGGCCTCGCGGCCGTCCTGTTGACGAGCGTCCTCGCCATCGTCGCCCTGCGCGTGTCGGGCGAGACCAACGTCACCCCCGTCGGCCCCATGGGCAAGGTCACGCAACTCAGCTTCGCCGTGCTCGACCCGGGCAACGTCTCGACGAATCTCATGGCCGCCAACGTCACCGGCGGCTCGGCGTCCCAGGCCGGCGACATGATGCACGACCTCAAGACCGGGCACATTCTCGGGACGTCGGCCCGCGCACAGGCGATCTCGCAGACCATCGGCGTCGTCGCCGGCGCCCTCGCCGGTGCGGCCATCTACCTCGTCATCGTGCCGGACCCGCGCGGCATGCTCATGACCGCCGAGTGGGCCGCCCCCGCCGTCGCGCAGTGGAAGGCCGTCGCCGAGGTCTTCCGGGACGGGCTCGACAAGCTGCCCGCCGAGAGCCTGACCGCGATGGTCGTCGGTGCGGTGGTCGGCGTGGTCCTGACGCTCGCCGAGAAGTTCTCGCCGGCCCGCCTGCGTCGATTCATCCCGAGCCCGTCGGCTTTCGGCATCGCCGTGCTCATCCCGGCCTACATCTCCGGCGCGTTCTTCATCGGGGCCGTGCTCGGGCTCGCCGTGCAGCGTTTCTTCGCCTCGTGGTCGACGCGGTTCCTGATGGTGGCCGCCTCGGGCATGATCGCCGGCGAGAGCCTGACCGGCGCCGTCGACGCGGTGATCACCGTCGTGCAGGGCCTCTCCGCCACCGGGCGATGACGCTCAGGGCGCGCAGCCGTTCTCCGAGGTGACGGTGTCGCCCTCGGCGGGCACGCCCTCGCCGGGCACGTCGGCGAAGCTCAGGGGCACGCTGTTGCAGGCCGGGGCGCCGCAGGCCTCCGTGCGGACGACGTGTGCGTGCGGCCCGCTCGTCCAGCCGGTGCTGCCGACCGCGCCGACGACCTCGCCCTGCGCGACGAGCTGCCCGGGCGCGACGGAGATGCGGCTCAGGTGCAGGTAACGCGTGCGCGTGCCGTCGGCGTGCCCGACGACGACGAAGTTCTCCTCGCCGGCGCAGGCCTGTCCACCGCCGTCGTAACAGGGATCGCCCGGGCCGGTATCGCCCCGCACGAAGAGCACTTCGCCGGGTTTCATGGCGACCATGGGCCGGCCGAGCGGCAAGTCGAAGTCGAACGCCCAGGTCGCGGCGCCGTTGTGGCTGCGATCCGTCCCGTTGCCTTGGGACACCCGGGCCGACTCGCCGCACCGGAACGGCAGGAGAAACACGTCGTCGCGCGGGCCCGGGGCGGGCGGCGACATCGGTGGCACGCCGCGGCGAAGACACTCGGCGAACACCGACGTCACGAAACCGTGGACGCCCTCGCGTTGCACCTCGAACCAGACGGGATTGCCCTCGATGTCTTGCCCCATGACCTCCGCGAGGACGTCGGCCTCCGTGCCCTCGGTGAAGTGGCCGACCGGCGCGCCATTCGTCGAGGCGTCCGGGCGCACGTTCAGCCCGTCGGCTCCGGTGTTCACGACGCGCATGCGGCGGCAGATCTCGGCGGGGGGATCGGGTACGACGTCGGGCTCGGGCTCGGGTTCGACGCCGCCCGCGCCGGCGTCGGCCCCGGTGTCCGGCGGCGGGACGTCGCCCCCCGCGGGCGGGGTTTCGCCCCCGAATCCACCGGGCGCCGGCCCGCCGGCCGACCCCCCGCCCCCCGGCGACCCGCCGACCGGGCCGGGTCGCAGCGCGTCCGGGCG
>JAKLJY010000192.1 GCA_023150895.1 Myxococcota bacterium | reverse complement strand
CGCCGAGGCCCACCGGACCGGCGGCCAGCGCGAGAAACGGGCCGGCGGGCCGGTTGCCGGCGTGCGTGGCGACGTGCAGCACCCGGGGTGGGCCGGCCGCGCGCCGGGCGGCGAGGTCGGCGGCGCCGCCGAGCAGCGGTTCGACCCCGAGGCGCGCGGCCACGGTTCGCGCCTCGGCGGCCGCCGCCGGCAGGTCGCCGCGGGCGTCGCCGAGCACCACCGGCGGCCCCAGGGGCGGCGCGGGGCGTTTCAGCACGGCGGCGATCGCCGTCGCGCTCGGCGCGTTGATCACGGGCGTGCGCAGCGCCAGGGGCGTCTCGCCGTCCGGCCGGAGCACGCCGAGCGGGATGCGCACGAGCGGCCCGCTCGGGGCAAAGAAGAGCGGTTCGCCGGGGGTGTCGGGCAGGTGTTTGCTCAGCCCCAGTGCGGCGGCCAGCGCCTTGGCCGGCGCCGGCGCGTCGAGATCCGCCGAGACCGCGTCGGCCAGGCGGGCGATTTCGGCCGGTGACGCGGCGAGCGCGTGGAGGCTGACCCCGCCCGCCCGCCAGGCCACCAGCCAGGCTTCGGCGCCGGCCGCGTAGTAGGCGAGCAGGGTGCGGTCCCCCATCGTGGCCCGGATTTCGGCCGGGGTCAGCGGGGTCGCCACGCCGGAGGCGGTCAGGGACGAGAGCAAGGCCCTGACCTGATCGCCGCGGGCGGCGGCGGCGTTCCAGGCCACGGCCAGGTCGTCGTCGGAGGGCGAGGACGGGGCGGCCGGTCGCACCCGATCCGTCGCGGCGGGGGGGGGCAGCACGACGGCATCCAGGAAGTTCCGGGCAAGTGCGCGCTCGACGGTCGCCGCCGCGTCGTCCGTTCTACCGGCGACCGCCTGCAGGCGGAACAGGGCCTCGAAGGGCGCGCGCTTCGCGCCGATGAACGCGCGCTTGAGCTCCTCGACGCCGATCTTGCGCCGCATGGATTCGATGGCCTCGATGGAGCGCCGGTAGGCGGCCTCCGCGGCAGCACCGTCGCGTTCGCCCTCCGCCGCCCGGCCTTCTTCCAGCGTGATGCGCCAGACCATCTCGGGGACCGGTCGATGGGCCCAAGCCGCCGTCAGTGCCCGCCGCGCATCGGCAAATCGGCCCTGCCGGACCGCGATGGCCCCCTCGAGGTAGCGGACGAAGACGGTGTCGTGTTCGTCGGGGTCACGGTCGAGCAGGGCGGCGGCCGCAGCCGTGTGGGCGGCCGCGCCGTCGACGCGACCGACGTCCAGCTCGGCCCGGGCCAGGTTCTCCAGGGCGACGCGCTCGTAGCGCACGCTCGCGGCCGATCGGGCCAGGGCGAGACCCTCCTCGAACTGGCCGATGGCGATCTCCGGACGATCCGACTCGAGCTCCAGGATGCCGCGCTCGATGACGAGGTTGGCGCGCTCCGCCGGGCTCAGCGCGCCGAGGTGCGTGGCTGCGCGGGAGAAGGCCCGCGAGGCGCCCTCCGCGTCGCCGACCTGATTCAGGAGCGTGCCGACCCCGAGGAGGGCGTACCCTTTCATGCGCTCGTCCCCGCCGCGGGCCGCCTCCGCCTGGGTGCGCAGCAGCGCCTCGAGCGCGTTGCGGTACTCACCGGCCCGCCAGTACGAGCCTGCGAGCGCATGCGCGTCATACGCGGCCTCCCGCGGCACCCCGTCGGCGGTATGGCGATCGAGCGCGGCCTGAAAGGCCCGGCGCGCCTCGGCGGCCTCCCCCCGTCGCTCGTGGATGCGCCCGACGATGCGCCACGCCGAGCCCGCGAGGGGGCTGTCCAGGACGGGCTGCGCCTCGGCCATCGCGCCGTCGAGGTCCCCGCTGAGGAAGCGCGCCCGCATCAGGGCCTGGCGGGTCTGCGGGCCGGGGGCGCGGGCGACCGCTTCGGCGCAGGCCGTTCGTGCGTCGACGTAGCGCTTCTCGTCCATGGCCGTCCGGCACCGTCGTTCGAGCTCCGCGGCGTCCGGGCCACAGCCGGCCGCGAGCACGACCCCCCACGCCAAGAGGCCCAGGCGGGTCACGTCCCGGACCGTCGACCGGGGGCAAACGTGAAGAAGAAGCAGGCCCCACAGCCCGGGGCGCTCTCCGCCCAGATCTCGCCGCCGTGGAGGCGAACGATGCGTTGCGCGACGGCCAGGCCCATCCCCAGCCCGGCCCGTGGATCGCCGTCGCCCGGCGGGGCGAGATCCCGATCATGCAGGCGCTGGAACGGCTGGAAGAGTTTGTCGGCGAACTGCATGTCGAAGCCCGGGCCGTCGTCCCGCAGAAAAAAGACGGGGGGGGTCTCGTCGCCGAGACGCCCGAGCTCGATGCGGACGGCCGGCCGGCGGGCGCTGAACCGCAGCGCGTTGGCGAGCAGGCAGTGCAGCAGCTTGCGCGCGCCGCGTTCGTCGGCCACCACCCGCAGGGGGCCGCGCACCGTGAAGGTCACGCGCGCCCCACCGGCGTCGTCGGGACCGGCGAGCGCCGCCGCGACCTCGCTCGCCAGCGGCGCGAGATCGAGCGACCGCGGGTGCAGGGCGGCGCGTCCGGCGTCGGACAACTCGAGCAGCGCCTCGATGACGGCGTCCATGCGCGAGAGCGCGCGGTCGGCTCGATCGAGCAGGGCGCGGCCGTCGGCGTCGAGGCCGTCGGCGTGTTCGGTGGCCACGAGCGCGATCAGGCCGGCGACGGAGCGCAACGGGGCCTTGAGGTCGTGCGATGCCGACCGGACGAACGCGTCGAGCTGCTCCCCGGCCAGCTGCAGCGCCCGCGTGCGCTCTTCCACGCGCTGTTCGAGCGCGGCGTTCAGGCAGCGGATCTCGATCTCGGCGCGCTGACGCTCGAGCGCGTGGCCGATGGCCCGCCAGAGCGCGGAGGCGTCGAGGCGTCCTTTCGCGAGCGCGTCCTGCGCCCCGACGGCGACGGCCTCGAGGGCGGCCTCCCGGTCGTCGTGGCCGGAGAGGACGACGATCGCGGACGCCGGTGCGGCGGCCCGCATCCGGCGCACCGTGCTGAGGCCGGCGGCGTCCGGCAAGCCCGGATCGAGCAGCACGACGTCGTAGGGCGCCCGCGCGACCTCTTCGAGCGCCGCGGCGAGCGTCTCGACGACGCGGGGCGGCACGCACGCCTCGCCGGTCGGCCCGGTGCCGTCGGACCCGTCGAGGACCGCCCGCAGCAACCGGGCGTCGGCCGGGTTGTCCTCCACGATCAGGATGCGCAGGGGCGCGCGTCCGAAGGGCACCTCAGACTCCCGTCAGCTCGCCCGCGAGGCGGGAGAGGGCCCGCGCGAGGGGGGCGTCGGGCCCGGCGCCGAGCGCTTCGATCAACGTGGCCGCTTCGTTGTGGGCCGTCCAGGCCCCGACGAGGTTGACGCAAGCGCACTCGATCTCACCGCGGCGGCACAGCATGCGCGCGAGTGCAGCCCGATCGCCGGCCGTACGCAAGAAGGAATCGGCCGCCTTGAGCAGGTACCTTGCCGTTCCGGGATCTCCCCGGCGGGCGACCACCGTGGCCAGGACCGCGCGCAGCGTCCCCATGGCAGCCCCCGATTGCAGCGCGTCCGCCGTCTCGATGGCCTGCTCCAGCAGCCCGGCCGCGGCGTCGAGTTCGCCCGCCTCGGCCATGATCTCGGCGAGTATCCCCTCGGCCAGGCAGGCCCGTCGGGTGTCCCCGGCATCGTGATGCAACTGAAACGCCTGCTCGGCGAGGCGGCGGGCCTGGGGCAGGCGACCCGTGTGGAGCGAGAGCTCCGCCAGGGCGAGCAGGCCTTCCCCTTCGGCGTCCGGATCACCGGCCGTCCGGGCGGCCACCACGCACGCCTTGAGCGTCCGGGCGGCGTCGGCCAGTCGGCCCTGGGCCAACAAGGCGCGGCCGAGCAGGGCGGCGTGGGCGTGTTCACCGCGCCGGTTGCCCACCTCGCGGTGCAACGCGAGCGCCTGCGTCGCGAACCGGACGGCGAGCCCCGCGTCGGCGTCGAGCAGCGTCAGCGCACCGCGACGCCCGAGGAGCCAGCCCACCGCGACCCGGTCGGCGTTGGCTTCGGCGCGTGCGAGCCCCTGTGCGCAGGCGGCGCGGGCGGCGTCGGGGCGCGGATCGGCGCGCTCCACCTCGCAGGCGGCCACGACGTCGAGCGCGCGAACGACCAGCGGATCGTCCTGAAGCTCGCCGGCCATCCGCTGCGCTTCCAGGGCGATGGCCAGCGCCACGTCGGCCTGGGCCACGGAGCGCCAGAGGATGGCGAGCCTCAGCATCAGCCAGGCGCGCAGCCGCGCCGGGACGGCGAACGAGAGCACCTGCTGGGCGAGCTCGCGGGCCTGCACCTGCTGATGGACGAGCGGGGCGGCCTCGCAGATCGCCAGCTCGAGGCGGGGCGCAGCCTCGTCGTCGAGGCGGTCGAGCGCGTGCCGGGCGGCGTGGACGAGGTTCTCGAACTCGCGAGCGAGGGCCCACCGGCGGGCGAGCCCGCCCGTCGTGTCCAGCGCACAGAGCCAGGCCGGCTCGCCGTACCGGGCGAACCACGACATATGGCGGGTGCGTGCGGCGGTGGCTTCGTCGACGCCGTCGATCGTGCCCGCCTCGGACGTCTGCAACAAGCGTTCGGCCGCGTACGCCCAGACCGGGCGATAGAGCCCGAAACGTGACTCGGCGGTCTCGCCGGGCGCTCCGGTGGCCCCGACGGCCGCCGCGCTCGGACCGGTCGCCGGGAGGGGATGCACCAGCGAGTACTCGATCAGCGACTCGAGGACGTAGAGGGGAAACGGGGCGTCGGGGTAGCCACTCAGGTCGAGCACGGCCTGCACCGCTTCCAGCGTGAAACCGCCCTGGAAGACCGAGAGCTGGGCGAGCGCGGTCTGCTCCCAGGGGCGCAGGAGGGTCCACGACCAGTCCAGCGCCCCCCGCAACGTGCCGCGGCGACCCCGCCCGCCGCCGGCCGCGTCGAGCAATGCGCCGAGCCGGTCCGCGAAGGCGCCGTCTCCGGCGAGATCGTCGGCGCGGGCCGCTGCCAGCTCGATGGCCAGCGGCAGGCCGTCGAGCCGGGTGACGAGGGCGTCGACCTCGGCGAGCATCGCGTCGTCGAACGTCAGGTCCGGGTGATGCGCGCTCGCCCGCAACAGGAAGAGCGCGCGGGCCTCGGGCGCCGGCAGCGGCTCGATGCGCTCCACGAACTCCTCGGCCTCCAGTCGCAGGCGCTCCCGCGCCGTGACCAGGAATCGGGCGTCCGGCGCATCGCGCAGCCACGCGGCGAGCGTGTCGCGGGCGATCTCGACGAGGTGCTCGAAGCTGTCGAGGACGAGCAGAAGGGCGCCACGGTCCGCCAGTGTCTCGCCGATGCGCGCCGCCAGCGACGCCGGGCGTTCGCCGGGGGCCACCGGCACGTTGAGCGCGCCGGCCACCTGATACAGGAAGCCGTCCAGCGCGCGCACCTCACCGAGGTCGAACCGGAAGATCCCGCCGGGCAGGTGGGGCGCAAGGGAATCGGCGACGACCCGCGCGAGCCGGCTTTTGCCGACGCCCCCGAGGCCGACGAGCGTGACGAGTCGATCGCTCTCGCCGAGACGCAGGACGAGGCGGCGCCGGACGGCGTCGCGGCCGACGAATCGTTCGCCGGGCCCCTCCGGGGCGCGGGGGGCCTCGCCGGGGCGCGGCGCGTCGGTGACGAGCGTGGCGATCGCGTCGTCGGCGGCGGCTCCCGGTTCCGCCGAGGCGCTCGGTGCGTCCCCGGACAGGGCCGACGCCGTGGCCCCCGGCGGGGGGTCGAGGACGACGCTCCCGCCGCCGTCGTCGCCCATCAGCACCTGCATCTGGGTGGCGAGTCCGCGGCCGGCGGGCACGGCGAGCTCGGCGATCTCGGCGGCCACCGCGCGGCCATCCGGATAGCGCTCGGCGGGGACGAGCCGCACGCACCGCGCGACGACGGCGCCGAGGCCCGGGACCACCGCGTCGACGGCCCGTGCGAGCGACTCGAGCCCTGCCCCGAGCTCCTTGAGGGCCATGACGTAGCCCGGGAGCTCCTTGACCGGGGCGAACCGCTTGCCCGTCGAGAACTCGGCGAGCATGACCCCGAGGGAGAAGACGTCGCTCGCCTGCGTCGCGCCGCGGCCGAACGCCTGCTCGGGCGACATGTACCCCAGCGTGCCCCAGATCGCGCCTTCGGGGGCCGCGTCCGTCAGTCCGAGCGCGCGGGCGATGCCGAAGTCCGCGAGGCGGGCGATGCCGTCGCGCCCGATCAGGACGTTGGCGGGTTTCAGGTCGCGGTGGACGAGCTGGGCCGCACGACCGTCCACCCGCAGCGCGTGGGCGTGCGCGAGGCCGTCGGCCATCTGACGGGCGAGTTCGAGCACGGCCCTCGCGGTGAGTCGATCGACCTGCCGCATGAGCTGGCGGGCCGTCAGCCCGTCGACGAGCTGCATCGCGACGTAGAGGCGACCGCCGAGCTCGCCGACGTCGTAGGTCTCGACGAGGTTCGGGTGGACGAGGCGACCGCCGATGCGGGCCTCATCGAACAGGAGGTTCTGCGTGCTCGTCCGGCCCCGGAGGTCGTGGCGCATGACCTTGAGGGCGACGGGCTTGCGGAAGTTGGCCGGTCCGAGGAGGTGGGCACGAAAGACCCGGGCGGTCGCCCCGTCACCGAGGAGGCCATTGACCTCGTATCGACCGAACCGGACGGGAAACGCGCCGGCGCCGATCGTGTCCGGGTCGAACGCCAGCGGGCCGTCGTCGATCGGATTCATTCGGGGCATCTTCACCGCGGGAATGCCCCGACGCAAATCGAACGCCCCTGTCCTTGCGCACCTTTCGACATGGTGGAGAATGGTCGGACCCCATATCCTTCGTCGCCCCGCCCGATCCCGCCGCCGAGCTCGAGCGCCTCCGCGCGGAGAACGCATGGCTGCGCCGTGAGGCCGAGGCCCTGCGCCCGCAGGTCGAGCTCGCCCGTTCGCTGACCGACGCCGTCGTGCTGACCGACGCGACGTTCGTCATCCGCTCCTGGAACGACGCCTGTCGCCGCATTTACGGGTACGACGCCGTCGAGGTGCTCGGCCGGTCGCTGCGCGAGGTCCTCGAGACCGAGTTCGCCGACGTCACCCGCGAGGAGATCGCGCGCCGGCTGCTCGAACTCGGGCGATGGCGGGGCGAGTGCCTGCAGAAGCATCGGGATGGTCACCGCGTCCCGATTTCGAGTGCGGTCAGCGCGGTCCGCGATGCCCACGGCGCCATCGTCGGGTACGTCGCCGTCAATCGGGACATCACGAACGAGGTCGCAGCGCGCGAACGCGCCCGTCGCGACGGCGAGCGGGCCATGCAGGTCGCCCGGCTCGCGGAGGAGCTCGCCGGTGCCGCGCTCTCGGTGGCCCGGGTGCTCGACCTGTGCGCCGAGGGTGTCGCGCGCATCTTCGGGGATGGCGCGGTCATTCTGCTGCGGGGGCCCGCCGACGACGTCCTCGAGCTCGCGGCGTCGCACGATCCCGAGCCGGGGCGCGGCGCGCGGACGCGCGAGGTGATGCGCGCCATTCCCCCACGGGCCGGCGAGGGCTTCGTCGGGCGCGTCATCGTGACGGGGGAGCCGCTGATGCGCGCCGCCGACGAGCCGGAAGGGCTTGCCCCGTTGCTCGGCGAGACGTTCCGGGACGCCGCGATGAGCCACGACGTGCGGGCCGTCGCCGGTGTCCCGCTCGCGGCGCGCGGGCGTGTCATCGGCGCGCTCCTGTGCGTGCGCTTCGGCGGGCGGCCGCCCCATCAGCCGGACGACCTGCGCGATCTGCAGAACGTCGCCGCGCACGCGGCGCTGGCCGTGGCCAACGCCCGACTGCACCTGGAGGCGTGGCAGACGCAGGCGGCCCTGCGCGGCCGGACGCGGGAGCTCGAGCTGGCCATGGAGGAGCTCGAGGCGGTGGCCTATTCGGTCTCGCACGACGTCCGCGCGCCCCTGCGCAGCATCGAGGGCCTCGCGCAGCTCATCGAGGACGACTGCGCCGCCGTGCTGCCCGAGGAGCCGCGGGACTGGCTCCGGCGCCTCCGGGCGGCGAGCGTCCACCTCGCGGCGCTGGTCGACGCCCTGCTGGCGCTGTCGCGGGTCTCGCGCTGGCCCCTTCGGCGGCAGCCGGTGGACGTCACGTCGCTGGTCGAGGAGCTCGCGTCCGAGCTCGCGCGGCGGGTGCCGATGCGCGCGGTGGCGGTCGTGATCGCTCCCGGACTGACCGCGGACGCCGACGCCGCACTGCTGCGCATCGCATTCGCCAATCTCCTCGACAACGCCTGGAAGTTCACGGGCCGGGTCGCCGCACCCCGGGTCGAGGTCGGCTGCACCCGGGACGACGCCGACCGCGCGGTCTTCTCCGTCCGGGACAACGGCGCCGGGTTCGACATGGCCTTCGCCGCACGCCTCTTCGAGCCGTTCGAACGCCTCCATCGTCAGGAGGAGTTTCCTGGCACGGGCATCGGCCTCGCCACCGTTTCGCGCATCGTACGACGCCACGGCGGCGAGGTCTGGGCCGACGCCGCACCCGGTCGCGGGGCGACGTTCTCCTTCACCGTGACGGCGGCCGGTCGCGCCGACGGCGGCGACGGTTGATCGTTATACAAACTTTGTGCACTCGTTTGACATCGCGGCCGGCGTGCCTTATCGTGCACCCATGGAGACGCACTCAGACCGTCCGAAGATCGCCGTCAGCGCCTGCCTCCTCGGGCGCGAGGTCCGGTTCGACGGGGGGCATACCCGCGACCGCTTTCTGACCGACGCGCTGGCCTTGCACCTCGACTTTCTGCCGATGTGTCCCGAGATGGAAGCCGGATTCGGCTCGCCGCGGCCGAGCATCCGACAGGTCCGGGCGACGGACGGGTCGCTGCGGGTCGTGTCGCAGCGCCCGGAGGCCGACGCGACCGACGCGCTCGCCTCGGCCGTCGAGCGGCGCGTCGAGGGCCTGGCGTCCGAGGCGGCGGTGAATCTCTGCGGCTTCGTTCTCAAGAAGGACTCGCCCTCGTGCGGGCCATTCCGGATCCGGGTCCACGGGGCGGACGGCCGTCTCGAGCGTGACGGCGCGGGCCTGCTCGTCCACGCACTCCGGGCCCGGTTTCCCCATCTGCCCATCGAGGACGAGGGTCGCCTGAACGACGCCGGGCTGCGGGAGAGCTTTCTCATTCGCGTTTTCGCCTGGCACCGCTGGCAGCGCATGCTGGCCTCCGGGCTCGACCGCCGGACGCTGCGAGAGTTCCACGCCGCGCACAAGATGCTGCTGCATGCGCACGCCCCCGCGCGTACGCGCGCTCTCGGTCGCCTCGTCGCCCGGCCCGACGCCCGGCCGGCGGAGGTGGACGCCGACGCGCGGGCCTACGCACCGGCCTTCATGGAGATTCTCTCGCGACCGGCCACGCGGGGCCGTCATGTCGACACGCTGCAGCACCTCGCGGGTCACCTCGGAGACGAGATGCCGGCCACGGAGCGCGGCGAGCTCCACACGCTGATCGAAGAGTACCGCCAGGGCTGGGTGACGCTCGAAACGCCCGTCGCCCTGCTGCGCCACCACCTGCGTCGGCTCGGCACGGTCTGGGCCAACGCGCAGCTCTATCTCGACCCGCACCCGCGCGCCCTGGCGCTGCGTTCGGTGATCCGGTGACGCCCGTACAGCCCCTCCGGATCGGGGTGACGGGCGCGAGCGGCCTCGTGGGCCGGGCGCTCGTGGCGGAGCTCGCCGGCGCAGGCCACCGGGTCGTTCGGTTCGTGCGCGGGTCGGTGGCGGATCCCGCCACCGAGGTCACGTGGTCGTCCGTGCGGGGGGGGGGCGCGTCGGCCCTGGAGGGCATCGACGTCGTCGTCCACCTCGCCGGGGAGAACGTCGGTGCCGGGCGGTGGACGCCCGCCCGCAGGAAAGCCATCCTCGAGAGTCGCGTCGAGGGCACGGGCCTCTTCGCCCGGGCGCTCGCCACCCAGCCCCCCGGGCGGCGACTCGTCGTCGCGTCCGCCGTCGGATACTACGGCGACACCGGGGTGCGCCCGATCACGGAGGCCGATGGTCCGGGGGCGGGCTTTCTGGCCGACGTCTGCCGTGCGTGGGAAGCGGCGGCGCAGCCCGCGGCAGCGGCCGGCCAGACGGTCACGGTCGCGCGCCTCGGGGTGGTCCTCGCCGCGGACGGGGGCGCGCTCGCCCGGATGCGGACGCCGTTTCGCCTGGGGCTCGGTGGGCCGCTCGGGGACGGGCGGCAGTTCATGAGCTGGATTCACCTGCGAGACGCCGCACGGGCCCTGCGATTCCTGGCCGAGGGGGGCGGCGCCGGCGCCTACAACCTCACCGCGCCCGAGCCCGTCGCTCAGGCGGCGTTCGCCCGGGCGCTCGGCTCGGCGATGCATCGCCCGGCGTGGCTGCCCGCGCCGCGGTTCGCCCTCGAGGCGTTGCTCGGCGACCTCGCCCGCGAGATGCTCCTCTCGGGCGCCCGGGTGCTGCCGACGCGCCTTCTGGACGAAGGCTTCCGGTTTTCCTGGCCGACGCTGTCGGCCGCATTGCATGAGTGCCTCGGCGACACCGAGGCGGGAGAGGCCGCTTGAACACCGAACCGCGATACCGCATCCACGCCGTCGCCGAAATGACGGGCGTCCCCGCGCCCACACTACGGGCCTGGGAGCGTCGGTACGGTATCCCCCGACCCGGGCGCTCGGAGAGCGCGTACCGGCTGTACTCGGACACCGACGTCTCCGAGGTTCGCCAGCTCGTGCAGCTTCAGACCCGGGGCCTCGCCCCGAGCGAGGCGGCGCGACTTCTGCTGGAAGGCGGGCCGATGCCTGCCGAGCCGCCACCGCTGACCCTGGCCACCCCCGCGCCGCTGCCGGGGGTCACGGACCAGGCGCTCGCCCGGATTCTCGACGCCGTGATGGCCTATGACCAGGGCCAGCTCGAGCGGGAGGTGCGCGCCGCGCTGTATCTCGGGACGCCGATGGAGGTCTACGAGGGTGTCCTCGCGCCGGCGCTCCGGGAGGTCGGGCTCCGCTGGGAACGCGGCGCCCTCGACGTCGCGGGCGAGCACCTGGCCTCCCGCGTCGTGGCGGGCGCGCTCGGCGAGCTGACCGGCACGCTGACCCGCGCCAGCAGCGGGCCCCGGGTGGTCCTCGCCTGTGTCGAAGAAGACCAGCACGACCTGCCCCTGTACGGCGTGGCCCTGGCGGTGCTCGAGGCGCGCCATCGGCCGGTCATCCTCGGGCAGCGCACGCCGCCGAGCGCGGTTGCTGCCACGGTGGCGCGGCTCGAGCCCGTCGCCATCGGGCTCTCGATGACCGTGCCCCTCGCACCCGGTCTCGAAGCGGGGGCCCTCTTCCGCGCCTACGGAGAGGCTTCCGGCGGACGCCCCTGGTTCGTCGGGGGCGCGGCGTCGACGGCGGTGGTGCATGAGATCCGCGCCGCCGGTGGCCATCCCATCTCGACGCCGTCGGACATGCGACGTGCCCTCGAGAACGCGCATCGTAGAAGAGAGTGACGCGGATCCCGGCCGGGGCGCCCGTCGAAGTTCAGCCTTTGCCTTCTCCGTTCGACCAATCACATCGACCTCCCACGTATCCGGGGATGACATGAATCACGACGACCCCGTGGGCCTGCCGCTCACCGACGGCCCTTTCTACGCCCACACCCGCCTTCCCACGAAGCACGGCACGTTCGACGTTCGTGTGTTCCGCGACGCCGCGGGCGCCGAGCACCTCGCAATCTCTCGCGGCCACCTCGACGGCGGCGAGAGCGTCGTCGTGCGTGTCCACTCCGAATGCCTCACGAGCGAGGTCCTCGGCTCTCTGAAGTGCGACTGTGCGGCGCAGCTCGAGACGGCGCTCGCGGCCATCGCCCGGACGGGTCGGGGCTGCGTCCTGTACCTGCGGCAAGAGGGGCGGGGCATCGGCCTCGGCAACAAGATTCGCGCTTACGCCCTGCAGGAGGCGGGGGCGGACACGCTCGAGGCCAATCGGCTGCTCGGGTTGCCCGACGACGACCGTTCTTACGACGTGGCGGTCGAGATGTTGCGGGGTCTCGGTGTCCGTTCCGTCCTGCTGATGACCAACAACCCCCTCAAGCTCGACGGGCTCGCGGCGGCCGGCATGGTCGTCCGCGGCCGCGTCCCCTGCGTGGTCGGCCTGAACCCGGTGAACCGCGGCTACCTCGAGACGAAAGCCGCTCGCATGGGGCACCTGTACCGCGTCGCCGGCGGGGCTGACGAAGAGACGGCGCCGACGGCCGCGCCGTCTCCGGAGTGGTCGGCGACGGCGTGAGACCGGGGTTGCGCGCGGCGGCCGCGCCTCGTACATCTGGCGGGTGACCGCCGCCGCCGACTCTCCGTTCGCGATCCTGGGGGTGCGCCCGGACGCCCCGGAGGCCGACATCAAGGCGGCCTGGCTCTCGCGGGTCCAGGAGAGTCATCCCGACCGGCTCGCCGACGCGCCACCCGAGGCGGTCGAAGCCGCCCTCGAACGCACGAAGCGCCTCAACGCCGCGTACGCCGAGGTCAAGCGGCGGCGGGCGGCGGGCGAGGGGCCCGCGGCTCGAGGCCGTGTCCCCGGCGTGCGGCCGCCTCGTGCGGTTCAGGAGCCCCGTACCGCTGCAGATGCGCTGCAGCGGGCGGAGCGGGCCATCGAGGATGCCGGGGCCGCGCTCGAGGCGTGCGAGCGTTCGCTCCGCCTCATTCGCAACGGTTTGCGCCTGATCGGTTCGGATCTGGCCGAACACGAACAGCGGGCGGCGGAAGCGACGGCCCAGGCAAAGGCGGCGGTCGCGTTGGCCGAGGCGCTGCCGGTCGCCGTCCGCGAGGCGGCCGCGCGGGCCCTGGCGGGCGACGCGCTGCGGCTCGTCGCGCAGGCGAGGGCCCTCCCGGCCGGTCACCGGAACGAGCGTCGGACGTTGCTCGTGCGGGCGGAGGCGGGGGCGACCGCGGGCCTTTCGAAGCTCGGGGAGGCGCGCCGTGCCGCGGAGTCGGCCCTGGGGGACGCCGCCGCCGAGATCACGCGGCAGGGCGCCCGGGTCGGCCCGGTCGCGCGGGCGCTCGCGGCGCGCTGGGCGAAAGCCGATGAAGCCGCGCGACGGTATCGGTCTCAGCTCGCGGGGTTGCCGGCGGCCATGGAGCCGGCCCGGGCGGCCGTCGAGCGGGCCGTCGTCGCC
>JAKLJY010000191.1 GCA_023150895.1 Myxococcota bacterium | reverse complement strand
GCATATCGCACATTGTCACACTCTGGGCGGCTGCCCGGTCGCCCGCGCGGAAATCGGGATTCTTACGACGGGCTCAAGATTGCAGTCTGTTTCGCGTTCCTGTCATCCATCGCCCTGCTCCCCGCCTGCGAAGGCGAGAAGGGACTCGCCGGCCAGGACGGCGACGCCGGTCCGCAGGGCCCCGAGGGCCCCGCCGGCCCCGAAGGCCCCCAAGGCCCCGAGGGCGAGCCCGGCGAACCCGGTGCAGAAGGGCCCCAAGGCCCCGCGGGTGAAGCCGGCCCCGCCGGTGAGGCCGGTCCTGCCGGTCCCGACGGCCCGGCCGGCGCGAACGGCGAGGATGGCGCCGACGGCGCCGAAGGGCCCCAGGGTCCCGCGGGCGCCGACGGCCAGGACTGCAGCGTCGTCGACAATCAGGACGGCACGTACACGATCAACTGCGGCGGCGAGGACGTGATTCTCTCCGACGGCACCGACGGCACCGACGGCACCAACGGCACCGACGGTATGAACGGCACCGACGGACAGGGCTGCACGGTCGTCGACAACGGCGACGGCACCTACAACGTCACCTGCGGCGACGAGACGATCGTCCTGTCGGACGGCCAGGACGTCGATCCGGCGCATCTCGCGCAGCTCGAGGCCCTCGCGGCCGTCGGCGCCGAGTCCTGCGCGGTGTGCCATCGCGAGTCCGGCACCGAGCATCAGGCCGTGTACGATGCGTACCAGGACGAGACCAAACTCGAACTCACCATCCTCGGCGTCAACACCGTCGCCGGGGCGAACAATACGTTCAACTCGACGGTCACCTTCACGATCCTGAAGAACGGCCTGCCGTACGTCGACGCCAATGGCCTGCCGGGTTTGCAGCAGAAGCGGATGATGGGCATCCGGATCGTCGACGGTCAGTATCTCAATCCCCTGTCCTTCGCGAACTTCACCGCCAGCGCCATCCCCGGTCAGTACACCGCCAGCGTGACGGGCGCGGCCTATGACATCAGCGCCGTCGACGGCGCGATCTACGGCTACGTGGGTCAGGGCCTCCTCAACACGGAGGGCATGCCCCTCTACGACGACGTGAGCAACGCCGCCCGCACGTTCAACGGCTTCAACGCGGCGGCCGCCGACACGGCCGGCGCGACGGTCTCGGGCTGCGAGAAGTGCCATGGCACGCCGTACATGAAGCACGGCTACCGCGCGGCGCAGGTCGAAGGCCTGCCCGACTTCGCGGCGTGCAAGTTCTGCCACTACGACAACCGCAACGGCGGTCACGTCGACTGGCAGATCCTGGTGGACGACCCCCTGCGCTTCGCCGACCTGGCGAACAATCCGCTGACGGCGGACGAGCGCACCGAGTACGCGTACGTGGCGAACACCATGAACGACACGCACATGTCGCACGCCATGGAGTTCCCCTACCCGCAGTCGATGGCGAACTGCTCGACCTGCCACGAGGGCAAGCTCGACCGCGTCCTCGCCGACGAGAACTTCAACCCCACCACCTGCAAGAGCTGCCACCCGGTCACGGGCTCCGAGCAGTACGGCACCGCGGCGCGCGCCCTCAACACGCTGATGCCCGAGGGCCACAGCCTCGCGAACCCGAACTGCAACCTCTGCCACAGCACGGGCGGCTTCGCCCCGTCGTTCCGGCAGATTCACACGGGCTACGACGCGCAGATCTACGCCGACACCACGGGCGCCCGCTATGACGAGTGGTTCGTCGGCACCGTCGACTCGGCGAGCTTCACGGACAACATCCTGAGCTTCACGATCAGCGTCACCGAGGATGCCGCGTCGACCTCCACGCTGAACCCGGCCGACGTCGTCCCGACCGTGCTCGTCGGTCTGTACGGCTATGACACCAAGGACTTCCTGTTCTCGCCGCACACCAACGACGCGAACCGCGTCCGCCTCCTCGAGTTCCCGGTGACGGCCGTCAACCCGCGCTTCACCGTGGCCTCCGGCGGCGACGGCGTGTGGAACCTGACCGCCGATCTGACGATGTGGGCCGACAAGATCGCCGCCGGTGTCATCAAGCGCGCCGAGATCGGCTTCATGCCGAAACTGACCATGGTCGTCGGCGCCGTCGACAGCGCCGAAAACGGCGAGACGAACGACTATGTCGTCGCCCTCGACGCGCCGTCCCGCACGTTCGATCTCATCGCCAATGACTTCGACGACGACTTCTACCCGCCGATCGTCAAGATCACCGACGGCTGCGACGACTGCCACGACGCCCTCGGCACCACGTTCCACAGCCCCGATCGCGGCGGCAACATCGTCATGTGTCGGCTCTGCCACGTGCAGGCCAGCGGCGGTTCGCACCTCGAGATGCAGTCCCGGTCCATCGACTCCTACGTCCACGCCATTCACTCGTTCCAGGCGTTCGACTCCGGCGACGTGGACATGACCGATCCGGTCGAGAAGATGCGGTACGACCATCACGTCGAACACACCTACCCCAACTTCACGATCAAGAACTGCGAGTCCTGCCACAACCCCGGCACCTATGACGTGCCCGATCAGGCCAAGTCGCTGCCCGGCCTGCTCTCGGCCGCCGACGCCTGGGACACCGACCGCAACATCGGCGCCGTCCCGGCGTACATCACCGGCCCCGGCTCCCGCGCTTGTGGCGCCTGCCACCGCGCCGATCTGATCAACGAGGACGCGGCCGGCCACCTGGCGGCCTTCAACCAGCACACCAAGTCCAACGGCTACCTGGTGGAGAACGTCCCCGGCCTCCTCGACCTCGTGGTCGAGAATGTGATGTCGATGTTCAAGTGATCCCCGGGCCCTGGCACGTGACCATCGGCAACGGTGGGCGCGTGCCAGGGTTTTTCGTGGCTCGCCTGGTCGTCGGCCTTATTCCGCGGGGTCCTTTTCCGTGACCATCGCGTCGACGACGACCTCTCCATCACTCCCGACGCGGCCCGTCTTCTCGAACGTCGAGTAGACCCCGTCACAGTCGAGATCACCGATGGCTCGCGCGGTGAAGCGTGCCGCGCTCCCCTCGCCCGCCGAGACGAACTGGTACTGATACCGGAACGGCTCGGCCTTCTGGAACTTCAGCGCCTGGAATACCGGGTGCGAGAAGGCCTCGGGATCGGCCGGATAGTCCCGCGAGACGCCGTCGACACACACGCGCGCATGCCAGTCTTCGGGGGCACTGAGCGTCGCACCGGCGCCGGGAAACCGCCGGGCGAGGATGTTGCCGGACTGATCGATCTTCTGTTCGTCGAACCAGGCGACGGCCCCGTCCGCCATGCGGTCGAGATCGGCGGACACACCGCCGCCGACGGGGGCTGGAACGGGCGCCTCGACGAGCCGCGTCGCGCCCCCGATGAACGCCTGCACACCGAAGAGGGCCATCGTCGCCAGCGCCGTCGTCGCGCCGCCGACCTCGGCCCCGCCGGCCCCGGAGAACCGCAGCCCGTTGGAGACCAGGCGCGATTCGAGGACCTGACCTCCGCCCGCGCCATTGCCCCTGAGCAGGCGCTCGATGCCCGGACCTTGGGGCAGCTCGGCGCGTGCCAGGAATGGCCCGAGCGCGCTCGGGTTCCAGTAGAAGGCGAACGCGACGTCTTCGTCGAGTCGGGCCGCTGCGGCGTCTCGGAGTCCCGCCGTCCCGCGCACCGCCGAGTCGACGGCCTCGTGCACGCCGGCGACCAGGACGTCGTCCTTGCGCACGACGGTGACGCCGCCATCCGCCGGGCCGACGTGGTACCCCTTGGCGCCGGCGATGTCGACCGCGGCGATCTCGAGCCCGAGTTTGTCCTTCCCGGCGTTCGAGAGCTTCAGCAGCAGCGCGTCCGCCCGCTCGGGCACCTGCACGCCGGCGAGCGCCACGACGGCCCCGGCGTAGTCGTCGGTCTCGCGCAGGCCTTTGACCCGGGTCGGATCGACCCCGACGGCGAAGTGTCCGCTGAGCGCGTCGGTCAGCTCACCCCACGACACGCCCACTTGCATCGGCAACAACGCCTTGCCCATCTCCATGCCCATCCGCACCTGCGGCGGCACGTTGGGCGGGAGCAGCGCGGCGATGCCGCTCGTGAGATCGACGAGGTTGACGCTCCAGCGGAACGCCACCCCCGCCGACGCGGGGAGAAACGGCGTGAATCGCGGGGGCGCCTTCCGCGGGCGCATGATCTGTTCCAGGGCGCGCAGAGCGTCCGGCGAGGTGACCAGCATGCCGCCGGGCTCGCCGACCACCCAGTTCCAGCTCGCGAACGCCGGGAAGAGTTTCACGTAGTGCTCGGCGACGACGTCGACTTCGGCGGGCAGGTCGAGGGACTTCTCCAGCGCCTCGCCCCCCTTCGCCCCGAGGAAGAACCAGCTCGACAAGGGCGCGCGCGCCTCGCGGAAGGCCGCCTGCCAGGCGTCGTCCCGCGAGAGCGGTGACCCCTCGGCCGTCAGGAACGCCTTGAACTGGGCCTGCTGCCGCTCGGCATCGGCTGCGGTCGTCACGAGCCCCAACGCCGTCAGTCCGCGGCGTTCACCCCAGAAGAAGACGTCGTTGCCCAGGTTCAGGCGCGAGAGGCCAGCGCCGAGCTCGGTCAGCGTCGGCTTCTCGCCCGTCGCCTTCTCGAGCCCGGCCAGGAACTTCGCGCGGTCGGTGATCCGGACGAGGGCAATCGGGACACCGCCCGCCGCCCCGAAGGCGCGCGCGTCGAGGGCGAAGGTCACCCCGAGGGCGGCGTCGAGGCCGACCGAGGCCCACCCCTCCGTCGTCTCGGGGTCGAAGCCCAGGCGGGCCTGCACGGCCGCGGGACTGAGCAACGCCAGCTCGGTCTTGTCCACGGCCAGCGTCGGCAGCGCCTCGAGGACGCTGCGGGCCGCGCGCCAGGCGGAGACCGGATCAACTCCGATCGCGCCGACGGTGGTCTCGGCGTCGAGCGCGGCCGCCGCCGGCACGGCGCCGCCGCCTCCCATGCGCGACCAGACGAAGACGGCGGTGGCGGCGACGGCCGTCCCGACCACGCCGATGACGACGGGTTTCTTCACGTTCGACTCCTCGGGCGACGGGCTCCGGCAGGTCCGTCACCCGCGGAGCACCAGGAAAGCGGTGATGGCGATCAGGGCCACGAGCGCGACGAGGATGGCCACCTGAAGCGCACCGTGCGCCGCAGGCGGAGCCTTGGCCGGTGCAGGACGCGGCACGGCCGTCACCGGGGCGGCGGGTTCGTCTCCCACGGCGCCGGGCAGCTCGGGGAGCGGCGCGAGCGCGACGGCACTCGTTCGGCCCTCGCGGCCGAGGGGTCGCGCCCAGACATCTGCGCCGACCCCGGGCTCGCTCGGCTCCGGCGGCATGGTCGCCTTGCCGACGGCGTTGGCCAGGGCCCGCCGCATCTCGCCGGCGCTGGCGAACCGAGCCTCCGGATCGACCTGCAGCGCCCGTCTCAGCACCGCGTCGAGCATGTGCTCGTCGGCGAGCTCGGGCACCGTCTCGCGCAGCGACTTCGGTGGCTGATCGAGATTCACGGCCCGAAAGCGGGCCGCGAGCATCATGGCCGTCCCGCTCGGGCTCGTCTCGTAGGGCAGCCAGCCCGTCAGCATCTTGAACAAAATGGCGCCGACGCTGAAGAGGTCCGCCCGGTGGTCGACGGGTTTGCCGCGCAGCTGCTCGGGGGACATGTAAGAGACCGTCCCGATGACGATCTGCGCCTCGCCCGTGACGTCGAGGGCCTCATTGCCCTTCGGGAAAACGCGCGCGAAGCCGAAGTCGACGATCTTGACGTGGTCTCGAACGCCGGGCTCTTCCACGACGAAGATGTTCTCGGGCTTGAGGTCGCGGTGGACGACACCGGCCTTGTGGGCCGCTTCGAGGCCGGCGAGCATCTGATCGGCGAGCCGCAGCGCCGTCCCCACGGGCAGGCGCTTGTCGCGGTCGAGTCGCGCGTTGAGCGGTTCGCCGCGCAACAGCTCCATGACGATGTAGTCCCGCGCGTCGGGCGTCGTCGAGAAGTCCGTCACGGGGACGAGGTGCGGGCTCGAGAGCCCGCCAGTGAGCAAGGCCTCGCGTTTGAAACGGGCGATCTGGTCCTCCCGAAGACCGGGCTTGAGGATCTTGATCGCGACTTCGCGGAACTCGAGCCGATGGTCCCGGGCCCGGTACACGTGGCCGATGGAGCCGCTGCCGATGTAACCGGTCAGTTCGTACCGGTCATCGAGGCGCGCGCCGAGCCACGCGCGCGGGTCTTCCGCGTCACGCGGGCCGTCGGAGGCGGGGGAGTCGGGCGTCTCGCTCACGCGGCGTAGGGTGCGCCACCCGGCGCCGCGGCGCAACAACGGCCGCGTCGCGGCTCAATCACACCAACCGTCGCCGTCCCAGTCTTCGCAGTCGCCGCCGTCGTCGCCGTCGTCCGCGTTCGGGTCATCGCACCAACCGTCGCCGTCCCAATCCTCGCACGGGGCCTCGCCGCCGCCCGCGTTCGGGTCATCGCACCATCCGTCGCCATCCCAATCCTCGCACGGGGCCTCGCCGCCCGGCTGGCCGCCGCCCGCGTTCGGGTCATCGCAAAACCCGTCGCCGTCCCAATCCTCGCACGGGGCCTCACCGCCGCCCGGCTGGCCGCCGCCGGCATTGGGATCATCGCACCATCCGTCGCCGTCGAGGTCCTGGCACGGCTCGCCCCCGGGCTGACCGCCCCCGGCGTTGGGGTCGTCGGCATTGGGCTCATCGCACCATCCGTCGCCGTCGAGGTCCTGGCACTGCTCGCCCCCCGGCTGGTCGCCGCCGGGTGCCGGCAGGCCACCGCCCGGCCCCTCGTCACCGGGGTTCACCTCGTCGCACCACCCGTCGCCGTCGAGGTCCTGGCAGGGCTGCTCACCACCGCCGCCCGGCGGCGCCGCGGGGCCGTCCCCGACGCCCGGCGCATTGCCTCCGCCGCCCGGCTGCACGGGTTGCTCGCGCCCGGCCATCACCCCTTCGATGTAGTCGATGAAGGCGTCGACGCGGGTGTAGACGCCGAACTGCTCGCAGAACTGATCACCGTAAGAGGTGATGCCGGCCACGACCATGACGCCGTCGGCTCCGGTGATGAACGCCGGACCGCCCGAGTCGCCGTTGCAGGCCGACGTGCCGCGATTGACGTACTCCATCTGCGTCGGCCGGAACGTCTCGAAAGTGACCTCCGTCCGGCGTTTGACGCCGCCCCCCTCCTGAGTGCGCCCGTTGGTCGCCCCGTAGCCGACGAGCACCCCGGGGAACGGTCGGCTGGTGTCGAGGACGCGGTTCAGGGGAATCGGCGCCACATTCACGGGACTTCCGAGTCTCACCACTGCGACGTCGTTGTCGATGGTCTGCCCGTCGTACTGCGGGTGAACGTAGGCCTCGACGACCTGTGCCTGTTCGACGAACGCGTCGATCGACGCGCCGATGCCGAAGGACTCGTTGCCCGCGAACTCGGCGAAGCAGTGTGCGGCCGTCAGGACCCACTCCGCGTCGATGACCGTGCCGGTGCACCAGTTCTGACCGTCTTTGACGAAGAGACCGACCGCCGGCATGCCCGGTTCGTCGACGCCGTTGATGATCTTGTCGGAGACCGGACCGGTGGTGTCCGGAGGGCCGTCGGCGGCCGGGTTCGGCATCGTCGTGCCGGCGCAACCGGCGAGAAACAGCAGCGTCGCGAGCTTCGCAGCCGAACAGCGTCCCGTCATTGTGACCTCCGGGTCTCGGTTTTCGTATTGATTCGAGGGCATGTCGGTCGTCATCAGCAACGAACGTGCCAGCAACGAACGTGCCAGCCGCGCGCGGCGTTGCTCCGGACGGGACCGTCGGTCTATGCTCCCGCCTTCGCCCCGTCGGTGGTCTTCGTCCCGTGACCCGACGCCGACCCGTGACCCGTGACCCGTGAGCAGAGCACCGTGAGCAAGTACGAACCCGCCGTCGTCGAGCCGAAGTGGCAGCAGTATTGGGAGGAGAACAAGACGTTCAAGGTCCTCGAGGACACGAGCAAGCCCAAGTTCTACTGCCTGGACATGTTCCCGTATCCTTCGGGGGCAGGTCTGCACGTCGGGCATCCCGAGGGCTATACCGCGACGGACATCCTCTGCCGATACAAGCGCATGGCCGGGTTCAACGTGTTGCACCCCATGGGGTGGGATGCCTTCGGTCTGCCGGCCGAACAGTACGCCATTCAGCACGGTACCCACCCGTCCAAGACGACGCAGGCGAACATCAACAACTTCCGGCGGCAGATCAAAGCGCTCGGCTTCTCTTACGACTGGGATCGCGAGGTCGACACGACTGATCCCGCTTATTACAAGTGGACGCAGTGGATCTTCCTGCAGCTCTACAAGAAGGGCCTGGCCTACATCGCCGAGGTCCCGGTGAACTGGTGCCCCGAGCTCGGCACGGTGCTCGCCAACGAAGAGGTCATCGACGGCAAGAGTGAACGCGGAGGCTTCCCGGTCATCCGCAAGCCGATGAAACAGTGGATGCTGCGCATCACCGCGTACGGCGACCGCCTGCTGGAAGACCTCGAGGGCCTCGATTGGCCCGAGGGCATCAAGGAGATGCAGCGCAACTGGATCGGGCGGAGCCTCGGGGCGGAGGTCGACTTCAGAGTCGACGGGCACGACGCGACGATCACCGTCTTCACCACCCGGCCGGACACGCTGTTCGGCGCGACCTACATGGTCCTCGCCCCCGAGCACGCCCTCGTCGAGCGCATCACGACGAGCGCACAGCTCGAACAGGTGGCGGCGTATCGCGAGTCCGCCGCGCGCAAGAGCGATTTCGAGCGCACGGAGATGGCAAAGGACAAGACGGGCGTCTTCACGGGCGCCTACGCCGTCAACCCGGTGAACGGCGAGAAGATCCCGGTCTACATCGCCGACTACGTGCTCGGCGGTTACGGCACCGGGGCGATCATGGCCGTCCCCGGGCACGACGTGCGCGACTGGGCGTTCGCCCGCAAGTTCGGCCTGCCCATCGTCGAGGTCATCTCGGGCGGGGACGTCTCCCGCGAACCCCATACCGGCGACGGCGAGCTGGTGAACAGCGGCCTCCTGAATGGCCTGCGCGTCCAGGCCGCCAAGGAGCGCATCGTCGCCTGGCTCGAGGAACGGCACGCGGGCAAGGGCGCCGTCAACTATCGACTCCGCGACTGGCTGTTCAGCCGGCAGCGGTACTGGGGCGAGCCCTTCCCGCTCATTCACCTGGAGAACGGGGAGATCCTGCTGGCGGACGAGAAGGACCTGCCCGTTCGCCTGCCGGAGGTGGAGACCTACAAGCCCTCGGGCACGGGCGAGAGCCCGTTGGCGACGATCACCGACTGGGTGAACGTCACGCTGCCCGACGGGCGAAAGGGCCGCCGCGAGACCAACACGATGCCGCAGTGGGCGGGCTCGTGCTGGTACTACCTGCGCTACATCGACGCTCGGAACGACGAGGCGCCCTGGTCGAAGGAGAAAGAGCGCTACTGGATGCCCGTGGACCTGTACGTGGGCGGGGCCGAGCACGCCGTGCTTCACCTGCTCTACGCGCGGTTCTGGCACAAGGTCCTGTACGACCTCGGCTGGGTGTCCACGAAGGAGCCCTTCCAGCGACTGGTCAATCAGGGGCTCATCCTGGGTGAAGACGGGCAGAAGATGTCGAAGTCCGTCGGCAACGTCGTCAACCCGGACGACGTCATCGCAAAGTACGGCGCGGACGCGATGCGCCTCTTCGAGATGTTCATGGGGCCGCTCGAGGCGACGAAGCCGTGGAGCACCTCCGGCGTGGACGGCGTGCGGCGGTTCCTCGACCGCGCCTGGCGGCTCTACGTGAACGAGGAGACGGACGCCTGCCTCGTCACGGACGACCCGCCGTCGAACGAAACCCTGCGCGCGCTCCATAAGTGCATCCGCAAGGTCACCGAAGACCTCGAGGGCATGCGCTTCAACACGGCCATCTCGGCCATGATGGAGCTCGTGAACTTCATGACGCCACGGACCGAGCGCCCGCGGGTCGTGATGGAGGCCTTCGCCCGGCTGCTCGCCCCCTTTGCGCCGCACGCCGGCGAGGAGCTCTGGGCGCGCATGGGTCACGGTCAGACGCTCGCGTACGAGCCGTGGCCGACGTGGGACGCCGCGCTGGTGCAAGCCGACACGGTGACCTATGCCGTCCAGGTCAATGGCAAGCTGCGCGGTCAGGTCGAGCTGCCGGTCGACGTGACGCAGGAGGCCGCCGTCGCCGCCGCGCGCGATCTGCAGAACGTCGCGCGCTTCCTGGCCGAGGGCGAGCTGAAGAAGACCGTCTTCGTCAAGGGCCGCATGGTCAACTTCGTGGTGGCCGGCGCGTGAGCGTTCGTCTCCCGGGGGCCGTCGTCGGCGCGGTCGCGCTCACGCTCACCGGCCTCGTCGGCGGTCTGGCCTTCGTCACCGCCTGCAGCGACGAGGGGCCGGCGGGCAACGGCGCGCGTTGCGTCCTGCACGTCGACTGCGAAAGCGGCATCTGTGGTGACGGCGCCTGCCTGGCGCCGGGGCACGACGACGACGGCGACGAGATCTCGAACCGGGACGAACAGCGCGCGGGCAGCGATCCGCTCAACGCCGATTCCGACGGGGACGGCCGCCCCGACGGCGCCGAAATCGGGCCCGATCCCGACAACCCGGCCGACACGGACGGCGACGGCCGCCCCGACTACCGCGAGTCCTCGACCGCCGACCGCGACCTCGACGGCGAGCCGGACGAGACGGACCCCATCGACGAAGTGCCCGATCTCGACGTCGGACTGCCCTGCATCGGTTCGCACGAGTGCGGCGACGGCATCTGCGCCGGGGGGCAGTGTTACGGGGCCGACGAGGATCTCGACGAGGACGGGCTCGACAACGGCACGGAGCGCCGCCTCGGCACGAACCCGCTCAACAGCGATACCGATGCCGACGGCAAGCGCGATGGCGAAGAGGTCGGCGCCGACCCGGCCGCCGCCCCCGACCAGGACGGCGACGGGCGCATCGACGCCCTCGAGTCCGACCGGGTCGACTCGGACCTCGACGGCACGTTCGACGAGAACGACCCGGCCTGACCCCCTGAGGCGCGCGATCGCATCGGCGGCCTTGACGCGGGCCCGGCATTCCTGCACACACGTCGGTCAGGGGTGGCATGGGGATCGACCGACCCCACCGTCGACAGGATGGGCATCATGGCCGACACAGACGCACTGCAAGCGTTCGACTACGGATACCTCCTCCAGGGCATCACCGCCGACGGCATCACCTGCGGCCCGGAGGCCTTCCGCGAGGCCAACCGCGTGCTGCTCTCGGGCGCACCGCAGGTCGCCATCGACGATCCCGAGGTCGGCACCATCGTCACGTACGCCCGCCAGACCTGCGAGCTGCTCGACCTGCTCGAGGACCAGTGGATGCCCCGCGCGATGCAGGTGGCCAACCACGCCGATGCGGGTCCGGACGCCCCCTGCCCGAGCATTCGTCTGGGCCAGCTCATGCAGCGCCTCGATGCCACGGGGGATGCGCGATTGCGGGCCGTCGTGCAGCGCGTTCGACGCATCTATGGGGGCACCGGCCGGCAGGCGACGGACGAGGTGCTCGAACGCCAGACCGGTGAGATACACCTCTCCTTGCTCGAGAACGTGCGGCCCGATCCGGCCACGGTCTCCAATCTGCAGGAAGCGCTGCTGCTGCTCCGTCGGTTCGACCGCGCGGTCGCGCAGGACCTCGACATGCCGGTGAACCTCGGGCGGGTGGTGGCCACGCTCGTCCCGCAGGGCCGGGTGCGCCATACACCCGGCGAGCTCGTCGCCACCGGCCTGAAGATCGCCGACGCCATGCGGGCCTTTCTCGCCAAGTCCGACGAAATCTACACGATTCTGCGCAATACCCCGTTCTTTCGGGAGCGCGACTTTCCGAGCCTCAAAGCGCTGCTGCGGCAGGGTGGCATCATCTCTTACCCGGTCACCGGACGACAGCAAAGCCACGGGCTGCCCTCGAACGTCGAGCTCGACGCGCACGCCTCGGAGATCCTCGCGTCGGCCGCTTGCCTCAACCTCCTGAAGTCGCCCTACCTCCCCGCCGGCGACACGCTCGCCATTCGGCGGGGGTTTGCGCACCACGGTTTCAAGGTCGCACAGCCCGATCCGGTGCGCCTGCTCATCGCGCTCGAGCAGGCCGAGCTTCAGCTCGACGACATTGCGGACTCCCTCTTCGCCCCCGGCCGACGCGTGTTCCTCGCCACGTCGGCGACGTTCAACGTCACCCGGTTCAAGTCACAGCCGTGTTTCGTCATCATCGAGAACGGCCGCTACCGGCTCGGCATGTTGACCCGCGAAGACGCCGCCCGCCTCCGCGACGGCTCGGTCCAGATCTTCTCGCCGCTGTCCGTGCGCCTGACCTGAACGCCGCGCGCGCCCTCGGTGCCTATTTCTCTTCCGGCGTCGGCGTCGTCGGCGGGGCCACGGGCCGCTTCGGCAGCCACAGCGATCTGAGCGGCAGTTCAATCGCGTCGAAGGGCTCGGCGCGCACCACGGCCTCGCCCTCCCAGGCGGCGACGGCGAGCCACTGGCCGCCGGCGTTGCGGTAGACCTCGAGGGTTCGCAGCACGGGGTCGATGAGCCACGCGTGCACGACGCCGGCCCGGGCGTAGAACGGCATCTTGAGCACCCGGTCGGTCACGGCCGTGCGCGGCGAGAGAATCTCGCAGACCCAGTCCGGGCGGACGCGGAACGCCGCCTCGTCGTCGTCGACCACGGGCAGCGTCGCGTGGCGCCACCCGGCCAGATCGGGCACCACCACCGGAAAGTCGGGGTCGGTGTCGAGGTGCAACTCGGGCTCGTCGAAGAGGTGCCACCCCCCGGGCCCGTCGTCGTCGTCGTCGTTGAACGGACGGAACAGGCGCCCGCCGAGCGCCGTCGCCGTCCGCAGGTGCGGCTTCGCCGGGCGCGGGCTGACGATCAACTGCCCGCCCAGAATCTCACCCGTCAGCCCCTCGGGCAGGGCCTCGATATCCGCGTACGATGGGAGCTTCAGCGCCGTGCTCATGCGCGCACTGTAGCCCGCGCGGCGGGCGCTGTCATGGGGTCGGGCTCACTCGGGCGAGCCGAGCGTCTCCGGCTCGCCGGCCGAGCCACCGGCCGGACCGAAGGCCGGAGCGGGCAGCGACGCGGGGGTCCCCTCGGCGGCCGCGGAGGCCGGCGCGGCGCCCGAGGGCGGCGCGGTGCCGGGGGCGGTCCCCGACGGCGGG
>JAKLJY010000190.1 GCA_023150895.1 Myxococcota bacterium | reverse complement strand
ACCTTCAGTGGGTAGGGAGACGGGTTGCCGGAGGGAACGATCTGGCCGTTGCCGCTCAGCACTTCGATGGTTGAGCCGACCGGGCCGCCGCCGCCACCACCGCCGCCGCCACCGCCGCCGGCCCGTCCGATCGTGCCTTCGCCGCCCCGGGCCGGGGAATAGAGGCCGTCGCCCGCCGGCGTCCCGAACTCCGACCCCCCAGTACCGGCGTCGCCGCCGTTGCCGGTGAGGCCGTTGCCGCCGCCACCCGCCGTCGGGCCCTTCTGCGGGGCGCAGCACTCGAGGCTCAGAAAGCCGCAGCCGAGCTGATGACTGCCCCGGAGCCCGCCGTTGCCGGCGTGACCGCCCTGGGTGCCGTCTTCGGAGGCCCCGCCGGCCGTCCCGGCACCGCCGTCCGCCGCGCCGTTGGCCGCCTGCCCGCCGAAGCCGGCACCGCCCGCGTCCCCCGCCGGGCAGACCGTGGCCGGCCCGCCCTGGCCGCCTTGCGCCGTGCAGCCGCCCGTGCCAAAGAAGCCGGCGTCGCACCCGTCACTGCCGCGGGCCCCGGGATTGCCGGCGAGGCCCTGCGTGCCCGCCAGACCGGGCAGCCCGGCGCTGCCGTTGCCGGCGATGATGCGTCCGCCCCGGACGGTGAGAAAATCGCCGCTGTTGCGGACGATCAGCCCGTACGTGCTCGCGCCGGGGTTCGGATCCGTGACGGCCTCCAGGGTGAACAGGTCAATCAGCGCCGGGGCGTTGAGCCCCTCCGCGACGGCGCCGACGCGGGTCGCGCGGACCCGGGTCTCGAAGTCGATGCCGCGCCGCCACCCGTCGTCCGGTCGGTAGCCGCCGAACAGGCGCGCGCCGCTGCGGACGTTCAACGTGCCCTCGAAGACGCCCTCGCCGGCGATCACGTACTTGCCGGCCGCCAGCGCCAGGTCCATCGCCCGCCCGAGCGTACCGACGGGGTCGTTCATCGTCCCCCGCCCGAGGTCGTTGCCCCGGGGCGAGACGAAGACCGCCTGACCGATGTCGCCGTCGATGCCATCGCAGTTCGCGTCCACGAATGCCGGCTCGGGCTCGTCCACGTCGCCGAGGCGCTCGCAGGCATACTCGCAGCCGTTCAAGGCATCGCCGTCGAGGTCATAGAAGCCCGGTTCGCATCCGGTCAGCACGCATGTCGAGTCCACACAGGCGGCGAGCCCTTGATCGTAAAGGCAGGCGACCCCACACCGCCCGCAGTTCAGAACGTCCTGGGTGACGTCGATCCCTTCGTCGATCTGATTGTCGCAATCGTTGTCGCGCCCGTCACACGCTTCGACACCGTCGTTGGAGAATCGACAGGCGTACTCGCAGCCGTCTCCCGCGATGCCATTGGCGTCGCTCCAGCCGTCGTCGCACTCCGAAACGGCGCAGTTGCCGCCGGCACACCGCGCCTGGGCGTTGGCGACGACACAGAGATTGCCGCAGCGACCGCAGTTCGCCACGTCCGAGAGCAGATCGAACCCATCGTCCGTCTGACCGTTGCAGTCGTCGTCCATCCCGTTGCAGAGCTCGACGGCGGGGGGTCCACAGGCACCACAGGCGTTGCGCACGCCCTCGTCCGTGCTGCCATCGCAGTTGTTGTCGATGCCGTCGCAGCTCACCTCGACGAGGTCTTCATAGGAGTCGGGATAGCTGCAGGTCCACGCCCCACTCGCGCAGACGGGCACCGCACCGCGACACACGCCGGCCGACAAACACGAAACACCGTCGGGCACGGGCTCGAGCGTCGCCGCATCGTCGGGCAGCGAGTTGCAGTCGTTGTCGCGGCCGTCGCAGCGCTCGGGCGCGCCCTGATACGTCTGCGGATCGCCGTCGTCGCAGTCGATGCCGAGACAGTCGCCGCCATCCCCGTAACCGTCGCCGTCTTCGTCGCGGCAGGGCAGGCACCGGCCGTCGACCGGCGCGCACTGCCTGGCCTTGACGACCTCGTCGCCCTCGCTCGGGACGTCGAAGTCCCGACACTCGTACCCCTCGGGGCAGAACCCGTCGCCGCTGCAATCTTCGCCGCAGTACTTGCCGTTCCCGATGCCGACGCAGAGATCGGCCTCGTCGTCACAGTCCGAATGCGCCTCGCAGGGCTTGCAGAGGTCGGGCTGATCGGCGAGGCAGACGAACGTGCGATCCGCTCCGGTGTTGGCGATGGGGTTGCACTCGAACCCGGCCGGGCAGTCGTCGGCGCAGCGCACCGTGCAGATGCGCCCGCCGCCCGGGTTCTCGACGCAGAAGCCCGACTCGCACTCCTCGCCGCGCTGACACGGCTCGCCGAAGGTACCGTACGTCCGGGCGTCCCCGCCGCGCACTTCGGCGTCCTGGAGCGGCACGCTGAACGCGTCGGGTTCGGTGCCACCGGTCCCGCCCCCCGAACCACCGGCAGCCGCGTCGGGCTCGGGGTTGTTCAGGTTCGTGAGGTCGGAGCACGCGGCGGCGCCGAGCGCGGCGGCGAGGAGGGCGGGCAGGCAAGGCGGTGCGAGGCGTCGACGGCGCATGGGGCATGGCTCTTTCGGCGGTGGTGACGGCGGGTTCTACACCATCACACCCGCCCCGTCGCGCGCAACGCAAGGCGTTCGGGGAATCGGCACCGGGGGCCCGGCGCCGGTCCGCTCAGAACTTCGCCGAGGCCGAGACCATGCCGAAGAGGGGCGAGTCGCCGCCGATGAAGTCCGGGCCCTCGGTGATGAACTGGTGGCTCAGGGCGCCGTCGAGGTGGAGATCACCGAACACGAACCCGACGCCCGTGTTCCAGACGAAGCTGTCCTGCCGGTCGCTCGCTTCGAACCCGGCCGGCGGCGTGCCGTAGTCCTGGATGCGGAACTGGTACGTGTACTCGGCGCCGGACCGGAAGAAGAACCAGTCGCGGATCTGAATCTCGGTCGCGAAGTTGAAGCCGGGGAAGAGAATCGCCAGGCGCCCGTCGAGGTCACCCTTCTCTTTGCTGTCGGGGTCGTGCGTCTGGCGCATCACACCGAGCACGCCGTAGGCCGAGACGGTGATGCGGTCGGTGACCTTGACCACCGGGCCGGCCCCACCCATCAGATGCAGGTCGTCGGCGGCGTTCGAGCCCGCCCCCTTCGGCTCGATCGTGGCGGTGCCGTACCGGGCGTGCCCGATGAGACCGAGGCGCGTGTCCTTCTCGCCGGCGAGCGGCATCGTCCCGCGGAAGTTCGCGGTCAGCTCGTAGCGCGAAGCGCTCTGCGCTTCTTTGCCATTCGCCGTCACGCCGGCCATGCCGACGAGCAGCGTGGCCGCGCCGTCCCAATCGAGGTCGCCGGAGTAATCGGAGTATCCGAACGTCGCGGCGAGGAAGTGTTCGGACTGGAAGCTCTCCTTCGCACCGGAGGCCTTCGGATCGAGGAACGTCTTGTCGCTGCCGAGCGTCAGACGGAGGCCCCAGGCCGTGTTGCCGGGGTTCGCGCTGGCGTAGATCGCGTCGATCATCGTCTTCGGGCCGCTCGCCGTCTGGCCGAACGAACCGCCCTCGAGGCCCTCGGGCAGCGCCGCACCGTCGCCGCTCGCGTCACCGCCATCCCCGTTGCCGTCACCGGCCGGCACGGGGACGCCATCGCCGCCCCCGGGGCTCGCCGGCGCGCCGACGTCCGGCTGCTGCACCGCCGTGCCGACGGTCGAACCGTAGCCACTCAGGTAACTCTCGTCCCCGTCCGTGCGAAGCTGCCACGGCGTCACCGCGTCGCCGCGATGGAGCGTGACGCCCCAGGCCTGATAGGTGTCGCCCATCAGCAACGTGGCGTTGCCCGCATTGCTCGCGGTGCCATAGTCGAACCCGATCGAGCGGGCGTACTTCGTCGCGAGCTGGGGAAAAGCGAAGACGTCGTCCTGGTCTTCGATGAGCACGTTGCCCGCGAGGCTGAAGCGACGCGCGGCTGCGGCCTCGGTCGGCGCCGAGACGATCGCGGCGACGGAGACGAGCGTGGCGCCCGCGAGGGAGAACCGAAACAGAATGGGATGACGCATGGGGGCATGTCCTGAGGCAGATTTCGGATGGTTCGAGCGGGCGGAGCATGGCCACCGGCCGGCGCGCGCGCAACCCCGTTTTTGACCGCCCGACCCGCCGGTTCGATACTGGCCGCCCATGCCCCTCCCCGATGCGATCACCGGGCTCGGCGACAACGTCGTGACCCTCGAGACCCTCTCCGCCGTCGCGCGGGGCCCGTTGGGCGTCATCCCGTTCGTCGGGGCCGGGCTGGGTGTTCCCTACGGCCTGCCCGCCTGGACCCCCCTGCTGCGCGATCTCGGCACGCGCTACGGCATCCGCCCGGCCATCGACGCGCACCTCGGCGCCGCACGCTACGAAGAGGCCGCCGATGCGCTCGTCGAGCGGGCCGGTCGGGAGGTGCTCAATGCGCGCCTGAAGCACCTTTACGGAGAACGGGCGCTCGCCGGCCACCGCTTCGAGGGCGTCGTCCGGACCCTGGTCGCGCTCGCCCGCGGACCGGTCGTGACGACGAACTTCGACCGATTGCTCGAGCTCGCCTTCGAAGCCGCCGGGCGGCCCTTCGTCGAACGGCTCAGCGGGACGCAGTCGGATCTGTTCGCCGAGGCGCTGCACACCGGCGCGCGCTACCTGCTGAAGCTCCATGGCGACGTCCTCGACACCCGCAATCGCGTGCTGACGCTGGCCGAGTACGACGCGCACTATGGGGGCCGCACGGTCGAGACCGTCGACTTCGCCCGCAGCCTGCCCAAGATGCTCGAGGTCGTCTTCGGCACGCGGGTTCTCCTGTTCGTCGGATGCAGCCTGGGCCCCGACCGGACCCGGCTGCTCTTGCGTCACGTCGCCGCCAGGCGCGGGGACCTCGCCCCGCAACACTTCGCGGTCCTCGAGTACCCGGGCGACGCCGCGTGGGTCGACCGGGCCCGCGAGCTCGGCGCCGACCGCATCGCCCCCGTCTGGTACCCCGCCGGCCGTCATGAACTCATCGACGACATCCTGGCGACGCTGGTGACGACACCCGCGCCCGGACCCGAGGCGACGCCGGACGTCCCCACCGCGCCGCCCGCGCTGCCACCGGAGGCGACGCCGGTCCGCGGCGTCGGGCGCGTCCCGTGGCGCATCGAGCCGGCCAGCGCCCGGCGCCAGCTCGATCCCGAGCGCCCCCTGCTGGTCCTCGGCCCCAAGCAGTTCGGCAAGACATCGTACCTGCAGCGTCTGTTCGCGGCGGGTTTCAGCGACGGCGCGCCGGGCGTGATCATCGACCTGCGCAATGCCGAGCGGCGCAGCGTCGAGGGGTTCTATCGCTGGCTCACCATGGAGCTGGGGCGGAATCTCGGCTGGCGCATTGCCGACGCCCTTGCGGCCTGGGATGCCACCTATGCCGAGTTCGCGCCGGCGCAGCGCTTCACGGAGCTCCTCGAGGCGGTGTTCCTGCCGCGCATCGCCGGCCGCCTCGCGCTCGGATTCGAGAACCCCGGCGACCTGGCCGGCGAGGCCGCGCTCGACGGCGAACTCTTCAGTCTGTTGCGTCGATTCTCGCACTACGCGCGCGAAGCGCGGACCCCCGCCTGGCAGCGCGTCCTCGTCGTCGTGACGAGCTCGATGACACCGCGCGCCTGGGAGACCCGCCTGTCGACTGCGGGCCTTCGGCACGAGTCGAGCTTCTTCGATCTCGCCCGGAAACACTGGCTGCGGGACCTCGACGACGTCGAGCTGCGCGACACGCTCGCCCGCCTGGCCCCCGGCATCCCCGTGGACGACCTGGCGTCCGCGGTCCGGCGCGAGGTCGGCGGCAGTCCGGCGCTGGTCGGGCATCTGCTCACCGATCTGCCCGACCGCGCGACACTCGAGCGTCGGCTGACCGCCCCCCTGCGCCAGGCAGCGGACCTGCGCGCGCTGCTCGATGGCACCGTCGCCCGCATCGAGGCGCACCCGGGCGGTCGGGCGGCCCTCTCGGCCCTCGGCGCGGGCGTTGCGCCGGCGAGCCTCGAGACACCGATACTCGACCTGCTCTATGCCGAGGGTCTGTTCGTGCAGGACGGGACCGGCGCGGCGGAGACGCTGTACGGCGTCTGGCAACGACGCCTCGCGGGCGCGACCCCGTGAGCGACGCGGCCCCGCCGGCCGGGGACGCCTTGCCCCCCGATCTCTACGCGGGCGGGGCGCTGCCGCCCGGTGCGCTCTACATCGCGCGGGCGGCGGACGACCAGCTGTTCGAGGCCCTCGCGGCCGGGCAACACTGTCATGTGCTCGCTCCGCGACAGGTCGGCAAGACGAGCCTGCGCATCCGCACGCGACGCCGGCTGGAGACGGCCCCCGATGGCGGGCGGCGATGTGTTTCCGTCGACTTCACGGCGCTCGGCACGGAGGTCGCCGACTCGGACGAGGCGCAGGATCGCTGGTATCTGACGCTGGCAGCGGAGATGGCCCGGGGGCTCGGGCTCGGCCTGACGGCCGTGTCGTCGCACTGGCGTGCGCTCGACGGCCTGCGGGGCGTGGATCGCTACACCCGGTTCATCCGGGATGTGTTTCTCCCCGCCGCCGAGGGCCCGGTCGTCGTCTTCTTCGATGAGATCAACACACTGCTGCGCCTGCGATTCCGGGGGGAGTGGCTCGGCGCCCTGCGCGCGCTGCACAACGAGCGCGCCGCCGAACCCGCGCTTGCACGCCTCACGTTCTGTCTCATCGGCTTCGCGCGGGCCGAAGACCTCGTGCCGGACATCGTCAACAATCCGTTCGACATCACACGGATGATCGCGCTCGAGGACTTCACGCGGGCCGAACTCGATCAGGCGGCGCCCGCCCTGCGGGGCCGGCTGCCCCCCGCGCTCGAAGCGCCGCTGCTCGACGCCGTCCATCACTGGACCTCCGGACACCCCCTGATGACGCTCGCGCTGCTTCGCGAGGCGCTCGCCACCGCGCCGACGCCGGGCTCGCCGGAGGCGCTCGCGCCCCTCGTGGAACGGCTGTTTCCGCGGGCAGGCCTGCAGGCCCATCCCCTGCTCACTGCCGCGGGGGCCTGGCTGCAGGCCGATTGGGCGCAGGCCCCCATGGCCCGGACGCAGGCGCTGTACGCCCGCCTCGCCGCCGGCGAGCGCGTCCCCGCCCGGGCGGGGGACCCGGTGCAGGGCGCGCTGCGAATCGGCGGGCTCGCCGCCGTCCGCGACGGCGCGTTGGCGGTCCGCAACGCCGTCTTCGCCCGCGCCCTCGACGTCGACTGGGTGTCCGAGCTCCTCGCGCGCCGGCCGCTGCACGACGCGGCGACCACCTGGGATCGTGCCGGCCGCAGCCCCGCCGCGCTCCCGGGGCACCGCGCGCTCGCCGAGCTCTCGGACTGGGCGGCCGGGCGGTCCGATCTCACCGAGCTCGAGACCGCCTTTCTGCGCGCGGCGCACGCGGCCCGGCAGCGGCGCGTCGTCACGACGGTCATCGGCGGCGCGGTCGTTCTGCTCGCCCTCGTCGCGGCGGGCGGACTCTCTGCAATCGTCGTCTTTCAGCGCGACGCCGAACGTCAGGCCGCCGTCGCCGAGAATCTGCGCGCCGTCACCCGGGACACGCGGGCCGCCGACGAGGCGGTGATCCGGCTCATGACGACGGAGCTGGAGACGGAGGCGACGCTCGAGGTCGCGCAGACCCAACAAGCGTCGGCCGAGCGATTGCTCGACCTCATCAAGTCGACGACGCCGGCCGACGTCGCGCCGAGCCCGCGCCTGGCCGATCTGGAGGCCCGGGTGGCCGATCTCACGCAGCGCACCCGGGTCCTCGGGGCGGCGCTGACGCAGGCGCGCGCCGACCGCGAAGCCGCGGAGCGCAAGCTGGCCGACGCCACGCGTAAGGCGCTCACCCCCGTCGATGGGATACCGCCGACCGGCCCGGCTGCGCCCGTCACCGGTGGCCCTGCCGTCACCACCGGGCCTGCGATCGCGAACGGGTCGACGACGCCCAATGCCCCGGCGACCCCGCCCCCCGCGGCCACGAGCGACCCGTCGGCGGCGCCGGCGCCGGGCCTGGCCGACGCGGCCGCGATCGTTCAGGTCGCCGAGGCCCACAACGCCACGCTGCGCCATCGGCGGGACGACCTCGATGGCGAGGTGGTGGACCTCCGGCGGTCGCTCATCGAGACGTTCCGGCAGGACGTCCTCCCGGCGCGCCGCCCGACCGCGCCGCGGGTCTCGAAGCCCGAGGATCCGCTGGCCGCGGAGGTGTGTGTCGACGCGCTCGCCATCGCGCGCGAGACCCTCGAGGCGGAGAAGCGCCGCCTTTGTGCCGTGGCCATCTGCCTCGGCGATCGCAACCCCAACGACGCCTGCCTCGCCCCGGCCCCGACCTGGGCCGACGTCTGTCGCTGAGCGGCGCCGCGCGCCGAACGGGTCAGCGACCGAGCCGGAACCGAAGTGTCGCCCGGTCGAGTGTTCCGACGCTTCCCGGTGTCGCGTCGCCGACACAGAGCCGCCACCGGCCGACCGCCGGGCGACCGACGAGCGCCCCGAGCTTCGACAGACCGGCAGCTGCGCCCCCGTCGGGATGGAATCGACAGCGCCCGTCGTCGCGACAGACCGCCCCGGCCACCCCGAGCTGCGCCCCGAGGGACTCGGCGCTCGCCGGCGCGCCATCGGCGAGTGTGATGGGTGCCTTGGCCACGAGATCGGACGTGTCGCCGGACAGACCATCGTTCCCCTTGTCGCGCGGTTCGCGGACGCCGGGCCGACTGATGAGGGGGACCACGGCGCCGTCGGGCGCCACGAGCTTGACCACCACATCCCCGAGCCGCGGGTGTCCCACGCCGAGGTCGACCTCGGGGGCCGACGCGACGCGGCGGTATTCCGTGGCGTTCCAGCGGACGGCGTCGACGGGGAGCTCGGCGCAGGTCATGCCTGCGAGTCCACCCGCATAGGCCGCGTCTCGCACGGGCAGGCGCGCACCCGGTCCCACGGCGGCGGCGACGTCGAGCGACCGGCAGACGAGCCCGTCTCCGACGAAGCCTGCCGGGCAGGCGCACGTCCGGCCGCCCGTGGTATTGGTGCAGCGCGCCGCGGGATCACAGCCGCCATGGCTGACCGCGCACTCGTCGATGTCGACGCAGCCGGAGACGCCGTCCCCGGTGTAACCCGCCGGACACACACTGCACAGGCGCCCACCGGCGGACGCCGTACACCGCGTCAGCGCATCACAGCCACCGTTGTCGACGTCGCAGCCGTTGAAATCACCGTCATCGCACAGTCCGTCGAAGTCTCCGTCGGGGCCATCGTCCGCCGGGTCGACCCGACCACCGACACAGTCGTCGCAGGTATCTGCGTCGGTGTCCCCGCATGCAAACGGGTCGAGCGGGGCGTCGTCCTGAAGGTCGGGCACGCCGTCGAAGTCCTCGTCCCACTCCGGACCGGGCACGACCTCGAACCGGACCTCACCGACGCTCGTTCCGTCGCCCTGCCCTGCGGCGTCGACGAGCGCGACCATCAGACGATGGGGCCCCCGCGGCGGCGTACCGAGCTCGACCTGAACCCGGCCGGCCTGCGCGGCCTGGCTGTGGATGCGCTCGCCGTCGAGATACACCGCCACCGCAGGACGCTCGTCGAGGTAGTCCTGTTCGAACGCCAGCGTGAATCGTTGCTGCGTCAGGACACCGCCCTCGCTCGGGCTCTCGATGCGAATGAACGGAAAGATGAACGCGGCCACGTCGACGGGCGTCTCGGCCGAGACGAGCCCGCGATCGTCTGCGACGACGTACGTGAAGCGGTCGGCGGCATCGCGCCCGCCGTCGTGGACATACCGCACCAGGCCCGACGCGTCATCGACGTCGACGCGGCCATGGGCCGGCGGTTCGAGGACCGCGATGGTCGCGGGGTCGACGAAGCCGTCGACGTCCCAGTCATTGTCGAGCACGTCGATCTCGACGAGTTCTCCCCGGTCGACCGGCACGCGGTCGGGGAACGTCCGGGGCGGGTCGTTCGCGCAGTCCGGGTGAACGTCGACGGAGCGCGTCGTCGAGAGACCGTCGGGATCCGTGACGGTCAGGGTCGCGCGGTAGTAGAAGGTGCTCTCTTCACACCCGGCCGGCGAAATGACGATGTCCGTCTCGCACGCCTCCACCGGGGGCTCGTCGTGCACGTGACTGTCGTGGTGCAAGGCCACGCGCCAGACGCACGAAAGCGATGCCCGCGGGTGCTCCACGTCGGCGATCGAGGCGCGCGCGGCGATGGATGTCTGCCCGGCCATGGAATACTCCTGTCCCGCGCGGGGGCTCAGGATCGTGACCTCCGGCGGGGTGTTGTTCACCGAGACGGTCAGGACCGTGTCGGCCGCCGCCCCCGCCGGATCCGTGACCGTCAGCCGGACCTCGAACGTCGTCGGTCCCTCCCCGGCGAAGACATGGGTCGGCGAGACGTCCGTGCTGCCGGTCCCGTCCCCGAAGTCCCATTGATGGGTCAGCGCCTGCCCCTCGGGATCCACGGAGGTGTTCACGAACGTCACGGACAGGGGACTCGCCCCGTAGACGACCCCGGGTGTCGCCCTCGCCAGCGGCGGGCGGTTGCCGGGGTTGTAGACGACCCGGCGCACCCGGTCGCCCCATTTGACGTAGTACAGACCGTCCGCCGTCGGGGAGGTGCCGATGAACACGACCGCGTTGCCGGGATCCACGAAGTTCTGCACGAGCGACGGGCGGTGGTTCGCGTCGAAGACGAAGCTCTTGATCCAGCCGCCGCCGTAGTCGCCATGGAAATAGGTGTTGCGAAACGCCGGCGGGAAGTCGTCGCGCGTGTACCAGGTGCCGCCCGTCGAGCAGTTGCCCGAGAACTGGGCACCCGCCACCGGCGAGCCGGCCCCGCCCACCGGCGTCGTCGTCGCGGCGCCGTTCGCGTCGAAGGTGGCCACGCGGGCCTGCCCCCGCCAGTCCACGGGCGGCCTTCGGTGCATGAACTTGAAGTACCGCCACGTCCGCCCCTGCGGATCCGTCCAGGCGTCCGGGATCTGCTGGTTCGGGTCGCACGGATTGGGCCAGGACCCTTGCCCGTTCGCCCGCTCCTGCACGATCAGGTTCTTGAAGAAGAAGTACTGCTGATTGCAGCCGTTGACGCCGAAGAGGGGGTTGGGGGCCAGCAGGTTCGCGACGTTCGCCGTGCTGTAGCTGCCGTGCGCGGTCATGCCCTCGAAGTGCGGCCACCCCAGGTTCTGCCCCGGGCGGTCGATGACGTGCAGGTCCTCGGCCGCGTTCCAGCCCACGTCCCCGAGGAAAAAGACGCCCGGGTTGGCCGCGGCCGGATCGTGGTCCCCCGTGCCCGGCTTGCGCACGAACCGATACGGGTTGCGCAAGCCGAGCGCCCAGGTCCGGGATTGCGCGGAGCGCGGGGCGGTCGCATCGAAGAACGGGTTCGAAGCGACCCCATCCCCGGTCTCGGGGTCGATGCGGATCATCTTCCCATCGAGGCTGCCGAGGTACTGAGACCGCAGGGCCCCGATGTTCTCGTCCGGCCTCAGAATGCCCTCGGTGAGCGCCTGCTGGAAGTACGTGTCCGCGTGGGCGCCCAGGTCGACGACGTTGTAGCTCGCCGCGTCGCCGCAGGTGGCGAGCAGCGTGCCGTCTTCACCGAAAACGAGCTGCCCCGTGCCGTGACTCTGATGCAGGATGGGGAAGCCGGAATCGATGGTCTCCCCGACGAGCACCTTGCGACTGCCGGGGAGGACCGTGCGGAAGTTCGTCGCCGGATCCGCCGTGTACCGCGTGATGCGCCCGATCGTCGGCTGGAAGTACTGGTTGGCGTTGACGTCGTAGGCCGGGGGGCGGCACTCGGGGTTGTCCCGCGCGGCGTTGCAGCGCATCAGGTCGTAATGATCGACGACGTAGTAGGCGTACACGTAGCGGTTGCGGGCGAAGTTGGGATGCAACACGAACCCGAGGAGTCCGTAGTCGCGCCACCCGCCCACCTCGCTGCTGATGTCGAGGAACGGCACGGGCTGGCGCACACCGTTCTCGACGATGAAGACCTTGCCGCCACGCTCGACGACGTACATGAGGCCGTCCGCGCCCCATTCGAGCCCCGACGCGCCGTTCCACGGCCCCGGAATCTCCTGCTCCTGAAACCCGGCCGGCAACGCGCCCGCGGAAACCGGCGCGAAGGCGACACCGAACGCGACCAACGATGCCACGAACGACGGGCAAAACCGTCCCGGGTCAAACGCCATGAAGGCCTCCGGCCAATCGAAATTTCGGGTGAACCGCCAGGATGACTGGCATTCTCCCAAAACTCAAATCTGGCGACGTCGACTTGCCGGACGGCCTGCGACGGAGTTGAATCGCAAGCAAGAAGATGATCGTCGCCGACCTGACCATCTGGAGCGCCGCGCTGCGGGGCCGCGACCGGGCCTTCGAGAGCCTGTTCACGGCGCTCTACCAGCGCGGCGAACTCACGGCCCCCGGCGTGGTCTTCGCGCAGCTCCTCGCCGAGCACGAGGAGGCCAACGACACGGCGCGCCTGCGGCTGTGGACGATGGGCGCGCCCCCGGTCGACGAACCGCGGGCGGCGTTCATGGCCATCGGCGACCTCGCCGGTCACCTCGCCGGGCAGGGTCTGCACCTCGGCCTCGCCGACGCGGCGGCGCTCGTCCTGTGCTTGCGCGAGGATTGGCCGCTGTGGTCGTACAATCCGCGCTTCGACGAGGTCGCGCGCCGGATTCCGCAGCTTCGGCGCTACCAGCCCACGGGGCTGTGAGCCGCGGGGCGGCCGGTCAGCCCTCCGAAAGCAGGCTGATCAGGACCTCGGGCAGGCAGAGGCACAGCCCCCGGTTCATCTCCACGTCGGTGATGTCGCCCTCCGGGTCGCAATAGCAGCTGTGATCCGCACGACACGGGCTCGGGGCCGCCTCGGGGTCACACGTCTGGAAGCAGGCCTTGAAGGGGATGTCGAGGCCGGAGGCCCGCAGGTCGATGCACGAGGCGTCGTCCTGATCGCAGTCGGGTGTGACCTGGCAGCTCAGGTCGGTGCAGTAGCCGCCCGGGACCTCGACGGTGGGGTCCATCGCGACGCTCTGCGCGAACGCGGAGTCGAGGCAGAAGCCCGACGCGCAGTCTTCGGAGACCGCACACTCGCCGCCGATGCGCGCCCCGGCCGGCGTCACCCCGCCGGCCCCGCCGGCACCACCGGAGGCGTCTCCGCCCGCGGCCATGCCGCCCGCTGCTGCGCCGCCGTTCGCCGCGCCGCCTGAAGGTAGACTGTACCTGTATGCCTTTGTCGATGGCGGCTCCTCGACAGATCGCTTTGCTTCCGGAAAAGAGCCCGCGCTCCATATTCGACTGGCCTGCGAA
>JAKLJY010000018.1 GCA_023150895.1 Myxococcota bacterium | reverse complement strand
GTTCGTCGCCCACGGCACGACGGCCGGCGCCGAGAATGCCAACGCCGGATCCTGCGGCGGCGATCTGGCGCCGGAGGTGGTCTTCACCTTCACGGCTCCCCAGGCCGGCACCTGGTACTTCACGACGCAGGTCGCCGACATCGTCGACTCCTACGACACGCTGCTCTACGCGCGCACCGACTGCGCCGATCCCGCGTCCGAACTCGCCTGCGACGACGACGGCGCCGACGGCCCGCTGAGCCTCCTGGTGCTGAACCTCGAGGCCGGTGCGACCGTCTCCGTGGTCGTGGACGGCTTCCGTGACCGGTCCGGCGACTTCCAGCTCACGGCCGGGCTTCAGGCCGCTCTGGCCATCGGCGATCCCTGCTTCGAGGACGACTTCGCGTCGGGTTGTCCCGAAAATGGCCTCTGCTACAGCCCGGACGGCAACGACCCGGTCTGCACGGAGATCCTGACCGTCGACGTCGGTGGCGTGTGCGAACCCTTCAGCCCGGTGCTGATCTGCGCCGAGGGTCTGTTCTGCAACGACCTCGACGGAGACGAAACCTTCAACTGCGCCGAGCCCGTGATCGTGCCCGAGGGCGGCGTCTGTGACCCGTTTGCCGTCGGCGTCGACTGCGCCGAGGGCCTGGTCTGCTTCGACCCCGACGAAGACGGGACGTTCAATTGCCTCGCGCCGCTGGCGGCCGCCGAGGGCGAGCACTGCGAACTCTTCAACTACTACTACACCTGTGCCGAGGGCCTCGTCTGCTCGGACCCCGAGTTCTCGGGCATGGGGAACTGCGTCGCGCCGACCATTGTCGACGAGGGCGGAGCCTGCGAGCCCGACAGCGAAGTGATCATCTGCGCCGAGCCGGCCATTTGCCTCGACGCGCTCGACGACGGCAACTACACCTGCGTGACCCTCACGACGATCGAAGAGGGCGGCGTGTGCCTCCCGTTCAACGTCGCCGCGGTCTGCGTCGAGGGCACGGGCTGTGTCGACCTCGATGGCGATGGGACGCACACCTGCACCTCGCCCTCGCCCGAGTTCGCAGCCTGCCCGCCGGCATACGGCGAGGTGCCCGCCATCGACACCGCCGGGGCGGCGCCCTGGATGATTGACGTCGACACTTCGATGGGCATGCACCACACGAACGGCACGTGCGGCAACGGCGGCGACGCCAATGACGTCGCGGTGACCTTCACCGCGCCGGCGGACGGCGAGTACATCGCCCACATGGTCGGCGACTTCGACACCGTGCTGTACGCGCGCGACTTCTGCGGCTTCCCGGAGGATGTCGCCTGCAGCGACGACGACTTCGAGTTCGGCGGCAGCCGCATCGCGGTGAGCCTCGTCGCCGGCCAGACGATCTACTTGATCGCCGACGGCTACGACGAGGACGCGTCGGGCGCGGCGACCATCACGGTCGAACCCGCCGCGGTCATCCAGTAGTCCCCGGAGTTCGACTCGCCCGCCGTCGCCCTTCGAGGGCAACGGGCACGCCGCCGGCTGTTCACGCGGCTCCGGACGGGCCATTGATCTTGCCCCCGCCCCCGCCTTCCCTTTCCGATCGTGCTGCGTACACTGCGCCGCCATGTCGCACCCCCTCGATGCCCTCCTCCGTCCCCGCTCCGTCGCCGTCATCGGCGCGAGCCGCGAGCGCAACTCCATCTCGTACGACCTCCTGCACAACCTGCTGGAGTTCGGCTTCACGGGGCCGGTCTTCCCGGTCAACCCGCGCACGCCGGTCGTCCACAGCCTGAAGTGTTACCCCTCGGTATCAGACATCCCCGATCCCGTCGACCTGGCGATCATCGTCGTGCCGCGCCAGCATGTGCTCGCCCACGCCGAGGCGTGCGCGCGCAAGGGGGTGAAGGGCCTGGTGGTCATCACCGCCGGCTTCAAGGAGGTCGGCGGCGAGGGCGAGGTCCTCGAGCAGAAGCTGCGCGAGATCACCCGCAACGCGGGCATGCGGATGGTCGGCCCGAACTGTATGGGGCTCATCAACACGGATCCCGAGTTCCGCTTGCAGGGGTCGTTCTCGGCGACGATGGTCCCGCTCTCGGGGCCGATCGCGTTCTCATCGCAGTCCGGCGCGCTCGGCGAAGCCATTCTGGCGCTGATGACACAGCTCGGGCTGGGTCTGTCGATGTTCGTCTCGCTGGGCAACAAGACCGACGTCTCGGGCAACGACCTGCTCGAATACTGGGAGCACGATCCGCGCACGAAGGTCGTGCTGATGTATCTGGAGAGTTTCGGCAATCCCCAGCGTTTCATGAACACGGCGCGCCGCGTGGCCCGCAAGAAGCCCATCCTGGCGATGAAGTCGGGCCGGACGGCCGCCGGGGCACGCGCCGCGGCCTCGCACACCGGCTCGCTGGCCGGGGCGGACGTGGCCGTGGACTCGCTGATGGCACAGTGCGGTGTCATCCGATGTGAAGCCATCGAACAGATGTTCATGTTCGCCGCGGCGCTGGCGACACAACCGCCGCCGAAGGGCGACCGCGTCGCGGTGGTCACGAACTCCGGCGGACCCGGCATCCTGGCCGTGGACGCCTGCGTGCGCCTCGGGCTGCAGGTGCCCGCGCTGTCGGCCGCGACGCAGGCCCGCATGCGCCCGGCGCTGCCCCCCGAGGCGAGCACGGCCAACCCGGTGGACATGATCGCCTCGGCGCGCGGCGAGCATTACCAGGCCTGCCTGCGCGCGGTGGTCGACGATCCGGACATCGACGCGGTCATCGTCATCTTCACCTCGCTGGAGATCATCGACAGCATGGCCGTGGCGGACGGCATCCTGAACGGCATCGCCGGCACCGACAAACCAGTGTTGGTGTGTTTCATGGGCAAGGTCGCTACGAAACCGGCCATCGCCCGGATGAAGGAGGCCGGGCTGCCGGTCTACACCTTCCCCGAAGAAGCCGCGCAGGCCATGGGGGCGCTGTATCGGCGCCGTGTCTGGCTCGAGCGACCCGAGAGCCCGGTCGCCCCGTTCGACGACCTCGACCGGGGGACGATCGAGGGCGTGATCGCCGAAGTGCGCGCGGCGGGACGCACGACGCTGACCCTCGTCGAGGCCACGCGCGTCGTGGCGGCCGCCGGCGTGCCCGTCGCCCCCTGGGCCGCCGCCGATGGGTGGGAGGACGCCGCGCACGCCGCCGACCGGCTCGGTTACCCCGTCGCGCTCAAACTCAGCTCGGCGGTGGTGACACACAAGTCCGACGTGGGTGGTGTGCGCCTCGGCCTGCGCGACGCCGACGCGGTGCGCGGGGCGGCCGTCGCCATGCTGTCGAGCGCGCGGGCGCTGGATCCGGAGGCGACGCTCGTCGTGCAGCGCATGGTCGGGGGCGGCACCGAGGTCATCTTCGGCGCGAGCGTCGACCCAAAATTCGGGCCGCTGCTCATGTTCGGTCTCGGCGGCATCTTCGTGGAGATTCTGAAAGACGTCTCGTTCCGGGTGGCCCCGCTCTCGGAGGCCGACGCCGAGGACATGCTCGCCGAGATCAAGGGCGCGCCGATTCTCTCCGGCGCCCGGGGCTATCCGGCCGTCGACCGGGTCATCCTGCGCGAGGTGCTGCAGCGCCTGAACCACCTGCTGACGAGTTTCCCGGACATCGCCGAACTCGACCTGAACCCGTTTTTCGCGGCACCCGATCGCGAACGCAGCCTCGCGGCCGACGCGCGCGTGGCGCTGCGGCCGGTGACCTGAGCCGGCGAGGGACGCCTCAGGCCAACTGCACGGGCGCCCGTAACGCGCGACCGTCGCGTCGGTGGTGAGCAGCGTGAGTCCCTCGACACGGGCCTGCGCGATCAGGTTCCGGTCGAACGGGTCACGATGGAGCGGGGGCAGCGCCGAGAGCGCCAACGCGTGCCCCGCCGTCACCGGGACCTCCCGGTACCCGTGCGCGAGCAGACCCCGGAGGAGCATGGAGGCGTCGACGCGGAAGTCGTCGCGGCCGAGACCCGCCTTGATCGTCACCTCCCACATGCTGGCGGCGCTGAAGGCGAGCTCGTGCGCCGGTTCGTCGAGCAGCGAGCGCGTCTGCGGCGAGAGCCGCTCCGGGGCGGCCGCCGCCCAGAGCAGGAGGTGCGTGTCGAGGAGGAACGTCACGGCTTGCCTTCGAACGCGTCCGCGATGTCCGAGGCCCCCATTCGGTCGAAGTCGTCCGGGACGAGCGCCCCCGCCAGGAAGCCGAGACGCCCGCTGCCCGCCGCCTGCACGTCGAGGGGGACGACCCGCACCATCGGGCGGCCGGCCTTCGCGATGATGAACGGCACCCCGACGGCCTGTCCGTCCGCGGTCTTTGCCCCACCGAACCCGCTGCGCGGGTGCACCGCGCCCGTGGTAGAGCACGACGCATGTACACGCTCCGCCCGCCGGCGCCGGCGCTCCGCCCCTTCATCGAGAACTACTGGTTCGTCACGGCGACGGCGTCCGCCCCGCTCGACCTCAGCGTCGACGTGTACGTGGACGCGCGGGCGGACCTCGTCTTCACCTTTGGGGCGCCGTACACGCGGACGGTCGCGGGTGCGCAGCCCGTCGCGATGAGCCATTCGAACCTCGACGCCCAGCGACTTCGCGCCCTCCGCATCGAGCAACGAGGCGCCATCGTCGTCTCCGGGGTCCGGTTTCACGCCGCCGGCCTCGCGCCGTTCGTGCGCCCACCGAACGGCCTCTCCGACTTCACCGATCGGACACTCCCCCTCGAAGAGGCCTTCGGCCCCGACGGCCCCGCGCTCGACGTCGCCCTGCGCCGGGCCGTCCCCGATGCCGACGCGCAGACGGCCCTCCTCGACGCGTTTTTTCTGGCTCGCCTCGCACCGGCCCCGGGCGCCGCCGTCTTCCAGTCGCTGATGGCCCGCATCGAGGCCGAGGGCGGGCTCGTCCGCATGGACGCGCTCTTTGCCGACGCCGGACTCTCCGCCCGCCACGGGACGCGGCTCTTTCGCACGCACCTCGGCCTGGGTCCCAAGACGTACGCCCGGATCGTCCGGTTCCAGCGCGCGCTGGCCCTGCTGCGCGCCGATCCGGGGTGCACCCTCGCCGAGGTCGCGGCGACCTGCGGCTTCTACGACCAACCGCACTTCGTCCGGGAGTTCAAGGCGTACGCCGGCGTCGCCCCCAAGGAGCGGGTGGGGTACTTCCCCGTCGGTGGCCCCGCCGACTTCAGCCCGAACGTTGTCCGTTTCGTACAAGATCATCCGCCCGAGAGCGTCGAAGCTGCGGCTCCCCCCCACCCCGAGGAGACCATGGCGACCGACATCCCGACGAAAGACGCGCCCCTGACCCTGAAGACGCCCCCGCTGACGTCCGAGTACACCATGCACCGCGAGCACTCGGCTCCACTCGGTCGCGAGGTGCTCGTCTGCACGGTGGGCAAAACGGTGCTGCACTACGAGCTGCGCCGCGTCACCGATCTGCACGCGATGCTGCGGGCCCACGGCGACTGGATGGAGCTCGGCAGCGCCGACGAGCAGAAACCGGCCAAAGAGGGCACCGTGGAGGCCTGGGGGCGCTCGCCGACCAACCCCGTCGGGGGCTTCTACGGGCTCAAGAAGGGGCTGCGCGGGCGCTTCGGGATGTACCTGCCGCCGCTGCTCGAGGCGCTCGGGCTCGCCGAGGTCACGCACGAGGCGCGCGGCAACCGCATGCGGGCGCTCTGAGCGACGGCAAACGGGCGTGAACACAGGTTCACACCGCCGCCACCTCCGCTTCACACAGCCCCCGCAGACCCGCCTGCCGCCGTGATCGCCGCGCGGCACGGGACGTGAAGAGACCGGGACCGTCCGAACACACCTCGAACGGAGTTCCCATGCCGTCTCGCTTCTCACTCGGTCTCTCCACACTGGGCACCCTGGCGCTCTGCGCGTCGCTCACCTCCGCCTGCGGGCAGACCGAGTCCGACGACGAGGCCGCCGCCGGACAGGCCCCCTCGGCCGGCGAACCCGCCGCGGGCGAGCCGAGCGGTTCACACGGGGAAGGCAGCGCCTCGTCGTCGGGGTCGCCCGGCGAAGGCAGCGTCTACGACAGCGCCGCGGACGCCGGCGTGGCTTGGGGCGGCGAAGCAGCGGGCGGCGGCGGGTCCCCCGACTGGCCCGAAGGCGAAGCCTACCCCAACGGCGCGCCGGGTCTGGAGGGGGCCGAGATCGACGACAACGCCGACTTCGCCGCGTTCCTCGAATACTACGAGGCCGCCTGGACCAGCCTCGGCGGTGCGAGCCCCGATCTGCACTGGATCGACCTGACGGCGCGCACGATGGTCACCGTGCGGGACGCGGACGGCCGCACCGTGCCCGACGTCGACCTGCAGTTCTTCGCCCCGCAGAGCGAGGGTGAGGCCCTCTTTGCCGCCCGTTCGCTGGCCGACGGCCGCTTCGCCCTCTTCCCCGCCGTTTTCGACCGGCAGCCCGAGTCCCTGACCGTGGTCGCCCATGCCGGACAGGCCCGCGGCGAGGCCACCCTCGAGGCCGGCGCGCCCGCCCTCACCATCACCCTCGACGCGGCCGTCGACCCGGGTCGCCCCCACCTCGATCTCGCGTTTCTCATCGACTGCACCGGCTCGATGTCCGAGGAGATCGTCCGCATCAAGTCCACCGTCGAGACCATCGCCGGGCGCATCGCCGCCGATCCGAGCGCGCCCATCCTGCGCCTCGGGCTGGTGGCCTACCGGGACCGCGGCGACGCCTTCGTGACCCGCACAAAGGACTTCACACAGAGCGTCGAGGACTTCGGCGCGAGCCTGCGCCCGCTGACCGCCGACGGCGGCGGCGACACCCCCGAGGCCCTCAACGAGGCCCTCTCGGACGCCTTCGGGCGCCTGAGCTGGCGCCGCGAGACCGCCGTCCGCCTCGCGTTCGTCATCGCCGACGCCCCGGCCCACTTCTACGAGGACGCGCAGTACACCTACGTCGACGCGATGGGCGACGCCGCCCGCGAGGGCGTGAAGCTGCTGCCCATCAGCAGCGGCGGCGCGGACCCCTTCGCCGAGTTCCAGTTCCGCCAGCTCGCCGTCACCACCCTCGGCCACTTCGTCTTCATCACCGAGGGCGGCGGCAGCACCGCCGGCAGCGGCGGCAGCGACTACGACGTCCCCGAGGAGCAGCTCCGCGTCGAGGCCCTCGACGACCTCGTCGTGCGCCTCGTGAAGACCGAACTCGACGCCTACACCCGCACCCCGGTCGAGACGCCCGAGCCCGCGCCCGATCCCGAGCCGGTGCCGGTGCAGTGAGGCGCGGGCCTTACTCGGCGAAGGCGCAGCCGAGCTCGTCGTAGTACGACGGATCGTGGCCGCCGACCCAGCACTCGGCCGCGTCGTCGGCGCTGATGACCACCCAGGTGATGCCGTCGGCGAGCTCGGCGCGCAGCAGGGTGGTTTCGCCCTCGACGATCTCGTCGGGCGTCTCGACGTGGCTCAGCTCGGTGCCGGCCGCCGGCACGGTGTGGCAGTAGTCCGAGCCGCTCTTCTCGCCGGGCAGGCAGTCTTCGCCGTACCAGCCGTCGTCGCCGGCGCCGGTCTCCGCGAAGCCGACCTTGTAGCCGGAGGCCGTGCCGCAGTCGAACGTGAGCGTGACGCCGTCCATGGGCTCCTCGCCCCACGAGACGCCGGGGCTGAAGAAGTCCGGCTCGCACTCGAGGCCGCCGGCCCCGCCCGCGCCGCCGCCGCCACCGCCGGCCCCACCGCTGCCGCCCGCGATCTCGCCGCCGGCCGGCGCGCCGCCGATGTCGCCCCCCGCACTCTCGCCGCCGGTGCCCGCGCTGCCGCCGAGCCCGCCGTCGGCGCCCTCGTCCTCCGTCGCGTCACAGGCGCTCAGCCCCGGCGCGAGCAGTCCCAGCGCCGCCACCGCGGCCAGAAATCCTTCCCGATCGATCTTCATACGTCTCTGGTTTCCTTCCCCAAGGAGGTTTGCTTCCCCGGCGTCACTCTGCGCCGCCTGCCCCCGAGACTTCAACGTCGAAGCGAGAGGGCCCGGGCGGCGACGTCCGCGTCGACGAACGGATGCGACACCCCGCGCACGATCTGCACGCGCTCGTGCCCCTTGCCGGCGATGAGCACGACGTCGGCGGGCGCGGCCTCGGTGATGGCCGTCGTGATGGCCAGACCCCGGTCGAGGATCGTGCGCAGACCGGCGCCCGAAGACCCTGCGACGACCTGTTCGGCGATGGCCGCCGGGTCTTCGTCGCGGGGGTTGTCCGTGGTGACGACCACCCGGTCGGCCAGCGCCGCGGCGATCGCCCCCATCTCGGGCCGCTTGCCCGGGTCGTAGCCCCCGGGGGCGCCGAAGACCAGCCAGACGGCCCCGCCGGACGCGTCGGCGAATGCACGGGCCGTCTCGAGGGCGCAGCGCAGGCCGTCGGGGGTGTGCGCGTAGTCCACGAAGACGGCGGGCGCGGCGTCGTCGGCACCGCTCGGCACGCGCTCGAAGCGGCCGGGCGCCCCGGTGAACGTCGACAGCGGCGCGAGCAGCGGCGCAAGGTCGCGCCCGAGGCCGCTCAGGACCGCGAGCGCGGCCAGGGTGTTCTGCACCATGTGACGCCCGGCGAGGCGCAGCGTCACCCGCGTCGGCGCGTCGAGCCCCGGCGCATGCAGGGTAAACGCGGTGCCCGCCGGCCCGACACGCACGTCCTCGGCCCACAGGTGCGCGCCCGGTCGCCCGAGCTCGACCGCCGGCGCCGCGGCGAAGCCGAAGGTGTACAGCCCCGCGCGGGGCGGCGTAACGGAGAGCACCAGTGCCGAGGCCGGATCGTCGCCGTTCAACACGGCCACCGGCGGACGCGGCGCTCGGTCGGCCGCTCGACCCCGGCCGAGGGTGGCGAAAAGGGCGGCCTTGGCCGCCAGGTAGGCCTCCGGCGTCGCATGGGTCTCCAGGTGATCGCGCGTGAAGTTCGTCAGCACGGCGGCGTCGAACGGCGCCCGGGCGGAGAGACCCCCGGCCAACGCCCGGGAGGTCACCTCGAAGACGGCGTACGGCACACCGCGCGTCTCGCCGAGGCGCAGCAGCTCGCCGAAGGCCGAGACCGGGGTGGGTTCACCCGCGACCTGCGCCCCGACCGTCGTGCCGACGACCGTCGATTGCCCCGTCGCGCGCAGCAGGTGCGAGACGAGCAGCGTGGTCGTCGTCTTGCCGTTGGTGCCGGTGATGCCGACGAGCGTGGCCTCCGGCGCGCGCGGGGGCGGCCCGCCGGGGGGGCTCACCGCACGGCCTCAGAAGGCGTCGGTGTTCTTCTGGGTGGTCACCAGGGCCTCGATGCGGCCGCGCGTTTCGGGCGTCAGCTTCATGAATCGGACGCCCATGCCGGCCTCGGCGGCCGGGTTGCGGACGACGCGAACGACCTCGCCCGTGCCCTCGATGATGTCGATGTCCGACGCGATGACCGTGAACTTGAGGTTGACCCGCGTGCCGACCGGCAGGGGGTGCTTCGACCGGATGAAACACCCCGAGACGGAGATGTTGGTGGCGTACTCGGCGACGAAGTCGTCGATGCTGGCGAACTCCTGATTGATGACCACGCGCTCGTCGCGTCGACGTTCCTGGTTCATGGCTCGCTCTCAGCCCGTCGTCGGGTGGGTTTCGCTCAAACCGGCCGGCATCTCGGCCGCGACCCCGCTGATTTCGAATCGCTCGAGGTGGAAGTCGGGGCGGGCCTCGACCACGATGCTCTTGGCGACGCGCGACGACAACTCCTCGACCATCGTGCGCTCCTCGTCCATCAGGACGGCAGCGACGCGGGGGTGCACGAGCAGGCGCACGGTGCCCTCGTCCATGAACGGCGCCTCGCGCAGCAGCGCGCGGTAGATGTCGTAGGCGACCGTCGTGCGGCTCTTCAGGTGACCGGAGCCGTCGCAGTAGAAGCAGGGCTCCGACAGGGTGCGCAAGAGCGAGTCGCGCACGCGCTTGCGGGTCATCTCGACGAGGCCGAGCTCGCTGATCTTGAGGATGTTCGTCTTCGCGCGGTCGGCCTTGAGCGCCTCGGCGAGGGCCGTGTAGACCCGGTCGCGGTTCTGCTCTTTTTCCATGTCGATGAAGTCGACGATGATGATGCCGCCGATGTTGCGCAGCCGGAGCTGATAGACGACCTCCTGCACGGCCTCGAGGTTGGTCTTGAGGATGGTGTCCTCGAGGTTGCGTTTGCCGACGTAGCGCCCGGTGTTGACGTCGATGGCCGTCAGGGCCTCGGTCTGGTCGATGATCAGATAGCCGCCGCTCTTGAGCCAGACCTTGCGGCCGAGGGCCCGGTTGAGCTCCATCTCGACGCCGAAGGCCTCGAAGATGGGCTCCGGGCGGGTGTAGAGCTTCGCCTTGTCGGTGTAGCGCGGCATGAAGCGCCGCATGAAGCCCGTCAGGCGGTCGTACTCGGCGGCGTCGTCGATGTGGATGACCTCGAGCTCGGGTGTGACCATGTCGCGGGCCGAGCGGAGCACGAGGTCGAGGTCTTCGTGCAGCGTCGCCGGCGCGGGACCCGACTCCATGCGGGTCAGGATGTCGTTCCACACCTGCCGCAGGAACTCGAGATCGGCGCGGAGTTCCTCGGGCGTGCGGCCCTCGGCGGCCGTGCGGGCCACGAACCCGCCCCCCTCGGGCACGAGCTCTTCGAGGATGCCGCGCAGGCGACGGCGCTCGTCCTCGTCGAGGATGCGCCGGCTGATGCCGACGTGGTCGACCGTGGGCATGTAGACGAGGTGGCGCCCGGCGATGCTGACGTGGCTGGTGACCCGCGCGCCCTTGGTGCCGATGGGCTCCTTGGCCACCTGCACCATGATCTCCTGCCCCTCGTGGAGCAGGCTCTGGATGGGCCGGGCGGAAAGATCGGAGCGGGTCTCGGAGAGGGTCGCCGTGCCCGCGGCGGGAAACTCGGCCGTCCAGGAGACGGGCTTCTCGGCGACGTCGGCGACGTACAGAAACGCCGCGCGCTCGAGGCCGATGTCCACGAAGGCCGCCTGCATCCCGGGCAGGACGCGGATCACCCGGCCCTTGTAGATGTTGCCGACGAGGGAGCTGTCCTTGCGGCGCTCGACGTAGATCTCGGCGACCTGACCGCCCTCGAGGAGGGCGACCCGGACTTCGTGTGGTGTGCAGTGGAGGACGAGGGCATTGGGCATGGGCGCGACCGTAGGTATCATGCCCCGATTGCGGCGGGAAGCCCACCGGCCTGCGTCCACCGCACGAGAGATGGGGCAAACGCCCCGACCCCCCCTGAAGAAAGCGCCCCCCGCTTGAACCTCCTCGAAATCCTGCGCGCCCACGAGCTCGAACAGGTCGTGGCCGTCAACGACCCGGCCACCGGCCTGAGCGGCTTCATCGTCATTCACGACACCACCCGCGGCCCGGCCATCGGGGGGTGCCGCTTCTGGACCTACCCAGACGAGGCCGCCGCGCTCGAGGACGCCGTACGGCTGTCCATCGCCATGACGCGCAAATGCGCCCTCGCCGGTCTGAACGCCGGGGGCGGCAAGGGCGTCTTCCTCGACCACCCGGGCATCCGGGATCGCGCGGCGATGATGCGGGCGCTCGGCCGCTACGTGGAGAGCCTGAGCGGGCGCTTCTATACCTCGGGCGATCTCGGCCTGCACGCGCAGGACATCCGGCACATGCGCGAGACGAGCCGCTTCGTCGCGGTGCCCGACGAACGCACCCTCGACCTCGCCGGTGGCGTCGCCTCGGGCGTGCTCGGCGGCATGCGCGCCACCTTGGCCGCCTGCGGTCTCGGGCGCTCCCTGTCGGGCCGGCGCGTGGCCGTGCAGGGGCTCGGCGCCATGGGGCGGCGCGTCGCCGCGCTCCTCGTCCGGGAGGGCGCCACGGTGATCGCCACGGACATCGATGCGGCCCTCGCCGCCCGGGTCGCGGCCGAGGTGCCGTTGACGCTCGTCGAGCCGGACGCCATTTACGACCAGCCGGCCGACATTTTCTGCCCGTGCGCGACGAGCGGGATTCTGAACGCCGAAACCGTGCCGCGCCTGCGCGTCGCCGGCGTCGTCGGGGCGGCGAACAATCAGCTCGCCGGGCCGGATGGGGCGGCAGTCGACGCGCTCCTCCTCGCCCGGGGCATTCGCTACGCCCCGGACTACGCGGTCAACAGCGGCGCCATCACGCTCGCCGCCCGGGAGTTCCTCGAGCGTCGCTTCGACACCCGCGAGGCCATCGCGGCGCTGCCCGACCGGGTCGAGGAGACCGTGGCGCGCATCTTCGAGGTCTCCGACGCCCGAAAGACCGCTCCCGGGACCATCGCCGACCGCCTCGCCGACGACGCGCTCGTTCGCCCGCGCACGACCGAGCGCCAGTGGTGGCCGATCCGCTGAGACCCCCGCGGCGGGCCGATCTGCGGCCCGTGAGCGCCCCCCCGCCGGGGGTGCGCAGCCTCTACGCCCGCGTTCGGGCCGCGAACGCCGACGATCTCGCCCGTTCGCTCGCGCGCCTCGAGCCGGTGGTGGCCCGGCCCGGCCTGCGGCGCGCCCTCGTGCAGGTCGAATGGGGGCCCTTGCTGGGCGATCCGGCCGCGCCGGCGGTCTTCCGGGCGTTCCTGGCGCGGCGGCCGGACATCATGACGGGCTGGGTGCCGGTCTGCCACCCGCAGGGCCCCGGTCACGAAACCCTGGGGCGTTTCGCAACCCCGCCGGATTGCGGCGCCTGCGTGCTGTACCAGGGCCGGCAGTGTCAGGGCCTGGGCGACGAGGCGGTCCCGTTCGCCGGGGCTTCGGCCGGCCCGGCGATGCGTCCCGTCGAGGGCGACCCACGCGCGCTCTCCCGCGAGGCGTTCTCCGGGCCGCGCCCGGTTTGTCACTGGCGACCGACCCACGCGCAGATCGCCACCATCGCCGCGGCCGTGCGCGCCGCCGGCGGCACCCTCTGGGACCTCGGTGCCGGCAACGGGTTCGTCTCCGCCTTGCTGGCGGCCGAGGGCGGCCTCGACGTGACCGCCGTCGACCAGCTCGACGTCTACCCCGCCCCTCCGGGGGTCCGGCGGTTCGTCGGCGACGTTCGGGCCGTGCCGGGTCCCCCCCCGGCCGCGGTGCTCATCTCCTGGCCCCCGGGCGGGGACGGCTTCCGCGACGTCGTACGCCGGCTGCGGCCGGACGTGCTGGTGCTGGCCTACGACGCCGACGCGCTCTGCGGGCGGCGGCGCGCACACGCGGAGGCCTGGGCCCTGCCGGCGGCGGTTCACTGGTTCGCCGCCCCGCACGACGACTTCGCCCCGTGGCCGGGTTTGCCCCGAAGGCACCGCTGGCGCGTCGCCTGCCTGCACGATCGACACGTCTCCTCGACCGCGTTCAGCGGCGTCCTCGAGGTGCGCGCGCGGCAGGGGGCGGAAGTTCAGTCGCACGCGCCTTTCCGCTACCCCTGGGAGGGGTGATCGGGCAGAAGTCGGCCTGACGCGCGCGAGGGCGTCCGTATGCTCGATCTCCGCCCCGGTCCCCTGTCCGCCACCGGCGAATCCACCGTCGTTCGTTCGACCCCGCGCGGCCCGCGCGACGAAGAACACCGCCGTCGCCTCGAGCGCGAACGAGTGATGGCCGCCTCCCTGAGCGCGTTGCCGTGCGTGCTCGCCCCGCTGCGCTTCGAAGAGACCGGCGAAGCGCTGAGCCTCACCTTCCGCGATCCCGACACACGCCCGATCACGACGCTGCCCCGCCCGCTCGGGCGCGCGCTCGGCCGTTTCCTGGAGTTCGCCATCGCGCTGACCGAGGCCGTCGGCGCGCTGCACGCCGCCCGGGTGATGCACCTGGGGCTTTGCCCGGAGGCCGTCCGGCTCGGTCGCTCGGAGACGGACGTCTATCTGACCGGCCTGTCCGAGGCCTCTCGCCTGCGCTCCGAAGCCGCCGACGCCCAGGAGGCGCTGGCCCGCCCCGAGCGCCTGCCCTACCTGGCGCCGGAGCAGACGGGCCGGATGAATCGGCCGGTCGATCGCCGCGCGGACCTGTACGCGCTCGGTGTCCTGCTCTACGAGGTGGCCACGGGCACGCTGCCCTACGACGCGGCCGACGCGCTCGGCTGGGTGCACGCCCACCTCGCACGGCGCCCCATTCACCCGGGGCGGGCGCTGCCGGGCTTCCCGGACGCGGTCTCTGCGGTGCTCCTGCGCCTGCTGGCCAAGGACGTCGACGAGCGCTATCGCTCCACGGTCGGTCTGCTGGCCGATCTGCGCGCGCTGGCCGAGTCCTGGCAGCAAGACGGTCAGCTCGGCGATTTCGAGGCGGGACGGCGCGACGTGGCCGACGTCCTGCGCATCCCCGAGCGCCTCTACGGACGCCAGCGCGAGTTCGAGACCCTCGAGGCGCGGTTCGCGCGGGCGGCGACCGGCCAGGCGACGGCCCTTTGGGTGCGGGGCGAGCCGGGCATCGGCAAGTCGCGCCTGATCGGCGACCTCAACCGCCCCGTGGCGTCGGCCGGTGGCCTCTTCGCGGTCGGCAAGGCCGATCAGTTCCGTCGAAACCTCCCGTTCGACGCGCCCCTGCAAGCGTTCCGGGGTCTGTTGCGGCAGGTGCTCGCCTGGCCGGACGCCCGCCTCGACGCGCTGCGCGCCGCGATGGACGCCGCGCTCGGCCCCAACACGGCCGTCCTGACGGAGGTCATGCCCGAGCTCGCCCGGTTGCTGCCCGAGCGACCGCCCGCCCCGACGCTGGGCGGCCCCGAGGCCGAGCTGCGATTCCGGCTGACGTTTCAGCGGTTCGTTGAGGTCTTCGCGACGCCGGAGCACCCGCTCTTTCTGTTCCTGGACGACCTGCAGTGGGTCGACGCGGCCTCGCTCGCCCTCGTCGAAAGCCTGCTCAACGCCGGCCACGGCCCCTGCGCGCTCTGCCTGGTGGGCTCGTGGCGCGACACCGAGGTCGGCCCGACGCATCCGCTGACCGAGCTGCTCGCCCGGCTCGAGGCGAGCGGGTTCGACGCCCCGACGCTCACCCTCGGTCCGCTGGCGCCGGATGCGCTCGAGGCGCTGGTCTCCGACGCCCTCGGAGGCGCGCAGACCGGCCCCGGACCCGCCGTGCTCGCGGCCCTGACTCGACTCGTCGTCGAGAAGACCGGCGCCAACCCCTTCTTCGCCGGCCGTTTCCTGCAACGCATCGCCGAGGACGGCCTCGTAGAGTTCGATGCCGAGGCGTTCCGGTTCCGGGTCGACCTCGAGGCCATCGGGCGCGCCGCCCTGGCGGACAACGTGGCCGAGCACCTCGCCCGCGACTTCGACCGCCTCTCCGTGCCCGCCCGCAGCCTTCTCCCCGGCGCCGCCGCCCTCGGCGCACAGTTCTGCGTCGACGAGCTGGCGGCGGTGCTTGCGCGGCCCGCGGCGGAGGTCGTCGACGCCCTCCACGACGCCGCCGAGCTCGGGTTCGTCCTGCGCACGGGCGCCGAGCGCGGGGGCGAGTACCGCTTCCTGCACGACCACCTGCAGACGGCCGTCTACGCGCGGCTCGCCCCGGACGCACGGGCGGCGCTTCACCTGTCCCTGGCCCGGTCGCTGCGGGGCGGCGCCGCACCGGAGGCCCTGGGCGAGGCGGTGTTCACGGTCGCGCACCACTACGAGCAAGCCCTCGCGGGGACACCCGGCGCCCCACCCGAGGAGCGCGTCGAGGCGGCGCAGGTTCACTGGGCGGCGGGCACCCGCGCACAGTCCGCCGGTGCGCCCGAGGCCGCCGTGCGCTTCCTGCGGACCGGCCTCGCCTTCCTGGGCGATTCGCCGTTCGAAGCCGACCCCGTGCTCGCCACCGAGCTCCACATCGCCCTGGCGCAGGCCGAGCGCGCCCACCGCAACGCCGAGGAGGCCCTTCGCCTCTGCGACGTGATCGATGCGCACCCGGGCCGCGCCTGGGACCGCGTCCGCACCGCCGAGCTGCGGGTCTACCTGCTCAACAACCTCATGCGCCTGAACGAGGCCGCCGATCAGGCGCTGGCCCTGGTCGCGAGCCTCGGGTACCCGATCAGCCCCGCCCTTTCGATGGACGACGTCATCGCGCAGCTCGGGCGCATCGAGGTGGCCCGTGCCGACCGCCCCCCGGCTTCGCTCGCGCACCTGCCCGAGCTCGCCGACCCGGAAGCCGCGGCCGTCTGCCGCATCCTGGCGACGCTGCTGCCGACGCTGGCCATGGCAGTGCCGCACATGCACGTCCCCGCGGTCGCCACGGTGCTGGAGATCGCGCTGACCCGCGGCGTCACCCCGGATACGGCCTACGCCACCGGCCACTGGGGCATCATCATGGCTGCGGCCGGTCAGTACCCGTACGCCTACGCCATCGGCCAGCTCACGGATGCGCTGCGGGAGCGCTTCTCCGACCGGCCCACCATCGCCGGGCTCGTCGAGGTGCCGATGATGACGCAGCACCTCGCGGAGCCGATCCGCGACTGCGCCCGGACGCTCCACTGGGGGGCGCGCCGCTCGCTCGAGCTCGGCAATCCGACGGGGTACGGATACTGCGGCAACCAGGCCATCTGTTTCGAGATGATGGCGGGCACGCCGTTGCCCGTTTTCGATCAGACCTGGCGGCGCGTCCGGGCGCTCGTCGCCGAGCACCAGCAGTTCCTGGCGCTGCCACCGGTGGACACCTGGGGTCAGCTCGCCGCGAGCTTCGCGGGCGACTACACCGGCGACATCTGCGACCTCGTCGGCCCGCGGTTCGACTTCAAGGCCAGCGTGCCCGAGTTCCAGCGCATCGGCGTCGTGACGTCGGTCCTGTACGCCGTCAACTCGGCGATCTGGCTCTGTACGATCTTCAACCAGCCGGCCCGCGCCCTGGCCTACGCGGAGACCTACGCCGCCGAGCTGGCCGCGCCGATCAACCTCCCGGCCTTCGGGCAGGTCGTCCTCCGGTTCCACGTCCTGCTCGCCCGCCTCGACACGGGCGAGGGCCTCGAAACGACGTTCCCGGCCGAGCTCGCCGCGCTGCGGGCCATCGCGACGCAGGTGCCGGCCAACCACGGACACCGCATCGCTCTCATCGACGCCGAGCTCGCGCTGCGCCGCGGGGACTTCATCGCGGCCGGCGGCGGCTTCGAGGCCGCGTTCTCGCAGGCCCGGTCCGAGCGATTCCTGCACGACGCCGCCCTCATCGCCGAGCGCGCCGCCCGGGCCGCCGAGCGCATGAACGGCACGGTGCTGCTGCGCGCGTGGCGACGGGAGGCCATCGAGGCCTACGACACCTGGGGCGCGACCGCCAAGAGCGCGCGGCTGCGTCAGGAGTGGCCCGACGCCGTTCCCGCCCTCGAGAGCGCGCCGGAGCGCAGCGCGGGCCGGACGCTCGACCTCGACGCCGCCCTGCGCGCGGCCGAGACGATCGCCGGCGAAATGGACCTCGACCGCCTGCTGTCGCGCGCCATGCGCCTGATGTGTGCCACCGCCGGCGCCGAGCGGGGCGCGCTCCTGCTCGACCGGGACGGGGTCCTGCAGGTCGAGGCCGTGGCCGAGGGCGAGGACGTCGAGATCCGGACTGGCCCGTCGCGACAGATCGAGCAGGCCGCGAGCCCCGAGATCGTTCAGTACGTCGCTCGGGCTCAGGAAGTGCTCGTGCTGTCGGACGCGGCGGCGGATCCGCGTTTCGCGGGGACCCCCTACGTGGCGGAGCGCGCCCCCCGCTCGGTGCTCTGCGCCCCGCTGATGCACCGCGGGCGGCGCACGGGCGTGCTCTACCTGGAGAACGGCCTGACGACGGGCGCGTTCACGGCCGAGCGCGTCGAAGTCCTGCGCCTGCTGGCGTTCCAGGCCGCGACCGCCATCGAGAACGCCGTGCTGTACGCCGCCGCGCGCGCCCGGGCGGAGGAGCTCCGCGAGAAGAACGAGGCCCTGTCGGCCGTCGACCGCATCAAGGACGAGCTCCTCGCGCGCACCTCGCACGAGCTGCGCACGCCGTTGCACGGCATCATCGGCCTCGCACAGACGGTCCTCGACGCCGCCGATTCACTCGACCCCGCCAGCCGCCGCAGCCTGGACATGATCGTCTCGAGCGGTCGCCGGCTCGGCAACCTCATCAACGACATCCTGGACTTCCAGACGCTCAAGCGCCGCGACATCACGCTCGCGCGAGGCGCCGTGTCGGTGCACGACGCGACGACGTCCGTCCTGGCGTTGTGTGCGCCCCTCCTTGCAGGCCGACCCGTACGCCTCGTCAACGCCGTGCCCGCGGGCGAAGGGGCCGATCCGGTCGTGTACGCCGATCCCGACCGCCTCGCCCAGATCCTGCTGAACCTGGTCGGCAACGCCTGCAAGTTCACGGAGCGGGGCGTCATCACCGTGGACGCCACGATCGAGCCCGCAAACGACCCTTCGCGGTTCGTCGACGGCGAGCACGACCGGGTCGCGACCATCCGCGTGCGCGACACCGGCATCGGCATCGCCCCCGACGTCATCGCGCGCATCTTCGAGGGCTTCGAGCAGGGCGACGCGAGCATCGCCCGACGCTACGGCGGCGCAGGGCTCGGCCTGACGGTCGCCCGCCAGCTCGTCGAGCTGCACGGCGGCCGGATCCGGGTCGAGTCGACGGTCGGCGAGGGCTCCGTCTTCGCGTTCACCCTGCCCGTCGCCCGGCCGACGGAGCGCTTGCAGCGCCCGACGGAAGAGGTCCGCGACCGCGTGACGAGCCCGATCAAGACGAGCCGCCCGACGGACATCATCGCGGTCACGGACGAGGGGCGCGGCCGCCGCGTGCTCGTCGTCGACGACGAACCGGTGAACGTGCAGGTGGTGCTCGCGCAGCTCGGCCGCGCGGGGTACGAGGTCGCCACCGCCCTCGACGGGCCGACGGCCCTCGAGATGCTCGCGCAGGGGCTGAAGCCGGACGCCGTGCTGCTCGACGTCATGATGCCGCGCATGGACGGGTACGAGGTGTGCACGCGCCTGCGCGACCGGTTCCCCCGGCACGCGCTGCCGGTCGTGATGCTGACCGCGCGCAATCAGGTCGACGACCTGGTGCAGGGCCTCGCCGCGGGGGCCAACGACTACGTCACCAAGCCCTTCACGGGGCAGGAGCTGCTCGCCCGCCTGCGCACGCACCTCGCCCTCTCCGGGGTCAACGCCGCCATCGGTCAGTTCGTGCCATACCCCTTCCTGCAGCTCCTGGGTCGGGACTCCATCACCGACGTCCGCCTCGGCGACTCCGTCGCGCGGCCGATGAGCGTGCTGTTCGCCAACATGCGCGCGTTCACCCGGCTCACCGAGCAGATGAGCACGGCCGAGACGTTCCGTTTCATCAACGAATACCTGGGCTTGCTCGCGCCGGCCGTGGCCCGCCACGGCGGCTTCGTGGACAAGTACATCGGCGACGCCATCATGGCCATCTTCGACGGGGGCGCCGACGCCGCCGTTCAGGCCGGCCTGGAGATGAACCGGGCGCTGGAAGACCTGAACACGCGTCGCCAGCGCGCGGGACAGGACCCCATCCGCATCGGGGTCGGCGTGAACACGGGCGATCTCGTGCTGGGCACGGTCGGCACCGAGCAGCGCATGGACACGACGGTCATCAGCGAGGCCGTCAACGTCGCCGCGCGCATGCAGACGCTCACGCGGCGCTACGACACACAACTGCTCGTCACCGAGCGCACGATGGCGGCCTTGCAGGACCCCGGTACGTACGCCCACCGCATCCTCGATCAGGTGACGCTGCCCGGGCGGACCGAGGCCCTGCCCGTCTTCGAGATCTACGCCTCGGATCCGGAGGACGTGCGGGCCGCCAAGGACGCCACCCGACCGACGTTCGAGCAGGCGGTGCGGGCGTTCCACGGCCGCGCGCTGCCCGAAGCGACGCGCCTCTTCGCGTTGTGCCAGGCCCTCAACCCGCAGGATCGGGTCGTCGGCCTCTACCTCGACCGCTGCCAGAAGATTCAACGGCAGTTCACCGGAGATGCCTGGGGGGGTGAAAACTGATGGCCGGTCCCCGTCGTTCGACCCGTCCTTCGCGCGGGACGAGCCGGCCGGGCGACGACGAGCCCGCGGCGACGCTGCGGGCGAGCGCCCTGCTTTCCCAGCTCACCGACGCGCAGCAAGCGGCCTTCCTGCGCCACCTGCCGGCCCCCGTGGCGCTGCCCGGGGTGGGCGCGCCCGTCTCGTTCGCCGATCTGCCCGCGGGCGGCTTCGCGCTGTTGACGGCCCCGTCGCGGCTGCTGTTCTTCGTCGAGCGCAAGGGCAGCGCCAGCCCCGCTTCCGCCGGACCGACGGGGGGGCGGCGTGCTCGGCGTCCCGAGCCGGCGTCGATGCCCCCGGAAGGCGACGCCGCGGTCGCCGGTGCGGGCGACGACGACTGGACGCGGGGGGACGTCCGGGACGATGGCACGACGGCGATCACGACGGTGCCGACGCTCTTCGGGGGGACGGCCGTTTTCCCGGTCGTCGCCCGGCACCTCCGGCTGCGAACCGAGGTGCCGAGCGGGTACTACCGCATCACGCCGGAGATTCTCGACACCCTCGCCGCCGATCCCGCCTTCGGCCGACCGGCGCTCGAGCGCCTCGTCACGGCGCTGCGCATCGACGCCGTGCTCGCCACCGCACCGGCGTTGCGCCGGAGCGCCGGTCGTCAGCGGGCCGTCGTCGGCGCGAGCATGGAGGTCCGCCCCGTCGCGACGGGCGAGGTGCTCGTCACGCGCGGCGAAAGCACCCCCGGGCTCTGGGTCGTCTCGGGCGCCGGCCGGGTCGAGATCACCCGGACCGGATTGGCGGGCGAGACCGTGTACGAGGCCGGGTTCGGCACGGTCTTCGGCGGCGAGGCGCTCGTCCCCGGGCCGCCCCCGGCCAGTGCGATCTCCGTGCGCGCCGTCGAGCCCACGGAGGTCCTGCGGTTGCCCCATCCGGCCATCCGGGAACTTCTGCAGCACGACTTCGGCGCCGCGCGAGACTCGGGCGCCGACTGGTTCCGGCGCTTCGCCGCGACGTTCCAGGAGCTGGACGCCCAGACGGAGATCCTGGTGTCCTACCTGCGGGCGCTCCCCGTCATCGGCGCGCTCGACGCGGAGCATCTGCACGCACTGCTGCAGGGTGCCGAGCTGCTGCGCTGGCGGCTCAACTGGCCGGATCCCGAGCCGGTGAACCAGGTGGCCGGTTTCGGGCTCGTGCTCGAGGGCGAGCTTGCCCGGGTGGGCGCGCGCCCCGGGCGGGAGGCCGAGGCGGACCCCCAGGCGGTCGTCCCGCAGGGGGCCTCGCGCCCGGGAGAGTCCTTCGGATTGCTCGACATGGTGCTCGGGCAGCCCGTCGCGCGGGTGTGGCAGGCCCGGACACCGGCGCGCGTGGTCTTCATCCTGCGCCACCGTTGCCTCGAAGTCCTCGACCGCGTTTCGTCCTACCTGCGCCCGATCCTCGAGGTCCGACAAGCGGAGCGGACCGTGCAGACCGCCCGGGCCCGGATCACCGCTGCGGGCCCCGACGCCGCGCCGGTCGTGCTGTTCCAGGTGCTCGGCAGCGGACAGGCCCGCCCGCACCTGCCGGGCCTGCTCGGTGCGCTCGCCGACACGGTCGCGGCCGACTTCGGCGAGCCGTGCGCGGTGCTCCCCCACGAGACCCCCGACGCGGCGGCCCTCGAGGCGTCGGTGAAGGCCGCCCGGAAGGACGCGGCGATCCGCTGGGTCTTCGCGACGGCCCCGCTGGAGCCCTCGCTCTGGGGTCTCGCCGACCGCGTCGTCTTCCTGCATGGTGATCGCGCCGTCCCCTGGCCGCCGCAAGCGCCGCGCGTCCCCTCGGTGTTCACGACGGCGCTGCCGCCGGACGTGGCGGTCACGGACGCCGGGCGCCCGAGCCGCAACGTCTTCCCCCCCAACCGGGTGCGACTGACCATGTCGCTCGCCGGACTCCCTCGCGAGGCCGACGCCTGGCGCCGGGCCTTCCCGGCCGACTTTTCGCGCTGGGCGCGCGCGGTGACGGATCGTCGCGTGGGCGTGGCCCTCGGGGGCGGGGGCGCGTGGGGCTTCGCACACCTCGCGGTGCTGTACCACCTCGAAGCGCAGGGCATCCCGGTGGATCTCGTCAGCGGTGCGAGCTTCGGCTCCGTCGTGGGGGCCTTCTACGCCGCCCGCCAGCGTGAGGGCCTGATGTCGCTCCTGAAGCACGGCCGCGCCCTGAACCTGACGACACAGCTCGCGTTCGTCACCTACGTGCCCCTCCAGCGCCTGCTCGACCGGGTCCTGGGGCAGCGCCGCCTGGAGGACCTGATCATTCCGTTCTTTCCGGCCACGACGGACGTGGTGAGCGGCTCCGAGGACGCCGTCTCGCGAGGGACGCTCGGTGAAGGCGTGCGGGCCAGCGGGGGCCTGGCGCCCATGCTGCCGCCCACGCGCACGGCGTTCGCGACCTGGGTCGACGGCGGCATGGTGGCCAACGTGCCCGCCGGCGTCCTGCGACAGGAGGGCGCGCGGTTCGTCGTGTCGTCCAACGTCGTGCCACCGCCGGAGACCCGCCCGCAGGCGCCCCTGCTCCCCCGCTGGTACGGGCAGCTCCTCGCCGATCTGAACCCCCTCGCCCGGATGGAGGCCGCGATGGCGTCGTGGATGACCGCCATGGCCACCATCGGCGAGTACGCGGCCAGCAGCGCGGACGTCCAGTTCGACGCCTCGCTGCCCCGCGCCCTGCCGACCAACATGGATGACGGCGTGCCCATCCTGCAGAATGCCGTCAGCAACCCCGCTTTCTGGGACGCGCTCCAATCCGCGCGGGAGCACTGGGAGAGCCTCCGGCGCCCGCGACGCCGAGCGGCGCCGCCCTGATCCGGATTGTGCGGACCGATCGGACGACCCCATGGCAGGCGAGAACGACGACGACCCCGCGCTGAGCGCCACCCGCGATCTGGGCGACGTCCTGTCCGAGTCGGGTCTCCGGCACGGCCCGACGCGCGTGACGGACACGCTGGCGCCCACGGGGTCTCCCACGGAGGTCGGACGCCACCCGGATCTGGAGGTCCCGCCGCCGGAGGCCCTCGGGCGATACCGTTTCACCGCGCTCCTCGGGCGCGGCGGGATGGGGCAGGTCATCGCCGTCGAGGACCCCGGCCTGCACCGCGAGCTGGCGATGAAGATCCTGGGCGTTCAGGACGACGCGGGTGAGGCCCTGGCGCGGTTTCTGGACGAGGCGCAGCTCACCGCGCAGCTCCAGCACCCGGGCGTCGTGCCCGTCCACGAGCTCGGTCGACTGGAGAACGGCCAACCCTACTTCACGATGCAGGCCGTCCGCGGTCGGACGCTGCGAGTCCTGGTCGACGACTATCATGCGGCGGAGGCCTCGGAGGCACCGGCCGGCCTCTATCGGCTGATGACGATCTTCAATCAGGTCTGCGAGACGATCGCGTTCGCCCACCGCCAGGGCATCCTGCATCGCGATCTCAAACCCGAGAACGTCATGGTCGGCGAGTTCGGCGAGGTCCGCGTGCTGGACTGGGGGCTCGCCAAACGCCTCGATCCGGGGCCGTCGATCACCGGCAGTCTTACCCTGCGCACCCACCGAGACCCGACCGGCGCCTACCAGACGATGGCCGGCGAGGTCATGGGGACGCCCGTCTACATGTCCCCCGAGCAGGCGCGGGGGCAGAACACCTCCCTGACCCGGGCCTCGGACGTCTACTCGCTCTGCGCCATGCTCTTCCAGATTCTGACGGGGCGCCCGCCGTTCGAGGGCGCGCACGCGATGGCCGTGATGATGCGGGTGGTCGGCGGTCTGCGAAACCCGCTCGAGGGCCGGCACCCCATTCCCCGGGCGCTGCGGGAGATCTGTGACCGCGGCATGAGCCCCCGACCCGAGGCCCGGTTCCCCGACGCCGGCGTGCTCCAGCATGCCGTGGCCGCCTGGCTGAGCGGTACGCAGCAGCGAGAACGCGCGTTGCAACTCGTGGCGGAGGCCGCGACCATCGAGACCGAGCTCGTCGCGCTGTCGGCCTCGGTCGAACGTGCCCACGCGCAGGCCGAGGCCCTGCGGCGACATGCCCAGGACCTGGCGCCGGGCGACGAGGTCGCGCAGGTTGCGCTCTGGGATGCCGAAGACGCCGCCTCGACCGCGACGCTCGCCGTGGAGGCGGCGTGGGTGCGGCGCGAACAGCTCCTGCATTCTGCGCTGAGCCAGTCACCGGAGACGCCGGAAGCGCGCGTGGCCCTGGCCCGCCACTACCGCGCCGCCCACGCCGCCGCCGAGGCCCGCAACGACGCGGCCTCGATGCTGCGAACCGAGGCCCTTCTGCGCGAACAGGCCGAGGCGCTGGCCCCCGTGCACCCGGAACGAAGCGGATTTCTGGAGTACCTCGCCGGCGAGGGGACCGTGCACCTGACCACCGAGCCGGAGGGCGCCCGGGTGCAATGGGAGCGCTTCGTGATCCGCGGGCGCAGACTCGTGGCCGAGCCGGAGCACGACCTGCGACCGACGCCGCTGCGCCGCGCCTGGCTTCCGCGGGGCAGCCACCTCTTGCGTCTGACCGCGCCGGGGTGCGCCGCCGTGCTGTACCCGATCTTCCTCGAGCGCCTCGGGCGTTGGGAAGCGTCGACCCCCATCCGGTTGCCCGCCGCCGACGCGCTGGGTCCGGACGACTGTTTCGTCCCGCCGGGCCCGGCCGTCGTGGGCGGCGATCCGGAAGCGCACGAAGCGGGTCCACGCCGGCGCGTCGTGCTGCCCGGATTCATCCTGCGTCGGGACCCCGTCACCAATGCCGAGTACCTGGCATTCCTGAACGATCTGGCACTGCAAGGCCGCGCGGAAGAGGCCGTCCGGCTGGCACCGCGTGTCGCCGGCGCCTCGCAGTTCACCTGGAAGCCCGATCTGCCCGTCGTGCTCGTCGATCGGGCCTGCGCCATGGCCTACGCCCGCTGGCGCGCCGAGCGGGACGGGCTGCCCTGGCGGCTGCCGACCGCCCTGGAATGGGAGAAGGCGGCGCGGGGCGTCGACGGGCGCGCCTACCCCTGGGGGGACGCCTACCACGCGGGGTGGACGAACCTGCGGGAGCGGCACGCCGCGGCGCCGGTGCTGCTCGGCGTCGCCGCCTCCCGCGTGGACGAGAGCCCGTACGGCGTGCGCGGCCTGGCCGGCAACGTGCGGGAGTGGACGAGCGACGAGACGGACGGCCCCGCGGGGCGGCAGGGGGTGGTCAAGGGCGGCGGATACCTGGAGTCGGCGTCCGCGGGCCGTTGCGCCGGGCGCACCCGCCTCGCCGTCGACCACCGCGACACCATGACCGGCTTCCGACTCGCGCGGGACGCCGATCCCGACCCCTCTCCCCCGCGTCAGGCCTGAGGCGCGCCGCGCGCGGAGCGAGGCTTCTTGGCCTTGCCGCCGGCGTTGGGCTTCCCGGATTTCGGCGGGGGCATCCCGACGACCTCGGCGAGGGGGGCGCCCGTGAGCAGCGCAACGATCTGGTCCGACCGGGTGGCGCCCGCGCCGACCGCCTGCTGCAACACGCCGAAGACCTGCGCGATGCGGGCGAGGCCCATCGAGATGACCTGCACCCCCGAGTAGGAGCCGGCGAGCAGGATGACCTCCCCGAGCTGCGCCGGCGACAGGGGCTGCTTCGGCAGACAGAGACCCCAGTAGATGTGAATCGCCGCCATGTCCCAGTTGCCCGAGACGGCGAGCGCCGTGAGCACGACCTTCTCCCGCACGTTGGCGCCGAGTTCGCCCGGTCGGTCGCCGTAGTCGTCGGCGTAGAAGAGGTCGAGATCGGCGTTGATGAGCTCCTGGCAGCGCGGGAAGCGGTTGATCAGGGCGTTGCGAGCCCCCTCGCGCATGAAGGCCTCGGAGAAACCGGCGCGCAGCGCGGCGATCTCCGCGTCCGTGAGGATTTTCGTGATGTCGGCGTTGGGCATGGGCCCGTGCTATCACACGCCCCCATGAATGTCATCGCCTGCACCGACTGCCGCGGGCCGCTGCGCTTCGAACCCGGCGAGCGCGCCCTGACCTGCACCGCCTGCGGGGCCGTCTGGCCGTTGCGGGGCGGCCTGCCCTGCATGTACCGCGAGGCCGAGATCCGGGGCATCGACCGCTTCATGCGGGTCATCTACGACGGGGCGCCGCGGTTTCACGACCCGGCGGTTCGCCTGCTGGTCCCCCTCTTCGAGCTCGAAGGCAGCGAGCGCCGGCTGCGGGAGGCCTACATGCCCCGGCTGTCGCTCGACACGCTCGCCGACGAGCGCTCCGCCGTGCCGGACGGCGACGGGGGCCCTCCGCCCGTGCGTATTCTCGAGGTCAGCGTCGGCACCGGCGCGAACCTGCCGTACCTGAAATCCGGGCTCGCGCAGGCCGGCCTCGGTCCGCGGCCGGTGGAGATCTGGGGGCTCGACGTGAGCCTGGGCATGATGACCCAGTGCCTCGCCCGGCCGGAGCATCGCGACGTGCGGCTCGTGCTCGGGGACGCGCACCGCCTGCCGTTTCGCGACGCGACGTTCGACCGCGTGTTTCACGTCGGCGGCATCAACGCCTTCCGCGACCGGGCCGCCGCGCTCGCCGAGATGGCGCGGGTCGCCCGACCAGACACGCCGATCGTCGTCGTCGACGAGCAGCTCGACCCCGCCCGGAGACACTCGCTGTACCACCGCCTGACCTTCAAAGCGGCGACCTTCTACGACCGGGATCCGCGCGCCCCCGTCGACGCATTGCCCCCCGGGGCCTACGACGTACTCGTCGAACAGGCGAGCCGCTTCTTCTACACGCTGCGTTATCGCGTCGGTCAGCGCCCGGCGTAGACGAGCTGATCGAAGAAGCTCTGACTCTCGGCGCCGGTGAAGTCGATCGTCGCCCCGTTGAACCACTCGGCGCCCGGCGAGGCCAGAAACGTCACGAAACGCGCGACCTCGTCCGGCGTGCAGAGCCGCCCCGCCGGCGTGCCCCGCTGCATCACGGTCTGCAGGCGCTCGAAGGCCTCGGCCGGGAACGTGCGCTGCGCCGCCGCCGTGGGCACGAACCCGAATTTCAGCAGGTTGACCCGGTGTCCGAGGGGCCCGAGTTCGAGCGCGAGGTGCCGCACGTACATCTCGAGGGCGGCCTTCGTGGCGGCGATGGCGGCGGCCCCGCGCACCACCTCGTCCGTCATCAGATTCGACAGGCCGAGCAGGCGCCCACCCGGCGCGAGCAGCCCGCCCTGGTGGAGCCCCTGCGCCCAGTAGACGAACGAGTGCGCCATGCGGTCGAACGTGCGGGTGAGCTGCCGGGGGTGCAGGGGATCCTCCCCGATGGCCAGGCGGCCCACGCAGGCGCTCGCCAGCGAGTGGACGAAGAAGCCCACGCTCTGGGCGCCCGCCACGGCACGCAGCCGCGCCACGCCCTCGGCGGCGGCCTCTGCGGAGCCGGCGTCGGCCGTCCAGAACACGCAGCGCCGACCGGCCGCGGTGACCGCCGCTTCGACCTCTGCGGCCCCGTCCGGCCAGTTGCCCCGGTGGACGGCGAAAACGTCGTACCCGCCCTCGACCGCGAGATCGCGCGCGATGGCGGCCCCGACACCCGAGGACGCACCGAGAACGACCGCCCACCGGCGGGGATCGGCCGGCGTCACCGTCGGCCCTCTTTGCGGGTGTCGAGCAGGCCCTGAACCGCCCCGACGACGTGCCGGTGCAAGCGCTTCAGATGTTCGCGGTTGGACGGATCGGGCGTCTCGCCCAGCACCTGCGCCGGATCGATGGGGGGCCCGATGATCTGCCGGATGCGCACCGGGAGCGGCAGCCCGAAGGGCCACGGGCCGGTCAGGCCGAGGCCGGCCCAGACGGCGACGTTGGCGGGCACGTGCAGACGCTTGCCCCAGGCATACCCGTCGTTGAAGCCGATGAACGCGTCGTCCGTGCCGTCGGCGGCCACGGGCACGATCTTCAGGCCGTACTGCAGCGCCATCCGGACGTAGCCGGTGCGCTCGCCCCAGCTGACCCGGTAGCGCTCCCAGAACGGACGACAGCCCTCGCGCGTCCCCCCGGGCGTCACGAAGATGTGCTCCCCGCGGGCGACGGCCGCCGCGATCGCGGGCCCGTCGGCCGTCACGAACCCGAGGTCGTCGAGCCAACGCGCGGTGCGGCCGTTCTGCCCGAAGTACGCGTGAAAGATGGGGTGCGGCAGGTACCCGAGCCGCTCGTGGCAGACCGTCAGCAGCATGCAGAGGTCGTGGGCGATGGGGCGCCCGTGGTAGCCGACGACGAGGCGGGCCTCGGGCACGTCGAGGTGCTCGAAACCGCGGGCGATCTCGTAGCGGTGCCAGCGCCGGAGGAACCCGAACCAGGCGGTGAAGGCCGCGACGGCCCGGCTGTCGTCGCGGGTCACGTCAGCGCTCCACGCGAAGCAGGACGGCCCCGCGCGAGGCCCCGGCGCCCACGCCGCAGAGCATGAGCGTCTGCCCCGTGCGGACGGGCCGCGTCGCCAGGAGCCGGTCGAGCGTGCAGGCGGCCGAGGCGGCGCCGACGCTGCCAATGGTGTCCACCACCCGCACCGTGCGGTCTTCCGGCAGGCCGAGCGCGCTCAGGAACGCGTCGAGCAGCTCGCCATTGGGCTGATGAAACGCCCACCAGTCGACGTCGGTGGTCGCCATGCCTGCGCGGTCGAGCACCCGACGGACCGAGGTCGTCAGACCGTCCACGGCGTACTCGAAGAAGTCGGGGCCCGGCGCGCCGAAGACGATCTTCTCGTCCGCGCCGGTGAAGGCCCCGTGCGCGAGGGTCACGGCGGCGAGCTTGCGCGCGTCGTTGCCGAAGTCCGCGGCGAGGAGCGCGCCCGGGCCGCCGGCCTCGGTCAGGACCAGCGCCGCCGCCGCGTCCCCGAGGACGACGTACGAGCGCGGCTGCGCGGGCGAGATCCACCGGCTGAGCAGCTCGACGACGACGACGGCGACGGGCCCCTCCCCGGTCGCCACCATGCGCGCGGCCGCATCCACCGCGGAGACGAAGCCGGTGCAGGCGTTGTTGAGATCGAAGCCCCCGACGACGTCGTGCAGGCCCATTTCTCCGAGCAGCGCGTTGACCGTGGCCGGGATGGGGTGGTCGCCGCCGTGCGAATTCACCAGGACGATGCGGCGCAGCGCGGTGGCGGGCAAGCCGGCGTCCGCCAGGGCCGCTCCGAGCACCTGCGCGCCGACGCGGGCGACGGTGTCCGCGGGGTCCGCAAAGTGTCGCGTGCGGATGCCGATGCGCGCGGCCAAGGATTCGGCGTCCCGGCCCGGCATGGCGGCCTCGACCAGGGGGCGCGTCTCCACGGGCCGACCCGGCAACAGGCTCGCGGAGCCGGCGAGACGGACCGGCGCGTTCAAACGGGCAACCCTTCCGGGGGCACACCGGCCAGGCGACGGACCTCGACCAGCGGCGTTTCGTAGTGCCGCTCGTACGGAAAATGAAAGAGGTTCGGCATGCGCAGCGCCGCCCGGCCGAGTGCGACGCTGCCGCGGGCCGTGCGGGCGTACCCGCCGTACCGCGACGCAAAGAACGGCAACGCGAACATGAACATGCTCGACACGGGGTCCCGCGTGTTCAGACACAAGAAGACCTGCAGCGCCAGCTCGGCCTGCGGCGAGATGTCCACCCCGAGCATGACGTGGTGCATGTCGTGCAACTTGGCGAAGCGCTGGTAGATCCAGTTGCGCGCAAGGGCCTCGCCGCTCTCGGGGCAGGCCTCGAGATGAAACTCGGGGTTGAAGCCCATCTCGTCGAAACGCAGCGCATATTGGTGGCCGAACGTCGTCTCGGGCAGCGCCCGCAGGGCCTCGAGAGACACCGGCTCGCGCGTCATCGCCTCGAGTTCGGCGCGGCGCGCGCGCGGCAGGTCCGCGACCATCTGCGCGAACCACGCCCGGACGGGGAGGGTTTCGACGACGCCGTCGAAGAACACGACCCCGCGCTCCACGTCGAACGGATCGCGCAGGAGATGCGGGAGCGTCGTCAGCATCGGTCGGAGCTTGAGCGCCACCCGCCCCGTATGCCGGAATCCCGGGCGACGGTAAAGCCCTGCGCGGTCAGGTCCCGGTGGTCGGCGCCGGGGTTTCCGCCGCGGGCGCGTCGGCCATCCCGCACAGGCTTGCAATCGTCACGGCGTCGAGACGCGCGTCGATGGTGCGGCGGATGTCCTCGAGGAGGGGATCGATCGTCGGGCACGCGATGGGCGGGCCCGAGCGCCGGGTCTCGTCCGCCTCGACCCCGTCCGAGATGCGCCCGATGACCCGCGCAATGTCCCCGACGGTGATCTCCGCCGGGTGCCGGGCCAGCCGGTACCCGCCCCGGGGTCCGCGGATGCCCTGCAGGAGCCCGGCGCGGACGAGCTCCTGCATCACCTGCTCGAGATAGCGACGCGGAATCCCGTGACGCTCGGTGATGTCCTTCGACTGCACGGGGCGCTCCTGCCCGTGACAGGCGATGTCGAGCACGGCCTCGAGGGTGTAGCGGGTGATGCGGGGGGCTCGAAACATGCCGACGTTCGTTCTTTTTTCACACTGTGGCGGGTGTTGAAATTTGAAGTTGGATTTCAAACTCGCCGGGATATTAGGCGGCCGGCCGCACGATGCAACCCGCAGACTGTTCCATCGGACGATTCAGTCGCCCGATAAGTCGATTGACATCAAACGATTGGGCGCCTCGGCGGCCGGCAACGCGTCGTAGAGGTAGACCGCGTTCCGGTGGCTCTTCTTGCCGTGGTACATGGCCAGGTCGGCCCGATGAATGACGTCCGAGGGCGTCTCGGCGTGTTGGGGCCAGGTGCAGACGCCGCAACAGAGCGTCAACCGGAGCTCCAGCCCTTCACGCGACAAGAACCGGTGCCCCTCGACCGCGGTGCGGATGCGCTCGGCGACGCCGACGGCTTCGTCCGTCCCGGCCCCGGGCAGCACGGCGACGAATTCGTCGCCCCCGTAGCGCACCAGCACGTCGGTCTCCCGCGTCTGGCGTCGCAACAAGCGGGCCATCTCCACGATGACGCGACTGCCGACCAGATGACCGTGGGTGTCGTTGACCCGCTTGAAATGGTCGAGATCCATGAAGAGCAGGCTGAACGGGGCCAAGGCGGCTTCGGGCGTCGCTGCCCGCGTCCGGATTTCCCGCTCGACGACGTGCTCGAGGTGGCGCGCATTGAACAACCCCGTGAGCGCATCGAGGTGCGCCACCAGGCGGGCCTGGACGTAGCGCTCGGCATTCTCGAGCGCGAGCGCCACCGATTCGCCGAGAAAGGCGGCGTCCCGGGCGTGTCGAGCCGTGAAGGGTCGCCGGGCGGCGTCGCGACAGAGCAGGGCCACCGCCCCCAGCAGGCCATCCCTTCGCAGGGGGACCAGCAGGGCGTGCTCCAGGTGACGCAGCGCCGTCGCGCTGGCGGGCAGGACGCCCCCCAGGTCGTCGACCGCCACCGGCGCGTGGGCGACCCGGACCTCGGCGCCGAAACGCGCCCAGAGGAGCCCCAGCAGGGTCTCCGCGTCGGCTTGCGGCAGACCCCGGAGGCCGAGGATCTCGAACCCGCCGGGTGTCGACTCGTCCGTGGTCGCTGCCGGACGCGCCAGCACGGCCACCGACGCGTCGAGCTGATGTGCCAGGGCGTCGACGGCCAGGGGCGTCAGCCGCTCGAGTTCGAGGCAGGCGGTGATGCGCTGCCCCGTCGAAAGCAGGGCCTGCCAATGCCGAAGCTGGGCGTTTTCGTCGAGCAGGCGGCGGTTCTCGAGGCAGCGGTGAACCTCGAGCACCAGGGCCTCGGGGTCCACCGGCTTCACGAGATAGTGCAGCGCGCCGGCCCGCAGGGCCCGGACCGCGGGCTCGGCGGTGCCGACGCTCGTGAGCACCACGACGTCGAGGGTCGGCCAGCGCCGTTTCGCCTCGTCGAGCAGCTCGAGGCCGTCCATCTCCGGCATCAGCAGATCGGTCAGCAAGAGGTCGAACGGTCCCTCTTCGAGGCGCGCGATCGCCTGCCGGCCGTCCGCCGCGGTCACGACCTCGTGGCCCGCCCGCGAAAGGGCGTCCCCAAAGATCGCGCGCACGAGGCGGTCATCGTCGGCGACGAGGATCCGCGAAACCGGGGGACTCAACGGGCGCTCCGCACAATCGGCGTTTCGGCAGGCATGGAATTTTCCATCATAATTACGGCACGTTGGCGGTGGGTCCACTCTAGAAACGGCCGGCGACGCCGTCAACGTGAGCGGGGGGTCTGCCGCGAAGGGGTACGCGTGCTTGACCGACCGTGGCCAAGGTGCTACGCACAGCCGGACTCGTGACCACGGGAGACGTGCATGTTGGGGACGATCGTCCTGGCGGATGACAGCAAGACCGTTCGGCGCATGGTGGAGATCGCTCTCCACAAGCACGCCTTCCAGCTCGAGGTGGCCACGGACGGGGCAACGGCCCTCGACCTCGTGCGCGGACGCGGGCCGGCGCTCGTCCTGGTGGACACCCACCTGCCCGGGGACGGCTACCTGCTCGCCAAACAGATCAAGTCCCTCGGCGCCAAGGTGCTGCTGCTCGCCGGGCACCACCAGGCGCTCGACGCCGACAAGGCCGCGGCCTCGGGGGCGGACGGGCACCTCACCAAGCCGTTTTTGACGCAGGACCTCCTCGACGCGGTCTACCAGGCCGTCGCGGGCAAGTCGGCGCCGGACGCCCAGCTCTTCCGGGACGCCCCCTCGGCCATCCCGCTCGCCAAGAAGCCGCAGCCCGCGCCGCAGCCCGTCGCGCAGCCCGCGCCGCCGCCCAAGCAGCCCACCGTCGCGACGCCCGCCAAGCCCCCGGCCCCCCCGCCGGTGGCCGCGACGGCCAACCCCTTCAGCGGCGTCCAGAGCCCCTTCGAGCAGAACGAGCCGACGCGCCCGTTCTTCAAGGGCCCCGAGCTGCCCCCCGCCGGCGGCTTCGAGAACGCCCCGACGAACGTCGCGCCGGCGCCCGTCGCCCCCGCCGCCCCTGCGGCCGCGGCAACCGCCGTCCCCGTGGCTGCCGCGGCCGGGGTCGTCCTCAACGACGCCTCCCTCAAGAAGGCGCTCGAGGGCATCTCTCAGGAGCAGATCGAGAAGCTGCTCTGGGAGATCCTGCCGCCCCTGGCCGAGGCGATCCTCAAAGAGGAGATCGCCCGGGTCGTCCGCGAGCGGATGGCCGCGCAGTAACGTCCTTTCGCGGCGCCCTCGCCGACGTTGCGGGCGCGCGAACGCTGCCGCACAATCGACCGTACGGCGACGTCGCCGAGCGACTCGTGGTACGCGATGAGATGAATGGCGGAACGACCGACGCGGACGCGGGCGGGGTGATGCCCGCCCCGGGGCGCGTGCTCGCCTGCCGCTACCGGCTCGACGTTCGGGGCGAAGCCTCGTGACGGCGCAAGACGGGGCGCACCCAGAGCCGCCATCTCGCCGAAGGGCCGACCGTCCATGAACCCTACCCCGGCGCCCTGCCGTCGCGCGTACGAGCCGACCGCCCTCAATGCCCGCGCCATGCCCGCTTCCTGCTCGGTTCGCCCACGAAATTCGGCCCCACCTTGGGAGGGAATTTGACCGGGGCCGGGGCTCGGTCGACAGTCGGACGCCATACCTGGACCACCGCCGTGCGAGAGGCGCCGATGTCTGCTGCCAAAATCAACCTGATGAGCGCCTTGCCGGGCGTTGCGACCCTGGTGGAGATGGTCCGGCAGATGCCGGGGGGGGACCCCAGGTTCGCCCTGTTCTTGGGGGCGGGCGCGTCCACCAGCTCGGGCATACCCGCGGCCTCGACGCTCATCGACGGTTGGCGACGCGCCGTCTTCTGCGACCTGTTCCGCCTCGAACGGATGCGCCCGGAACACGAGGCGGCTTACGGGCAGTGGAAGAGTTCCGAGCGCGGTGACAGCATGATGGTTGATAAGAAGCCCGGGCCGAATTATTCCGCGTGGCGGACGCTGCGCGAACAGGAGGATCGACAACCGGGCGAGTACGCCTTGCTCTTCTCGCGGATCTTCCCCGATCGCGAGTCGCGCCAGGGCTTCATCGAGAAATTGTGTGATGGGGCCGAGCCGTGCGCGGGCTACGTCTACCTCGCGAGCCTCGTCCGTGACGGGTACTTCCGCACCATCCTGACAACGAACTTCGACGACCTCGTCCACGACGCGATCTTCCGCTACTCGGGCAAGAAGCCCGTCGTCTGCGCATTCGACTCGCAGGTCGCCACCGTACGAATGGTCAGCCCGCGGCCGAAAGTCATCAAGCTCCACGGCGACTTCCTGTACTCCTCCATCCGGAATGTCGGTGGGGAGGTCGCGAGGCTCGATATCAACATGCGCGACAAGTTCGAGCAGACCTGCGCCAACTACGGCCTGATCGTACTCGGGTATTCGGGGGGGGACCGCTCCGTCATGGATCCGATTCGCTCGATGCTGACCAGGCCGGGGTACCTGGGGCACGGCCTGCACTGGGGCGTCTACTGGGACGGCGAGGAGCAGGATCCGGAGAAGGTGATCCCCGAGGAGGTGCGGGTTCTCCAGCGGCACTATCCGGAGCACGTCCACGTCTACGCGCTCCGGAGCTTCGACGAGACCATGGGGGCCCTGGCCCGCGGGCTCGGGGTCGCCCCGCCGGACGAGCTCTTGCACCCCGAGCGACTCTCGGGATATCAGCGGCTCCGAAGGGCCATCGACAATGCCGATCAGGGCTGGCGCCTCGAGAAGGGGTTCCGAGAGCTTCTCTCGCGGTTCCGTGATGCAGAGGACAACCCGCCCGATGCCGTGGCCCAGCAGCTCGACAAGGCGGATGCGGACCACGCAGCGGGCAACGAACACAAGAGTATCGGAAAAGTTGAGCTTGACAAAAGTCGCACCGTATCCCTGGAGAAGGCTATCGATCTCTTCAGTGCCGCGGACCAAAAGTGTCTTGCGGCGAGCACGATGGCAGACTCTCCGCTCAGCGAAGAGAACCGACTCTGGATCGCACGGCGACGTTCAGGCGCGTTGACTGGCGTCTGCGAAGCCTCCTACTTTCTCCAGGTGGGACCTGCGCCGCGGGACGCCGACGGAAAGATCGACGAGAGCCAGCGAGCGGTTTATCACAACACTTCCGAGTGGAAGCGGACATCGGAACAGACCAAGCACTTCACCGATTTCGCGACATCCGCGTTCGATCTCTGCCGCGACGCATGGTCGTGGCCCCACACACAGAGGTTCGACCCGGCGGTCGCAGGGCACACAAGGAGCGTCGCCGTCAACGGCCTCCTTGCCATCGCCTACCTTCTGCGGGCGGGCCACTTCCGGGTCGATGCAGCCGACGCCAGGTACCGCGTGTGTGCCATCGCGTGGTTCGATCACCTCCAACGGGACCGCACATTCGGAAGTGAGTTTCTGGGAGAGCTGCGAAATGACATCGGTGGCCAACTCCTCATGGTAGCCATCGACACGTGGGCGCGGGAGCCCCTCCCCGAGGGCGGGCCGTCGCCCGAGGACGCGACGCCGTCGCCCCCGGTGACCGACCCGGCGCCGACCGCAACGTCAACCGTTTCATCCGGCCAGAAAAAGGCGAAGGCGTCGAAAAACTGACAGGAGGCCGCGCGACGAAGCCTCCCGCTTGGTCGTTATCGGATTCCGGCCGCGCCGTGTCGGGCCCGTTCGGGGGCACGCGGGACACGGCCGATCTCGGCGAGATGTGTTCGTCGCACCGAAACACGCGCGAAGCCAGCGGCCCGCGCCACGGCTTCGCACCTTGCCTGCCGCGCGCCCGAGGGAACCCCGCGACGTCACCCTGACGGGGCAGATGACATCGGGCGAACAATCACATCGTACCTCCTGCTGAGATCAACACACCGTCGCATCGGAAGGGCACCTCTGTCGCCGGGCCTCGCAGTCGATGGGGAGGGAAGCCATCGCCGTCGCCGCTCGGCAGTGTCTCTCCCGCGCGCAGTCCGCCGGGCGGACACTCGTTTCACTGGAAGCACGTGTCCGGGCGTTGTTCGGGGGCGAGTGAGGTCAGCCGTCGAGCGCGCTCACCAGGTCCGCGGGCGGGGGCAGACCGAGCCGCTCGAAGAGCGCCAGTGTGCGACCCCACTCCCGATGCAGCGTCCGGTGGTGATTGCGGTTCTTCACCAACTCGCCGAGCCCGAGCAGCTCGAACGCCGCTTCCCGCGACCCCGTGCGGCTGACGGCCTCGGCGAGGAGAAGGCCTAAGAGGCCCGAGCCGAGATCGAGCCCCTCCAGGGAGATGCGGGGCTCTCGGGCCTGAAGGTGCGTCACGAGGGCGGCCATGCCGTCCCGCATGGCCCCCAACAGGCCTCCGGAGCCCCGCTCGCCCTCGATGGCGAGTGCGGTGTCGACGTGGCGACCCTCCACTCGAATCTCGTCGCCGACGGCCTGGGCTGAAGCCAGCGCATAGGCGCGCCGCATGACGTTGTCGAGCTGGCGAAGATTGCCGGGCCAGGCCTGCTCCTCCAGTGAGCGGGCGCCGCGGGGATCGAGCGACGCCCGGCGGCCCGCCCCATGTTTCGCGTGGACCCGCTGGAGCATGTGTTCGGCCCACCGTGCGATCTCGTCGCGACGCTCTCGCAGCGGTGGGAGTCTCACCGGCAAGACGTTGACGCGGTAGTACAGGTCCTCGCGAAACGCCCCCTCCCGGACCAGCGACCGCAGATCCGCGTTCGTGCCGACGATGAACCGGACATCGGCAGCGGCGAGCGATCCGCCCCCCAGAGGTCGATACCGATGGTCCTCGAGCAGCGTCAGCAGCGCTGCCTGCGCCCCGAGCGTCAACTTGTCGACCTCGTCGATGAAGAGCGTGCCGCCGTCGGCCCGCGCGACGAACCCGTCGTGATCCCGGGCGGCCCCGGTGAACGCGCCGCGTTTCCAGCCGAAGAGCTCCCCCATCTGCGTCTCGGCCGGCACGCCGAGCAGGTCGAGGACCTCGAAGGGTCCGCCGGCCCTCACGGACTGTGCATGGCACCATCGAGCGATGCGTGATTTACCAGTCCCGGTCTCGCCCTGGATCAGCAGCGTCTCGTTGTGTGCCGCGAAGACAGCGAGGATGTCGATCAGCCGGCTCATGCTCGGCCCGACGACGGGCAGCAGGTCGTCCCCCGCCCGGGGCGCGGCGGGCAGGGGCCGCGACAGCAAATGGGGGGCGGCCGCGTCGACGGCCGTCTCGAGGCGCTCCGTGCAGGCGGGCCAGATGAACGGCGTGTCGGCGGCCTCGACACACTGGAGTTCCAGCGTGATCATCCCACCGAGGCCCTCGACGCCGACGAGGGGCAGCGCGTAGACATGACTCACACCCCGTTTGAGCAATCGCAGGTGCGTCGCCGATGAGACGGGCTCGTCCGCCTGTTTCCAGGCGCCGTCGATGGTCGGACCATCCCGGAGGCGGAGCGACCGCGACAGGACGTCGACCGCGACCGGGGCGTGTGTCGCCTCGAGGTGCCGCCAGGCCGCGACCGAGGGCAGGAGCGATTCGTCGGGTCCCGGCCGCGTCGTGACGGTCGCGCCCGCCTCGAGCACGAGCAGCCCCGCATAACCGTCCGTCGGACGAACATGCAGCATCGCCCGGCGGACGTGCCCGCCGCGAAACTCGGAGGCGTCGAGCGCTTCGCGTGCAACGCGGAGCAGATATCCGAGGCACGTCGCCGCGGCCCTTTCCAGATCGGGTTGCGACCGGAGGGTGCGGATCATGGCTGACAGACTACCGGTGCTCACCGCGACCAACCTCCATCGATGACAAGAGGAACCGCCCCGCATCATGCGTCCGGGGAGCGCATCGTGCAACCGCGATTGCCGCGTCATTCCTGGACGCGCGTGCGTCCGAATGAGACGCGACGCGCGCCTCGCACGAAGTGACTTGCCAACGTCCTCGCGGCGGCGCAGTTCTTGCCTCGGGAGCGTGAGGCGGCGCGATCGGGTGCCGTCGACGGAGGGTCGTGTCATGCGGATGACTGTCTACTTCTTTTGCCTGCTCGCGTCGGTGCTCACCGCCCTCATCGGCTGTGCCGAGATCCCGGCCGACAACCCCTACGACCCCAATGCGCCGGTGACGGTGCAGGCCACGGGCGTCGTGCGGGGGCGCGTTCTTCTGCCCGTCGGTATCGCGCCGGCCCTGCTGGCTGACGCCCGCGTCACCCTGACCTCACAGGTCGATGGAAACGCGCAGCGCACCGTGGGCCTCGACGCCGCCGGCGCGTTCACCTTCGACGAGGTCCGCCCCGGCGATTGGCGCCTCGTCGCCGCCCTCGACGGCTTCGGGGCCAGCCCGGCGCTCTTCCGCGTCGGCATCGGCGCCTCGGTCGACCTCGGCGAGCTCCTGCTCTCCGCCCGGACCGGCGTCCTCACCGGCCGCGTCCGCCTCCGCGGGGCCCCGGACGATGGCCACGCCGGCACCCGCGTCGTCGCCCGGGAGACCGGTGTGCAGGCCGTCACCGGCCCCGACGGCGCCTTTACCCTCGGTCTCGTCGCCCGCAGCCACACCCTCCAGCTCGTCCCGCCCTCGGGCTTCCTCCTGCCCGAGCGCTGGCGCGAGACCGCCGTCGAGATCGTCGCGGGCGAGACCGCCTCGCTGTCCGGCGACGAGGAGATCTGGTGCGAGCCGCCCGCCACCTACGCCGTGTCCGGCACCCTGCAGAGCCCGCTGCCCGTCGCGGACTGGCCCCTGCGCAGCCTGGTTCAGGCCACCGGCGGCGGCGTCGTGCGGGTCGCCACCGTCACCACGACCGAGGACGGTCGGGGCGCTTTCCAGATCGCCGGGCTGCTCCCGGGCGACTACGCCCTCTCGGCCCTCGTCGTCGGCCACCACGCCCTGCGGCGGGACGTCACGCTCGGCGCCGCGGACGTCGACGTCGGCGCCCTCGCGCTCGTCCCCGACCGCGCCGACTTCCAGGGCGTCGTCGTCCGCGCCGGCGGGGCCCCCGTCGAAGGCGTCGTCGTCCGCGCTCGGCGGGGCGCCGTGACCGCCGCGACGGCGCTGACGGACGTCGAGGGGGCGTTCAGCCTGCTGCTGACCCCGGAGACCCACGCGCTCTCGCTCTCGCACCCCGACTTCGAGCCCCTCGCCGACGTCTACCTCGACTTCACCGAAGCCGGCTTCACCGTCCGCGACCTCGCCGCGCCCCCCTTCGAGCTGCAACCGCGGCCCGCCGCCGCGCTCGGCGGCCCCGTCGCCAGCACCCTCGGCGCCCTCGAGGACTGGCCCGGCCGCGCCTTCGCGACCCTGACGTCCGCAGACGGCCTCATCCGCCGCTTCGAGCCCGTCCTCGACGCCGAGCGCGGGCGGGGCCGCCTCGAATTCGCCGGCCTGCCCCCCGGTCCGTACACCCTCGGCGTCACCGCCCAGGGACATCTGCCCTTCATCGTGTCCGTGGATCTGCCCGCCGGACGCAGCACCCTCGGCGACGTGCTGCGTCCCGGCGTGACGCCCGGTGTGGCCGAGATCGACGGCGAGATCGGGTTGTGGTTGACGCCCGAGGCCGACGACGCCGACTCGGCGCTCGTGCTTCGCGGCCGCGTCGCCCTTGCCGGCCGCGAGGACCACGGCGGCGTGATCCTCCGCGCCACCGTCGGCGGCAACCTCGTCGCCACCGCCGTTTCCGACCCCTCCGGCGCCTTCGCGTTTCTGACCTCCCGTGCGACCCACGAGCTCGGTTTCAGCCGCGACGGCTTCGCCGAGCGCACCGAGACCGTCGAATGGGACGACGCCGAGGCCCGCTTCGAGAGCCAGGATCGCCCCCTCGACGGCGTCGAGTTCACGCTCTCGCCCCTCCCGACCGCGGCGCTCGTCGGACAGCTCCAGAGCCCCCTCCAGATCGACGACTGGGCCAACCGGGCCTTCGTGACGCTCGTCAGCGCCGACGAGGCCGTGCGCCGCCTGGAGCCCGTCCTCCGCGACGGCGGCTTCCAGTTCACCGACGTCCCGCCCGGCGACTACCGGCTCAGCGTCAGCGCCCGCGGCCACCTGCCCGCCACCGAGAACGTCACCCTCGTCGAGGGCGAGAACGGTCCGGTCCGGATCGCCCTCACGCCGGAGGGGTTCGACGCCGAGACGGCCACCCTGCTCGTCGGCCGGGTCCACCTCGCCGACGTGCCGGACGACGGCGACCACAGCGACGTCACCGTGCGGGGCCGCATCGGGGGCAACCTGGTGTTCACGACCATGACCGACGATTCGGGCGCATTTCTCTTCCCCGTCGCCCGGGAGAGTCATGTGCTGACGTTCACGCGGAACAACTACCAGCCGAGCGCCGAGCATGTCATCACCTGGCGCGTCGACGAGGCGCTGCCCGAGGGCGGACGCTTCGAGTACGAGGGTCGTCCGCTCGCCGAGGTCGTGTTCTCCCTGGAGCCCCGCCAGACCGCCGCCCTGACCGGTCGCCTGACGAGCCCCCTGCGTATCGACGACTGGCCCGCACGCGCACTCGTCAGCCTCTTCGGCGACGGCGTACAGCGCCTCGCCACGGTCTCGCAGGAGGCCGGCGAGGGGCGTTTCGAGGCCGCCGGCCTCCGCCCCGGTGCGTATACCCTCGCCGTTCAGGCGCTCGGCCACGCCCCCGTCGTGCGCATGCTCGAACTCCCCGCCGAGGGCCTCGACCTCGGCCCCCTGCCGCTCGCCCCCCAGAGCGTGCCGTTCACCGGCCTCGTCGTCGACCCCGACGGTGCCCCCGTCGAGGGCGCCGTCATCCGCGCCGAACGCGACGACGTCACCGCCGCCACCGGCCTCTCGGACGCCGACGGTGAGTTCACCCTCCTGCTGACCCCCGAGACCCATGTGCTGAGTCTGTCGGCAGATGGCTTCGCGCCGCTGCGAGATGTGTTCCTCGACTGGACCGCCGACGACCGGTTCGAGGTCCGCGACCTCGATGCGCCGCCGTTCGTGATGGTGCCGCTCCCGACGGCGGTGACCGGACGTGTCGTGCGGGAGCTTCCGGCTGGTGGATTCGCGCCCGCGGGAGGAGCCACCGTCAGCCTGATGAGAGGGCCGGGGTCCGTGGCAGTTGGTGTTACCGACCCGGAGGGGGTGTTCGTGCTCCCCGGCGTCTCAGCCGGGTTGGTCGAACTCAGCGTCGATCTGGCCCGCCACGAGTCCGCGCACCTCCCCTTGCTGCTCAGCGGCGAGATGGTCGACGCCGGTACGCTGTCCCTGCGCATCGGCCGTGGTGTCTTGTCGGGCCAGGCCCGGCGAGCGGGCGGGACCCCGACCGGCCTGGTCACGGTCATCGCGATCGGCGCCCCGGGCGACCCGCTGGTATCAGGTCGGGTCTACTCAGCGCAGGCAAGCCCGCCCGCGGATGGATTTCGGCTCGACGGGCTCCCCGCAGGACTCTATGAGGTCACCGCGGTCGCGGACGCCTATCGCAGCCCGGCCCCGGTCCCCGTGACGGTGACGCCCGATGCCGAGTCGGCAGTCGACCTGGTGCTCACAGCGCGAACCTGGCGAGTCATTGCGCCGACATACGCCGGGGCGACGGCGACGATTCGCGTCGAGCGAGATCCCGATCTGACCTTCGTACAACTCGCCGTCGGATCGAGCGTCTTGCCGCCCGGTGCCCCTTTCGTTCCACTCGCCCCCTCAGGGGAGTTTGAAGTTCCTCTCGTCGTCGAGGGCCCGAATGACATCGCTGTACGCCTGGCCAACGAGGCCCGGTCAAATCTCGATCCCGGCGATGACCTTCTCGCCGCGATGTCGCCCGTAATCACCGCGACCATCAACCGGGACACCACGCCCCCTGCGTGGGTGAGCGCGCCGCCGATTCAACCGCTCGTCGTCGCCGAGGGGCGTGCCACGGTGCGCGAGCGAACCGTCCCGGTCTCCCTGCATGCGCTGGGCGCGGACTTCCTCGCGATATGGGAAGCGTCAGCCGGCGATTGCGGTGACCCTTCGTGTGCCGATCCGCGCTTCGTGCCCTATTCGCCCGCCATCGACTTCACGCTCTCTGAGACCCGCGAGTTGAAGACGGTCTGCGCACGACTCTGTGACATGGCGGGCAACGCCTCCCACATCGAAAAGGTCGAACTCAACCTGGACGTCCACGTCCCGCGGCCCGTGCCCTCCCTCGATCGGCTGCGGCCGCGGAGCTTCGTCGCGCGCTCGGTGACGGAGGCGGACGCGGATGATCCCGACAGGCCGAGCGGGGAACAACTCGTCATCGAGGCCCGCGGACTCGCACCCGACACCCGGGCGCTCGTAGGGGTGTACACGCTCCCGTGCGCGTTGGAGCGCGCGGCCGACGACTGTCGTGCGGACCCGGAGGGTGGATGTGCGCCAGGGGGGAACTGTGCCGAGGTCGCGTGCGCCGCCCGATGCACGGTCGATCTGCCCGTTTCGCTTCTTCAGACCGCAGGGACCTTCCCGGTGCGCCTGCACACACCGGATCCGGTGGAGGGCGGGGCGGGCATCAGCCAGCGGGTCGCCTCTGTCGACGTGGTCGCACCCAAGCCGACGCTTCTGGGGACACAGCCGCGAGGCGTTCGGCTCGGCCCCGGCGGCCCGGTCGTTGGCGAGTCACTCTCACTGACCGTCGATGGGTGTGACCTCCTCAACAACGCACAGTACAGCCTCGGCGACATTTTTGGCGCCGTGCAGGACATTCGCCCGACGGAACAAGGCGGACCTTGTGGGGGGCGACCCGGGCAGACGGTCGAGCTGCTCTTCGACCTGCGTCCTGGATTCGCAGTCACGAGTGATCTCGTCGACACGACTCTGGCCGCCCACAACCCCACCCCCGGCGGCGGGGTTTCCTCTCTGCGTTTCGGCGTGAGCCCGGAGGTCACCGCGTGTCGGACCGCGGCGCCCTACTGTGTCTCGAACCTGCGGTGGACTCGCGGCAGCGCGACCGATGGTCGCGGGATCGAGCAGTCGTACCGTCTGAAGGCGCCGTGGTCGCTCCTTCGTTGGGCGGGAGGCACCGCGACGCGGCTGCTCGACGCAGACGGAAGGCTCGTGGCGCGGTTCTCCGCCGCCGAGTCCGCCGGGAAGATTCCCTGGCCTCTGTTCGGCGCGACCGATTCGGTCGTCATCGAAGACGAGCTCGGTACTGGCCCCGCGGTCGTCCTGGACGAGGCCGTCGGGCGCTCGCCCGATACGACCTTCGAAGCCCCCGAGGCGTATCCGACCGCGCGCGGCGCCTACGCGATTCATGCGGCAGACTTGAACCGCGACGGGCTGACGGATGTTGTCGTGGTGGGCAATCAGGGCTTCTTCGAGGTGCGCCTCGGGACCACCCGCGGCGGCCCCCTGGGCGAAGGTCGAGCATACGCGATGTGCGACTGGCCGAAGGCCACGGCGCTCGCCGACCTGAGCGGTGACGGCTACCCGGAGTTGATCATCGGCGGGATCATCTTCGCCGAGGGCGATCCCATCGAACTCGGCGCGCGGTGGGGCCTGGAAGTACACCCGGGTCTCCCGGACGGCGCGTTTGGGGAGCCCGTGCGCTACGAGGCCTGGCCGAATGACTTCCGGGTCGGAGACTTCGACCGAGACGGGCGCCCGGATCTCGTGATCGCGAGCGTCGGGAATCAACTGCAGTGGATGCGTGGACTCGGCGACGCGGGGCTCGGCGCCCCCCAAGTCTTGCTGAACACGGGTGAGAATCCGGGCCGCATGGAACTCGTCGACCTGGACGCCGACGGCCGGCTGGACGTCATCTTCGTGAAGCCGGTCGGCGCGGGAGACACGATCCGGCTCTACCGTCACGGGGCGGATGACGAACTCGAAGCGCCCACTGTGCTCGGCCTGCCGATTGCGCCAAGCGGTCACGCCGCGGGCGACGTGACCGGCGACGGGGCGGTCGATCTGGTTCTGATCGCCCGCTCCGCCCTCGATCAGCCCTCGTACGTCGAGCTGTGCCCCGGAGACGGACGCGGGGGGCTCGGCGCACCGGTCGACCTGGGCGCCCCTCCCGTGGAGCTCTATCCTCAGCCGCCCGTGCTGGCGGACCTGGACGCGGATGGCCGCCTGGACGTCCTGGCGACGACATACCACGGCATCTGGTGGCGCTCGACGACGGTCGGCGCCGATTGGCAACAGCTCGCCAACACCGCGTGGGTTTCCGTGACCCTTGCCGACCTCGATGGCGACGGCACTCAGGACCTCCTCTCCCTGGCTGGGAACAACGGCGACAGCGTGCTCGAGACACGGCGCGGACGCTCGGGGCCGCCCTTGACGTTCCTGCAGGTCATCCCCGTTGAAAGGCCCCGCCACGTCGCGCTGACGGATCTGAACGAAGACGGACACCTCGATCTGCTCTCCCGCAACAGCTTCTTCGGTGTCGACGGCGGCTTCGACGCCATGAGCCCGTTCCGGCTCTCGGGCGAAAATGAGGGCCTCGCCGCCGGCGATCTGAATCGGGATGGGCACCATGACATCGTCGTCGCACATGGCAACGCGCTTTACCGGCACCTCGGCGACGGCGCCGGTGGCTTTGGACTGGAGGCCCAGATCGCCGACCTGTCGCCGACCGTCACCGACGTGGCCGTCGGCGACGTCGATGGCGACGGCAATCTGGACGCCGTCGCGGTCTCACACAGTTTGACGTTCGAGGCAGGCGAGCCCATCTGGTCGAACTCGTTCTCATTTACTCCGGGAAACGGAGACGGGACCTTCGGGCAGACGGTCGAGTACGGCCTGACCGCCGACGCGTTCGCCCGGCACGTGCAACTCATCGACGTAAATGGGGACGATGCGGATGACGTTATCATCTCGATGGCACATGGCGAACCATTCATGGCGTACGGGCGCGCCGGAGGCCCCGAACCCGCCCACCGACTCGTCGGAATGGAGGCGTATCTAAGCGCCGGGGATGTCGACGGGGACGGCCGGCTCGACCTCGTCTCGAGCTACCTGGGCGTCGCCGTTGCCTACGCCCGACCGGGCGGGGGCTTCGCGGCGCCCGTGCGCTACGGCGAACCTGGCGTGGGTGTCGAGTTGCTCGGCGTTTTCGACATGGATGGCGACGACCGGGTCGAGTTGCTCCTGCAACGTACACAGTCCGTCGACGTCGTCGGCCTGGATGACGGCGAGCTCGTCACCGGGTATGTAATCCCGACGGGCGAGGCGCCCACCGACGTCGCGGTCGCCGACCTCGACGCCGATGGCTTGCCCGATCTGTTGGCGGCATCCGAGGCCGGTGGCCGGTTGACCGTCTGGCACCAGCCGGATCCCGGATCATGGCGCCAACGATTGCGGGAAATGCCCGCCCAGACCGTCGCGGCGCCCAGCGGCCGGAGCACCTTCGCCGTTCACCAGGGCAAGCAGCACATCGACGGCCTCACGGTCCGGGTCGGACTCGCGGGGGCGATGGCGGCCGGACTCCGCCTGACGCTGCGGTCGCCCCGTGGCGAGGAGATACTGCTGGACCCGGCGGCGGCCCGCGGATCGGACGGTCCGTGGAGCGGCGCCTACGGAGGTCCCATGCTGGCCGCGATGCATGGCTGGCAACCAACGGGCGAGTGGATACTCATCGTCGACAACCCCGCAAACGTCGTCGAACTGATCGATCTGACCGTGATCACTGACGGCCGCTTCGTCGTGCCGTCGGCTGCCCAGTAGGCATCGATGCCCCTTCTCCCAATCGAATCGGGCCGCGCGGGATGTCGCTGCGCTCAACGGCCGCGTTCCCCCGCGGGCGGAATCTCGGAGTCGAAACCATGAAGACCGGCCCCCACGGACGACTTATCGTGGCTGCACTGCTCGCACTGGCGTGTGACCGCGGACAGGACACCCCCCCGGCGGGACCGCACGACGCGTTCGTCGACACCCGGCGAACGTCAGAGGCCGATCCATCGACCGACGCTCGCGACATCGAGCGGGACCAACGTCGCTCGCCCCCGCCGGATGGGGCCGTCACCCGCCCGTCGGACGCGGGCCTCCATTCGCAGGACGCGACGGGTTCTACGCCAGCCGATGCGAGCGTTCAGGAACCGATTCTCCCCGCCCCACCGGACGACCTTGCAGTCGAGCACCTGCCAGTGATTCCCATGCCGCCGTTCGGGGAACAGGACTACGTGCTGAACCCGGAGTTCGGGGTGGTGACCGGTCGCAATCACCTCACCGTGACCATCCGCGACGACGCGACCGTCGAGGCGGTCAACGACGTCGCCCGCGGGGCCGAGCTGGCGGGCTCACTGGCCGACTTTCGGATTCTCCTGCTCCGGTACCCGCATGCCGGGACCGAGGCGCTCAACTCGGCGTGGCGGCGCCTGCGCGCGCACCCCGCCGTCGTCGCGGCGGCGCTGGATCTGCCATTGTCCCCGACCTGGGTGCCGCCGAGGCCGGCAATGCCTCCCCCCGGGCCTGATCTCCCGCATCTGGACGCCACGCCGTTCGACGACGTCGAGGAGGACCTGACCTGGGGCCTTCAATTCATCGGTGCACCCGCCGCCTGGGGCCTGATACCGTGGCTCGAAACTCAGCCCGTGGTGCAGCGTCCGCTCGTGGTGGTGGCTGACACGGGACTCCACGACCACCCGGACCTCGTGTGGGACTTCGGACCTGGTCCGACCCCCGCGTGGCCGGTCGTCGATGCGCACGGTCTCACCGTCGCCGGCATCATCGGCGCCACCTGGAACGACCAGTACACCCCTGGGATTGCGCCCCATGCGCGTCTCGGCCGGGTCACCGTCGCCAACGACGCCTCTTCGAACGCTTCGTGGCCGGGCATGGTACAGGCGCTCCACGAGGCATGCACGGTGTCCGCGCGCCTCGTCAACGTCTCCCAGGGCTACAACTGGTACCGATGGTGTCAGGTCGACCCCGCTGGGGCGCGGGGTGTGTGTGACCCGAGCGGTCAGTCCGCCGTGTCGTCCTGTGCGGCGGACATCCAGGAGCTCATTGCAGCCGCGGGTCGTCAGGCGGCAGCGTTGGTGGCCAAATGTAACGCGGGCGGCACGCAGACGCTCTTCATCGTAGCCGCCGGGAATGCATCGGGCACACCCGAGGGACGCTGCATGGCCGCCGCGGAACCGGGCTATTGCGTCAGCGCATCCCGCTGCTCCGACGCCCTCGGAGCGGGCACGCGCCAGCAGTGGAACTGCCCCTCGCGCGGCCATGTGTGTTGCCCGGCCGATGCCTGCCGGCTTGGAGTCCGGCTGGGCGACTTCCCCGCCATGTGGGAGAGTCCCCTGGCCTGGGCCGCCGTGGCCGGCGGCGTTCAGGAGGATGTTCTCGTCGTCGAGGCGCTGGGCACAGGGGGCCAGCGAGCCGCCTTCAGCAACGTGAACGGCGGCGGCGTCTTCGCGCCCGGGGAGCTCATCTGGGGCCCGACTCTCGCCCCGGGCCCCAGTACGGAACTCGTGGAGGGCACCTCGTTCGCCGCCCCGATGGTGACCGGAGTCGCCGCATGGTTGCTGACCCTGGAGCCGCGTCTCGAGAATGCAACGCTCCGCCGACTGCTCACCGAGCCGCCGTTTGCTGTTCCCATCGAGCCGGTAGACCGGGGCGTGGACCCAATCGCGGGCGGGGGCAGCCAGACGCCGACCGCGGTCAACATGCTGCTGGCCACGCAAGGGCTGGACGTCATGAACGGGAACCGACGCTACCGACGTGCGATGGCCGACGTGAACGATGAGACGGCCGATGGGTTCACGCGCGTCAGCTACGGACCAGACGGTACGCCCCTCGCAGATCTCACGGTTGAACTCGTGCCCGACGGTCGGATTGACATGAGGGACTTCCGCCGGCTCCGCGACACGGTGCTGCTCACTTTCCCGACCGTCATGGGCACTACGCGCGTCGACCACGTCGACCCGATGGCCAGCGGGCTCGATCTGAACGGCGACGGGGTGCCGCTGGGCGATCTGGCCTACTTCGGCGACGATGCGCGAGAGGGTTGGCCCCGCGGCCTGCTGACGACTGCCCCCCTCCTGGACGGCACGAGACGCGAATGGATCGATCTGAGCGGGCGTGTTTCGTCGGCCTCGGCCCTGGCGGCATTCGGTGAACTTTACGACGCCGATCTGCCCCCCGAGGGTGACCGCGAGGGTCTCGTCTGGTCCGGAGCCGACCTGCAGAACCTCGTGGCTTCCGGGGACGTGCATGTGAAAGTGCTGGGCGGGTCCGTCGCCTTCGGCGGGGCGTCCATGCGGCTGGACGTGACGATCCGGGACCCCTATGAAGTGATGGCACCCTCGGAGGACGCTCGCCTGCGAGACATCAGAGTGGCCGACGAGGCCGTACTCACCGTCCCGGCCGCACGGCACGTGGAGCTCGGCTGGCGTGCACTGAACGCAGACGGCCAGTTGGTCTCCAGCGGTCGCATCGAGCCCTTTGAGCTCGCCGCCGGTGAGGACCGCCTCGTCACGCTGACCCCGCCGATGAGCGTCTGGGGCCTCCCTCGAGGTGCGGCCTCCATCGTCGCTTTCGAGGCGACGCAACCCTTCGTCGAGAGAGCCGTGTGCGCGAACGGAATGGCCTTCGATGTGGGGGGGCGCCTGGTCACGGACCTTCTCGCCCTTCCAGACGGCGACTTCCTGATCGCTTCGCCATTCGACCGGCGACTTCGCCGAATCGACTCTGCAACATGTGTCGATTCAGAGTCGCTGTCGTGGGGCGATCAGCCCGCCGATCCGCAAATCCCCCGCTTGGCTGGACCATTCGCGTTGGACACGACGCCCGACGGACAACTGGTGGTGGCACACGGCGTCGGCGGTGCTCCTTGCGGCCCTGGCATGGTCAGCCTCGTCGCGTTGGATCCATTGCGAGTCGTTGCCGAGGTGGAGATTCCGGTCGGGGCGAGTGATGTCGTCGTGCTCGGTGGCGACGACGGCCCCTTCGTTCTGGCCACCATGCCGGGAGACGCACGGGACTGTCCCGAGAGCCGCCTGGCCTTCGTCGACCTCGCCAGGCTTGCGGACGCGAACCCGGCCACGGATCCCCTCTCGTTGATCCCGTTCGCCGGAGACGAGTGGCAGCAGATGCACCGCATCGCGCGCACACGCGACCGCGCCTTCGCGGCGCTCGTGACCGCTCGGCCGGATGACGGGCCGGAGAACACGGGGAGCGGCGGCCGGCTCACCTTCATCCGGGCATCGGGTGCCGAATTGCGAGGCGTCAATCCGAGCGAGCAGCCGGGTCAACAGCAAATCGACGACTGGGACGAGCCGACGGACGTCGCCGTGGTGAGAGAGGGCGATGGCGTTCGCGCGTACGTCACGACCGCGCGCTCGAGGCGTTTGGGGCCGACGTGTCTGCAGCAGAACACAAACTGCGGCGCCCTGTACGGCGTCGTATGGGACGGAGCGGGCGAGCCTCGCATCAGGCAGTTTGCCGAGTTGCCCTTCGTCAATCCCCGCCGGCTGGCCGTCACACAAGACCGACGCTCCGCGTTCGTCGCGTTCGGAAGCGCAGGCCACGTCGTCCGCTATGACCTCGGCCATGACGACGCCCTCCTCGTCCTCGACCCCACGCCCATCCAGCCTCGGGTCGAGAGCGCCACGGCGCTCGTCGTCGTGCCGTGACACGCCCGCCTTCGACCGCCGAGATGCCCAGATCGCCGGAAGACCGGCGTCGCCGTGCCCACGTCGCTTTCTGAGGCGGCCTGCGTCCCGATTCGACGCGGCAGTCAGGCCTTCACGACGACGCCCGACGGGGCGGGTCGAGGAACGCCTGCCAGATTGCTTAGTGCGGCGCGTTCACCTCGGAGGCATGCGGTCCCGTCCACGAACTCACGGGTGCTGGCACGGCGGGTGCAAAGCGAGGATGCCACGACAGTACGTCACTCCGAAACCACCGAAACAGGAGCCATGCCCGTGCGCGCCCAATCACAGTCCGAGCTTCTGGCCGTCGCCACTCTCCTCACCGGCATGCTCGCAGCTCTGCCGGCGTCCGCAGACGAGGTCGATTTCGACGGCCCCACCGACGATGCACGGCCCTCGCAGAGTCAGGGCGCGTTGGCCCACGATGCCGTACCGATCGAGGTGGCCGTCCCCTTCGATACCGCCGGGCAGCCCACGCGGGACGCCACGGGTCAACCGGCACACCCTTTCGCGTCGGAGTTCGACTTCATCTACACGCAGATCACGTCGGTCGGCTTGTACGATTTCGGCACGGGAGAGGAGCGCCCGACCGACACGTTGGCGCCGCCGTTCGGCGCGTCGGGGGACGCTCGCGACCTCGACCTGGTTCCCTTCTCAGGAGACCTGCACCTGGCCTTTTCTGGGTTCCATCTCGATATCGATTCGCCGGCGGACTTCTACTTCGAACCCGCGCGGGCCGAGGTCGGTGCGCGGCCGGATTCGCTCTACCTCGAGCACCGAATCTACCGCGGCGGCGAACTCATCGTGATCGAGGATCGGGATGGTCGATTCGTCCCCGTCGCCCGATACCTGAACGCGGAACTCCACTTCGTCATCGACTGGCAGCGCGCCCTTCTCGGTGAGCCCGAACCGATTTCCCTCGTCGCAGAGGGACTCGTCACGCCTGACAGCGAGATGCCGCTCTCGGCCCGCTTCTTCGCCACATCCTCTCATCCCGTCGATCAGGATGGCGCCACGCCGGAGGCCTTCGCCCTGTACCCCATCATCGACGGTGTCCTTGAGGTGGACGATGACATTCCGATGGTGCGGGTCTCGGAGCGCCTGGACTTCGGAACGGTTGCGTACAATCAACCGGAGCGCTCATCAAGGTACGTCTTCAACCGGGGCAATGCGCCCCTGACCGTCCATGGCCTGCGCCTGGTGCGGGGCAGCGGGGAGACCTTCCGGCTCGCGACCACCGCACGCTTCCCCGCGGTCCTCGCGCCCGATGAGTCCATCGAGTTCGAGGTGACGTCTCCTTCCCGCCTGATCGGGGCGGCCTCCAGCACCCTCGTCGTCGAGACGGACGACCTCTACTTCCCTGAGGTCGAGGTCCGATTGCTCGCCCACGTGGACCCCCCCCGGTCCGTCCCCGATTGGATCATCGCGATCCGGGCCACGATCGCCGACGCCCTCGCTCGACGCACGCTCTCGGGCACGGGCACCGGGGCGGAGCCCGCCCAACGGCTGACCCAGCTCGACTCGCTCTTCATCCTGGCGAACCTCCGTTGGCAGGCCGGCTCACACCAGCAGGCATGCGACACCCTGGCGAGCGCCGCCTTGCGCATGGATGGACTGGCCGTTCCGGTGGACTACATCTCGGGCCCGGCGACCCGGTCGGTGGCGACCATCGTCGGCAGCGCAATCAGCCTTTGCCGGAGCCTGACACCGCCGATTCGCAGACTCTGACCGCGACGGCCGCGGCTCAATCGTTCGGAGGCGGGCCGCTCCGGGAAGATGAAAGGGAAAAGAGATGCGCCTCGTTTCCATTGGTTTTGCGGTGTCGGCCTCGACCCTTCCGGTCGGGCAGGCCGCGGAAGCCATCCCAGCCCGTCCGACGGCTGTCCAGGCGGGCATCAAGCGACTCGCGGGCAAGCTCGGCGCCGCGTTGGCGAAGGGGGGCGGCCACCTGCGGTTAGCCGTGCTCCCGTTCGAGGAGCCCGAGGCTGCGGCCGAGGCGCACTCGCTCGGACGCCTCAGCGCGGAACTCCTCTCCTCGCGCCTGGTGCTCGAACCGCGGGTCCTGCTCGTCGAACGTGACCGGTTGGACGCCGTCGTTTCGGAGCTGAGGCGGGGTGAGCGAGGTGAGCTGTCGGCGGAGGGCGCGGCGTCCGTCGGCAAGCTCCTGGGGGCGACGTCGGTCGTCCTCGGAAGCGTCGTGGGCGCCGGCCCGAGCTACATCGTGACGGCCAGGGTGGTCGACGCGGAAACCGGACAGATTCTGGTCGCTGCCGACCAGGACCTCCCGAAAGAGGGGCTCGTCGCGCTCAGCGAGGATGTGGTCGAAGTCCGCTCCCGGAGCGGTGCCGCGCTGCGATCCGCCGCATTCCCGGGGTGGGGTCAGCTCTACAACGGGGATGTCACCCGTGGAGTGACTTACATCGCCGTGTTCGCCGGCCTCGCGGCAGGCGCGGTCGCCTCCGCCTCCCTCGGTGCGGCGGCGACCGATGACTACCATCGGAACCAGCCCGGCACCGTCTCCCGGCGGGACGACGCGAACACACACCACCAACGGACCAACATCGCCCTCGTCGGGCTCGGACTCGTCTGGTCGGCCTCGCTGCTCGACGCCTGGCTGACGGGTGAGGACGCGAGCGTCGTCGATCTCGAGGCCATCCGGGCCGGCGACGGAGAGAAAGGTCACATCGACGGGGGCTAATCGCGACGTCCCTGAGTGCCACTTCGCCGTCGGCCAGGGATCATCATGGCCGCCGCGCGTCATGCTCCCGCACGCCCACGTGGCGCGCCCAGGAGGCCCGTGCAGCGGCCGCACGCGCGGCAAGCTCGGCCGCCCGCTGCTCGGTGAACACCCGCATTCGCTCCTCCCGATCCGCGTGCCGATCCGCCCAGAAGAAGGGATGAATCAGCATCTGCATGCGGTCCGGTGGCGCCCGCTCCGAGAGCGCGGCGACTGCGGCATCACGCCAGGCCCCCGCGGAATCGGACGCGTACACGATCTCCCGGGCGAAGCGGTCGCCGTAGGCGTTCAGGAAGCTCGGGTCCGCGCGGAACGGATCCTCGCCACGCTCGGACGGGTTGTGCATCGCGATCGAGCGCACCGGCACGCCCGCCAGCACGGCGAGCAGCTCGGCCTGAGCGTGCAGCGCCCGCTCGCGGGACTGCGTTCCGGCATCCGGCGGGGACAGCGAGGCCACGTCGTAGTGGAGCCCGACCTCGTGTCCCATCGCGGCGAGCCGTGCCGGCACGCCACAGTATTCGGCCGCGAGGAGGTTGTAGTGCCTCCCCCCGAACAGAAGGAAATACGTCGCCCGGATCCCGCGCGACTGCTCGAATGCCGCCATGCGCAGCGCGGCGTCGGGGCAAAAATCGACATCGTGGCGCAAGATGAAGAAGCGTGCGGGCCACGGGTGGTCGGCCAGATCGCACAGCCGGACGTTGCGCCCATGTGCGGCGAGGTGGTCGAGCAGGCGTCCATACGTCGAAAAGTCGAATCGGCGGAACAACCCGGATGCGTCGGTTTCAGCAGGGTCGGCGTCAGGCATGGACGAGCACCCCCAGAACGTGCTTGGACAGCGTGAAGGCCCCAGCGTGCTCCACGACCGACGCCACACCTGCTCGCACCCTCGTGGCCAGCTCGGGACGGTACGAGTTGTGGTGCGCCCACCACCGCATGACGTCTTCAACCGAGGCGAAAGTCATCCGATTCTCGAGCCGCACGATCCGGACGCTCGTGTAGGCATCCGCGAGCCGGTCGATCTCCCCCGGAGTGATGAAATCCTCGACGGGATCGACCGCTCGGTCGGCGGTGAGGTTCGCGTCTGGATTGGCGCCCCCCGGCGTCCGACCGGCCGCCACGTGCCGGATGATCTCGTTGATCTCACGATTGGATCCGCGTCCGAATCCGCTGTAGAGGGCCACGCCGCCCGGCGCGAGACGGAGTCGCAAGCCGAGCATCAGGGAGACCATGTCTTGCGAGTAGTAGATGGCATAGGTGGACAGGATGCGGTCGAAGACACGCCCTTTCAGCCGCTCGACACAGTCGTCGAGTCCGCACTCGATCATCTCGATGTGCCGCAGGTCCTCGCGCGCCACGCGGCGCCGTACTTCCATCGCGGCCTCGGGGGAGACGTCCAGGCCCACGATCGAGCCCCCCGGCATTACGAGCGGGGCGAAGGCGAAGACCTGCTTCCCGCGACCGCAGCCCAGATCGAGCACTCGGTGTCCCGCCGCGAGATGAACGTTTTCGCGGATCCAGGCTTCGAGGTCGTGTTGCGCTGCGCCGTGGTTCAGGGCTTCGCGCTGCGCCAGTGCCGCCGTGTCGACATTGAAGAGTTGGGACATGAAGGCCTTTCGCGGACAAGACTCGCCGACCGACCCGGCAGACGAAGGCCATTAGAACCCTGCGACCCGGATCAGTCAATCGACATCCACCCGCGTCCGAAGGAGAGACTCCACGCGTCACTCACGGACGCGTTGCGCGCGTCCATGTGCCGCCGCGTGAACACCGCGCGCGGTTTGCCGGGCCGAGGTGCCTCGCCTCCGCTGTGGCACGATCGCTGCAAGCCCACACGCGTCACAGAGTCCCACGTTCACACATCCGCGATCACCCGAAGGAGACCACCATGAAGACGAGTCGCCTGACCCTTGCACTCTCCCTGCTCGCGTCCGCCCTCTCGCCGGCCGCTCGGGCCGACGAACTCAGGTGGGTCGACGCCACGGCGCTCGAGGTCACCGCCGGCGAAATCGTGCGAACAGCGTCCAACTACTTCACGACGGTCGACCCCCGGATGCGCGCGGTCGAGCATGTTGCGTTCGGCGAGAGACTCGCGCGCACCGCGAAACTGCGTTTTCGATACCGCGGCGAGAGCCGGATCACGGTACCGCTGGCTTCCGGGTCGGTCAGGCGTCAGATCGGGCTGAAGCTGCTGGCACGGGATCCATGCAACCTGATCTACGTCATGTGGCGGTTCTGGCCGGAGGAGCAGATCGTCGTCTTGAAGAAGCAAAATCCAGGCCTGGACGAATCCACCGAGTGCGAGAACCGCGGATATGAGTCTCTCGGCACCGTCGCCCTCGAAGATGCCGGTCTCCTGACCGGCCGGGACCACAGTATGCACCGGCTCGAGGCGCAAGTCACCACGGACGCCGAGGGCGACCGGAGGATCTCGGTGTTCGCGGACGGCGTTCCGGTCTGGAGCGGCGAGGTCCCCGAGGTTTTCGCCGGGATTGACGGACCGGTCGGGCTACGGTCGGACAACGGGAGTTTCATCTTCACGTTCTGGTCGGGTGACCGCGACCCCGATTGAGGGAGCGCCACCTGCTTCTCTGCCAGACCCGACATCCGTCCAGGCCCGAAACACTGGCAGATGCCTCCGTCCCTCGTCGGACGGATCGAGAGCGTGAGGTCGATCTCGGACGCGTCGCCGCGACGGCGACGCCGTCATCACACAGAACAAACCAGGGAGAGAACCAATGAAGATCATCTGCCACCCGCTGACTCGCATCGCGACGGCCGCCCTCCTCTCGCTCGCCTGCGGAGAGGCGAACGACGACCCGGACCTCCAGGACGTGGAGGAAACGGCGCCCGCGGGACGCGACGGCCCCGCCGAGCGGGAACTGCCCGACGACATCGCAGTCGTCCCGCCCTCCGACACCGGGACGGCGCCCCGGACGACCGCCGAGGGCGCACCCGAACCGTTCCACGGCAAGGGCGAGCGCCCCGCCGACCCGAGCGACGGACGAGCGTACAAAGGGTATCCGCTCATGGGCCGCCTTTGGGAGCCGCACGTCATCCCGGTCTGCTGGGAGTCTTTCGACGCGGACGACCGCGACGAGCGCGAGTGGGTGCGTGATGCGGTCGTCGGCACCTGGGGAGCGGTGGCCGACATCCACTTCATCGGTTGGAACAGCTGCACTTCCGCGTCGGGCGGAATCCGCATCGCCGTATGGGACAACCACGACGACGGCCCGAGTTCGTATCTCGGGACGGTCCTCGATGGGCGGATCGCCGGCGTGGACCTGAACTTCACCTTCAACCACTGGACACCGCATCCCGAGTGGATTCCCAACTGCCTCGGCGACCGGGAGGGATGCATCCGCGCGATCGCAGTTCACGAGTTCGGCCACGCTCTCGGACTCGCACACGAGCACAACCGTCCCGACACGCCCGACACCTGCGAGATGGCCCCACAGGGTCCGGACGGGGATCGAATGCTCTACGCGTGGGACCCCGACTCGATCATGAACTACTGCACCGACATTTCGGATGGACAGCTCAGCGTCGGCGACGTCGAGACGATTCAGACCCTCTACGGAGGCGTCCACGAGGGTCGGAGCTACACCCCCTATGTCGGCGGACCCGGCGGGGTTCGCGGCGAACAGGACTGTCTGCCCGGCTACGTCGCCGTCGGCACCGTGCAGTCACCGACAGCGGGCGGTTCGTACGTCGGGCAGTTCGGGCTCGTGTGCGCCCGGCGCGCTGATGTCCAGGCGGCCCGTCGATTGCGGAACGCGGATATGCATGTCCGGGTCACGCAGTACTTCGACCCGACCACGGGGCGCACCTTTCCCCGGGGGTGGATGCCGTTGAACAACCACGCGGCCGCCTCCCCTGCGGGCTCCCAGCGGTTCATGTGTCAGACCGGCGAGGCTCTGCAAGGGGTGAACGTCCGGTCGGGGGGACTCATCGACCAGATTGCTTCCCTCCGTTGCGTCAACCTCTCCTCGGGATCAAACCGCACCGTGACCGTGCGAATCGGTGGCGACGGTGGCTCCCTCGGCTCACTCTCCTGTCCGCGTGGCACGACCGTAGACGCGATGTTCCACAGAGACGCGGCCAATCTCGACGGCCTGGCCCTCCGCTGCCAGCGGTAGCCGTCCATCGGCTACCTGGCCTGTTCGACGCGGAACGCGAGCGCAGCGTCTGAGAGTTCCCCATCTCGACCTCCCACGTCGAAGAACACGATGAGCCCGACATCAGCGAGCCGCCGCTCCACGGCTACGAGTCGAGGGAGGCCACTGGTTTGCTCGATGGCAAAACGAACTCGGCCGCCGTGACGGCGAACGCCCCCCCACGATCCGTGGCGACCGGATTCACCGGTCTGCCACCTGCCGCGCCTCGTGCCCGGCCGAACGGTTCGTCGGGTGGGACCGCGTAACCGGCGGCCGCTCCCAGTCCGAGCAGCACGAACGCGGTGAGACTCACACGAGCCTTCATGAAGGCCTCCAATCCACTGCGCATGATGCCTGGCTGGCACACCGGGGCCGCGCCAGAGACCGAAAACCGCCCCGCATCATGCGTCCGGGGAGCGCATCGTGCAACCGCGATTGCCGCGTCATTCCTGGACGCGCGTGCGTCCGGATGAGACGCGACACACGCCTCGCACGAAGTGACTTGCCAACGTCCTCGCGACGGCGCAGTTCTTGCCTCGGGAGCGTGAGGCGGCGCGATCGGGTGCCGTCGACGGAGGGTCGTGTCATGCGGATGACTGTCTACTTCTTTTGCCTGCTCGCATCGGTGCTCACCGCCCTCATCGGCTGTGCCGAGATCCCGGCCGACAACCCCTACGACCCCAATGCGCCGGTGACGGTGCAGGCCACGGGCGTCGTGCGGGGGCGCGTTCTTCTGCCCGTCGGTATCGCGCCGGCCCTGCTGGCTGACGCCCGCGTCACCCTGACCTCCCAGGTCGATGGAAACGCGCAGCGCACCGTGGGCCTCGACGCCGCCGGCGCGTTCACCTTCGACGAGGTCCGCCCCGGCGATTGGCGCCTCGTCGCCGCCCTCGACGGTTTCGGGGCCAGCCCGGCGCTCTTCCGCGTCGGCATCGGCGCCTCGGTCGACGTCGGCGAGCTCACGCTCTCCGCCCGGACCGGCGTCCTCGTCGGCCGCGTCCGCCTCCGCGGCGCCCCGGACGATGGCCACGCCGGCACCCGCGTCGTTGCCCGGGAGACCGGTGCGCAAGGCGTTACCGGCCCCGACGGCACTTTCACCCTCGGCCTCGTCGCCAGGACCCACACCCTGCAGCTCGTCCCAGCCTCGGGCTTCCTCCTGCCCGAGCGCTGGCGCGAGACCGCCGTCGACATCGTCGCGGGCGAAACCGCCTCGCTGTCCGGCGACGAGGAGATCTGGTGCGAGCCACCCGCCACCTACGCCCTCTCCGGCACCTTGCAAAGCCCGCTGCCCGTCGCGGACTGGCCCCTGCGCAGCCTGGTTCAGGCCACCGGCGGCGGCGTCGTCCGGGTGGCCACCGTCACCGCGACCGAGGACGGTCACGGGGCGTTTCAGATCGCTGGCCTGCTCCCGGGTGAGTACGCCCTCTCGGCCCTCGTCGTCGGCCACCACGCCCTGCGGCGGGACGTCACCCTCGGCGCCGCGGACGTCGACGTCGGCCCCCTCGCGCTCGTCCCCGACCGCGCCGACTTCGCGGGCGTCGTCGTGCGCGCCGGCGGGGCCCCCGTCGAGGGTGTCGTCGTGCGCGCTCAGCGGGGCGCGGTCACCGCCGCGACGGCGCTGACGGACGTCGAGGGCGCCTTCAGCCTGCTTCTGACCCCGGAGACCCACGCACTCTCGCTCTCACACCCCGACTTCGAGCCCCTCGCCGACGTCTACCTCGACTTCACCGAGGCCGGTTTCACCGTAAGGGACCTCGCCGCCCCCCCCTTCGAGCTGCAACCGCGCCCCGCCGCCGCCCTCGGCGGCCCCGTCGGCAGCGCTCTCGGCGCCCTCGAGGACTGGCCCGGCCGCGCCTTCGCCACCCTCACGTCCGCCGACGGTCTCGTCCGCCGGCTCGAGCCCGTCCTCGACGCCGAGCGCGGGCGGGGCCGCCTCGAATTCGCCGGCCTGCCCCCCGGTCCGTACACCCTCGGCGTCACCGCCCAGGGACATCTGCCCTTCAGCGCGTCCGTGGACCTGCCCGCCGGACGCAGCACCCTCGGTGACGTGCTGCGTCCCGGAGTGACGCCCGGTGCGGCCGAAATCGACGGCGAGATCGGGGTGTGGCTGACGCCCGAGGCGGACAACGCCGACTCGGCCGTCGTCCTTCGGGGTCGCGTCGCCCTCGCCGGCCGCGAGGACCACGGGGGCGTCATCCTCCGCGCCACGGTCGGCGGCAACCTCGTCGCCACCGCCGTCTCCGACCCCTCCGGCGCCTTTGCGTTTCTGACCTCGCGTGCGACGCACGAGCTCGGGTTCAGCCGCGAGGGCTTCGCCGAGCGCGTCGAGACCGTCGAGTGGGACGATGCCGAGGCCCGCTTCGAGAGCCAGGATCGCCCCCTCGACGCCGTCGAATTCGCGCTCTCGCCCCTCCCGACCGCGGCGCTCGTCGGACAGCTCCAGAGCCCCCTTCAGATCGACGACTGGGCCAACCGGGCCTTCGTGACGCTCGTCAGCGCGGACGAGGCCGTCCGCCGGCTCGAGCCCGTCCTCCGGGACGGCGGCTTCCAGTTCACCGATCTGCCGCCCGGCGACTACCGGCTCAGCGTCAGCGCCCGCGGCCACCTGCCCGCCACCGAAAACGTCACCCTCGTCGAGGGCGAGAACGGTCCGGTCCGGATCGCCCTCACCCCCGAAGGCTTCGACGCCGAGACGGCCACCCTGCTCGTCGGCCGGGTCCGCCTCGCCGACGTGCCGGACGACGGCGACCACAGCGACGTCACCGTGCGAGGCCGCATCGGGGGCAACCTGGTCTTCACCACCATGACTGACGATTCTGGCACATTTCTCTTCCCCGTCGCCCGGGAGAGTCATGTGCTGACCTTCGCTCGGAACAACTACCAGCCGAGCGCCGAGCATGTCATCGCCTGGCGCGTCGACGAGGCGCTGCCGGAGGGCGGACGCTTTGAGTACGAGGGTCGACCGCTCGCCGAGGTCGTGTTCTCGCTGGAGCCCCGCCAGACCGCCGCCGTGACGGGCCGCCTGGCGAGCCCCCTGCGCATCGACGACTGGCCTGCACGCGCACTCGTCAGCCTCTTCGGCGACGGCGTGCAGCGGCTCGCCACGGTCTCCCAGGAGGCCGGCGAGGGCCGGTTCGAGGCCGCCGGCCTGCGGCCCGGCGCCTACACGCTCGCCATTCAGGCGCTCGGCCACGCCCCGGTCGTACGGGCGCTCGAGGTGCCCGCAGAGGGCCTCGACCTCGGCCTTCTGTCGCTCTCCCCCCAGAGCGTGCCGTTCACCGGTCTCGTCGTCGACCCCGACGGTGCCCCGGTCGAGGGGGCCGTCATCCGCGCCGAACGCGACGACGTCACCGCCGCCACCGGCCTTTCGGACGCCGGCGGCGAGTTCACCCTCCTGCTGACCCCCGAGACCCATGTGCTGAGTGTGTCGGCAGATGGCTTCGCGCCCCTGCGAGACGTGTTCCTCGACTGGACCGCCGACGACCGGTTCGAGGTCCGCGACCTCGATGCGCCGCCGTTCGTGATGGTGCCCGAGCCATGCGCCACGCTCGAAGGCCGCGTCGCAAGCCGCCTCGGCGCCCTGGATGACTGGCCGGGCCGCGCATTCGTGACCCTGGTCGCCGCCGACGGCGAGACCCGCCGCCTGGAGCCGGTGGCCGACGCCGACCGCGGGCACGGACAGTTCCAGTTCTCCGGTCTCGTGCCCGGCGCGTATGTGTTGTCCGTCACGGCGCAGGGACACGCGGGTTTCACCGTGGCCCTGGAGCTGCCCCAGGGTGAGAACACGCTCGCGGACGTGCTCGACCCCGGTGCGGTGCCCGGTCTGGAGGACGTCGGCGGCGCGCTCGCCATCATGCTCGAGCCCGACGCCGACACCTCCGGCGTGTTGCTGCGCGGCACGGTCCATCTCGGGGGCCGGGACCGTCACGAAGGTGTGTTGGTCCAGGCCGCCATCGGGCCCAACCTGGTCGGCACGGCGCTGACCGACGACACCGGTCGCTTCGCACTCCTGACGACGCGGGACACCCACGACCTGAGCCTGACGCGCGCCGGCTTTCAGCGGCTCGACGTAACGGCCTCGTGGGACGAACAGACCAACACATTCACGCGGCAGGGCGTCCCGCTCACCGCGACCGCGCTCGATCTGGCGCCGCTGCCGACGGCCACGCTGACCGGTCGTCTGTCGAGCCCGTTGCAGGTCGATGACTGGGCCAACCGCGCCTACGTCTCTCTGATCAGCGCCGACGAGGCCGTGCGCCGCATCGAACCCGTGCTCCGGGAGGGCGACTTCGAGTTCGTCGACCTGCCACCCGGCGACTATCGCCTCAGCGTCTCGGCCCGTGGCCACCAGCCGACCAGCGAGAACCTGAGCCTCGTCGACGGGGCGAACGGACCCGTCCGGATTGCCCTCGTGCCCGAGGCCTTCGACGAGGAGACCTCGGTTCTGATGCGAGGCATGGTGCGGCTCTCCGGCGTGCCCGACGACGGCGACCACAGCGACGTCACCGTGCGGGGCCGAATCGGCGGCAATCTGGTGTTCACGACCGTCACGGACGCGAGCGGCACCTTCCTCTTCCCCGTCTCGCGCGAGACCCACGTCGTCACGTTCTTGAAGTCGGGTTTCCAGCCGAGCCCGGAACACACGATCAGTTGGGTCGACGACGCACAGGCGCCGGGCGCCGGGCGCTTCGAGGTCAACGGCGAGCCTCTCGCGAACGTCGTCTTCCGGCTCGAGCCGCGGGCCACGGCGGGCGCTTTCGGGCGACTCGAGAGCGCCGTGCCGGTGGCCGACTGGACGGCGCGCTCGCTGGTCCTCTTCCAGGGGGCCGACGTGCAGCGCATCGCGCAGGTCGTCAACACGGCGGACGGCGCGGGCACCTTCCAGGTCGCCGGGTTGCGCCCCGGCGAGTATTCGCTGACCATCCAGGTCCAGGGCTACTGGCCGCAGAGCCGCACGGTCACCATCGACGCCATCGAGCAGGACCTCGGCCGTTTCGTCCTCGTGCCGCAGGAGGTCGTTTACACGGCGCGCGTCGTGAATGGGGCCGGACAAGGCATCGAAGGCGCAGTCATCCAGGCCCGCGTCCGGGGTGCGAACCACGTCGGCAGCGCGGTCTCGGACGCGACGGGCGAGTTCTCGCTGCGACTCTCCACCGTCGACCACGAACTCAGCTTCACGCGGGACGGATACGGCCGCGTCTCGGGCGTCGTGCTCGACTGGGACGCCGCGCGCGGATTCACGGTGACCGGGTTCCCCGCGCCGCCCTTCGTGCTGCCGGCGTTGCCGGTGTCGACGCTGAGCGGGTACGTCGCGAGTGCCGTCGGCGCGCGCGACGACTGGAGCGCCCGCGCCTTCGTGACGCTGGTCACCGCGGACGGCAGCTCGCGGCGGCTCGAGCCCGTGGCCGATGCCGATCAGGGGCACGGCCAATTCCAGTTCGCCGGCCTGGTGCCGGGCAACTACACGCTCAGCGTCGCCGCGCAGGGACACATCGCCTGGTCTCATCCGGTCGTCCTGCCACAGGGCGCGCGAGACCTCGGGGCGGTGCTCGACCCCGCCGTCACGCCCGGTCTGGCCCGCGCCGGCAACCGCGTCGTGGTGCTCCTCCAGCCGGAGGCCGTCGCCGAACAGGCACTGCTCCTGCGGGGTCGAGTCGAGCTCGCCGGTCGGCAGGACCACGGCGGCGTGCTCGTCCGCGCAGCCGTGGGTCCCAACCTCGTGGCCACGGCGCTCACCGACGCCGCCGGCGGCTTCGCGTTCCTCACCTCCCGCGAGACCCACGACCTCACCCTCACACACGAAGGGTACCAGCGCGTCGACGCGCGCGTGGTCTGGGACGAGGCCCAGGAGCGATTCGAGGTGGCCGGCGCGGACCTCGCCGGGACCCCCCTCGCGCTCCCGCCGCTGCCCGTCGCGACGCTGAACGGCCTCCTGCGCAGCCCGTTGCAGATCGACGACTGGGCCAACCGCGCCTACGTCGTGCTGGTCAGCGACGACGGCGCGACGCGGCGTCTGGAGCCCGTGCTGGAAGACGGATCGTTCCAGCTCGCCGGGCTCGTCCCCGGGCCGTACACCCTCAGCGTCTCGGCGCGGGGTCACCTGCCCTCGTCCCGGGCGCTGAACCTGGCGGCGGGGAACAACCCGCCCATTTCGCCCCTGGCCATCGACCTCGTCCCCGAGGCCGAGGCGCCCACGGCGGTCACGATGCGGGGCGTCGCCCGACTCGCCGGCGTCGCGGCCCCCCCGGGGGGCAACCACGCCGACATCGTCGTGCGGGCGAAGATCGGCCCCAATCTGGTCTTCACGACGCTCACCGACCCCGCCGGGGCGTTTGCGTTCCCGGCGGCGCGGGAGGCGCATGTCCTCACGCTTGCCCGGCCCGGTTACATCGGCAGCGCCGACCTCGCGATCGGTTGGATCGAGAACGCCGCAGAGCCGGACGGCGGACACTTCGTCTACAACGGCAACCCGCTCTCCGGCGCCGTCCTGACGATTCAGCCCGAGGCCACGGCCACGCTCTCGGGGACGCTGCGAAGCCCCCTCGTCATCAACGACTGGGCCGCACGCACGGTCATCGCGGTCGTCGGTGCGGACGGGCAACGCCTCGCCACCGTCGCCGCCAACGGGGGATTCCAGGTCGCCGGTCTCCGCACCGGAGCCTACTCGCTGACCATTCAGGTGCAGGGTCACCGCCCCGTCGTCCAGGCAGTGAATCTGCCGGCCAATGGCATCAACCTGGGCATCATCGATCTCGTCCCCGACTTCGCCCCATTCACCGCCACCGTGCGCGCGACCGGCGGCGCCGCCGTCGAGGGCGCCCTCGTCCGGGCCCGGCGCAACGGCGTCATCGCCGGCACCGCCGTCAGCGATGCCGCCGGGCGCGTCGATCTCTCCCTGACACCCGAGGCCCACGACCTCGACGTCACGCACCCCGATCACCAGGCCCTGAACAACGTCGTCCTGGCCTGGGACGCCGCCGACCGCCGGTTCGAGGTGGCAAACGTCGCCAACCCGACGCTCACGCTCACGCCGCAACCGACCGCCACGCTGACCGGGACGGTCGCGAGCGACCTCGGCGCGTTGAACGACTGGGCGGGGCGTGCCGTGGCCACCCTCATCAGCGCGGACGGAGCCGTGACCCGCGTCGAGCCCGTCTTCGACGACGTGGACGGTCACGGGCAGTTCCAGTTCGCGGGCCTGGCGCCGGGCAACTACACGGTCGGGCTCACCGTCCGCGGCCACCAGCCGTACAGCGCGGACATCGCCCTCGCGGCCGGAGAGCGGGACCTGGGGCTCATCACCGTGCAGGCGGACGCCCTGGCGGTGGTGCTCCGCGGGCGGGTCTCGCTCGCCGGTCGAGCGGAGCATGGCGGGGTCCTCGTGCAAGCGACCGTGGGCAACAACCTCGTGGCCACCGCGCTGACGGACGGCGACGGCGCGTTCGCGCTCCTGACCTCCAACGACGACCACACGTTGACCTTCACGCGGGAGGGTTTCGTCGAGACCAGCGTTCAGGTGCTCTGGGACGAGGTGCAGGCACGCTTCGAGCCGAACGGCCTGAACGAGCCCTTCGACGGGCGTGTCACGGTTCTGCCTGCGCTCGGCGCCGGGCGGATCACGGCCTGTGTTCTCATGGCGCCGGACTGGATCCCTGCCGGTGATCGCGGTGTGTTCGTCAACCTGTTGGGGGTCAACGCCGTGCGCACCGTGCCGGCCGTGGCCGTCACCGCCGCCGGCTCGTGCGCCGCACACCCGAGCAAGGCGGTGTTCGACAACCTGCCCGTGGGCACCTACCGCGTCTCGGTCGACCGGCCGGGCTTCTCGCGTCCGGGGGTCGAGGTCAACGTGACCGCGGCCGCTCTCGTGCCGCCGGAGCAGCAGCTCGCCATGACGTTGCAGCGTCTCGTGGACGCCGATCTGAACCTCGCGGCCGTCGGGCGCCCGCTGACCCGCGCCGATCTCCTCGCCGCGGGGGACCTCCGGGGCGCCGATCTGCGCGGCGTGGACCTGACCGGGGCCGATCTGAACTGCCTGGACCTCTCGAACGCCGACCTCTCGGCGGCCTCGATGGACGCGGTCGACCTGACGGGGGCAGTCCTCGCCGGCGCCGACCTCTCGGGCGCGTCGCTGCGCGGGGCGAGGCTCTATCCGCGGACGATGAGCCCGAGCTTTCAGTACCCGGACTTCGTCGACGCGAGCTCGCTGACGCTCGTGGGGTCCGCGGCCCTCGACGGGCGGCGGCTGGCGCTGACACCGCTTGCCCAGAACCTGGCCGGCGCGGCCTGGAAGACGACCCGCGTCGCGGTCGACGGCCCCTGGGAAACCCGGTTCTCGTTCCGCATGGCCGGCGGGCGCGGCGAGGGGTTCGCGTTCGTCGTACAGGCGCACGCGGGCGATCGCCTCGGTGCCACGGGCGCGGGGCTCGGGTACGAAGGCATCCTGAACAGCGTCGCCATCGAGTTCGACACGTGGACGGGCGCAGCCGAGACGAATCACATCTCGATTCACACGAACGGCCTGGCCGCCAACACCGCGACGGAGGCCAACCCGCCGCGGCGGGCGACGGTGGCGCTCCCCGCGGGCGTGTCGCTCGGCGACGGCACCCTCCACGACGCCCGCATCACCTACACCCCCGGCACGCTCAGTGTGTACGTCGACGACGAGGACACGGCGCGCCTGACACTGGCGCTCAACCTCGCCACGACGCTCGCCCTCTCGGGCGGCAGCACGGCGTGGGTGGGCTTCACGGCGAGCACCGGCACCGAGACACAGAGTCACGAGATCCACAACTGGAGCTTTGGGACCACGCTCGCCGCCTGTGCGGGGGGCAACCGGATCACGGACCTCACCCGGGTCGATTTCTCCGGCGCCGACCTCTCGGGCGCGCTGTTCACGAGCGCCCCACGCCTGCGGGGCGTGGCCTGCGGAGGCGCACGGATGGCCCCGACGCTCACCGGAGCCTCGTTCGGGCAGGCCGTCCTGACCGGGGCCAACCTCTCGGATGTGCACCTCGCGGGGGTGTCTTTCGCGGGTCAGCAGTTGTCGAGGACCTGGCTGCAAGGGGCGTGTCTGTCCGGCGCGCAACTGGGACAGGCCGAGCTCTCCGGCGCCAGTCTGGACCTCGCCGATCTCACGGACGCCCGCCTGCCCGGGGCTCTGCTCATCGCCGCGGCGGTCGGCGGCCGCGAGTGGCAATCGAGCGCGCGAGAGATCAACGCCACGGGCGCGCAGCTCCCGGGAGCGCTGCTCGAGCTGGCCGATCTGCGCGGCGCCAACCTCACCCGGGCCAACCTGGTGGGGGCGGATCTCGCCGGGGCTGACCTGACGGGCGCGTTGGCCGTCGACGTCACACTCTTCGAGGCGCTGATCGGGCCGGCGGACCGGCAAGCCGTGCCCCAGGGCTGCGTCCTGCCGACCGAGACCGGGCGCCCCCTCGCGTTCTGGGACTTCGACAATGACACCGATGATTCATGGTCCAGCCTTCACGACGGCGTCGCCGTGGGGGGGCCGAACTATCTCGTCGTCAGTGGCCCGGACTACGCAATCAACCTCGACGGTGTGAACGACTACGTCACGGCGAACACATTGGCGGGTGCGTTGGCGACCGGAGACGGTTTCACACTGTCCGTGCGCTTCCGGACCAGCGAAGTGCCCGGCTCGAATGGAGGGAGCCTGATTTTCGCCGCAAACACGGATCTCAGCGTCCCGGTCTTCGGTGTCGGCATCGCCATGAACGGCGGCATCTACCTGAGCGACGGAACGGTTCATGGCAGCGGCTACAACAACAACGCCTGGCACACCCTGCGAGTTTCGGTGCAGCCCGGGGGGCCCGCCACCCTCTTCGTCGACGGCGCCCAGATCGGCCAGCGTCCCATGAACCCGGCGTGGAGCACGGCGACCCGTTTCAGCATCGGCCAGGAGTGGGACAACGCGGTTGCCAGCGACTTCTATCAGGGGCGCCTCGACGACCTCGGGCTCTTCGCGGGGTGCAGCGCCGAGCGGTTCACGGAGTGCTCCGACGCCGAGCTGCCCCCCGCCTGTCGCCGAGCGAATACACGTCTTGTGAACGTGGACTTCAGCGGCGCGTCGCTGGACGGCGTAAGGTTCGACCGGGCCGATCTCACGAACGCGCGCTTCCAGAACGCGAGCCTGGTCGGGGCCGCCTTCAGCGAGGTCACCTACACCGGGACGACCTACGTGGGTGCCGATCTCAGCGAGGCGTCTTTCGCCGGGGAGGATCTCCAGAACGCCAGCTTCCTCGGGGCGATTCTGGAGCGGGCGGACTTCTCGGGGTCGGACCTCGGTCGCGTGAGATTCACCAACTGTCGGTGGAGCGCACCCGACTGCAATGCCGGTGCCGCTTGTCTCCTTGACCCGACATGCTGGCGAGCCCCGTTGGCGGGTGCCGATCTCTCACGGACGGTGGCCAGCAGTGTCACGCCGTTCCTCGTGGCCGCCGACCTCCGGGACGCGAATCTGCAAGGGTCCGACTTCGGCCTCGTCGACCTGAGCGGCGCGAATCTGTCGGGTGCCAACCTCACGGGCGCCGCCTGGACGTGGGTCAGCATGTACGCTGCAGACCTGGAAGGGGCCATCGCCACGGGTGTCACGTTCACGCTCGTGGGCGCCCGAAACGCGGACTTCCGGGACGCCCGGCTCGGCGGCTGTCGCCTCGACGGCGTTTTCGAAGGTGCAGACTTCTCGGACGGGGAGGACATCTCGGCGAACACCGGGGCCGACCTGTCCAACTGCGCCCTCGGCGGCTTCTCCAACCTGACGTCGTTCGACAACACGGACCTCTCCGGAGCGGTGCTCAACGGGCTCAGTTACGCCGGGACGGTCGATTTCTCCGGACGGACCCTCGACAACTACACCGTCTGCCCCGACGGCCAGACCCACGCCCAGTTCCCCGGCTGCGGCCTGCCGCAGTAGCCCCACAGGAGACCGCCCCATGCGTTTCATCCCCCCCCTCGCGTTGCTGATGGGCGCCGTCCTCGCGCCGAGCTGCGACAGTGCCGGACCGTTCACGCCGAAGCCGGACGCCGGGCGCGCGGACGCGTCGCCGTGGAAACCCGACGCCGCCGAATCCCCGGATACCGACGCGAACCCGGACTCGACGGAGCCGCCGGCCCCGGACGCCGCACCGCCGCCGGCCCCGGACGCCGCACCGCCGCCTGCCCCCGACGCGGCCGAGCCGCTCTTGCCCGACACGGGCGCACCGCCACCCGCCCCCGACGCCGCCGTATCGCCTTTGCCCGACACGGGTGCTCCACCACCGGCCCCGGACGCGGCCGGATCGCCGATCCCCGACGCCGCCGAGCCGCCAGCGCCCGACATGGGCGTGCTGCCCGAAGGCCCCGGCCTGCGCAGCGCGACGGCCCGGCCCGGCGAGGCGGTCGCGCTCGCGCTCTGGCTCCCTTCGCCAGCGGAGGCCATGGCCCTCGAGGCGAGGGTCCGGTTCCCCACGCCGGGCCTCTCGTTCGGCGGGGCGACGGTCGGCGACGACCTCGGCGCCATCGGAGGCCTCGTGGAGGCCGGCGAGGGCGACGGTGGGGTCTTCACGCTGATCGCCCTCGATCCCGCCCTCATCCCGTTCGAGGATGCCGACGGGGACGGCGACGTCGAGATCGTCGTGCTGCACTTCACGGTCTCGGCGGGCGCCGAACCGGGTCGCCTCGATGTCACGCTCGAGGACGTGCTGCTCAGTGATCGCCAGGGCGACCGCGTCAACCTGCCGCTCGTGAACGGGGCAGTCCTCGTCGTGCCGTGACACGAGCTGCGTCCCGTTGGGACGCAAGAACCCGGCACTCCGGGACCGAAACGACGGATGAAGGCCCGATCCGCATTGGCACACAACGTGAATAGATACGTCACCGCGTCATCACCAGGAGACCCCATGAAGACCCGATTCGTCCTCGCCGTCCTCGCCGCCGCCTTGCTCTCCTGTCCCCTCGCCGCGGCCGCCGGGAAGCCCCCCGTGCGCCCCGACGTCCCGCCCGGTCCGGGCGGGCCTGGCGGACCCGGCGGCGAACCAGGTGCCGATCCGATGAACAACCTGCCCCCGCCGAATCCGGACGTCCCCCCTGGCCCCCGCGACGGTGGGGGTCCCTTCCCGGCGGGCGGGCGTGGGCAGATCACGACCGGAGGCACGTTCGCCTTCTCGAAGTTCATCGCGCCCGAACTCGAACTCACGGACGTCGGAAACGGCAAGAAGGGGCCACCGGGCGTCTGTTTCCAGATCCTCGCCGGACGACAGGCCGGCGCGACGAAGTACGGCGAAATGTGCAGCTACGGCGAGAAGGCCCCGCGCGACAACCAGGCCCGACACGAGGTGTTCTACTGGACGAAGAAGGCCGACGCCTGGGTGGACGGCCGCGCGTACTTTCTCAAGGTCATGAACGTGAAGGCCTACGAGTATGCGGGACCGGTGGCGACACCGGGGCTCGTGGAGGCCTTCGACAACACGCCGAAGTGCGTCTCCATTCTGCCGTCCCCCATCCCCGCGACGAAGCGCTGGGCGGCGAACGGCGCCCTCGGGACGGCTGCGTTCCTCGTGCGGGGCGTCGTCGGCGGCAAGCCGGCCCTGACGGGCTACTGGCGGAGCAACACCTGCATCGCCGTCGAGCCGGACGACTCGGGCTGGATCGAACTCAAACCGAGCACCGAGCAGGTGGACGCCAAAGCGAAGGGCACGGCCGGCTGAGAGCGCGTGCGCGAAACGACCGCCCGCGCCGCCGCCCCATCTCCGCCACCGCCACGATCCCCTCACTGGAGCCTGCCATGCAGCTCGATGCCCCCCGTCCGCGCAGCCGCCGACTGTCCACGGGACTGCTCGCGTCGGCCGGCGCTTTTCCTTCCCACGCAAACCTCACCGAGATCCTCTTCGAGGGCCTCGTCGATCGGGGGTCTCCGCAACATGGACGGGGCGCCGTCGCCCACGACGAGCTGCCCATCGAGGTCGCGGTGCCCTTCGATGCGGTCGGCCGGCCGACGTGTGACGTTCACGGGCGCACCGCGCATCCGATGGCCGCGATGGGTCTCGAAAGCGTGTACACGCGGCTGACCTCACCGGGGCTGTTCGACTTCCAGTCGGGGGCAGAGCGGCCGACCAATCCGCTGCACGAGCCGATGGGCGCCTCCGCGGGTGCCTCCGCGGCGCTCGCCCGGTTCGGCATCCATGGGCCGCTCGAGCTCGCGTTCGCCGGTTTCACCCTCGACGTCGACGCCCCGACGGACTACCGCTTCGAGGCGACCCGCATCGACGCGGGGCCGCTGACGGGCGCCCTGCGCTTCGAACACCGGGTCTACCGGCACGGGGAACTCATCGTGGCCGAGCGGCGCACCGGCGGGACCCTGACCCCGATCGTCCGCTACGGAGACGCGACATGTCACCTGATCGTCGACTGGCAAGCGGTCTCTCTGGGCGAGAGAGGCGCGATTCGCCTGACCGTGACGGGCGAACCCGCCCGCGGGTGTGCGCTGCCTCTGCGGGGAGTGTTTCGCGCCGTATCGGACGATCCGCTCGACATCCACGGCTACCAGCCCGCGCGATACGGCCGTTACGACATCAGTGACGGCGTCCTGACCCTCGACACCGATGTCGGGACTGCCGCCGTCTCTTCGGACTTCGTGGACTTCGGGCTCGTTCCCATGGGCGGCCGACCAGTCGAACACATCACGGTGGCGAACGTCGGGACGGGCCCTCTGACGCTGCTCGGCGTCTCGGTCCTCGGCGACGCCGCGGACGTCTTCGACGCGGTCTCGCCGTCGTCGCTGTCCACGACGCTGGGACCCGACGAGACCGTGCCCGTCGCGCTTGCATTTCGCCCCGTCGAGCCCGGGGTCGCCGTCGCCACCGTGGCCATCGAGACCGACGACCTCGTGTGGCCCGTCCTGTATGTCGGGGTTCGGGCCACCGCGGAGATAGCCGAGCAGCCGAAGACGATCGACTCGACCCGGGCCGGCGTTCGGGCGAATTGAGGCTCGGGCCCGCATCCGCCTCGACAAACGGGTTCGAGGCGGGCTATCCCGAGGCCGTGTCCGTGTTGCCCGAGCTCGACGACGTCGACCTCACCGAAGCCCTCGCGGAGGGCGCGTTCGGTCGGGTGTACGCCGGGGTTCGCCGGTCGGACGGGCAACCCGTCGCCGTCAAAGTCATGCACGCCCGCCTCTCGCGGGATTCGGTGGCGGCCGGGCGAATGCTTCAGGAGGGCCGCCTCTGCTGGTCCCTCGAGCATCCGAACGTGGTCCGGGTCCTGTCCTTCGGCCGACTCGCGGACGCGCGCCCGTACCTGGTCATGGAGCGGCTCTTCGGCCAGACGCTGGAAGAGGCGTTGAATCAGCGCGGCGCTCTGACCCCGACCGAGGTCGTCGAGGTCGCGACGGGGATCGTCGCCGGGCTGCGGGCCATCCATCGGCGGGCGACCCACCGGGACATCAAACCGGCGAACATCTTCCTGCGCGACGGGCGCCTCGAGCGCGGGGCCGTGGCGATCCTCGATCTCGGCATCGCAGGGCTCGCGACGGACGATCCCGCGCGCCTCGTCCGGACGGCCTCGGGCGATGTCGCGTGTTCTCCGGCGTACGTCGCGCCCGAGCGGCTCCGCGGCGAGCCCGCGGGGCCCGGTGGCGACCTCTACTCCCTGGGCGTGACGCTGTACGAGTGTTTGTTCCGACAGACGCCGTACGTCGGCCCGCCGATGGCCATCGCCGTGCAGGTCTGCCGGGCGCGCAGCGCGCCCCCGCTGCCCCCGCACGCGCTGCCGGAGGGCTTGCGCGTGCTGCTCGTGCGGCTGCTCGACCCCGAACCCGCGGGGCGCCCGGCCGACTGTGAGGAGGTCTCGGCGGCGTTGTCGGCGATCGCGCTGGAGGCCGATGCCCTCGCCCAGGGCGTTTCCGACCTCACGCGCAACGCGACCGAGGCGCAGGCGGCAGGGGGGGCATGGCGGCCGGACTCGGGCGGGGTCGGCGCGGCGGCGGGTGCCCTGGTGTCTCGCCATTTCCACGCCGACTTCGTCCCGGAGCGCGTTCGAACGTGCGAAGCGGCGGTTCGGGCTGCGGCCGAGGCCCTCTCCGAGGCCCGAGCCCGAAACGAGGCGGCGGAGCAGGCCGCCGCGCGGTTCGCCTGCGACCTCGACGGGCGCGCGCGGACGCTCGCGCTCGACCTCGGCAGCCGTGAGGCGCACCACGCCCGTGCCCTGACGGAGCTGGAGGCTCTGCGGGGGCGCCGCGCGGCCGTCGCCGATTCGCTTCGGGCCGGGGACCGCGAGCTCTCGGTGCACTTCGAGGTCCACGCCGGTGCGGTGAAGCGGGCGCTGGAGGCCGCCCGCGAGACGGGCGAGCCCTGCGACCGGGCGTCGGCCGACGTCAACGAAGCCGAGGCCCTGGCCGGACGGATCCGGGCGCTCCTCGAGACCCGAGCGGTCGACCTCGCGCTCGAGGCCGGGCTCGAGGCCGCGCTCGCCGATGCGCACGGAGCGGTCGCCGCCGGGGCGCGCGCTCTGGTCTCGACGCGCGAAGCCCTGGCCGCCCTCGAGGTCGAACGCCAGGGCCCCCTGGCCGCGCTGGAGGCCTTCGCCCGAGCGGCCGCGGAGGCCGTCCAGCTCCGGCATCGGGATCAAGCCGTCGCGTTTCTGGCCCTCAACTTCGAGATCGACGAGGCGCTGCTGGGTTGAGGCCCCTCAGGGCCAGCTCCGGACGAGGCGGATGCCCGCCGTCGGGTACCGTTCGCCGGGCCAGCCGACGTAGCGCTCGGTCAATCGGCACTGGGCCATGCCGACCGACCAGCACCCGCCGCGGATGGCGCGGTAGGCCGGGTCGTCGTGGCCAGGCGGCTCGAGAATCAGCGCCGCGCCCTCGTCCCCGCCCCCGTCGGCCCGCCAGACGTTCAGACACCAGTCCCGCACGTTCCCGGCCAGACCCCGGACACCGTAGGGGCTCTCGTCGCGGGGGAACGCCTCGACGGTCCCCGGCAGGGGCCCCGCCTCGGACGCGCCGGCGTTGCGCGACCACGTCGGCTCCGGAAAGTCGCCCCAGGGGTAGATGCGGCCGTCCGCGCCGCGCCCGGCCTTCTCGCGTTCGATCTCATGCGGCAGGCGCCAGGGCAATCCGGTCATCCGCGAACGGAAGGCGGCGTAGCCCATCGCGGCGTGCCAGTCGACGAGGCTCAGCGGCCAGTCCCGCAAGTGCTCGAGCTCGGCGGTCAGCGCGAACCGCCCGCGCGGGAACCGGGGGATCCGACGCACGAAGTTGGACCCCACCTCGTCGGGCGGGAGGAGCGGGGCGCACCGGATCGCCTCGGGCTCGTCCCCCGCATCCACGAGCGCGTTGAGCCACTCGATGTAGGCGCCCAACGTCACGGGGTGCCGGGCGATGATGAAACCGTCGACCCAGATCAGCCGCGCCGGAATGGGCTCTGCGGTCGACGGATCGCCCTGGTACTGAAACATGCCGGGGGGCACGTAGACCTCGTCCGGTCCGAGATCGGTGGCCTTCGGGAGGAGCACCCTGCGGGGTGTCGCCTCGCCCGGCCGAACCCAACGCACGTGCTCGAGCCGTCCGGCGCGGACGGGGAGCCTTGCGGTGGGCCGATCTCCGTGCTCAATCTCGAGCAGGTGCGAACCGCGTGGAATGGCCACGGCCTCGAGCGGCGTTCGTCCGAGGCGGCGGCGGTCGGTCGGAACGAGCCGGCGGTCGCGCTCCGCGTAGGTCGACAGGAAAACCTCGGCGCCGGACGGATCCGTGTCGAGCGTCAACTTCGCATCGCCTTGCAGCCACTCGGCGTACAAGCCCCCGTCGTTGGCGCGCAGCAGCGCCTCGGCCTCGGCGACGGTGTCGGCATCCCGGATCTGCTCCGCCGCCAACAGGCGGTCCCGGTAGTGCTCCGCCAGCAGGCGGCGTGCCTGCACGTCGTCCGCGGACAGGCTGAGGGCCATTCGTAGATGCTGTTCGACGCCGACGACGTCCACCCGCCCGGCCCGTTCGAGACCGACCGCGGCGTCCTCGAGCCGCCACACCGGGAGCTTCAGGGCTTCGGCCGCGGTCGTCGCGATCCCGGCCTGCAGGGTCCTGGCCTCCTGCCGAAGCTCGAGTGCCGCCGCGCGCTTGCGCGCCACCTCGACCGCCAACGCCTCGGCCTCGCGAACGTGAACCAGCGCCGCGGCCCGCCGTTGAGCGCCCTCGAGCCAACCACGCACGGCGGCCGCCAAGGCCCCCGCGTCGGCCGGGCGGGCCACCGTGGCCTCCGCCAGCGCCCCCAGGCAGAGTGCGACGAGCGCCGCGTCGGGCCGCAGCGGGGCCTGCCCCGGGGTCAGCCGCGGCGGCCAAGGCGGCGCCCCGGTGAGGACCTCGTGCAGGATACCGCCCAGGGCATAGACGTCGCTCCACGGCCCCACTTCGTCCAACGCGCCCATTGCCTGCTCGGGCGGCATGTACGCCGGCGTCCCGAGGGCCTGGCCGTATGTCGTCAGGCCCGTGCCCACGATCGGGATCGACATCGCCACGCCCGGCAGCGTCTCGGGTTCGCCGTCCAGATCCTTGGCGACACCCCAGTCCATCACGTAGACCTCACCGAACCGCCCGACCATGACGTTCGACGGCTTGAGATCGCGGTGCACGACCCGGCGGTCGTGGGCGAAGGCCATCACCTCGCAGACGCGCAGGAACTGGGACATCAGCCGAAAGAGCACCGACGGCCCCTCGGAAAGACCGCGGGCGACCTCGTCGTGGCGTGTCCGGATCTCCTCCGTCAGCGTCGCGCCAGCGATGAGCGGCATCGCGTACCAGAACCGCCCGTCGTCCAGGAACCCGGAGTCGATCACGCACAGCACGCCCGGATGCTGGAGTCTTGCGGTGATTTTCGCCTCCGCCTCGATGCGGAGGCTGGCGTCCCCCTCGCATGCGCGGTCGGACAGCACCGTCTTGAGCGCGACCTCGCGACAGAGCCGGGTGTCCCACGCGCGCCTGACCTCGCCCATGCCGCCCTGCGCAATGAGACCGCGATCCAGGAATCGGTCCGCCGCGGTGCTCATTCAGCGCAGGTCTTCCGAGGCATCGCCGGCCGCGTGGGGCGCGCTGCGCGTCGCGGCCGGGCGCGAAGGCCTCGGCCCCGCAGGCACCGCCGGTGCGGCAATGACCCCGCCCGTGGTCGCGCCTGCTTCCGGGGTCACGGCGGGCGGCGGGTCACTCGCGGGCGCCGGCCCGCCGAACTCGACGAGCACGTCGCCGTCCGCCCGGGTGTCGACCGTGACGGTCCGGGTCGGACGCCCCTCGAGCATCAACCGGGCGTCGACGGCGGCACCGCGCGGGAGGGCGACTTCGGCCGGCGTCCGCGCCCGGAGCAGGACCGCGCCGTCGGTGGCCTGTCGGACCTCGAGGCGCGCGTCCGGCGGCTCGGAGCGAAACCGGATCGTCACGGGTGTCGGCGCGGGTGCGCTCGTCGGCGCCGGCGTCGACGGTTCTGGCGCCGAGTGCCCGGTGGGGGCGGCCCGCCCGCCCACGAATCCGAGCGCGGCCGCCGCGAGCGCCACCGCAACGGCGACCAACGGACCCCAACGGGCGCCGGACGTGCGAGTTGGTGACCCTCGAGGCGGGACCGCCGGCCCCGGCGGGGCGAGGCTCGGCCGTCCGATCGGGTCGGGGGCATGCGCCTCCGGCGTGGGGGCGTCGGCGAAGCCCGCAGCCCCCGGGTTGCTCGGCGGCGCGAGGGTGACGGCGATGGAGGGTCTCGGCGACAGGTTCATCGCCGTCTCGAGCGCCCGGCGCAGCGCCGACGCCGTCTGAAAGCGGTCCTCCCGCGGCTTCTGCAGCGCCGTGTAGGCAATCTCGGCGAGGGCTTCGGGGACCGCCACCGGGGGGTGGAGTTCCTCGAAGCGAGGCACGGGACTGCGCATGTGGCGCAACAGCATCGCGACCGTCGAACCCGTTCCGAACGGCCCGTGGCCGGCGAGCATCTCGAACAGGATGCACCCGGCGGCGTACAGGTCCGTCCGATAATCGACCCGCTCGCCCCGCGCCTGCTCCGGCGACATGTACTCCGGCGTCCCGAAGACCAGGCCGGTTTCGGTCAGGGAGACGCCCTGCGGGTTGGCGTCACACGGTTTGGCCAACCCGAAGTCCAGGATCTTGAGGGTCTCTCCGCCCGCGCCGTCATCACAGACCATGAGGTTCGCCGGTTTGAGATCCCGGTGCATCACCTGGCACTTGTGCGCGGCTTCGATCCCACAGGCGAGCTCGCGGGCCAGAAACGCCGCGCGCTCGGGCGGGAGGGGACCCGACCGCCGGAGAACGGCATCGAGCGTTTCTCCGGCCACGTACTCCATGACCAGAAACGGCGTCCCCTCCGCGGTATCGCCGAAACCGAGGATGCGAACGACCTGACGGTGCATGATGGCTCGCGCGGCGCGAATCTCCTGCCAGAACCGCCCGATGAACGCGGGATCCGTGAGCGCGGCAGGGGACACGACCTTGATGGCGACCTGAGCGCCCTCGGCCCCTTCACCGAGATCGGTGGCGAGATAGACCGTCCCCATGCCGCCGGTTCCGAGAATGGACCCGAGCAGGTAGCGACCGGCGAGGACGCTACCGACGCGGGGATCGGGTCGGACCGTGGGCGTGCCGCCGGCGGATCGCAGCGGTGTCCCATCGTCGGGGCACAGCGCCAGGCCGCTCGACGGAAACTCCCTGGAACATGTCGGACAAACGAGCATCGGGGTGCATCTTGCGCAGGGTGATGTACGGGGGCAAGCTGGCAGCAGCCCCGTCGGCGGCCGGCCGGGCGAAGGTCTACACCGTGTCACGCATCGTTGAACACTTCTCCTCCCTCGCACTGACGGTCTTGCTGGTCGTCAGCGGGACTCCGCAGCTCGCCCGCGGGGCGGGTGATCCCCCTGCGCCGACGCTCGAAGCGGGCGCGTCCGCCTTGGCCGAGGCCCGATATCAGGTCGGCCGCACGCTCTACGCCCGCGGCGACTATGCCGGCGCGGCGCGGGAGTTCGAGATTGCGCTGGAGATCTTTCCGCAGTCGCCCAAACTCGCCTTCAACCTCGCCCGTACGTTCGAACGGCTCCAGGACGACGAGCGCGCGCTCGCGGCCTACCGACGCTACCTGACCATCGCCCCGGCGGCGCCGGACCGCGACGAGATCGAGCGCATCATCGGTGGCCTCGAGCGCCGCGTGGACGCCGCGCGCCCGAAGCTCGTGGTCACGAGCGAGCCCGCCGGGGCGGCGGTGCGCGTCGACGGGCTCGAGGGCAGCTTCACGACGCCGGCGACCATTACCGCGAGCCCGGGGACGCTCGTCGTCCGGCTGCGCCTGCCGGATCAGCCCGAGGTCACCCGCTCGGTGACGGTCGCGCGCGGGCAGTCGACGCCGTTGCACGTCACGCTGGCCGCTCCGCCCCCGCCCGCACCAGCGTCCGTCACGGTAAGCGCTCCGGCGCCGCCGACGGCGGCCGCACCGCACGCCGAAATGGATCCGACCGGCTTCATCGTCGCAGGCGTGGGACTCGCCGCGCTCGGCGTCGGCACCTACTTCTTCGTCCGGGCCGACGGGCTCGCCGAGGACGCCGAAGGTCTCGGCCGAACACCGAAAGAGCTGACCCGGCACGCGCAGCTCGAGGAGGACCACGGTGAGGCGCTCACCCTCGGTGCCGTGTCCGCCGCCGTCGGCGGGGGTCTCGTGGTGGGCGGCTTGCTCTATGCGTTCCTGGCGACACCGACGGACACCGTCGTGCTCTCCTTCGGCCCCGGAGGCGCGGCCGCCTGGGGCCGCTTCTGATGGTCGCCCGGGTCGCCCTCGTGTGGTCGTTTTGCCTGCCCGGCTGCGCGTTCCCCGAGGCGCTGACCTGCCGTGCGGACGCCGACTGCCGGGCCCCCGCGGTCTGCGTCTCGGGCCGGTGCGCCGACCCCGACGGCCCGGGCGACGCCGACGATGGCGACGGCGACGGGCCCGGCGCCGGATCGCCGGACGCACGCCCGGATGCGGCCCCGCCGAGCGCCCCCGCCGGGTTCTGCGAGACGCTGTGCCCCGAGCCCGGGCCCTGCAAAGCGCTCGTGCCGCTCTCCGAGGGCGGCTTCGAAGACGGTGAGGGCGACTGGGTCTTCACGGCCCCCGCGCGCCGTGCCAACCGCACGGTCGACTTGCTGCTGGCGCCTGAAGGGCGGTTTCTCGGCGAGGCGCTGGTGGACGGCACGCTCGCCGCCGGGGTCGACGCGACGCGGTTCGAACAGCGCTTGCCGGTCGAGATGCTGCCCGCGGGGGACTACCGACTCTGTTTCACGTGGCGCGTCGTGACGGGCTTCGACAACTGCGACTCCGGGCACGCACCGACCCTCTCGGTCCTTGCGCTCGATGCCGCGGGCGAACGCTCGGTCTGGGCCCGAACGGCGGACGAGGTGTGCGCGTCGGCGGCGCCGGCCGGGGGCCAATTCGACGTCACCGCCTGGGCGGAGGCCTGCGTGGACGTCCGACGCGAGTCGGCGTGGTCGTCGCCGGGTCTGGCGTTCGGCGCGGCCCGCACGGGCGAATACGACGGCGCGAGACATCAGCTCGCCTTCGACATCGACGACGTCCGCCTGGCGGCCGCCGCGTGTGTGACGTGGCGATGAGCCGGGTGGCCGTGCTCGCAGTCGCTCTCGTCGTCGGCGCGTGTGACTTCCCGGCGGCGTTCGTATGCGGGCCCGATGCGCCTTGCGCGCAGGGGGCGACGTGTGATGAAGCGTCCGGACGATGCGTCGGCGCCCGGGATGCTGAACAGACGACCACGGATGCGTCCCACGGTGACGCAAATGGCGATGTGTCTGCGTCTCATCCGGACGCAACCATGTCCGACGGGGGTCTGAATACGCTGTGTCATCGACTGTGTCCGGCTGCGGGCCCGTGCGAAGCCCTCGTCACGGTCGGGGATCCTTCGTTCGAGATCGGTGACGATCACTGGGCCTTTCAGGCACCGGCGGGGCGGGTCACGGTGGCAGAGGACTTCGGGCGGCCGGCCGACGGTGAGTGGATGGCCGAGATGCGTCTCGACGCCAACCTGGAGACGCGCCGGACCTTCGTTCGGCTCGAACAGGCGCTCGACACGGCAGAGTTGCCGCCCGGGCGCTACCGCGTCTGCTTCCGCCGGCGCGTCGTGGCGTCCGCGGGCGAAGCGTGTCCGGGGTTTCCGGGGGCCGAGCACTCGCTGGTGCTGACCGGCCGTGACCTCAGCCCGGACGCGGTCGAGCCGGTCGTCATGCGTCTCTGGGAGCAGACGAACGCCGCTTGGTGCGCGGAGACGAGCGTGGACAAAGGCATCCGCCAGAGCCCATGGCATGAGACTTGCGTTGATCACCAGATGGACGCGCCCTGGGTCGACCCGGGCCTCCTCTTCATCACACGCGTCGCGGGATTCTTGACCTCGGACCATTTCCACACATTGCTGCTTGACGATGTCCGGCTTCACGCGGTCGACTGCATGACTTGGCGGTGACACCGCGCGGAGGGGAGGTGACAGATGAGAAATCTGATCGGCGCGGGGGCGCCGTTCGCCCTGTTTGCCTCGATGGTCCTCGGGAGTTCGTCTGCGAGTGCCCAGGTCACCCCCTTCGGTCAGCGGGTCAATGACAGCGTCGACGCCGCACTCGGCTGGTTCCGCGCTCAGCAGGACGCCGCCGGTCACCTCGGCCCCGCGACGGGGCTCGCGACGCTGTGCTTCCTGGAGAAGCGCACCTCCGCGGACTTCCGCGACCCGCCGCGGGGCTTCTCGGGCATGCCGGCCGCCGATCAGCTCCGCGTCTGGGACGCCGTCCGGTATTGCATCGACTCGCTACCCGGCTTCACGCAGGGCTACAACGCGTACCAGACGGGCGCCTGCCTCATGGCGCTCTCCCGATATCGCGCCACCGGCGGCTTCAACGACGTGGGGGCGCGGCTCTCGGTCGACCAGGCCATCGCGAATGGTGTCGCGGCCACCGTCGCGGCCCAGCAAGGCGGCGGTGGCGGGTGGAGCTACAGCTCGCCGGGCACCGACATGAGCTGCACGCAGTTCGCCCTCGGCGGGCTCTCGGCGGCCAGCGTCGTGCTCCCGGACGCCGCCCGGGCCTTCCCCGCGGCGCGCCGGTTCATCCAGGCCGACCAGCGCGCGGACGGCGGCCACCCCTACACCCAGGGCGGGGGCAGCACGTTGTCCATGAGCGCCTCGGGCCTGTGGACGGCCCGCATCGTCGGTCTGCCGCCCGAGGACGCCGGCGTCCAGCGCTCCCTTTCCTGGCTGCGCGGGCAGTACACCTACCAGTGGGGCGACGTTTCCCGCTTCTACTACCTCTGGGCGGCGGCCAAGGGCCTCGAGGTCACGGGGCCGTCGGCCGGTGCGCTTTCGGCTGCGGACATCGGCGGGCAGCGCGATCCCGTGGCCGACGGGTACCCCGAAGAGGTCCGCGAGTGGTACTACGACTTCGCCTGGTGGCTGACCGAGAACCAGCGCCTCGATGGCTCGTGGTGCGTGTCCGAGGGCCGCGACTGTCGCAATCGCATGGCCGCGACGGCTTACGGCTGCCTCGTCCTCGAGCGTTCGCTCGGGGGCGTGTGCATCGACGACGAGGACGGCGACTTCGACTGCGGCGTCGAGGACAACTGCCCTGGCGTTCCCAACCCCGACCAGGCCGACACGGACCACGACCGCCTCGGCGACGCCTGTGACAACTGCCCGGACCTCCCCAATCCAGAGCAGGCCGACACCGATGGCGACGGGCACGGCGACGCGTGCGACCGCTGCCCGGCCGTCGCCGATCCGGCCCAGGCCGACGCCGACGCCGACGGGATCGGCGACGCCTGCGACAACTGCCCCCTCGCGGCCAACGACGATCAGGCCGACGCCGACCGGGATGGCACCGGGGACGCCTGCGAGGCGCCCTGCAACCCGCAGCCCGTCGACCCCTGCAACGGCCGCAACGACGACTGCGACCTCGAGGTCGACGAGGATCACGTCGTCGTCGCCTGCCAGACGGCCGGCATCGGGCCCTGTCGCCCGGGGCTGCTCCAGTGCCTGAACGGGCGGGGCGTCTGCGTGCCGAACGCGCTCCCGTCGCCGGAGATCTGCAACGGCGAGGACGACGACTGCAACGGCCTCGTCGACGACGGCGTCCCCTCCGCCGGCCCCTGTGACACCGGCCGGCCGGGCATCTGCGCCATCGGCGAGCTGCGCTGCCGCAACGCCGCGCTCGTGTGCGAGCCCGTCAACGCGCCGGCCCCCGAGGTCTGCAACGCCCTCGACGACGACTGCGACGGCCAGACGGACGAGAACACCGTCGCGGGCCCCTGCGAGACGGGCGTGCCGGGCGTGTGCGGCCCGGGCGAGCTCGCCTGCGTCGGCGGCGCGCCGACCTGCGTGCCGCTCGTCGAAGTCGTGCCCGAGGTCTGCAACGGCCTCGACGACGACTGCAACGGCCTCGTCGACGATGATGTCGTCATCGAGGGCGCCTGCGACACGGGCAACCCCGGGCCCTGCGGCCCCGGCGCGTTCGAGTGCATCGACGGCGCGCCGGCCTGCGTGCCCCTCGCAGCGCCCGAGCCCGAGGTCTGCGACGGCCTCGACAACGACTGCAACGGCCTGACGGACGATGACGTGCCCGGTGCCGGCGATGCCTGCGGGGCGGACGAGACCTGCCTGCGCGCGGCGCTCGCCTGCATCGAGGGCGGGATGGTCTGCGTGCCCGATCCCCTCTACCCGCCCGAAGTCTGCAATGGCCTCGACGACGACTGCGACGGCGAGATCGACGAGGGGACGGAGCGCGGGCCCCCCTGCGACACCGGGCGGCTCGGCGGCTGTGCGGCCGGGTTCGTCTTCTGCGACGCCGGCGTGCCCACTTGCGTCCCTGAGCGGGATCCCGGTCCGGAGAAGTGCGACGGCACGGACGACGACTGCGACGGCGTAACGGACAACATCGCCACGGACGGCAACCCGTGCGACACGGGCGAGCCGGGCGTCTGCGCCGCGGGTCTCTCCGGCTGCCTGCAGAGCGAGTCGCTCTGCGTGCGCGAGGTCGAGCCTTCGCCGGAGCGCTGCGACGGTCTCGACAACGACTGCGACGGCGAGGCCGACGAGGGCGACCCCGGGGCCGACCAGGTCTGCGCGACCGGGTGGGAGCCGCGCTGCGCCGCCGGTCACACGCAATGCCGCTTCGGCCGGCTCGAATGCGTCGCGGACCCCGAGCAGGCCGAGATCGTCGAGACGTGCAACCGCGAAGACGACGACTGCGACGGCCGCATCGACGAGGACGTCCGCAACGCGTGCGGGCACTGCGGGCGGCTCCCCGCCGAGACCTGCAACGGCGTCGACGACGACTGCAATGGTTTCGTGGACGACCTGGCCTCGTGCGCCACGGGAGAGGCCTGCGCCGCCGGCCGCTGTCGCGTGCGCTGCGCCGACGCCTCGGCCTGCCGAGCCGGAGAGATCTGCAACGGCGACGGGCTCTGCGTCCCGCCCTGTGCGGACGTGACCTGCGAGCCCGGGTACATCTGCCGGGCGGGCGCCTGCGTCGACCCCTGCGAGGGCGTGCGGTGCGGTGCGATGGCCACCTGCCTCGGCGGCCGCTGCGCCCCCTCGCCCTGTGCGCCGGGGGAGTGCCCCGAAGGTCTCGTGTGCATCGAAGGCGCCTGCGCACCCTCGCCCTGCGAGACGGTGACCTGCGGCCCCGGGCAGATGTGCCGCGACGGCGACTGCCTCGCCACCTGCGGCGACGTGCGCTGCACGCCGGGCTGGTACTGCGAGGACGGCGCGTGCAAACCGGACCTCTGCGCCGAGATCGCCTGCGGCCCGGGCGAGACGTGCCTCGACGGGGCCTGCCTGCCCGGCACCTGCGACGGCGCGACGTGCCCCGAGACCGCCGTCTGCCTGCGCGGGACGTGCATCGAGGACCCCTGTGCGACGACCCGCTGCCCGGGTGGCGAGGCCTGCGTCCTCGATCCGCGCGGTGTTGCGCAGTGCGTGCCCGATTGGCGCCTGCCGGGCGAGCTGCCCCCGGACGCCGCCGTGATCGACCTGGGCTACGTCGTCGACGTCGGCGTGGCGGACGCGACCGTGCAGGACGCGGCGCTCACGCTCGAGACGGACGCGCGCGCGCCAGCGGCCGGGGGGTCGACGGGCGGCGGCGGCGGTGGCGGCTGTGGCGTGAGCGGGCGCCCGGTGGGCGGGTGGCCGGTCCTGATTCTTCTCCCGCTGCTGCCGGCCCTGCGCCGGCGTCGGCGGGCGGCCCGTTCGGAAGACGCGGAGGGGAGAGACCGATGAAACGACGACTCTTTGGACTCGGGCTCCTCGCGGCCCTCGGCGCCTGCGGGGACCCCGGCGGCGGCGCGGGCGGCGCGGGCGGCAGCGGCGACGGCTGCGAGTCGGCCGGCTGCCCGGCCGGCGAGAGCTGTGTGCAGGGCACCTGCCAGCCCACGCGCCGGCAGGACGCCGACGTGACCCCGGTCGGCGATGCGACCCGTCCACCGCGGCCGGACGCACGGCCGCCGACCCCCATCGAGGATGCGACCCTGCTCCCGGACCTCCGCGCCCCGGTCGAGGATCCCGACGGCGCACCGCCGCCGCCGGACGCAGCGCCGCCCCCGCCCGACGTGCCGAGTGTCGTGCCCGTCATGGACGCCACCCCGCCGCCCGTCGTAGACGCCGCCCCGCCGCCCGTCTTGGACGCCGCCGTCGCGCCGCCCGATGGCCCGGTGGACGTGGCGATCCCGCCGGGTGACGTGTCCGACGCCGCGATCGACGCCGCGGCGGACGCCGACGTGGCGGTCGACCCCCTCCCGCCGGACGGCGACGTGGGCCTCGCCTGCGAGCCGCGCCCCGAGCGGTGCGACGGTCTCGACAACGACTGCGACGGCGACATCGACGAGGACTTCCGCACGCTGGGCGACCCCTGCACCGTCGGGCGCGGCGTCTGCGAGGCCTCGGGCACCGTCGTGTGTTTCGGCGGCGCCGCGGTCTGCAACGTGGACCCCGGCCCGAGCGGCCCGGAGCTCTGCAACCAGCTCGACGACGACTGCGACGGCCTCGTCGACGAGGACTTCCCCGAGCTCGGCCTGCCCTGTCAGGTCGGTGACGGCATCTGCTTCAACGTGGGCGACAACGTCTGCAACCCCGCGGGCGAGATGGTCTGCACCGCGGAGCCCCTGCCCGGCGAAGTCGAGTCCTGCAATGGCCTCGACGACGACTGCGACGGCCTCGTCGACAACGGCTTCGGCCTGGGGGAGGCCTGCACGCTCGGCCTCGGCGAGTGCGCCGACGATGGCGAGATGACCTGCGACGGCAACGGTGGCGCGACCTGCCGCGCCTTCCCCGGCGTGCCCGTGAACGAGATCTGCAACGGCCTCGACGATGATTGCGACGGCGAGCCGGACAACGGCTTCGAGGGGCTGGGCCTGCCCTGCCGCGCCGGCCTGGGCATCTGCGAGGCCGTCGGCGCGGTCGTCTGCAACGACGCCGGCGACGGCTTCACGTGCGACGCCGTGCTCGGCGAGCCACGGGTCGAGACGTGCAACGGCCTCGACGACGACTGCTCCGGCGCCGCCGACGACTTCGAGCCGCAGCTCGTGGACGACTGCGGACAGTGCGGCGTCGTCTGCGCGCTGACGAACGCCGTGCCGGGCTGCCGAGACTCCGTCTGCGTGGTCGCCGGCTGCCAGCCGGGCTTCGTCGATCTCGACGGCGATCCGGACAACGGCTGCGAGACGAGCTGTCGGCCTACCAACCCGCCCGTCGAGGTCTGCGACGCCATCGACAACGATTGTGACGGCGCGGTGGATGGCCCCGAAATCTGCGTCGACGACGCCTTCTTCTTCTGCCAGTCGCGGCAGGGCGTCGCCCCGCCCTGGTTCTGCCACGACTTCGCCCCGGGCTCGCTGGACGCCGACTGGTGGGAGTTCTCCATCGGGCGCGTCGGCGCGGTGCCCGGCGTCATCACGGGCGACGGCAACTACGGCGGCGGGGTCTCCGTCGAGCCCGGCGCCGGCGGGGGCCGCACCGCCCGGACGAAGATCTTCGGGCCGGCCTTCCGCCTCGGGTACCACGTCCAGTACCGGGGCTCGACCGTGGGCGCCGGCGTCTTCAACAACACCGCGCGGCCCAACAACGACCCGGCCTCGACCGGCACCGGCTTCACATTCGAGGTCTACGTCGCCGACGGCGGGCAACCGGGCCTGCGGGTGATCGAGCACCCCGGCCTTGTCGTCCGGGCGAGCGCCGGCGCGCCTGCGTTGGTGGACGGGCTGAGCCACTACGTCTCCGCAACCCGCGCGACCGACGGCCGCTGGCGCCTGACGGTGGACGGCCTGCCCCTGCCCCTCGTCGTCGACGCGCCGGACGCCACGCAGACGGAGTTCAACCGCGTCACGGTGGTCTCCGACGCCGTTGCGGAAGACGGCGAGGGCTCGCGGCTCGACAACCTCGTCATCGAGGTCGACGCGGACGACGACGGACGCTACCCGCCGGCCGACGACTGCCCGGACGTGCCCAACGCCGAGACGCTCGACGAGGACGGCAACGGGCGCGGCGTGGCCTGCGACGACCGCGACGCCGACGACATCGAGGACGCCCTGGATCCCTGCCCGGCCATCGCGGGCACGGCCGGCGACGCGGACGGAGACGGTGTGGACGACGCCTGCGACGGGGACGGGCAGGCGCTGCTGGTATCGATGGGGCCCACCACGGCGAAGAGCCCGTATCGAATGCGCCTCGAGGACGGCGTGCGCTGGCGGCCGTTCGTGGGCGTCGGCTTGATGGACCACTTCGCGGCGGCGCCGGACGGTCGGCTCGCATACACGGGCGACCGCAGCATCGGCCTCGCCGCCGCGGACGGCTCGGGCGCAGCGCCCCTGCTCCTCAACGCCGAGCGTCCGCAGTGGCTGGCCGACGGGCGATTGCTCTACGTCGGCGCGGATGGCAACGCCTACACCGTCGGGGAGGACGGACAGAACCCGGCCCTGCTGCTGTCGGCGAACCCGGGCGAGCAGCTGCGCGTGCGCGCGGTGCGCGGCGGCACCGTGCTCGTGGTCATCCGGGCGGTCGGGCCCAACGCCGCCGTCGAGCTGCTCGACCTCGCGCTGACGCCCCTGCGCCCCGCCGCGCTCGCGCCCGGCACCGGGGACGCGCCCCCCTTCGTGGACCTGCACCCGACCGAGATGCAACTGCTGGTCTCCGGCGCCGCGGGTGCGGCCACCGGCGTCGGCCTCGTGGACCTCGACCGGCTGCTGCTGCGCCGCCTGAGCAATGTCCCCACCACCGCGGCCGTCTTCTCGCCCAACGGCCGGACCGTGATCGCCCTGCAGGAGACCCCGGCCGGTCGCCGGCTCGTCGCCTTCGCGCCGACACCGGGCGCCGCGGTGGCCGAGCTCGCCCCCGCCAACCCCGATTTCGGCGACACCCTCTCCTGGGCGCCCGCTGAGGGTATGCCCGCGGCCGTCGACGCCGATCGCGACGGCCTGCACGACGCGACGGATGCCTGCCCGACCCACCCCTGGGAGGGCGTGCCGGCGTACCGGGAGTTCAACTCGGCGCACGGTACGGAGGGTCCCCATGGAGACATGAGGCTGAGTTGGGACGGCACGGACTGGTGGTTGGGGATGATCGGTCTGGGTGACCGCGTCCAGGTGCATGTCTTGCGCTTCGACGCGCGGGGCGGCTATCGCAGCGGCCCGTACCTGGGGAACGTTGGCGTGTTTCACCCGTACGTTCGCGCGCCGGCCATCGTCTGGAATGGTCGCGGTCATACCATCGCGCACCTCGAACGGGTCCGGGGGGCCCAACAACGGCTTCGCCTGCTCGCCGACAACCATGTCCTCGGTCCCGTCACGACGCTCTTTGGCAACCCCGACGCCAACTGGGACTACAACGAGTACTATGGACCGTTCGGTCTCGTCCGGCGCGGAGATCGTGTCATCGCGTCGGGATTCAATCTCACGACTCAGGTCGTCGATCGGACCCTTGCGGTCCAGGCGTCGGCAGCACGTCTCGGCGGCCTCGGGAAGGAGTTCGTCGACGTTGCACCGCGTGCCGGCGGCGCCATGCTCATTGGGTCTATGGGAGACGGCATCCACGCCATCCCCATCGACGATGCCCTCGGCGCAGGCGCGCCGAGCCAGATCACGCCAGCCAACACCCACCGCTTCAACGTAGCGCAGACACCGGGCGGGTACGTCGTCGTCTGGACCGACGCGGCCAACGTCGTCTACGCCCGGCCGCTCAACGCCGCCGGCGCGCCGACGGCCGCCGCTGTGCGGGTCTCTCTGGGCTTCGAACCGGCGGACCGGGCCGAAATCACGGTGGTCGAGGGCAAGGTGCTCATCGCCTGGCCTCAACAGACGGCCGGCAACGACCGCGTCTACGTCCGGGCCTACACCCCGGCCGTCGTCCCCTTGGGCGGCGCCTTCCCCGTGGGCCCCTCGCTCCAGGAGATCCAGGCGGTCGGCATCGCGGCCGACGACGCGGGGCGCGTGGCCGTGACCTGGATGGAGCAGCGCGTCGGGCAGAACCCCCGCAACCGCAACCACATCAGCATCGGCCGCTTCCAGTGCCGCGAGCCGTGACCCGGCGCGTCGCCGCTTGAAGCCGCCCGCGTCCGGGGTTGACGCGAGGCCCCGGGCTCGACCGCGCCGCGGCCGCAACGGTGCGGTTGGCACGGCCGATGCTTTTCATCCGGGCGCACCCCACATCCCGGAGCACCGCTCGATGAAGATCCTCGCCACCACCCTCGCGCTCGCCCTCCCCACGACCTGTCAACCCGTCGATGACTCGGAGCCGCCCGCCGGCGAAGCGGCCGCACCCGAGCCACCCCCCGACGCCGCCCTGCCCGACGCCGCCCTGCCCGACGCCCAGCCGCCCTCGCCGGCCTGCGGCGACGTCGTTCTGCCCTGTGGGGACGACTGCGTCCCCGGCTGCGACTCGCCCTCGCTTTGGCAGTTTCCCGGTGACCTCGGCCCATGGGGACGAAGGCCCGGCTACCGGGACAGCGGCGGTGTCACCGACGCCTGCGGGCGCCCGACGTTTTCGGAGCGTTTCACCGACTGCGACGACTTCGGCGCGTGCGGCGGGCGAATCGAGCGTCACTACCGGTACGACGCCGCGGGCAACCTGTCGCTCGACGTCTGGGCGAGCGAGTCCCCGGTGGGCGTCGAGACGGGTTTCGGCTGGGCTCGACACACCTACGACGCGGAGGGCTTCCGCACCGCGACCGAGTTCGCGTCCGTGCCGAGTGCGGGCGCCGCGGAGGAAGGCCTGGTCCGCTTCACCAACGATCCGGACGGTCGCGTCGTACAGGCCGACGTCTACGCGGTCGCCGCCTGGGGTGAGCCCGGCGACTGGCCCGTGCCCGGTGAGCTGATCCCCGCCGACACACCCCACGAACGATGGACCTACACATGGCAGGGCGAACGCTGCGAGGTCGAGGTCGCGTTCGACCGTGGCATCGACGGGGTGATCGAGACGCGCTCCGTGGTCCCCATGCCGGTGGCCATGGAGTAAGGCCCCGCAGACGCCGCCGCCCCCCCGAAAATCCGGGGGTCGAAGCCAGCCCCGGCCGTCGCGACGATGGCTCTGGAACCACCTTCCGGAGTCGACATGCGACACTTTTCTGCCCCCCGCCCGCCCTTCTTCGCGATGCCTTCCTGGTCGACCCTGCCCGCCTGGGTCATGGTCGGCGCCTTCTCGCTCACGGCCTGCGCCCCCGACACCGGCGACGACGCCGGGGGCAACGCCGGGGGCTCGGGGGGCGGCGAAGATCCCGGGGAGACGACCCCCGATGCGTCGGGCGCCGGCGGCGGGAGCGGCGGGAGCGGCGGTGCAGGCGGCCTCATCGCGGATGCCGGTCCCGAGGGCGGCCAGCGCCCGGACATGTCCACCGGCCTGCTCCCGGACGGCGCCCTGATCAGCATGCCGGACGCCGGCGGCGCGCTGCCGCCCGACGCGCTCGTGCCCACCCCGGATGCCTTCGCCCCCGCCCCGGACGCCTTCGTGCCCGCGCCGGACGCCTTCGTGCCCGCGCCGGACGCCTTCGTGCCCGCCCCGGATGCCTTCGTCCCCGCCCCGGACGCCTTCATCCCCGCCCCGGATGCCTTCGTGCCGCCGCCAGACGCCTTCGTGCCGCCGCCGGACCACTGCGGCCCGGGCTCGGTGATGCTCGGCGAGTTCGCCACGCACTGCGGACAGGTGAACGTGCTGCGCCCGGCGGGCGGCGACTGGACCCCCGACGCCGACTGCCGCACGGGCTGCGACGTCCAGGACCTCGCCTACTGTCAAGCCGAGTTCCCCGGGTCGACGCGCATCGTCCCCATCGAGGTCGGCCCCGAGGACAAACCGTTCGTCACCGGGGGCTGCGGACAGGTCTTGCCGCAGCGGGGCAGCGCGCAGTTCGCCTGCTGCGCCCCCGCCCCCGTCTGCCCCGAGGGTCAGCGCCTCGTCGGCCGATTCGCGACGCAGTGCGGCATGGTCAACGTCCACGCCGATCCGGACGGACCCTTCAGAGGGTGTTGACATAATATAAACTTCGCGGCAATCTCTGAAAAACAGAGGCCGCCATGGACAACATTCGAGTTGAA
>JAKLJY010000189.1 GCA_023150895.1 Myxococcota bacterium | reverse complement strand
CCATCTCACCGCCACGCCGCCCCAGGCACAGAGCGGGGCACGGGCGTCTCCTGGAATTCTTCACCGGGCGTTACTGGTCATCCCGGAGTATGCTTGTGCGTTCTCCGGGCGGGCGCGTCAGCGGCGGAACGCGATGAACGTCTTGGCCGGGCCGCGCAGGACGAGCAGCCGGACGACGTCGCCCGGGCGCGTCTTCTCGAGCGCCGCCGCCGCCTGCTTCGGTCCGTCGACCCGCTGTCCGTCGACCTGCACGATCACGTCCCCGCGTTCGAGCCCGGCTCGGGCGGCCGCGCTGCCGTTTTCGATCCGGGCGACGAGGGCGCCGCCGTCCGGCAGGGTCGCCCCCCGGCCGCCGCGCGGCCCCATGTGTGCTTCGTCGGCCGGGACGAGGGTGAGTCCGAGCGCGGCGGCACCGCCTCGGCCGGGGCCCTCGCGGTCGTCGCCGTCCCCCATCCCGTCGCGGCCGCCGCGGCGCGCCATGCGGTCGTCATCGGGCATCGCCTCGAGCTTGAGCCGGACGGTCACGGGCTTGCCGTCCCGGTAGACCTCGAGGTCCACGGTCCGACCGACGCCGGCCGTGCTCGCGCGCCAGGGCAGGTCTTCGTCCTTATCGATGGGGGTCCCGTCGAAGCGCGTGACGACGTCGCCGTCGCGCAGGCCGGCCTTCGCCGCCGGTCCGCCCGGGACGACCGAGGCCACCAGCGCGCCCCGCGGTCGGTCGAGGCCGAAGCTCGTCGCCAGCGCCGGAGTGACCTCCTGAATCTGAATGCCGATCCAGGAGCGGGCCACCTTGCCGTTGGCCTCGAGCTGCGGCAACAAGGTCTTGACCATGTTGATTGGAATGGCAAAGCCGATGCCCTGCCCGTCCGCCCGAATGGCGGTGTTGATGCCGACGACCTCGCCCCGGGTGTTGAAGAGCGGGCCGCCGCTGTTGCCCGGGTTGATGCTCGCGTCGGTCTGAATGAAGTCGGCGTAGCGCAGGCGGCCGTCCGGCCGCACGTCGCCGCGGTGTTTGGCGCTGACGATGCCCGCGGTCACCGTATGGGCGAGACCGAGCGGGTTGCCGATGGCCACCACCCACTCCCCGATCTCCAGCGCGTCGCTGTTGCCGAGGGGCACGACGGGCAGCGTCTCCTTGCCCGGGTCGACCTTGAGCAGTGCCAGGTCGGTCGCCTCGTCGCGCCCGACGAGGCGCGCCTCGAAGGCCTTGCCGTCCAGCGTCTTGACGTGGATGGACACCGCGTTCTCGACGACGTGATTGTTGCTCAGGATGAAGCCGTCCGCCCGGATGATGAATCCGGAGCCGGCCCCCCGCGCCGGACCGGGCTCGCCGAAGGGCGCACCGAAGCCTCGGCCGAAGGGTCCGAAGAAGAACGGCATGTCGTCGCGGCCGGGCGTCTTGCCCTCGATCTCGATGCTGACGACCGCCGGTGCGGCCCGCTTCGCCAGCTCCGCGAACGCCCCGAACGTCACCGGGGTCGACGCCGTGATGCCGGTCGTCGGACCTCCGGGGGGCGCGCCGTCCGTGAACAGCGGTTTCTGCGACTTCTCACCGGCGGGCACGACGCCGGGCAGGGCGAGCCCGGCCGCCAGACCGGCGGCGAGGGCCAGAACGGGGGTGAGTTTCATGGATTCTCCAGGTTATCGGGTCTCTTGCCCGACACAACCGCGCCCCCCCCGGGGGTCATTCCGGCGACGTCGGTGCGCCCCGCGTGAGCGGCGGCAGTGGCGCGGCCGTGCGGAGGTGGTCGGCGAGCGCCTCACCCGCGGCGTCGAGCGGCCGGACGTCGTTCCCGTCGACGGCGAAGCGCCCCGCCGAAGACCCGCCGAAGCGCACCTCGACCGCGATGGGACCCACGCCGAGCCAGGGCGCGTCTGCCTCGAACACGGGCACGCCGCGCGCCGCGACCAGCGGACCATATTGCCCGTCGAAGCGCGTATGCCGCCCGCTCCCGAAGGGATGCGCGCGGAAGCGGTACACGGCCTCTTCGCCCCGGCGGGCCCGGCGTGCCTCGGCGTCGACGAACAGCCCGAACGGGGCGGCCAGGGCCCAGACCCCGAGCGCCCAGAGCACCGGCCGCGATCGGGCGGGCAAGCGAGTTCAGTTCTGCGTGTGCCGGCGGACGATGCGGTCGAGCGCCGCGTCGTCGTCGGCGGAGGCTGCCTCGAGCGGGGCCCGCGTCTTCATGCCGGAGGCGACTTTGATGCCCAGGGGCTTCGCCGGGGGGCTGGCCCGAGCCGCCGACGTCGACGAGCGGAGGCCGCCGATCGGTCGGACACCGGTGGGCGCGACGCGGGACCCGCCCGCCGCCGCGGTGCCCGTCCGGGCGGGTGTCGCGCGCGGGGCGCTGCCCGACGGGTTCGTCCCCCCGGCCTTCGCGCCCGTCTTGCCCGTGTCCTTCGCCGCGTCCTTCGCCGTCTCGGACTCGCCCCCCTGGAGGCCGAGGGCGTGGATCAGGTGCGTGAAGGTCGTCTTGCCGTTCACCGGCAGCATGAAGAACCCGGCCAACGCGGCGATGATGGCCGCGCCGAGCAACATGCCCCGGATGGCGGACTGTTCGCGTGCGGCGGACTTGCCCTTGCCTTTGCCGCCGCCTGCGCCCGCGTCCTTGGTGGACCTGGCGCCCTTGCTCTTCGGTTTGCTCATGGCTTGCGCTCCTTCTCCGGCGCTCGTCGTCACCGGTGGGAGACTAACCTACACCCGCCGCCCGCTCAAGAATTGTCGGCGGTCACCACCGGTTCGCGGGTCGACGATCGTTGCTTCCGGAAGGGGGCGCCGAGGGCGGACTCGCCGCATCCGGCAGGCGGGGCAGCGTAGCGTCGGGATCGCCCGCTCCCGGGGGGGGCCGCGGGTGCGGGCACGTGCCGCCGTAGAGCAGCTCGCAGGCCGTGTTGTAGACGGCGTCGCCCCCGTGCAGGTGGGGCGCGCGCCACGGGTCACCGGCGTTCGGGTGTCGGGCGAGCACGAGCGGGACGACCTCTTCGACGACGTGCCGCACCCCGTCGCGCAGGACGAGCACGTCGCCGGGGCGGACCCCGGCCGCGCCGAAGTCGACACCGAGCGCAAACGCATACGGTCCGGGACCGAGTTGCAGGGCGCCGGCCTCGACCCGTGTCGTGCCGTCGACGTCCTCGATCCGGAACACCGGCGCCTCCGCTGCGCCCGCGGGGGGCGCGGGCGAGATGCGCAGCAGGTGACCGCCGGGCAGGTCGGTGAGCACGCCGGGGAGGTCCGCCGCCACGATGGGCAGAAGGGTGGCGAGGCTGGTGGGGTACTCGCACGGGAAGTCGGCGAGGCACAGATTCTGCGCGCCGAGCGCGGGGGCCTCCGCCAGGAGCGTCTCGAGGGGACGCATCTGTCCCTCGAAGACGTTGACGACATCCGACGCCGGGCGGAGCGAGCCGAGCCCTCCGTTGGTGCGACCGAGCAGCCACACGTCGGGCCCCTCGAGCCCCTCGACGGCGGCGAACTCCTGGGGGTTCAACGGCGCGTCGATGCGCACCGGATCGAAGCTGCCCGCACGCGGCGCCAGCACGATCTCGGGATCGTCCGCGTCGGGCACGCCGTCGAGATCGAGGTCTTCGAGGTTGCGGCTTTCGGTATCCGTGAGCTGGAGCGTCGCGGCGGCCCGGCCCTGGACGAACGCCTCGTCGAGACCGCCCGGCGTGGTCACGAGGGTCAGCGGGCCGAGGTCGACGCGGTCGAGGCGATAGCGCAAGCAGCCCTGTCCGCCACAGGCCGGGGTCGTGACGCCGCTCGACCATGCGGGCGTCGTGCGCCGCCCCGCGAGCCAGTCCGCGAGCCCGGGGACGATCCCGAGCCGCGCCGCGAGCCCGTACCGCGGGTTCGTCACCGGCAGCCACGTGTAGCGCGCCTGGACGTTCAGGACGGGCGCCGCGGGCGTGGCCTCGGCCAGCGCGGTCGTCGCGGCCCCGAGCAGCAGCCGCGTGAGGGCCGCCGGGGGATCCGCCGCCGGCGTCGACCAGGCCGCCGCGTCCAGCGGTCGACCGTCGGCGTCGGTCTCGGGCACCCACGTCGCCGGCCCCACCCGGACCTCCTCCGAGCTCGCGCCGGTCAACCAGAGTGCGAGGGCCCCGGGGAATCGGGCTTCGAGGCCGGCCCGCAGGAGACCCGTCAGGTCCGCCGAGAGGCGACCCTCGCCGGCCTTGACGAAGGGGGCCGCCCCCCACGCGCCCAGCAGCGCCACGGGCAGCCCGTCCGGTCCGTCGAACGCGAGCAGGCGAACGAACGCGTCGCGCTGTCGCGGAAACCGAAGATCCTGGGAGAGCCAGCTCGGTTCGACCAGGCGCGCCGAGATCTCCGCGGCCGTCCCGGACCAGCCCGTCGCCACCTCCGGCGGAAGATCGCCAGCCGTCGGCGCCACGACTGTCGCGCGCGCCCGCCGGAGCGTCACGGGCACGACGTTGCCCATGGCCTGCCGCGCCGCCACGGCAACCCGGCGGCGGACCTCGCGCCACCACTCGCGGTCGAGTCCGGGCGAAATCGGGACGTGCGCGAGCAGCGGGGCGTCGGCCGTCCGGGTCGAGAGTTCGGCGAGCGCCCCCCCCGCCAGCGCCAGGGAAGGCCCCCACATCCCGACGGCGTCGGGCGCGGTCCGCGTCCCGTTCACATGCACGGCGATGCGCACCTCCGGGATGCCGAGGCGAAGCTGAAGGCCCCGGCTCAGGGTGAGCAGCGGTTCGTGCCCCACCGCGTAGAGGTCGAGGGTGACGAGCAGCCAGACCTGATCGTTCTGTTGCAGCACCAACACCCGACCCGCCGGCGGGTTCGACTCGTCGATGCCCGTCGCCGGTCGGTCGGAGCCTGCGCCGGCCATCCAGACCGCGTCGAAGCGGCCGTCACCGTCGGCGTCGTCGAAGGTGTCGACGCAGGGATCCTCGGGCGGGGGGCCGTCGATGGCCAGCGGCCCGTCGAAGGCCCCGGCGCGATTCGACGGGCACTCCGGGCCCGCGCGATCCGTCCAGGTCTCGAAGTACCCCGGCGCGACGTCGAACCGCGCCACCCCGAGGCGCATCACGCCGTCGGCGGGGCCGGCGTAGAGCGGCACGGCGGGCAGACACGCCCCCGCTTCGCAGAACGCCCCTTCTCCGCACGCCTCGTCCGCCGTGCAGGCGGTCGTCGCATCCGCCGGCGTGGCATCGTCGGGGGTGGCGTCCTCCGGGGTCGTGGCGTCGCCGGGCTCGGCGTCGACCGAAACCGCGTCCCCCGCGTCGGGGCTGGCGCGGGCGTCGGCCCGCGGTGACTGGGCGCCACCGCTCGCGCCGGCATCCCCCTCGCCGCACGCCGACAGCCCGGTCAGTGCCACCACCGCCCGCCACACGACGGGGCGCAACGAAAGGCCCGGACGGCGGGGGGCGCAGGATTCGGCGGGGCGGCGGTGTGCGGTCGGTCGGGACATCCGGCCCGCAGCATAAGCGCGGAGCCCCGATCGGTTCAAAAAAGGGCCCGGCGCCCTCAGAACGGGACGAGGACGTGGCAGGTCCACACGGTCGGTGGGGCCTCGAGGACGATGGCATAGAGGCCCCCAGAAGCCACGGGCTCGGGGACCGACGGCGCCGTGAAGCGCAGGCGGGCGCCGTCGGGGTGCGGTTCGAGCGACACGCCCGCCGGCCCGGCGACGAGCCGCACGACAGGCTTCGGCCCGTCGTCGTCACGGACGACCACCACCTCGTCGAGCGTTTCCCCGGGCGCGAGCACGAACGCCGCAGGGCTCGTAAAGCGTGGCGACGCCGCATCGAGGTAGACCGTGAGGCTGACGGAGGCGGTCCGTCGCGCCCCTTCGTCGTCCTGGGCGATGAACGTCACCGGGTGCGTTCGCCCCTCGACCGCCCCGTCGGACGGCAGGGGGACCCAGGTGAAACGCGCGCCCCCGCCGTCGGCAGCGGCCTCCGGTTCGAAACGGGACCCCGGTGGCAGACCGCGCGCCCCGAAGCGGACGGCGCCCCCCTCCGGGTCCGACCCGGAGAGCGTGAACTCGAGGCGTTGCCCGGCGAAGAGCACCCGGTCCCCGGGGGAGTCGAACCGGGGGGGCTCGTTCGGGGCGCACGCCGTCGCCGCGACCACGACGACCCCCACCACTGCCAGATGCGAGGTCGCCTTTGCCGTGGTATGACGACCGCCATGCACACGAAAGCGACTCCCGCTCCACGCTCGTTCGCCGGCGGCGACCGACGGCGTCCGTGCCGTGCCTTTCTGGCACCCGCCGCGCTCGCAGTGGCCTTCCTGGTCCGGCCGGCTGTCGCCGAGACCGGCGGCGGCGGCGTCAACGCGCTCGTCGACCGCCTCTCCGGCCGCATCGCGCCGACCCTCGCCGCACCGGCGGAGGGCGAGGCCTTTCGGGCCCTCGACGCCCCCGGCGATGGGGACCGCCTCACGGTGAACGGCGTCGTGCTCGCCCGCTGCGACGAGCGGCAGCGGTGCACGTTGAAGGTCGAGGTCGCGCAGCCCGGCTCGGGCCCGCGCCTGCTGCTCGTCGACGCCGGGGCGGTCTTCCGGGGACCCGGGGGCGCCGACCTCGTGGCGGTGCCGAATCAGCGGTTCGTCGTCGAGAAGAGCCAAGCGACCCTCGAAGTGGAGGCGCTGCCGATCTGGCCCAGGCGCCCGCTGCCGCCGGAGAATACGGCCTTGAAGGCCGCGGCGTCCAACGACCCGGGGCTGATCGCCGTGCTGCGCAGCGTGCAGCGCATCGAGTCCGAGGACGTCGCGCGCCTGCGCCGTTACGTGAAGGACACCGGCGGTACGCTGTCCGTCGAGACGTTCCTCGACAACGAGGACGTCCGCGCCGCCCGCTGGATGAGCTGGTACCGCGACGCGGCCGGGCAGGTGCAGGGGCGCTACCCGCGGGAGGCCATCCAGTTCGCGATCTACGCGGTCACGAGCGGGTACACCATCAACGAGGTCGCCGACTGGTACCGCTCCATCGAAAAACTCGACATGAACCCGGCCATCGCCGCCGCCGGTGAGGCCGCCCGCAAGGTCGAGACCGTGCTCGAGCGAGCGGGGCTGAACTACCGGGTGTTCTCGCCGAATCACGCCGACTACCACCTGAACCGCGGGGTGCGCGCCTTCCGCAACGGTGACCTCGACGCGGCCGAGAAGGCCTTCAAGATGGCCATCGACAAGCAGAACACGCTCGTCGCCGCCCACTACAACCTCGGCATCACGCTTTACCGCAAGGGCAAGTACGAGGATGCCGAGGCGGCCTTCCAGATCGCCATCGGCCTGCCCGACGCCCCGGCCGAGGCCTTCTACAATCGCGGGGCAGCGCTCTTTCGCAACGGCGACAAACTCGGCGCCGCCCGCATGTTCCGCCGCACGCTCGACCTCAACCCGCGCGACCCCGAGGCCGGTCCCTGGCTCGAGAAAGCGGATCCCGAAAACAAGACGCGCCCGGCCGCGCCCCCCGCGGGCAAACCCGGCAAGAAGGGCAAGAAATGAGCACGTCGACCTTCGCAGCGGTCGCGCTTGCGACCGCCCTCGTCGGCTGCGGCGGGGCACGCGAGATTGCCCTCAAGACGGTCAGCACGGAATCGGCCCCGCAGCCGGGCCCGCCCGCCACGAAAGAGGAGCTCGACGGCACGGTGCCGCCCTTGCGGGGCCTCGCCGATCTGCGCCTGCTCGTGCCCCCGGAGCTCGTCCCGCCCGAGCCGCCCGCCGATCCGGACCCCGGCTTCAAGGAGTAGGCGGGGCCAGGGCGCGCGCGGGCCTCAGGGTTCGAGCGCGAGCATCAGCGAGAAGCTGTAGGTGATGCGGCCGCGGTCCGGCCCCGGCAGGTCGACCGTCGCGAGGTCGCGTCGCACGGACAGCAACCGCGTCGCGTCCGGGGCGTCGGGCCAGCCCAGCGTCGCCTCGCCGGGCAAGACGAGGCGGCCCGCGGACGGATCGCCGACCTCGCACGCGACGTAGTTCGTTTCGGCGCCGTCGGCGTCTCCGTAAACGAGCGAGACGACGAGCGGCCCGTCGCCCGGCGGCTCGGACCAGCGGACCTCGAAGGGTTCACCGGGCGTGAGGCGCCGCACGTCCGGCGACGGCGCCAGAATGTCGAAGCTCGGCGGGTCCTGCGCCTCGAGGTTGCCCGAGGCCCGTAGCTCGGCCCGGCTGGCCGCCGAGAGTTCCACGGCGTGGGGCCCCAGAATGATGCGCCGCACGTTCTCGCGGCGCAGATAGACCCAGATCGAGCTGTCCGCCAGCATGAATCGCGACAGGGCCGGGCCGACTTCGAGCGCGCCGTCGTCCACGAGCTGCGCGTCGAGCTGATAGTAGGTGATGCCGCGGTAGATCCCGCCACGGTTGAACTGCGAGCGACTGCCCCCGACGAAGAAGCGCAGCGCGCCGTCGTCTCCACCGGCACCCGCCGCCCAATGCACCGTGACCGGCTCGGCGCGCGCCCCCCGCAGGACGTCGATGGCCCCTTGCAGCTCGCCGTCTCCGAGACCCGTGATGCGCAGCGGCGCCGGCAGCGTCCCGTCGAAGCCGCCGACGAGCTGCCCGCCCCCGGCCTGGACCTGGATCGTCTGCCCGTCCGCGAAGAGCTGCACCGGGCCGGACTCGGGGCTCGCGTCGTAGCGGATCGAGTGGCTCAGCCCGTCGTAGACCGGCACCTGCATCAGGGAGCGCAGGGGTGTCGTCAGCGTGACGATGCCGACGTGGGCATCCGGGGTCGGCCCGAGCGACCGCTGGAACAGGCAGCGCCCGCCCTCGATGTCACGCTCGACCGTGCTCGTGACGCTCCCCTGCAGACCCACCAGGCGGTTCGGGTTGAGCGTCTGCGCGTCGGCGGCCGTCTGCGTCATGTCCACGCGCCACGACTGACAGCCCTCGGGCGGGAGACCGCCGCACCCACCGCACAGGTTCGCGACGCCCTCGTCGATGAGACCGTCGCCGTCTTCGTCCTCGCCGTTACAGACCTCCGGCGGACCCTCGGACGCGTCGGGCGCAGGGGGACCGGCATCGGAGAGGGCGCCCCCCGCGGGGCCCGTATCGGCGGTCGGCTCGCCCCCGGCCCCGCCCACGGCCGCGTCCGCGCGCGGCGTCGACGCATCCGTCGTGAGGGTGGCGTCGAGTTGCCCGGCGCCCCCGGCCCCGCCGGTCGTCCCCCCGGTCGAAGTCCCGCCGGTCGTCCCCCCGGTCGACGCCCCGCCGGACCCGCCGGTCCCGAAGTCGGGCGCCTCGACCTCGTTTCGTGCGCGCGCGCCGTCGTCGCAGGCCGGGCAAAGGGCGCCCGCAGCGAAGGCCACGAAGGCGGCGGTCGCCGCGGTGGCGGTGCGGCTGCGGTGAAACGGGCTCTCGGGGGTCGGCATGGGTCGGCTCCGGGGGGTCGCTCTCGATGAATGAGTCTCCGAGACCCGGAGGTATCACGGGTGGGGCGATCTTTTGCACCACGCACGGCTCACGCGCGGTCGTCCGCCCCGACCACCGCTTCGCCGGCGTCGAAGAACGCGCGCAGCATCGGCGGCAGCCGTTCGAGGTCGATCGCCTCGACCGGGGGGCCGTCGCCGCCGATCGGAAACCGCCCGGCCGGACGTGCGACGACGACCCCGCGGGCCTCGAGGGCCAGCTCGGCGACGGCACGCGACGCAGCGTGGGTGAGGAAGGTGCGCAGGCCTCGGGCGTCCCGCGCATCGGGGTGCTCGGTGGATTTCGCTTCGAGGGCGAGGCCGCGCCCGCCCGCGGTGAGCAGGAAGTCGACCTCGAGCTGGCGGTCGTCCCGGTAATACCAGACCGACGCCGGCAGCCGGTGATACGCGATCGTCTTGCGAATCTCTGCATAGACGGCGGCCTCCCAGAGCGCGCCGACGTAGGGCGAACCGTTCAACGTCGCGCGCGTCACGCCGAGCAGCCACGCACAGAGGCCCGGATCGGCGAAGTAGAGCTTCGGCGACTTCACGAGCCGCTTGCCGACGTTGGCGAACCACGGTTCGAGGAGGAAGACCTGATTCGACGCGACGAGGACGCCGAGCCATGCGTCCGCCGTCTTGCCGGTGATGCCGACGTCGCGGGCAAGGCTGCTGCGGTCGAGCATCTGCCCGTTTCGGTGGGCGCACGCGCGGATGAAACGCTCGAAGTCTCGCAGGCTCGACACGTTGAGCAACTGCCGGACGTCCCGCTCGAGGTAGGTCGCGACGTAGCTCGCAAAGAAGTCGGTCGGCCGCAGCCGCGGGTTTACCCACAACTCGGGGAAGCCGCCGCGCAAGAGCACCTCGGCCGGAAACTCTTCGCGGGCCAACCCCGCGCCGAGGCCGGTCTGGCGCATCTCCGCGAGCGAGAAGCCCTCGAGCTCGAGCCAGACGCACCGACCGGCGAGGCTGTCCGCCACGTCGCGCATCAGCGTGAACTTTTGGGAGCCCGTCAGGGCGAAGCGTCCGTACCCGCGGCGGTCCCGGTCGATGGCGGCCTTGACGTGCCGGAAGAGGCCGGGCGCGTACTGCACCTCGTCGACGATCAACGGCGTCGGGTGATCCCCCAGAAACCCCTCGGGGTCGCGCTCGGCGCGCTCGGCGAGGCTCGGGAGGTCGAGCGTGACGTATCCATGCTCGGGGAACGCCATGCGCAGGGCCGTCGTCTTGCCCGTCTGCCGCGCCCCGGTCAGGACGATGGCGGGCGTCGCTGTAGCGAGATCCCGCAGCGTTGCAGAGATTTCTCTGTAAATATCCATACTTCGCAAGTTAGGAATCAGATTCCCGTTTTGCAAGGATTCAAATTCCCGACTCGACAATCAGGACGTGCGCACATGCCCGTCCGCGTCGAGGCGGCAGGCCGGCTCGAGGGCGCAGGCCGCGCAGATGGCGGGCACGCGCCGCCGTGCACAGGCGCCGACGATGCCCGTGTGCGTCAGCGCGAAGTCCCAGCGCAGCGGATCCACCGGGTCGAGGGTGCGCAGGGCGGCGGTGATCTCCTGCGCCGTCCGGAAATCGGCGGCGGCCCGCGCCGTGAGCCCCAGATAGCGCCCCAGACGATGAATGTGCGTGTCGACGGGCATCGTGAGACGGGCGGGCGAGACCCGTTGCCACAGGCCGAGATCGATGGCATCGGGGCCGCGCACGACCCACCGCAGGAAGAGCCAGAGCCGCTTGGTCGCGCTGCCCCGGGCGGGCTCCGGGAAGAAGTGTTCGAACGCCGGCCGCGGGGGCGCGTCCGCGGTGGGCGCGAGGAGGGCGGCGCGCAGGCCGCTCAGGGCCGGGCGCAGGTCCGGGGCGGCGCCGGGTGTGTCGGGGCGGTCGGCGGCGAGGAAGACGTCCTCGAGCGTGCGCCCGCTCCGGTAGATGGCCCCGACCCCGTGCCAGACGCGGGTCAGGTCCGGTCCACGCGTGAAGCGATAGACGAAGCCCTCGAACCGACGCGCGGCGGCCTCGGCGTCGTCGGCGGCCGCGGCCTCCGCCGGGCGCGGACCCATGCGGGCCGTGGCTTCGGTCAGGGCGCGGGCGATGAGATCGACCCGGCCGTAGGCCATCAGTGCGGCGAACAGGGCGATGATTTCGCGGTCGAGCGCGTCCGGATACCGATGCGGGAAAGCCACCGGGTCGCGCGCCCGCCGGGCGGCGGGGTCGAGGCCGCGGGCGACCTCGGTCAGCACGGATGCAATGGGATCGAGCGGGCGGGCGCTCACGCGGGGCACCCTCTCAGGCGCCGGCGCGCAGCCAGCGCATCCACGTCTGCAGCGCCGCGTGCTGGTCGGTCTGCGGGGCCAGCATCGTCAGCATCGTGAGATCGAGATCGGGCAGCAACGTGCTACGCCCGACCTGGGTGTACGTCTCCCCCTGCAGCGCGTGCACCGTCAATGCACCGCGCCGCCAGATCCACACCTCGCGGACCCCGAGCGTCGCGTAGATGGGCAGCTTGTCGAGCGCATCGTTGGACATGACGACCTCGATCGCCAGATCCGGGGCCTCGCCGTCGTCGCGGCCGACGAAGTAGCACTCGTCGGGCTCGACGCCGGTCTTCTCGAGCCGGCGCTTCAGCGTCCATGAGCCCATCCCGGTCACCGGCACGTCGCGGAGCATGCCGTACGCCTCGATGAGCCGCGCCAGGTTCTTCTTCGTGCGCTCGTGGGCACGGCCCGGGCTCATGATCTCCAGGTCTCCGTTCAGGTAGGCATACCGGGGAGCGGGGGCGTCCCGCCGCGCTTTCAGCAGCGCCTCGTAGACCGCGAACGGCACCGCCGAGAGCACCACCACGGTGTCGCGGTCCGAGCCGTCGGCGACGAAGCGCTCTTCCGGACGCGGTGGGTCGGTGGTGTGCGTGAGCATTCGCCTCAGCGTATCGGAAACGGCCGCCCCCGTGAAGGCGGGGCGGGTCGGCCGGCGTCAGCGGCCCTGGCAGAACTGCGGATCGGCGCAGACGCCCTCGAGACAGGCGAACGAGAGGCACTCGTCGGGGCCCATGCAGGCCTCGCCGTCGGCGCGTCGCGGCACGCAGCGCGACGACTCGAAGACATCGCAGTAGCTGTCGACACAGTCGCCGAGGAGGTTGAATCGCTCGTCGATACAGGGATCCCCGACGGAGAGGGGCGTGTGGACGGGCGCTCGGCAGAGGCCGTCGTCGCCGCACTCGAGGCCCGTGCGGCAGAGCTGCACGGGGAGCTGACTGCAGGCGTCTCCGATTGCGCCCGCCGGCCGGCAGATACCTTCGCTCTCCGGTCCGTCCGGGAAGTCACACGCACCGGGCTCCCCGTGGCAGCAGAACGCGAGCTCCGGGTCACACGTTCCGAAGAAGACCCCGCCGAAGCCGTCGTTCAAGGGTCGGCAGGCGGCCCCCTCCGTCGCCGTTCGGGCGAAAATCGTCCGCTGCTCGTCCCCACCCGCGGGGGGGTTGAGCCAGAAACAGGCGGCGTCGAAGAGGGCCGTCGAGACGCCTTCACCGCACGCGGCGGACGCCAGCGCGTCGAGGCAGGCGTCGACGCGGGCGGGTACGAGCTCGACGAGCCCGCGTTCGGCGGCGTCGACCCAACGGCCGAGGGGCACCACCGTCAGCATCTCGGCGACCAACCCCGGGCACGTTTCTGCCGTGACCTCCGCGCGCGGCGGCAGCCGGGGGACGAAGTCCTCGAGCGCCTCGTTGTAGACGTACGGCTCGAAGTACCGGTTCACGCTCCCGTCGTCGCAGCACCGGAAGAGCGCGCCGCAGACCGCCGCGGCCGCCTCGTCGATCAGGGTGGCGAGGCGGGGATCGGGCCCGGGCGCGGCGGCGTCGGCGAAGCTGCCGGGGACGTAGCTCACTTCGATCGCGGCGACGATTTCATCGCCCGCGCGCGCGCCCTCCGGAAGCGCAATGGTGGGCTCGGGTGCGGGCTCTTCGGAGGAGCC
>JAKLJY010000188.1 GCA_023150895.1 Myxococcota bacterium | reverse complement strand
GCCTTTTTTGAAGGGCGAGAATCAGCTAAGATGCTGATCAGATTGGGGATTGCCGTCTATGCAGGGGATCCCCACCCAAACCGCGGTTCGTATCCAACGACCCCTCTGATCGACCCCGGTCGAAACCGGAGGAAGATCGGGTCGGGAAGGGCGACGCCCGTTTCGACCTGCGCCGGCCCCCCCTCCGGAGCGTCGTAGCCCTCCCGCGAAACGTCGAGCTCGTACCGGCCGGTCGGCACCTCGAACTCGAAGTGCCCTGCGTCGTCGGTGAGCGTCCCCCAGGGGCGTCCACGGACGGAGACGGTCGCTCCGGAAACGGGCCCGCCCGGCGTCCCATCGGGCGAGATCTCGCGAACGTCGCCGACGATTGACCCGAGTTGGTCGAGCGGCGACAACACGAGACTGCCGAGGTGGATCTGCTGCCCCGGCGCGACGGTGACGATCATGGTCGCGGCGTTCAGGCCGGACCCGCCAGCTTCGAGGCGGTAGGCGCCGGCCGAGACGTTGAACGCGAACGCCCCATTCGCTCGGATGCAGCCGACGTCGACGTCCTCGGAACAGGGACCAGCGGAGGCCACCGCATCGACCAGTCCGCCATCGTCGACCCGCCGGTCGGCGGAGTAGACGACCACGCGCGTCGTCTGCTCGGTGAGTACACGACGGAACCCACCGGGGACCGTCAGAATGCCCGAGATGGTGCCCGCGGCCCGCTGAGATTCGGGCGTGGCCGGGTCGTAGGGATTCGACGCCGGAATCTCGGAGCAACCCGAGGCCGCGACGAGCGCGAGGAACATCCAGTACAGCAGCAGATGAGGGATACGCCTTCGGTGCGCCTTCACGGGACCTCGCTGTTCGAAAGGGTGGTTCATTGGCTGGCTCGCGGCGGCCAGAGGAACGGCCGAGTTCAGACCGGCGCCCTCGTTGTCATGTTGGCGAAGAGCGAGCGCCCTGCATGGTCACAGCGCATCGGACACGCAGACGACGTCCCCGTTTGCGAATCCTCGATCGATGGCGCCGACCGACCCACCGACGTTGGCCCAACCGGAGATCCAGTGATTGTTCCCGTCGGCCGGTGTCGAGGACCAGACGTAGGTGAACTCCCCGCAGGCCTGATCGGGGAAGACCCAGTGACAACCGGGGGTCCGATCGTCACAGACACAGCCTTCACCCTCCACGGGCCCGCACGCCCCCTGGCAGACGAGATCGGCCTCGCACGTCCCGCCCGCCTCTGTGTTGACGCAGCCATCCGTCGCTCCCCGAAGCTCGACGATGGTGGGGATCCGCCACTCGCCCGAGCACTCGGCCATGGCCTCCGCGAGCGTGGCCTGGTTGACCGAACCGCGCCGGTAGAAGAGGCCCATCTCGGGGACGCACGCCACCTCCGGGGGGGCCTCGTCGATCTGACCGTCACAGTCATCATCCGCGCCATTGCAGACCTCCGGGCCGCACTCTCCCGGCGTACATTCGGCTCCGGGCACGACCAGGTCGTCGAAGCACAGCCGGCGAAGGACGTCGCCCGCGATGTTGGCACCGAGACCGACACGGTCGCCGACCGGAACGGGCGCCGCCGCAGTGCTCAGAGTCGGGGCCGCGGGTGCGTCCCCGACGGAGTGGACGAACCCCGCGAGCGTCTGACCGTCGTACGTGAGGCGCAGGGTCGCCACCCGCTGCGCGAGTCGCACCTCCGGGACCCGAACCGTCGCCACCATCTGTCCCATCCGATACAGGCGCGCGTCGCCGGAGTCCGCCAGGTACATCAGCGCAAATCCGTTGCCGAATCGTTCATTCCCGACCCGGTCCTCGGTGGCGTTCACGGCGAGGACCGGCCGCACGTCCGGGTGGTCGATTCGTACGTTCACACGCACATCGAAGGTGGCGAGATTCTGGAATGTCCGCGCGATGCTCGGATCCTGGGTCGGACCGGCGTTATTGCCCTCGCCGCAGGCCCGGCCGGCCTGGATCGCCCAGTTGCCACGGTCGGTCCGCCATTCGGCTCCGATGACCGACCCGTCAGGGCGGTTGAAGGCCTCCGAAGGGAAGCCCTCGTCCACCTGACCATCACAATCGTTGTCCTGGAGGTCGCAAATCTCGACCCCGCAGGCGGGTGTGAAGAGCGCGGGCCGGAACCCGTAATACGGGTGATTCAGATTGGGATCGACGGGGTAGCGGGTGAGCGCGCTCGCGGTGACACTGATGTCGTCGTTCCAGGAGCTACCCCGAAGGACTCGCGTGTTCGTGGGCGGCTCGAGCCACGCGCTGCCATCCACGGGCCCGCCTTCGTAGTCGTCGTGGCCATAGTCGAGCGTCCACTCCCAAACGTTGCCAATCAGGTCGCAGGCCCCCTGGGCCGAGTTGCCGCGGGGGCGGGAACAGACGACGTCCGTTCGCTGCTGGCCACAGCCATCGTTGGGTGATGGGGTGCCCGCCCCAACCGGGTCGATGACGGCGAGGTCGCACGACGGCTGTTCGCCTCCCCACGGCTGGGACTGGTCCCGGCCGCCGCTGCGCGCTGCGAACTCCCACGCCGCTTCGGTGGGGAGGTCGCCGCCAACCCACTGGGAGAACGTGCGTGCCTGGCTCCAGGTCACACAGTTGACGGGGTGGTCCTCCCGACCGGCGACGCCGTAGTTGCACCCGCCGTCCTGCCGGGGGGCTCGGCAGACCCCGGCGTCGACGCAGGCCCGATACTGGGCCACCGTGACCTCCGTCCGCCACAGCAGGAAGTCCGGCACCGTCACATCGTGGGCTGGGAGTTGATTGTCCCGGCCCTGCGACGCGCCGCCCATCGGGCCCCGACCGCCGGGTACATAAATCCAGGGGCACCCCCCCACAGCGGCGAGAGCGGCCGGGCAAGCAGGCACGAATCCGGCCTGCGCACATTCGGCCGCGGCGCCCTCAATCACGATGTCGTCGATCAGGAACGCCGCGTCGTTCCGGCCGTCGCAGCACGAATTCTCGACCAATACCTCGATGCCCGAGAACGCACCTTCGCCGGCCATGGAGAACTGGCCGAGCCGGACGCCGTCTTTGGTGACGTCGACGGTGCCAGTCAACGGGTGAAAGTCGAGGCGGTAGTCGCCATTCGCGTTCGGAACGTTGATATCGAACGCGAGGGCGTTCGGAGGTGCTGCCATTCGCGTCTGTGTCCGGCCGTTGCCCTCGACGAACTCGGTCATCTCACCGGCACGGGTTCGGCGGTCGTCCTCAGACTGCATCTTGAATCCAACGCCCGTACCGTCGCCTCGGAACACCTGTACGTATGCCGAGGCACAGCCGGTTGCATGGAGCTCCGAATGAAACGCGAGACTCCGAATCACAAGGGGTGCCGCGAAGTCCTGGTCCATGCGAGCCTGACCGTATCCGTGGTGGGCACGGAGTTCGGCCCGCCCACCGACGACGGCGACCGAACCGGAGGGCGCGCCACAGCTGTCGATGGAGGTATCTGCCGTCGACCAGTCTGAGAGCCCGACCTCAAAGGAACCATTGGAGAGGCATCGGCAGTCTTCGTCGGTGTCTCCATCACAGTCGTTGTCGACGCCATCGCACGACTCGGCGACAGGCGCGCCTTCACGGGCATCGCAGCCGGCGCTCCCGTCCGGGAGACAGACCACTGCACCTTCGGCGCGGCATGCGCCCTCGCCGAGGGTGCACGACGCACCAATGGGGAACCCCTCGTCGGACGTTCCGTCGCAGTCGTTGTCGACCCCATCGCACAGTTCCTCGCTCGCGACCCCTGGCGTAGCCGAGCACTCCGCCCGGCCATCGCCTGCGCAGACGAGTACACCCTCTGCCCGGCACGCCCCGAGACCGGTCTCGCAGCGCGCGCCGAGGTCGAAACCGTCGTCGACTGCGTCATCGCAGTCGTTGTCGACGCCGTCGCAGGTCTCGACGCCGGGTGCGCCCTCGACGGCGTTGCAGATCGGCCGCTCACCACCGAGGTCGCAGACGATGTGGCCCTCTCCCCGGCACGCGCCGACGCCAGTGCTGCACCCGTCGCCGAGTCCCGGCAGGTCGTCCGTGACGCCGTTGCAGTCGTCGTCGAGGCCGTTGCAAAGTTCGCCCGAGCCGTCGCCGGCCGCCACGTCGCAGGCCGCGCTGCCGTCGGCCAGGCAGACGACGTGGCCGGACGCGAGGCACGCGCCGACACCGACGTCGCAGACGTCGCCGACGCCGAAACCCTCGTCGAGCGCACCGTTGCAGTCGTCGTCCAGGCCATTGCAGGTTTCGGGCGCGCCGGGTTGTCCGTCGCCGTCTGTGTCCGGACAGGGCGGGGGCGGTTCGCCGCCCGTTCCGCCGCTCCCTCCGGTGGGATCGCCACCGACGGGCGCCCCCCCAACTGGATGACCCCCGACGGGTACGCCTCCTGCGCCGCCGACCGGGTCACCGCCGACGGGTGTCCCGCCGACTGGGTGACCTCCGACGGGTGTCCCCCCGACCGGGTCACCGCCGACGGGCGTTCCGCCGACCGGCATCCCGCCAGAACCACCGACCGGCATCCCGCCAGAACCACCGACCGGCATCCCGCCAGAACCGCCGACCGGCATCCCGCCAGACCCACCGATCGGCATCCCACCAGAACCTCCGATCGGCATCCCGCCAGAACCGCCGAGCGGCGTTCCGCCGACCGGCGTCCCCCCCGAGCCACCAACCGGGTCTCCGCCGACCGGCGTGCCGCCCACCGGCGTTCCCCCCGAGCCGCCCACCGGCGTCCCCCCCATCGGCACCCCACCCGTTCCCCCGGCACCCGGTCCGACATCGGCCGCCGGGCCGGTACACAGCCGCCCCTGACAGATCTCGCCCGTCGGACAGTCCGTCGAGCTCCGACAGCCGGCGGGATCGTCGTAGCCGGGCAGACAACCGGCAGCCAGAAGTGACGCCACGACGGCGACACGCATCGCGTTCACGACCATGATGACCGACCTCCTGCGACCGCCGCGGGTCGCGTACGTCAGGATTTCAGAACTGCCCCGATACACTCGCCCAGCCGGGCCCGATGACAGGATGCAGCGCGGCGTTTTCTGCAGCGCCATCGTCACCGCTCAGAATCAACAATGTCGCCCCCGTGGCCAGCCCGGCCGCACCGAGGGCGAACCCGGTCCAGGCCAGTGTCCAGTCCCGGTTGGCGTCGTCTTCGATGGACTTCAACTGTGAGATGCTCACGCTCAGGTCGTCGGCCTTGGCGTTTCGGTCTTCTCGTGCGTCGAGGTGCGAGAAGAAGAACACCGTTCCGGCGATCGCCGCGACGCCACCGGCGCCAAACGCAACCCATGCGCCCGTGCGAAGCGGATTTCGACCGTCCGATGCGCTCGCGGCTGCCGAAACGGGCGCGGCAGACAAGGCCTGCATCTCGAGCGTCAGTGCGACCGTCATCGGCTGCCCGTCGAGCACGACGACGTCCTCGCTCGCGTCGCGGTGGTTTTCGAGCCGGGCGGTGAGCCGATGCGAGCCGGGCAGGAGTCGCGCAGTCAGTGGTGTCACGCCGAGGGCGTCGGTGCCGTCGAGGATTGCCGCCCCGACCGGCTGACTCGTCACGGTGACGGCGACCCGGCAGCGCTCACGATAGAGGGCTTCGCGTTTGCGGGCGGCCTCGAGGTTGGCGCAGGCCCGACCACCGCAGTGCTCGAAATACCGGGCATAGCCCGCGAGGGCGTCGGCGCAGTGGCCGCCCCACTGCTCATAGGCAACAGCCCGGTTGAGCAGCAGGTCCGGCTCGGGGTACGCCTCGAACGCTTGCGTCAGCAGGCCGATGCCGGGCTCGAAGTCCCCCTGATCGAAGTACTCGAACGCCCGCGCGCTCAGTTGCTGTGCCTGCGTCTTCGGGTCGGGCGCGGGGGATGGTGTCTGCGCGCCCGCGGTCGCACCGACGCCAACGGCGGCGGCCCACACGATGATTTTCAACAGTCCGGTCACGTCGTCCTCCGCTCCAGGCCCCACTGAGCATCAATCGTGCCACCCGTCGCGCCAAACCGGCGGGCCACACGGACGACGATCTACGCCATCACGCGTGCTGCCGCCAGCCTGGTGAGCGGACACCCGGACGTCCGGATGTCCGCGGACGGGCGGCGCCCGACCAGGGTGAAACGCCGCGCATCAGCCCGGGTCATGGGCCAGCGACTGGTTGGCTTCTGGTCCGCTCCTTGCTCCAGGTCAGGGCCCGGCCCGCTTCCGACTTCCGGAGATCCTCGAATGGGGTTACTGTCCATTTCCCTGCCGTTCTCGCCCCGGCCCCGACGGAGACAGGCGACCCCCGTGCGCTGCCCGACCTGCGAACGCACCTTTCCCGAGGATATCGGCTTCTGCCCGCACGACGGCGCACGTCTCGTCTCGTCGGAAACGGTCGCCTACCCGCTCGACCCCCTCATCGGCGCGCTTCTCGACGGTCGCTTCCGGCTCGAGACGGTGATCGGCGCCGGCGGTTTCGGGGTCGTTTACCGGGCGCGGCAGGTGAACGTCGATCGGGAAGTCGCGGTCAAGGTGCTGACGGCCGACGCATCACAGAATCAGGAGATCGTCCGTCGCTTCGAGAACGAAGCGAAGATCATTTCCCAACTGCGTCACCCCAATACACTGAAACTCGTCGACTTCGGCCGCGCCCCCGACGGTCGGCTCTACATCGTGACGGAGTTCCTGACGGGCCTCCCGCTCGACAAGGTCCTGGCGACGGGTCGCATCGATTGTCTGCGCACGCTGCGGATGATGGCCCAGGTCTGCGACTCCCTCACTGAGGCGCACGAGCAGGGCATCGTTCACCGCGATCTGAAGCCCGGAAACATCTTCCTCGAGAGGGTCGGACAGCAGGAGGTCGTCAAGGTCCTCGACTTCGGCATCGCAAAGTTGACGGCCCAAACGACGCACACCGCCACGGGTCGTATCTTCGGTACGCCCGCGTACATGTCGCCCGAGCAGGCGCGCGGTGACGAGATTGACGCTCGCAGCGACCTCTATAGCCTCGGCGTCGTCGCGTACGAGTGCCTGAGCGGCACGCCGCCATTCACGGGCTCGAATCCGATGTCGATCCTGCTCAAGCACCTGCAGGAGCCCCCGCAGCCGCTCGGAGAGCGCGCACCGCCGCTCGGTCTCGATCCGGAGGTCGACGCGCTCGTTCTCGCGATGCTTTCGAAGTTGGCGGACGATCGACCGTCCTCAGCGTCGGAGGTTCGCGCGTCGATTCACGACCTCGAGCACCGCCTCGGAGCGCGACCCGAGCGCGCGACCCTCGTCCCGCGAGGGGCCCCCGTGTCGGTCGCCCCGCCCGTCGCGGCGGGCAGTCTGCCGCCCACGACGCCCGCGGAGGCGATCCGCCCCGCCGCGCCCCTCCCGGCCTCGGAGGTGGGTTTCGCCGCAACGGAGGCCGGTACGCCCGTGACGCCATTGCAGGTCCCGCCCGTGTCGGCGCACCTGGCGCCGTCCCCCGTGACGCTCGACGTCCCGAAGCGCCCCGTCTGGCCCGTCCTCGCGGGACTCGCCGCGGTGCTGGTCGCAGGCTCTCTGTTCCTGGCGTTCCGGAGCCCGGTGTCCGCCAATCCCGAGACGACGGCGGCCGTCGCCACCCCGTCGACGGAGCGCGTCGCGCCCTCGAGCGGAGTCCCGCCGCAAGCCTCCGCTGCGGTCGTCCCGACACCACCGACCGCCCCGGTGACGACCGCCCCACCGACGAGCCCACCGACCGCGCCGGCCTCGGCCCTCGCCGCCCCCTCGCAGCCCCGGTCTGCCCCTGCGAGCACTGTCGCCGTTCGCCCCGCCCCCCGGCCCGCCGTCGCTGCAGCCCCGACGGCGGCACCGACGCAAGCCCTCCGGGTCATCGCGCCGCCCGCAAGCCAACCGCCACCCGAGCCCGCCCCCGCGACGAAGGCGCCCCCGGCGCGTAGGCCGGGCTTCTTCGAAACCACGTTCGACGGCCAGTGACGACGCCCGCCACCACTGCGACGGCGGATCGTCTCGATCCCGCCACGCACCGGATTCGCCGGTCGTTCCTGACGCAGGTCTTTGATCCGGCGGCCGGCGTGGTGTTCCGTCACCTCGCACTGTCCGCCCACCGCATGACCCTCGGGCGCGATCCGCAAACCAGGACGACCCACTTCGAGGTCCCGGATGCCCAGGCGAGTCGCCAGCACTGTGAGCTGGCCTACGTCCCGGAGACCGGCCACTACCGCGTCCGCGACCTCGGCAGCAAGAACGGAACGACCGTCGACGGCGCCCCGCTCGCGGACGAGGCCGTGCCGCTCGTCGGCTGCGGTGTGTTGCGTGTTGGCGAGTCACTCTTCGTCTACAACGAACTGGAATCACCGATCGGGGTCGAACGGCTGCAAGTCACCGACGGTCTCTCTCCTCGACGCGCGCTCGCGGAGCGGATGGCCGACATGGCCGCCCCCACACTCGTACCGATTCTGCTGACGGGCCCGACGGGGGCAGGCAAGGAGCTGCTCGCGCGGCGTGTCCACGAGGCCAGCGGCCGGTCCGGTCCGCTCGTGGCGGTGAACTGTGCGACGTTCAGCCGGGAGCTGCTCGCGAGCGAGCTGTTCGGCCATGTGAAAGGCGCCTTTTCCGGTGCGGCGGCGAGTCGGGCCGGTCTCTTTCTCTCGGCGAACGGCGGGACCCTTTTCCTGGACGAGGTCGCCGACTTCCCCGCCGACCAGCAGCCGGCGCTGTTGCGCGCGCTGCAGGAGCGCCGCATCCGCCCCGTCGGCTCGGATCGCGAGCTCAACGTGGATGTTCGCGTCGTCTCGGCGACACATCGTGATCTCACACAACTTCAGGCCTCGGCGGCGTTTCGGGAGGACCTGTTCGGCCGCTTGGCCGGTGTGACGATTGTGTTGCCCGGACTCTGTGACCGCCGTGAGGAGGTGCTGGCGCTGTTCTGCGGGGCTCTCGGGCACGATGCCCCTCCCCTGACGGTCGCGGCGGCGGAAGCACTGCTGCTCCACGACTGGCCCTACAATGTCCGGGAGATCCAGCAGGCCGCGGCAACGGTGCGCATGTTCGCCCCGGCGGTGCAGTGCATCGGACCGGGTCTCCTGCCGGCGGCCATTCAGCGCGCCGCCCGGACGCGGTCGACGCCCGACACCGCCGACGCGCAGGCCTTCGACCGCGACCATCTGATTCGCCTGCTCACCGCCCACGAAGGCAACATCGCCAGCGTCGGTCGGTCCCTCGGCAAGACGCGGCAGCAGGTCTACCGCCTCCTGCAAGCCCACCGCATCGACCCCACCGCTTTCAGGTCGTAGTCCGCTTCCCCTCGACGCGGCCCTGCACGGCCTTCAACAGATCGACGCCCGCGGCGGCCTTGATCTGTTCGTTGGCGACGATCACCCGGCGAGCGAGGTCCGGGCCGGCACCGCCGGCGTCCATGGCTGCACCGGCCCCGCCGAGGACGGTCAGCTTTTCGACCTTCAGCTCGCCGACGGAGCCCATGACGATGCGGGTGAGGGCGTCGACCTTCTGCATGAGGAAGACGTCGCGGGCGCCGGGGCCGACGCTGCGCCAGCTCTGGGCGATTTCGTCGAGGGCGGTGGCGGTGGCGCGGCCCTGTTCGACGATGCGGGCGGCGTCGCCCTTCGCTTCGGCCTCGTCGGCGGCGCGGCGGGCTCGCGCGGGCTCGAGGACGTCGGCCTGCAGGCGCCGGCGGGTCTGTTCGACGCGGGCGCGCTGCACCTCGAGATCGGCCTCGGCGCGGGCGATGCGGGCGGCGACCTTGCCCCGGGCCTCGGCGACGACGGCGGCGACGCGCGTCTCGGCGTCGACCTTGCGGCGGCCGATGTCGGCCTCGAGCGCGCCGAGCTGCGCGCGAATGCGGCTGATCTCGGTCTCTTCGCGGTTCTGCGCCGACCGGATGGCGGCCTCGGCCCGCGACTTCGCCTCGGCGATGACGGCGTTCTTCTGCACCTCGGCGGACTGCTTGCGGCCGATGCCATCGAGGTAGCCGACCTCGTCCGACACATCCTGAATCTTGAGTGTGTCGAGCTCGAGGCCGAGGCTGCGGAGGTCGTCTTCGGCTTCCGAAAGCAGGCTCTGGGCGAACTTGATCTTGTCTTCGTTGACTTCCTCGGGGGTCAGCGTGGCCAACACACCGCGCAGGTTGCCTTCGAGCGTCTCTTTCGCCATCTCCATGATGCGCTCGCGCGGCACGCCGAGGAATCGCTCGATGGCGTTGTCGATCACGGGCTGCTCGCCGGCGATCTTCACGTTGGCGATGCCATGGACGTTCAGCGGGATGCCGCCCTTGGAGTAGGCGCCGGTGACGGAGACCTCGATGGGCATGTTCGTCAGATCCATGCGATCGACGATCTCGAAGAACGGCACGCGCACGGCCCGGCCGCCCTTGATGATGCGGTAGCCGACCTGTCGTTTGCCCGTGGCCGGTGCCGAACGGCCGCCGATGAAGATCAGGACCTCGTTGGGCTGACAGATGAAGAGCAGGTTGCGCACGATGGCATACAAGACGATGACGAAGAGCAGCGCGAGGCCGCCGAACGTCCCGAGCAGGGCGGGCAGGTTCATCGCAGACCTCCGGGGGCGGCGGGGCCAGTGCCCGGGTGGGCGGGGGCGGCCGGTGCGGGTCGCGCGCCGGCGAGCAGGGCGCTGATGTCGACGCCGGTCGTCTGGAACAGGGTGCGCAACACTTCGGCGACGGCGGCCGGGTAGGCCGCGGCGAGCTGCGGCAGGGCCCGCCCGTCGGTGTCGATGAGATGCGCCGGGCCGACGTGGATTTTGCGCACGCCGTCGACGACGATCTGTGTGATGTCTTCGATCTTGTTGATGAGGAACATGTCTTGCGCCTGCGGCCCGGCCTTGGCCCAGGCCTCGGCGACGAGGCGCAGCGCGGCGCCCGTGGCCCGGCCGTTCTCGGCGATCGCGGCGGCCTGGCCGGCGGCGGCCTCGGTGTTGGCCTCGCGCTGAATGTCGAACGGGATGACGACCTCGGATTGCAGGCGCAGGGCCTCGAGCTCGCGCCGCACCGCCTCGAGCGTCTGCAGCGCCGTGGCCTCCGCGGCCTGGGCGGCGGCCTCCGCCCGCTCCTCGATGGACTTGGCGTCGGCCTCGAGCTCCGCCTGTACGCGGCGCAGCGCGTTGCGCTCCTGCGCGATGGCCTGCTCGGCCTTCGACTCGGCGACCTTGGCCCGCATCTCCGCCGCGGCGGCCTCCTTGGCGGCCTCGTTGCGGGCGTTCGATTCGGCGATCTCGGCCTCCTGTGCGACCTTGGCGATCTGTCCGCGTCCGATGCTGTCGAGGTACTTGGCGTCGTCGGTGACGTGCTGAATCTTGAGAATGTCGAGGTGCAGCCCGAGCTTGGAGAGATCGTCCTCGACCTCCTGACTGAGCGATTCGGCGAACTTGAGGCGGTCCTCGTTGACCTCCTCGGGCGTCAGCGTGGCGAGCACGCCGCGCAGGTTGCCTTCGAGTGTTTCGCGCGCCACCTGCTGAATCTCGTCGCGGCCCCGCCCGAGGAAACGCTCGACGGCGTTCATCACCGTGTCCGGATCGGACGAGACCTTGACGAGCGCGACCGCGCGTACCTTGAGGGGAATGCCCACCCGCGTGTACGCACCGTGGATGGAGATGTCGATGGGCACCGTGCGCATGTCCATGCGCTCGACACTCTCGATGACGGGCACGCGCCACGCGCGCCCGCCGAAGACCACCCGATAGCCGACCTCGGCCCCGTCGGGCCGTTTGTAGCTGCGGCCGGCGAAGATCAGGATCTCGTTGGGTCTGCAGACGTAGAGGAAGGTGCGCAGAAGCGCAGTCAGGGCGAGCAAGCCGACGGCCAGCACACCGGCGAAAATGGGCAGTAGCTCCATGGGTCCTCCAGGGCGTCCTTTCGAGCAAACGACAGCGTCAGCGCCGGTCCACCACGGGCAGATCGGCCGGGGGCACGTCGACGATCGCCGTCGCGCCGGTCATCTCGATGATCCAGACCCGCTCGCCCGCGGGCAGCGCCGTCGTCGCTTCGGCGGGGAGCTCGGCGACGAAGTCGGCCTCGCCCGTCGGCGTGCGCACGCGGACTTTGGAACGCAGGCCGGGCGCGAGCGGCAAGAGCAGGCGCCCCTCGCGGCCGATGTGGCTCGCCGCGTCCGGCAGGGCCCCGGTCGTCTCCGCGGAGAGCGCGCGCAGCACCGACGTCGAGACGAAGCCGCTGACGAGCCCGACGCCCCCGGCGACGGCCGCCGCGACCACGCCGGCGAGGAGGCCCAGGCCCTCGAGCGCCAGCCCGGTGAGGCCGAAGAACGCCGCGCCGAACGTCCAGAAGCGCAGGCTGAACAGCACCGCGAGCGGGCCCGCCGGGCCGTGATCGCGGTGGTCATGGCCGTCGGCGTGATCGTGCCCGTCGGCGTGATCGTGCCCATCGGCTTCGCCGCCGTCGTGATCGCCGCCTTGCAGAAGCGACGCGCCCAGGAGGACGGCACCGAAGACGAGCGCGGCGAGGTAGACGGTCATGGCCGGCATCAAACCACAGCCCGTCTCCGAAACGAAGTCACGGCGTGCGCGCGCCTGCACTCGCCCGGATCGGCAGCGGCACGTCGACGTCCTCGGAGATCATCAGGCCGCGCGGCAGGTTCACGGCGTTGAGGCGGACGTTCAGGTTGGCGAACTTCCACTCGTACAGGAAGTTCTGCATGGGCGTGAGCGTGACGGTCTCGCCGGCCTTCTTCGGCGGCGGGGGCACGTCGCCGCGCCGCTGTGTGGGTGCTCCGAAGCGCGCTTCGAAGTCGGCGAGCGTCGTGCGGAGGTCGGCCACGCCCTCGGTCGCGCGGTCTTTGGGCCACGTCCGCTGAAGGGACGCGTGGCGCACCGGCAGCTTCTCGCTGTCGAAGACATACAGGAGCCGGGTCTCGGCGAGGGTCGGGCGGGGCGTCGCCGGTCGGTCGGCGATGCGTGCCATGTCGAGGTCTTCACAACTCCAGCGCACCTGTGGGTTCGTCTCGCGGGGGCTGCGCCACATGAGAATCGACGCGCCGGTGACGGCGTCCGCCCCCTTGCCGGCGGCCTTGGCCGCGTCGAGCTCGCGCGCCTTGGCTTCGCGCGCGGCTTGCATCGCCACGCGCACGGACTTGTTGGCACAGCCCGTCGCAAACGTGGCTGTCAGGGCCTTGACCTCGTCGAGCGTGGACTCCCCGATGCGCACGCGGAACGCCGCATTGTCCGGCGCACGGGGCCCGGCGGGCGGCTCGGTGAACGTCGGCAGCTCGTCGGGCAACGGGGCCCAGATGGGGAGGAGCTTGCGGGCGGCGCTCGCGGGGGCGGAGCCGGCGGCGCTCGACCCGGCCGCCGGCGCCGAGGCAGGACCAGACGCCGGTACCGCGGCCGCCGGTGCCTCGGGCGCCTTCGGCGTGCAGCCGGCATGGGTGGCGAAAACGAACATCGCGGCGAGGGCGACGCGGCGGAAAGCGGCCGCGGGCGCCGCGACCGCGAGGGGACGGGGGCGGGGGGAGGCGTGTCGGTTCATGCGTGTGAGCCGCCTGCGTATCACCGCGGTCGGTTCAGCTGCAAGCGCGGGTCACAACCCCGGCCCGCCGCGGGGCAGCCCGGTCTCGCCGAATACGGCGTCGGCAGCCTCGAGCGCGGCCCAGTGGGCGGCGTGCTCGGCAAAAGCCGGGTGAGACAGCAACGCCGCCCGACAGGCCGGCTCCGTGTATCGACAGGGGTGGATGTCGATGGGGATGCCCCCTGCCCCGGCGTCGCGCGCATGCACGGCCGCAACGTAGAGGGCTTCCATCGGGCCGTCCCGCAGGGGCAGGCAGCCGATGGTCACGCAATTGCCGTGCACCATGATGTCGCCGCCCGGCGGAACCCCGAGGGCGGCGGCGCGCCGGCGATCCGCCGCGTCCGGGTAGCTGACCTTGAGCGCGAGATGATACCGGCTGTTCGGATTGAACGCGGCGATCTCGTACCGGCCCTCGGGGACCTGTCCGTCGCCCTCCCGGACCTTCGGACCGAGCACGCCGGAGGCCATGCAGATTTCGAAGCGGCGCACCGGGACGAAGCGCGCGCCACGGGCCGCGCGGCCCCAAAGTTGAGCCCGTCGTAAGAATCCCGATTTCCGCGCGGGCGACCGGGCAGCCGCCCAGAGTGTGACAATGTGCGATATGC
>JAKLJY010000187.1 GCA_023150895.1 Myxococcota bacterium | reverse complement strand
GCCGGACGTGGCCCGCCGCAACGGTGAACCCACGATCCTCACGACACGGTCACCCACGGATATCCGAGAAGAGCCCAAAAAGTGCAGACCGGGGTGGTCCTGAGGCGCGTGATCACCCGCAACCTCCAGCCCCACCTGGTCGAACTCGCAGGACAGTATCCGGTGGTGACCGTGACTCCAGGAGGAGGTCGATCGCGACCCCCGCCCGCCACGGACCGATGGGAGGTCGTTTTCCGAGGGGGCGATCCGCGCATCCACGACCGCGACATTCCCCCTTCGCGCTGGCTCGCCGACTCCGTGTCGACCGACGTCGAGCTGGACGTGCGCGACCTCGGGGCATTCTCGGCGTCCGTCCGGCTCGTCGCCGCCCGAACGGCCCAGGCGCTGAACCTTTCCGAGATCGACTCGTGCATGGCGGCGAGACGAGCCAGCGCCCCAGCGCCGCGGAGTGGGTGGCTGGTCGGACGAGGCATCTGCCGAGTGGTGAGCGCGACACGCTCCGGTCCCTCATGCGGTCGCGTCGCCGTACGTCCGCACCTTTCGGCGACGACACTCCACCCGAGGTCGAGGCGTTCCTGGTCGCCGGGTACCGGCGGATGACGCCGGCCGAAAGGCTCGCCCGGACCTGCGACCTGAGCCTCGCGGTCCGCCAGCTCGCGCTCGCGCGCCTGCGAACCGAGCACCCGAACGCCGCCGCGCGCGAACTGCGGTTGCGCCTCGCCGCGCTCACCATCGACGCGGAGACCATGCGCCGCGCCTTCGGCTGGGACCCGGCCGAGAGCCGTTGATACTGGCCGAGATCCTCGAAGTGTGGCCTGGGTCGTCGCGGGCTCCTTCGCCCGCGAGTCCCCGAGGCCGCCGTCGGGCGCCCGCCGCCCATCCTGAGCCCGGAGGACGTCATCTTGAAGAAGCGCCGGTGGTTTCGAGCCGGGGGCGTGTTGTCGATGAGCGGACCTGTCATCGACTTCGACGACCTTCTGGCCCGGCTCCGGGCGCGTTGATCGCTTTGCATGGGGGTCCGGCGAACGGGCGTCACGGCTCCTCGACGGCCGTGAACTCCAGCACGATGGTCAGGGCGTCGGGCGCGGGGCCGGCGTAGAGCGTGGCGTCCGGCGTGAGCAGGTCGAAGACGGGCAGGCAGAATTGCGCCAGCGCATCGCAGTTGAGCGCACGGAAGTCCGCGCCGCCGGGGGTGCAGCCCTGGGGTGGCGGGGCGATGCAGGGCCGGTACGCGTCGCGCGCGCGACTGACCAGCGGGACGTCCCCGAGGGCCAGGCATCCGCACTGCTCGGCGGCGGTCGCGTTCACGGCGGCGTCGATGTCGTCGAGCACGATCACACCGTGCAAGGTGCCACGCCAACCGGCACCGGTCCGGTGAGCGCTGACCGCCACGGCTCGCAGCGGCGCATCCAGCGCGATCACGTCGAAGGGGAACCGAAACACCAGGCGCTCGAAGCTCGCCTCGAACGCATCGGCCGTGGCGGACGTCACCCGACCGCGGCTGAGCGGCACGTCCGTACCCGGAACGAAGTCCTCGGGCGACCACACCGTCTCCGGCTCGGTGGGATACGGCCCGCCGAAGAACGCGGCCAGAGGTGCTTCAGCCTCGAATGTCGAGATCCATCGCACGGAAAGTCGGCCCGTCGCCAGCGCGCCCGTCAGCCAGAGGTCCGCAGCGCCCCGCTCCCCGAAGCGCTCCATCTCGTCGCGCAGGGCACCGATCGCGTTGGCCACGCCTTCGGCGGTCGGGGCCAGACGCAGCGTGGTGAGTCGCAGGCGCCGGCCCTCGAGCCACGGACCCGGAGGCTCGGCGAGGGGCAGGCAGTCTCCCTCGGAGCACCGCGCACAGCGCTGCCGCGCTTCCCGGAACTCGCACACGGACATTCCGCCGGACAGGTGGCATGCCGCCGGCAGCTCTGCGACGACCGAGACCTCCCCGTCGCAGCGCGGCCGGGGCGTGCGATCGCAGGCGTGGGGCGGACACACGGGCCGACGCGCGTCCCCCACCCCGAGGGCGTCGACCCACGGCTCGGCGTCCGAGACGGCATCCGCGGGTGGTGCGAGCGGGTCACCGTCGATGCGTGCCGCCTCCGCCGTTGGCGCCGAGTCACAGGCCGCCAGACAGCACACGAGCGTGGGCACGACGGGCACTACGAGTCGGAGAATCGCGAGCGACGGGCACATCGCTGCACGTTCCGGCATCGGTGGTCGCGGGTCAAGCGCCGGGCACGAGGTCCTCCTTCGAGGACGTGTCGGACGTTCAGTGATTCATATATGTCGGACGAACCCGGACTTGTTCCCGGCGACATTCCGGAGGAGACAGGCCCCATGACTCGCCCCACCGCGCCCCGCCAACGATGTCTGGTATTGTCATTCTCGCTCGCCACCGGCCTCGCGTCGGCGGCGTGCCAGGTCGAGACGCGCGGCGCCACGGGCGTCGGGCGCGGCCCCGACGCGGGGGTCGAGGTCGACGCGACACCGACGGACTCGGCTGCGCTGCCACCGGCCGATGCCAGTCCCCCGCCCGACGCCGATCCGGAAGCGATGCCCGAGCCCTTGCCGCCCGATGCGGCCCTGCAGACCGGCCCGAAGTGTCTCCCCGGACAGTTCCCGGCCTTCGGCGGCGTCTGTCGCAGTGCGGGCGTCCCCCGGTGTCACCCGATGTGGCGACAGCCGGACGGCACCTGCGCGCCGGACCTGGCCGGCTGCGGGCCGGACGAGCGGCCCGATTTGATCGCCGGGTGCGTACACGTCGGCCTGCCCGCCTGTGACCCCGCCTTCAAGGACGACACGGGCCGCTGCCGGCCCCGCTTCGCCAGTTGTCCCGCCGGGACGCGGCCCGACGGCTCGGCCCCGTGTCTTCCGACGGCGGCCGACACTGCCTGTGACGAAGCCGCCTGGGCGCGTTTCGCCGACAACGCGGACCACGTCGTCGTCGCACCAGACGGCGACGACACGACCGCAGATGGCACGCGAGCGCACCCTTTCGGCACCATCGCCGCCGGCATCGCCGCGGTCGGAGACTGGCACACGGTCGTGCTCGCGCCGGGCGAGTACCACGAACAGGTGGCCCTGACCCACACGGTCATCATCGAGGGACTTTGTCGAGACGGCGTCGTGGTGGCGGCCCCCGCAGCGCGAAATGCACCGGCGTGGCGGGAGAGCGATCGCGTTCAGGGCGCAACGGCGTTCTGGAGCGCGGGCGCCGAGTACGCACATCTCACGCACATGACCATCCGAGCAGACGGCGCGGTGTACGCCGCCGGAGCGGGCGAGACGACGCTCGACGACATCCGCGTCACCGGCGCGGCCCACAACGCGGTCGTCGCGGCCGACGGACACTGGCTGCACCTGCGCGGCGTCGAGTTCGATGGGCTGCGCGAGACCGGGTACGGACGAATCGAACAGTGGGGTCTGATCCGAGCCATGCGCGGCGCGGTGGTCAGCCTCCAGCGCGGGGTGTTGCACGGCGTCGCCGCGCCCGCCGCGAGCCTCCACGGCGCGGGCACGCGACTCCTCGCCGAGGACACGATGTTCGACGACGTCGGGAACTACGACCACGACGACGCGGGTCTCATCCTGACTCCCGGGGGCGCAAGCTTCGAATGCACGCGGTGCGCTTTCGCGGCCACGAGGTCGATCGTCGGCGGCAGCGGCAGCGACGCCCGGACCGCGCTGCGAGACAGTGTCGCGTTCGCCTTTGCGCGGCACGGCGACCGGATGCGCACGACCCGCGCGCTCCGCCTCGAGAACGGCGCCCGCGGTGTGCTCGCAAACACGGTGATCGAGGGCGCCTTCGGGGTGGCCGTGCTCGCCAGCGACTGGGCGGAGATCACCGCCACCGGCAACCTGATCACCGATGTTCCCGCCACCACTACGGATGAGGGCCTCGGTCTCTGGGTACGCAACGGTGCTGCCGGCGATCTCCGCGACAACTTCATTCAGGGCGCGGCCGGTGCCGCCCTCGTCGTCAGCAACGAACACATCGACCGCATCACCCGGGTCGACGCCACGGGCAATGTGCTCCTCGGCCTCGACCCGATCCTCCCCGGGCTCGGCCGCGGGTACGGCATCTACCTGCAGGGCCGGGCCGACGCGACCCTGGAATCGAGTGTCATTCGAGGCACCCGCGGCGCCGCGCTGCTCGCCTACGGCCCCTCCATCCAGGCGCGCATCTTCGACAGCGAGATCGTGGACACCCTCCCCGGTCGGTTCGCCACCGGCCCCGACCTCGGCCTGGGACTCGGGGCCATCTTCGGGCCGACGCTCAGCGTCGCCGGCCTGCGCGTGCTGCGGCCCGCGGGCGTCGGTGTGTTTCTGTATGGCGCAGGCACCACCGCCACGATGGACTCGACCTGGATCGACGCCCCCCGCCCGGCCGACACCCGGTTGGCCGACGGCACGCGCCTGCCCGACGTCGCCGATGGTGTCGTCGTGGCCCACCGCGCCGAGGCCCACCTGCGCGACGGACTCATCCAGGGCGCGGCCCGCGCCGGCCTCGTCTTCGACGACGCCACCGGCGACCTGACGGCCATGCGCGGGGAGGACAACGCCATCGACCTGCGCCTCCAGGGCGAGCGCCGCCCGATGTTCATCGCCGCGGAGAACGAGCTCCGCGCGTCCGTCGAAGCCGCGGCACTCGGGGTGCCGGATGGGGAGGTGTTCGCCACGACGGAAGAATGAGGCCGGGAGAGAGTCAGCGCAGGCGGACGACCGTGACGGCGCGGCCGGCCTGCGTTGTCTCGTGCGTCGTCTCGCCATTCTCACCACGCGGCGGCGCACCCGACCGACGGTCGAAGACGACGAGCCAGCCCTCGCGCAGCCCGAGACGTTCCAGGTAGCGGTCCAGCTGCTCCAGACCCGCGGGCGTCGGGTCGGCCATGTGATCGCGCCAGACCTTGAGCTCGAGCCCCATGGTGAACCCCGGCGCCCGAACACACAGGTCGATCCGCCCGCTGCCGACTGCAAACTCGCGATCGAGCGTGCCACCGCCGTCGACGACTCGGTGCAGAAACGCCATCAGGACGAGCTGCGGAGCGACCTCGTGGTACTCGACCGTCCGCATCAGCGGCTCGCCGTTCAGCCGCCAGAACGAGACGAAGGCCTTCATGAGGTGGGCGGCGTCGATGTGTCCCGCGGGCGTCAGCCAGGTCGGCGAGGAGCGTGTCGCCGTAACCAACGCCGATGCGAGGGTGCCTGCGTCGAGTTGATCGCGGAGCGCGCCTGGAGCGACCGACCGAGCGCTACCCGAAGGTAGCGCGACCGAGGGAGTGAAGCCGAAAGCCCGCGAGCGACCGACGCGGGCGGCCGTAGCCGGCGGGCGTTACGGCGACATGCTCCTGGAGGGCGGGAATCGACTGCTGGGCGCGGCCGGCCAGCACCCGCGGAATCACCTCGCGATAGATGGAGTTCGCGAACTCGATCCCTCCGGTCGCCGGAGCGCGCACCAGGCCGAGTTCCAGCGCGTAGCGCAGGTCGTCGTCCTCGAAACCGTCGGCGAAGTTCCCCGCCATGACGGCCTCCATCACGCGTCGCACGCGCGGGTCACGGAGCCGCTCGGCCAGGCTGACTAGGTGCGTGACGCGGCGCACGATGAGCGCCTCGCGGGCCCGGTCGACGTCCCCGATGTCGACCGCCGCGTCCGGATTCGCCCGGACCGCCTCGCGGGCCAGCGCATTCACCAGATACGGCTGCCCCGAAGTACACTCCACCACGCGATCGATGGCGGCGGCGGTGAAGGCCTGCCCCGTGTCCGCCGTGTGTTGCCCATAGAGCGCGACGATCTCAGCACGGGTGAAGGCCGCCAGCGTCAGCGACTCCGCCGAGACATTGAACGGCGAGATGTCTTTGTTCAGAACCCGGGCCGTGCCCCCGGAGACCAGCGCGGAGTCGCGGACGTCTCGCATGCCGACGAGGGCCATCGAATGCGGGAACGCCTGCGGCCGGCCGGGAAAACCGGAGCGGATCTGCTTCAGCACCGACGACAGGACCTCCGGCGCCAGGCTGTCGATCTCATCGACGAAGACGACGAGCGGCAGCGGGCACGCCGCCGCCCAGAGCCCCAGGGCGTCCCGAATCCGTCCGCCGGGCGCGGTGTCCGGCAGAGCGGGCAACCCGAGCTCCGCGGGCAGACGACCCCGCAGGTCCGAGCGCCACCCCGACAGGATGGCCAGCTCCGCCTCGCCGACGGTGTCGAAGGCCGCACCGGGCTCCACCGACACGACCGCCGCCGCGTACCGCCCCGTGGCCATCAGCTCCGCCGCCGACTCCAGAATCGCCGTCGTCTTGCCCGACTGCCGCGGGGCGTGCAGGACGAAGTAGCTCTGCGTCTCGACGAGTTCCTGCACCCCGGGAATGCGCCCGGCCGCCGGCACCATGTAATGGAGGTCGGGTTTGCACGGTCCGGCGGTGTTGAAGTGGCGCGACATGGCGTCAACGTACGCGGGCCGAGGCGGTTGGGCAAGGTCGGGTCAGCGGCGGCGAACGACCGTCGCGGCGCCTCGGGCGGAGAGTCCAGGCGCGCGCGGATTCACTTCAGAAACGCCTCGGCCGCGCCGGGCGTTTTCTCGGACACCCCGTTGGCGCGCAGGATCACCGGCCAGAAGCGGCTCCAGGCCATCGCATTCCGGAGCGCCTCCAGGTAGGTCTCGCGCTCGGCCGTGTTTGTTTGCCAGACCTCGCGGGCCAGCGTCCAGGCCAGGCGTCCATGGCCCGAATACACCAGATCGACGAGCGGCCAGGCGAATTCGTCGAGGGTCCTCGTGTCATACCCGAGCGCGTCCCGGAGTTCCCGACGGATCTTCGCAATCTCTCGCCGCGACGGTCGGGGCCTGCGCTGGACCCGCCATGACGGCTTGTAACCCCTCGACGTCCACGCCAACACGATCCTCGGCAGCGGCGCGCACATCGCACACGAGCCGTTCCACATGACGAGCGCCCGATCATGGACGTACGCCTCGAGCCCCGGGCGACCGTCGAGCTCCGCGAATCCGGGGTTGCTGACGCCTTCTGCGCCCACCGTATCGACGATGCGACCCTTGACGGGGTCGATGAGGTAGATGCGCTCGCAGCACGCCGTGCCCAGGGAAGACTGACGGACCGCAAGCCAGCGCCCCTCGCCGGGCCGAAACTCACGAACGGCGCTCCTCCGCTCCTCTTGCCCTCGCCCGTCCGAAGTGTCCACGTTGAAGTAGAATCGGTAGCCCCACACGGCGAGCACGAGCCGCTGCCCCTTCCAGATCCGCAAGTACTGCGTCATCGCTTCCGGTTCTTCATCGATGGTCACCGACCAACCCCGGCCCCGGATCCGGTCCACGACCTGGCCGAGCGGCGGGACTTTGGCCACGTCCACAGGCGTGCCGAGTGAGTCGGGCCATTGATCCTCCGGCGCCGACGCCCAGACACTCTCGATGGGGAGCCCGCCCGCCAGGGCCCAGGTGGCCAAGAGCCACATGAAAGTGCTTCGTCTCATTGGTTCAGGGCTCGTCTTCCGGGTCGAACTCGAAGGTCGACTCGTCTTCGGCGGCGGACAGACCCGGCCCCAAGGCGGGCTCCAGCATCACCTCGCGCAGGGCATCGCGCCGCTTGGGGTCGTCCGTGAGCGTGCCGATGAGACACATCTCGACGGCCTCTTCGAAGGAGGCACCGGCGACGATCTGCTCCGCAGCCTGCAGCAAGGGCCGTGTCCCCAGCATCTCCAGCGCGTCCGTTCCCTTCGCCTCCCGGGTCGCCATCGACGCCGTCACCAGGCGGCGCGCCGTCTCGGCGTCGATGCCGGTGCGCGCCACGAGGAGGCTCGACTCGGCGCTCATCGACAGGTAGTCGAACCGGAGAAACGCGCACCGCTGTCGAAAGGCCGGCGGGAGCGCCCGGCGCCCATGGGAGAGAGGGTTGTACGCGCCCACGAAGCAGAACCCGGACGCCGCGCAGATGGTCGTCCCCGTGAGCGGCGGTGTCACGGCCCGGCGATGGTCGAGCGCCGGATAGAGGACCTTCAGGACCTCCTCGGGCACGCCGTTCATCTCATCGAAATAGAAGACGGCACCGGCGGTCATGGCGCGGAGCAAGGGTCCGCTCTGGAAGTGAGTCCCCTCCCGGCTCAGGAGAAACGTGCCGACCAGCTCGGCAGCGCTGATCGCCTGGTGGCCGACGATGTCCACGACCGGCCGACCGAGGGCGGATGCGACCGCATACACCGCCGTCGTCTTGCCGCACCCCGTCGGCCCGGTCAACAGCGTCGGAGTCCCCGCCGCCATGAGACGCGCGAGCCGTGGAACGACCTCTGATTCATCAATGAACTCGGACATTTATCCTCCACTTGTTTCTCGCCGGTGTTCAGTTCGTGTTCAGCAGCGTGGTCAGCACTTCGTCCAGTCGACTGAACTCGGCCGCGCCATTCATCTCCGACCATGCCTCGCGCGGCAGGGCCTCCGCGACGACCTCGGCGTGCCGATGATTCTCGAGAAAGAGGACGTGGGCCCGCCGTGCGCCGGCGAGCGCGTCCGCGAGGTCGGCGAGTTCGAACCGGAGTGGCATGAAGAAGGCGACCCGGCGCCCTTCGACCTCCTGGACGACACAACTGCCGGCGACGGGCTCCATGCTGCAGCCCCCACGGACGCGACTCCCCACGCAGGACTCGCAGGTCGACTCGATGAAGACCCCGTCCGCCCCCGGTCTGAGGTAGTGGGCCGACGCATCGGTCAGGACCAGGATGCGCGTGTCGTCCCCACAGCGGGCGGTCGCGTGCCTCAACAACGCGCCCATCCGGAAGCCACCCGCTTGCACCCCGCGACAGTGTTCGAGCACGCCGAGGTCCTCCTGAGACCCCGACGCATACACGACGTCGTAGGTGACCGGGTTGCGCCCGGCGTCACACCCCCGCCACACCTCCACATCGACCCCGAGTTCGACGAGCGCCGGGATGCGGGAGACCAGCCACGTGGTCGCGAGGACGATGGGCGCGACGCCGTCGGCGCGGCGTGTGTCCATCGAGGCCGAGCCATCCAGAAGGACGGTGAGGCGGGCACGAGGCGCGTCGCCCGGTGCGCGGAAGACACTTGGAATCACGGCCCGGCCTGTCCGGAGCGCCGCCATCACCTCATACGTCGCGATCAGATCGAGCACGTGACCGGACGTCGCCAGCCCCCCGGGCGTCCGGGAGCGGTGAAGGGCCGTTGCAAGCGCCCCGGGCAGTGGCAGGTCCATCCGGCCGCTGTCGGGATGGCGCTCGGCCGCTTCGCGCAGCGGAACACACATCACGGCCGCGCGGCCCCTCTCTCCCCGGAACACGTCGACCTCGTCGTAGATCGCGTCCGGCGCGAACAGATCCAGGGCGTCCGACGGGCCGAAGTCGACGTCCAGATCGCCGCCGAACTCCGACGCATAGATCTCGGGTACCTTCTTCGGCGCCTCTTCCCGGACGAACGGCGCGGGAACGGCGGGCATCGTATCCAGGGCGCGCCCGGCGGCACGGTCGAGGCGCTCGAGGTCCGCGACGCTCAACAGACGCTGAAGGACATCCAGCGCGTCCGCCGCGGCGTTGGCCGCGTCGATGGCGGTGGCGTTGGCGGCGTTCCGGAGGCGCGAGGCGAGGCGGCCGACCTCGGCACGGGCAGCCACCCACGTCGCGGGCACGCGGTAATGACTCGCCAGACCCAGGGCGTCCTCGGTCAGCGCATGCAGGAGCGCCTCTCTCGGGCGCACGACCGGAGGCGCCGGTTGATCGCGACGCGACAGCCAGCGGACGCCGAGCAACAGGGGCCAAAGTGGCTGCCAGTGACGCCGAACCCAGGCGTCGACGCGCGCATCCTCGAACAGTCGAAGCACGAACTCGGCCAGGCGTTCCGTGGAGAAACACCGGGCGAATCGCTCGACGCCGCCGACCTCCGGCCCGGAGCGCCGGCCACCTCGATTGCCGTAGATGCCGACTCTGTTCGCGAGGCGCCGCCAGAGCGCGTCGGTGGCCGGCGAGGCTCGGTCGAGCGCGAAGGTGTCCGCGCGGATGTGCGCCGCTTCATGCGCGAGCAGACCCAGGTACACGCCCCGATTCCCGATCGGGCTCGGCGCGCTGTCGACCCGACCGGGCAACCAGATGGTCCGCCCGTCGGTGCAAGCGTCGAAGCTGGTCAGCCGCCGGCGCGACTGGGAGATCGCCACCGAAATCGTCCGGGGCGCGAGAAGACAACGCGCCCACGCCCGCAAAGCCGGCTCGACCTCCGAGAAGCGCAGCGAGGCTTCCCAGGCTTGCAGGCGGCGCCTCCGCTCCGTCCGGTCGGCCTCGAGAAGCGAAATCCGCGTGAGGGCGTCCGGGCCATCGTCGCCGCCGTCCTCGGTCAGCGCGGCGTTCGCGTCGAGCCATGCGGCGAGCGTCGGGCCCGGCCTCAGGAACTCGAAGAGCGCCCGGCCGACCCACGCGGCCCGCCCCGGCTCGCCCTTCCAACGCTCCAACATGTAGGCCACCCCGTGCGCTACGCGCGCATCCGTGGCGTCCTCGCGCTTCATGCCCACCGCGGCCCAGAACCGCTCGACGCGCAGCCGAATCGCCTCGTCGAGATGCGGCGCCCGGCGCGCCCGCCAAACCCGGTAATGGCGCTCCATCGCCGTCTCAGTGGCCATGGCGGCCGGTCCCCTTCTTCGTGTTCATGGCGCGGACGTGGGCGATTTCGAGGGCGGACTCGAGGGCGTCGCGCGAAGCGCTCTGGCCAGCGCGCATCGTCGGCTCCAGTCGGGTGGTCGCGTCGAGCAGCCACTGGAACGTCTCCATCGGGCGGGCCGGCGCGCCGAAGGGCGAGATCTCGACCCCGGCGAGCGCGTTGGGATGCTGCGACATGGGCGTCGCCGCGGGGCATTGACCGGAGAGCGCGCCCAGGTCGACGTCCAGCGGTAGCCCGGTCATCTGGGGGCCACGACCGCCCACCAGCACGAACTGCCCCACGGCCACGCTCAGGCCCAGATCCGGCCGCACCGATAGCATGGTGCCCTTCCCGTAGGTGCCGCAGCGCCCCACAATGAGGGCGTCAGCCCTCGTGCCGAGGACGCCGGCGACGAGTTCGGCCGCGCTGGCCGAGTCCGGGTCGACGAGCACCACCACCGGACCCCACCACCGGCGCAATCGCCTCTGGACCAGCACGGCGGGTTCCATACATGCGGCCGTCTTGCACGTCGCGTACATCGGGCCAGGCAGCGCAAATGCCTGCGCCATCGCCGTCGCCTCCCGCAACACGCCACCGCGGTTCCCGCGGAGGTCGAGCGCCACGGCTCCGACCGTGCGGTCGACTGCCCATGCATCCAGGGTGCGCTTCACAGCCGCGGACACGCCATCGAAGAAGCCGTCGAACCAGATCACGCCGATCTCCGCGCCCTTGTATGAGCGGACCTCCGCGGTGAATCTGGCCTCGGTGAAGTCGATCATCCGACGCAACGCGCGAACGCGGTGAACCTGGTCGAACTGCCCGCCACGAACCACATCCAGTTCAATCGGGCTCGAAGCCGGCCCCGGAATCCGCTCCGCCGCAGTGCGGAAGTCCTCGACATCCGACGGGTGTCCGTCGATCGCGGTGATCACGTCGCCGCGCTGCAGGTCAGACGACCGGTCGAACGGGCTGCCTGAGAGGATCGCGGTGACCTCGAGCCCGCGCTCATGGGGCCGCATCGTGATGCCGAGTCCGGAGCGCACCGTAGCGACGCGTTCGAGCCGCTTCGAGTCCTCGTCTTCGACGACGTACGTGTTCGGGTCGATGCCGTCCACCAGGGCGTGTGTCCAGAACTCGACCGGATCGCCCAGCCAGCGGCGCAGCCGCGCCAATTGGCCCCTCCGGAACCGCAAGAAGCGTCGAGCGACGCGGTCGGAGCCAGGCGCCAGTTCGCGCTCGCAAAGCCACTTGTCGAGCGTCGCCTGCCACCGGAGACCATCCGGCACATCGGGCGCGGTCCCGGTCGAGAGATAGCGAGTCGCGAAGTCGACGAAGGCATCGAGCCGCTTCGCCCAGGCGGTGAGGTGCAGCACCTGCTCTTCGGGATCCGGGTTCTTCGTGCGCAGGAGAGCCGCGCGGAACTCCAGGACGAGGCTCGACGGGGGCGTGACGAGGACCGACCGCTCCTCGTCCGTCAAGATCACCCCTTCGAAGTCCGCATCCCGTGCGACCCACGCAAGAGCGGACCGGATCCAGTCGGCATCGAGGAACGTCCGCTCGGAGAGAGCGAAGTGAGCCCGATGAACCTCCGCCGCGATGCCGAGCGGCCGACCGAACGCCCAGTCCGAGTTGACCGGCGTCGCACCCGACGCGATCGTCACTGACGCGAGCAACGCGATGAGGGTGGTCTTCAGAGTGACAGTCGAGAAACGCATGGGTGGCTCATCTCCGGGTTCGTGGCGTGGGGGGACACGACCCGGTCTGACCGGCGGGGGCGTCGATCTCGCCTCGAATCTGCGCTTCGAGTTCCTCCGTCAGAACAGCGAGCCGACGTCGAGGCCAAGCAGGACTCGCGTAGCCCCCCCCGTCCAGTGGCCCGGGAGAAGAACGCCGTCGCTCCCCTGCCAGGCGCTTCCCCAAAGCGACAGGCGGACGTTCAAACCAGAGAGTCCCCAACTCGGACCGTCCAGTGCCACCTGCACTTCGTAGCGCCCGTTGGCATCCGAGTAGATGGCGGCTCAATGCAACGCGGCGAGGAGCACGGACCCCGTGCCGCCGGAACCGAGCCGGGTCCCAACGGTGTAGCCAGCGCCGACGGGGGGCCCGCAGACGGGCGAGATGTCCACGAAGGACTCACTCGTTCCGTTGACCTTGAAGCCGAACCCCGTTGCCAGGCCGCCGCCGCCGTCGTTACCGATCAAAGCGAAGTGGAGACCAGGCCCCTGCTCGGCAAGCGTGAAGGAAACGTGACCCAGAGCCGAGCTGAAGGTCGTGGCGTCACCCTCATCGCCCTTCACGGCACCGATCGCGAACCGCGTGTACAGAAACTCGAGGTCGGCAACGAAGCCGAGTGCGAGACCAGTGCCAGACGCGTGCGACGCATCGTCGACGGCGCGCCCAACGGCCGAGACAGAGACCGCGCCGAACGGGTGCACTTCCTTCTCCGCGCTGTCCGCCGCGAATGCCCTCGACGCAGCCGCGCATGCGACGAAGAACACAACTTGGCGAGCGGAAGCGCGCCGCCGACTTGAACATACTTTCAGAATCCACCTCACTGTCACTCCACCCCGAAGTCGACGCCGGCGAGGATGATCCGAAGGGTTGGCTCAGACCAGACTCCTGGCAGGAAGACTGAGTTGTTCGCCATGCGGATTTCGCCCCACGCGGTGAGACGAATACCAACGCCTCCGAGTTCCCAGCGCGGGCCGTCGAGGCTCGCCGTCAGGTTGTCGCCCGCAGACTCCCTCTCAAGAAACGGGGAAGCACAGTGGGAAGCGATCATCTTGGCCGTGAGGACGTTACGGTCTCCGACTCGCGCGCCAACGAAGTAGCCTGCCCCCACCAGTGGCAACACGCCGTACACGAAGCAGACGGGGGCGAGGTCAACGAAGATTTCGAGACTTGGCACATGCTGGATACCGACACCGAGCCCGAAGAGCGTGTTCCCCGGTGCGAGCACCGCCGCACCGTTGGGGCCCACGGTTTCACGGCCTCGAGTCTTCGCAAGGAGGGCGAAGAAGTCGACCATAAGCTCAGGATGCGACATACGCGCAGCGCCCCGACTCGAAGTCACGCGCGCGGCCCCGATTGCAACCCGACCGTAGAAGCTTCGGTCGAGGCTTTCGACAACACCCCCAAGTGCAAAACCACGACCGGCCCTGCTATTGACATCTTGATAGTCGAAGCCGCTGAGCGTGAAAGCGCCATCAAGTCCACCGAAAACACTTTCGGCCCGCGAGCGGCTATGAGGCGCGACCACGAGAGCGATAAGAGTGACGGCGATGAGTCGGACCAACTTCATGAGCCTTGACCTTCAAACGTTTCTGTTGAACTGAACCGACATCACGAAGCCACACCGCGCCTTCCGGAACGCCCGCAATCTCTCTCGGCCCCCCGACTGCGTCGCGTGACGGGCGCCGAGGTCGTGATGGCCATCCCAGAGTCTGCTCGGCTCGCCATCAGTGAGACGAATCGCCGAACCACAGGCCCACGCCGATGATGATCTGGGCGAAGGCAAAGTGCGACCGACCTGACCGAGCCGCCATATAGCCGGCGCTGCCGCGAGAGTGAATTTCGCCCCAGTCCGAAAATCGCACCCCAAGATTCATACCTGTCGCAGCCATCCAATCGTACGCAGCGTCGTTGACCTGACCGCCGAGCCCACCTTTTACTGTCCAGTTTACGATATGGGTAGCGTAAAGTTTCTTGTGTCCGAGTCCTAAGGCCTCTAAAGCAAAGGCTTTTTCGCGATGAGGATGAAGGACT
>JAKLJY010000186.1 GCA_023150895.1 Myxococcota bacterium | reverse complement strand
GCCGCCCTGCACTTGACCGAGTACGTACCTCGGCCCACGCGGGTCGGCTACGGCGAATCACTCCGCGGATGCGCCCCTGCCCGGCCGGGCCCGCCCGGGGCGGCGGAATAGTCCCGACCCCGCTCGAGGTTGACGGGCGCGGATCGGGGCTGATATTGACCGCGCCCCGTTTCCCGACCGAGTCCGCAACCCCCGAGAGCCTCCGGGTCCCGCAGAGCGAGCCGACACGATGCAAGACGTCCGTGTAATCAATGAGCTGGTGCGGCGCGAGAGCGCCTTCGTCGACGACATCCTGGCCGAGGTGAACAAGGTCATCGTCGGGCAGTCCTACATGGTCGAACGGGTGATCCTGGGCCTGCTGACGGGCGGTCACGTGCTGCTCGAGGGCGTGCCCGGCCTCGCCAAGACGCTGACCGTGAACACGCTCGCGACGACGCTGCAGGCCCGCTTCCAGCGCATTCAGTTCACGCCCGATCTGCTGCCGGCCGACCTCATCGGCACGATGATCTACCACCCGCAGACGGGCACGTTCTCGCCGAAGAAGGGCCCGATCTTCGCGAACCTGATCCTGGCCGACGAGATCAACCGCGCGCCGGCCAAGGTGCAGAGCGCCCTGCTCGAAGCGATGCAGGAGAAGCAGGTCACCATCGGCGACACGACGTACCCGCTGACCGAGCCGTTCATCGTCATGGCGACGCAGAACCCCATCGATCAGGAGGGCACCTACCCGTTGCCCGAGGCGCAGATCGACCGTTTCATGCTCAAGGTCGAGGTCGGGTACCCGACACGACAGGACGAGCGCGAAATCATCGCCCGCCAACTCGATCCGATGCCGGCCAACATCAAGCCCGTCGTCGACCCCGAGCACCTGCTCAACGCCCGCAGGACGATCGCCGAGATCTACCTCGACGACAAGGTCAAGGAGTACATCCTGGACATCGTCTTCGCGACCCGCAGCCCGGGCGAGGTCAAGAGCCTGAAAGACCACGCCCGCTTCATTCAGTTCGGGGCGAGCCCGCGGGCGAGCATCTGGCTCGCACGGGCCGCCCGGGCGCACGCCTTCCTGCGGCACCGCGGCTACGTCATCCCCGAGGACATCAAGGCCATCGCCCCGGACATCCTGCGCCACCGCATCATCACCACCTACGAGGCCGAGGCCGAGGATGTGACGAGCGACGCCCTCGTCGCGCGCATCCTGGAGGCCGTCGAGGTCCCCTGACCGGCCCCGCGGGGAGTGACGCCATGTTGTCGCGCGAGCTTCTGCGGGAGATCCGCAAGATCGAGATCGTGACGCGGCGGCTGGTCGACCAGCAGATGGCCGGGCAGTACCACAGCGTCTTCAAGGGCCGCGGCATGTCCTTCGACGAGGTGCGCGCCTACGCCCCCGGCGACGAACCGCGCCTCATCGACTGGAACGTGACGGCCCGCACCGGGCAGCCCCACGTCAAACGCTTCGTCGAAGAACGGGAGCTGACGGTCCTGATCGTGGTCGACATGAGCGGCTCGATGGCGTTCGGCACCGCCCGGGATGAAAAACGCGTCGTCGCCGCCAAACTGGCCGCCATGATGGCCTTCTCGGCGGTCAAGAACGGCGACCGGGTCGGCCTGGTCGCCTTCACCGACGAGGTCGAGCGCTTCGTCCCCCCCAAGAAGGGCCGCAAACACGTCCTGCGCATCATCGACGAGATTCTGACCTTCGACCCCATCGGGCGGGGCACGTCGCTCGGTCGGGCCTTGCAGTTCGTCGGCAACGTGACCAAACGGAAGGCCGTGGTCTTCCTCATCTCCGACTTCCTCGACGCCGACTACGAGCGCCCGCTGCACGTCACGGCGCGCCGGCACGACCTCATTCCCATGACCGTCGTCGACCCGGCGGAGGAGGCGTTGCCGGACTTGGGCCTCTTGCTGATCGAGGACGCCGAAACCGGTGAGGTCTCGGTCCTCGACACGGGCTCGGCGACCGTGCGTGCGGGGTACGCCGACGAACAGAAGCGCCGCTCGGCCGCCCGCGAGCAGGACCTGAAGCGCTACGGCGTCGCGCCGATCAGGGTGCCGACGGACGCACGGGACTACGCCGGACCGCTGTTGAACTACTTCCGCATCCGGGCGAAACGCGCATGAGTCGCCTGCCCTCCACGCCAGCTTTTTGTCTCGTGCTCGCCGGGCTCGTCACGCCGGCTTTCGGCCTCGCGCAGGACGCCCCGGTTTCGGGCGCGTCGTCGCCATCGACCCCCGGCAGTGCCCCGCCCTCCGTCGCCCCGCCGCGCCCCGCCGTCGGCCCCCCGCCCGAGGTCTCGCTCGCCTGTGCCCCCGAGCCGGTCATGGTCGGCGAGCCCCTGATCTGCACGCTCACGGCGGTCCACCCCGAGACGGTGAGCATCGCCGTCCCCCTCCCCGCCGGCGCCGCGGAAGTGCTGTCCATCGCGGACGCGGCCCGAAGCCCCGCCGACGGCGAGTCCGCCGCCGCCGCCGCGACCACCAGGCGCCCGGACGGTCGCCTCGAGACGCTGCGTCGGTTTCAGGTCGTCCCGCAGGAGCCGAAACGCACCGTCAAGGTGCCCGCCGTGAAGGTGATCTACACCGAGGCGACGGGGGGCGTCGGCGAGGTCGAGGTGCCGGGGCGCAAGGTCCCGTTGAAGCGCCTGCTCGAGAACGTCGAGAACCCGGCCTTCCGCACGTTCCAGGCACCCGGGCAGCCGCCCGCGCAGGCGTCCTCCGGCGCAGCCCCTGCGGCCGGCGCACCGGCGTCCGGCGACCCCGAAGTCCGGGCCCGCTTCGTCGCCGCGCACGGTCCGGTCCCGTTCGTCACGACGAACTGGCCCGCGCTGATCGCGGCCATCGTCCTCGGCGGGGGCCTGCTCGGCACCCTCATCACCGTGGCCGTCTCCCGCTGGCTGGCGGCCCGCCGCCGCGTCGTGGCGCCCTGGGTCGACCCCCGCCCGGCCCACGTCATCGCGCTGGCCGCCCTGGACGCGCTTCAGGCGGAGTCGCTGCCCGAACAGGGCCGCATGAAGGAATTCTACTTCCGCTTGTCGGAGATCGTCCGGGCCTACCTCGAGAAGCGGTACGCGTTCGCGGCGCTCGAGATGACCAGCGACGAGATCCGCGCCCGCTACCGGGCCCTGCGCCGGGGCGTCATCGAAGGTGAGCTCGGCGCGCGCGGCCTCTCCGCCCCCGAGCTCGCCCTCCTCATCCCCGAACGACTCGGGCAGGACGCCGCCCTGATCGCCGTCGAGGACTTCCTCGCCGAGACGGACTGGGTGAAGTTCGCCGACTTCGCACCGAGCGAAAGTGCGGCCGACACCGCCCTGCGCGCCGCCCGGGGCATCGTGGCGCTCACGCGCGAGGCCGACGACCCGGCGACCCCCACGGGTGGCGCGGCGTCGACGGCGGGCGGCGCCGCGGCCGCCGGAGGCGCGGCATGATCTGGCCGAAGTACCCGACCTGGACCTGGGTGGGGTTCGCGCTGCTCGCGCTCGCCGCGCTGGTCGTTTTCGTCCGCGCCTGGCGAGTGCGCGGCGCCGCGCCGGGCCTGCGCTTCCCCGCCGGTCACCGGACCGAGGGCCTGCGACGCGGCTGGCGCGCCCGGCTCGTGCACCTGCCGCTCACCCTCCGGATGGCCGCCGTCTCGTTGCTCGTCGTGGCCGTCACCCGGCCGCAGCTCGCCCGCGACGAGACCGCCGAGGTCGAGGGCATCGACATCGTGGTCGCCCTCGACCTTTCGGGCTCGATGGCGTCCGTGGACGTGTCGGACGAGGAGCTCGTCCGCCTTCAGAATGCCGGACAGGAGCCGACGGACCGCTTCGTCGCGGCGATCAATACGCTGCGCGCCTTCATCGAGTCCCGGAAGTACGACCGGGTGGGCCTCGTCGCCTTCGGCAAGGAGGCCTTCACGATGTTCCCGCTGACGCTGGACTACGGTGTCATGCTGCAGATCCTGCGCAACATGCGCCTCGACGACATCGACGGCAGCGCCACCGCCATCGGCAACGCCCTGGCCATGAGCCTCGCCCGGCTCAAAGAGAGCGAGGCGAAGTCCAAGGTCGTGATTCTCCTGACGGACGGCGACGACAACGGCAGCAACGTCGCCCCGATGGAGATGGCCCGCGAGGCGGCCCGCCGTGGCGTGCGGGTCTTCACCATCCTGGTCGGCAGCGAGGGACAGGCCCGCCAGCCGTCGCAGATGGTCGATTTCATCACGGGGCGGCGCGTCTACCAGAAAATCGACACCCCCGTGAACCCCAAGCTCCTCGAAGACATCGCCACGACGACCAACGGCGCGGCCTACCGCGCGACGGACCCCAAGAGCCTCGAACGCGACTTCCAGGACATCCTCGACAGCCTAGAGAAGACGCGTCTCGTCGACTACGCCGCCGCGGAGCGGACGGAGATGTTCATCCGTTTCCTGCTGCCGGCGCTGCTGCTTTTGCTGCTCGAGGTCGCGCTGAGCCAGACGCTCCTGCGGAGGTTCCCATGATGCGCTGGGGCCACCCCGAGCTGTTCTGGGTGCTCGCCGTCCCCCTCGTCGCCGTCTTCCTCTGGGTCTACGGCGCGGCCGTGCGGCGTGCCCTCCGGGCGCGGGCGGGCGCGGTGCCGCTCGTGCAGAAGCTGCTTGCGACGTTCTCCCCCCAACGCCGCCTCGTGAAGCAGTTCCTCGTCGGCACGGCGCTCGTCCTGATCGCCCTCGCCGCGCTTCGCCCGCAGTTCGGGCGCCGTCCCGAGGCGCTGCGACAGAGCGGCATCGACATCGCCATCGCCTTCGACATCAGCAAGTCGATGCTCGCCCGCGACGTCGCGCCGAGTCGCCTTCAGGCCGCCCGCGAGCTGCTCCTGCGACTCGTCACCACGCTGCAGGGCGACCGGGTCGCGCTCATCCCGTTCGCCGGGGTGGCCTTCACGCAGAGCCCGCTCACGGCCGACAACAGCGCCATCCGGCTCTACCTCGACAGCCTCGACCCGCAGAAGATGCCCGTCGGCGGCACCAACCTGGGGATGGCCATCACGCAGGCGACCCAGTTGCTGACCGGACCCGCGGACAAAGCGGAGAACGCGGGCCGCAGCCGCGTGATCCTGCTCCTCACCGATGGCGAGGACGTCGCGCCCGGCGCCGGCGACGCCGCCAAGAAGGCCGCCCAGAAGGCCGCCGAGCAGGGCATCGTCATCTACGCCATCGGCATCGGCACGATGACGGGCGAACCCATCCCGCTCGTCGACGCCAACGGCAATCACGCCGGGTACCAGAAGGGCACCGATGGCAAGCCGGTCTACAGCAAGCTCAACCTGACTCTCCTCGAGGAGCTCGCCCGGTTGTCCGATCCGCAGAACGCGACGAAACCCCACGTCTTCCCCCACGACGGCAGCGCAGACGTGGCCTTGCAGCTCGCGACGACCCTCGGCGAACTCCAGAAGTCCACCCTGGAGGCCAGCGTGCGCCATCAGTTCGGCGAGAAGTTCCAGTACGCGCTTCTGCCCGGCATTCTGTTCCTGCTGGCAGAAATGCTCGTCTCCGAGCGGCGTCGCCGGCGCCGGGGAGACCGACCATGAAGCGCACGGCCGCACTGCTCTCGTTCGCGTTCGTCGGGCTCGGCATCGGCCCGTTCGTCTGGCACCACCGGGACGTCGAGGCCGCCCGCGAGCACATCCTCGCCGGGCGGTATGCCGAGGCGGTGACCGCCCTGAAGGGGGTCGACGTCGACGCGCCCGAGGTCCACCTGGCGCGGGCCGTGGGCGTGTTCGCGCAGGAGAAACCGGACCTCGCGGCCGACGCGACGACCTCTCTCGACCAGTCGTACCGTCTCGTCGCCGAGCAGGCGGCCGTGCTCGCGGGACAAGACCCCGAGACCCGGGCCCGCCGCGTTGCCTTGGGCGATCTGCGGGCCCGCGTGGCCTTCGGTCGGGGGCTCGTCGCCGCGCAGAAGCAGGACTGGGCCGCGGCCGTGGGTGAGTTCCGCCGCGTGCTCGAACTGAACCCGGCGGACGAGGACGCCCGCTGGAACCTCGAGGTCGCCTACTTCAAGCAGAACCCGCCCTGCCGACTGCGCGACGACGACCACGAGCCGGACTCCACCCCCGGTGACGCCAAACCGTTCGACCCGCAGAAAGCGCAGAAACGTGTGCTCTGCGCCGCCGACGAAGACTGGTACGCGCTCGAGCTGCCCGCCGGGGCGCTCGTGCAGGTGCAGGTCAAGGGCAAGGTGACCCCAACGGAGGACGACGACGACACCCGGGAAGCGGTGCTCTCTCTCTACGCGCCGAGCGAGCCGGCCGCCCCGCACAAGCAGGTCCCCCTGACCGGCGGCAGCGGCACGCTGACCGTGAAGCGTCTGCCCGAGAGCGGCACGTGGCGCTTCGCCCTCGCCGGCCCCGGTCGCGCCGAGATCGGCTACGACGTGACGGTCACGGCCGTCCCCCCGTGCGCCCCCGCCCCCGGACCCGACGAGCCGACCCCGCCCCCGGGGACGCCGAATCCGGGCGACGACGACGCCGAAGAGAACGACACGCTCGAGTCCGCGACGCCCGTGCAGGACGGCGAGCGGCCCGGGCTGAAGGCGTGCCCGGGTGATCCCGATTACTTCGTGGTCACGGTCCCGAAGGACGAGGGCCGGTCGGTCCTCGTCAAACACACCCCGGAGGACGGCCCGCTCTCCGCCGAGCTCGTCGGTCTCGACGGTTCGCCCCTCTCCGTCCCTGGCCCGGCGCTCTCGATCCCACCGGCGGCCGAAGAGCAGAAGGTCCTCGTGCGGGTCTACGCGACGACGGACGCCGAGAATCTGTACGCCCTCGAGGTCAAGAAGCCGGACGGCGGAGACAATCAGGACAATCAGGACAATCAGGACAATCAGGACCAACAGGACAAACAGGACAAGCCGAAGCCGGACGAGCCCTCCGACGATCAGAACGACCAGCAGCCGCCGCCGAAGCCCCAGAACACGAACCAGGTCGACCCCCAGAAGCTGATCGACGAGCTCGACAAGAATGAGCAGAATCCGCAACTGCAGAAGCTGCTCAAGAACCTGTCGGCCGTCCCGCAGATGGAAGATTATTGAGGGACCATGAGCCGGCTCGGGGCCCTTTTTCTGCTGCTCGCGCTCGTCCTCTGGCCCGCGGCGTCCGCCTCGGCCAAAGCGACGCTGACGACGCGCATCGACCGCACGGAGATTGCCGCGGACGAGCACGTTCGCCTGCAGGTCGTGGTCGAGACGAACCTCGACGACGGGGCGAACCCCGGTGAACTCACCGCGCCCCCGCTCGACGACTGGAACGTCGTCCAGCAAATGCAGCAACAAAGCTTCGTGAACCGGTCTTCGAGCCAGATCCTGACGCTGATCATGCGCCCGCAGCGCACCGGCGTGCTGCAGATCGGTCCATTTGCCCTGACGGCCGACGGTCGGACCCAGAAGTCGAAACCCATCACCGTCAAGGTCACCGGCCAGGCGCGGGGCGTACGCTCCGGCCCGCCGCCCGGCCAGGGTTTCGGGGCCGCGCCGCCCGATCAACCCGCGCCGCCGGACGTGGGCGCCATCGACGGGCTCGCGCGCGCCCCCGACCGCTCCGCCTTCCTCCGCTGGGAGGTCGACAAGCGCAGCGCCTGGCTCGGCGAGCAGGTCCACGCGGTGCTGGTGCTCTATGTGAACCGCAGCCTCGCCATCGCCGCCCACGACTTCGGCAGCATCAACATCGAGGGTTTCTGGTCCGAGGCGTTGCCCCAGGCCCGACCCGAGAATGAGCTCGTCGTCGTCGGGGGCGAACGTTTCGTCCGCAGCCCGGTGGCGACCTACCGCCTGTTTCCCTTGCGGGCCGGCGCCGCGGCATTGCCGGCCGTTCGCGCCGACCTCACCCTGGCCGACCGTTCCCTCTTCGGCGGCCGCCGCCAGCGGGCCAAACGGGAGGCCGAGCCGCTCACCGTCGAGGTCCGGGCGTTGCCGACGCTCGGTCAACCGGCCGGCTTCTCCGGACCGGCGGTCGGACGCCTCGAGGTGAAGGCCACCGTCGACCGCTCGCGCGTTCAGGCCGAGAACGGCGTCCAGCTCACCGTGACGACCACCGTGCAGGGCCTGATCGGGCAGGTGCCCGAACCTTCGCTGAACGCCCCGGAATGGCACGCCTACCCGGGCGCCCACGACACCCGCACCACCAACCAGGGCCACCTGGTCGTGGGCACGCGCATCTCGCGCCTCTTGCTCAAGCCCCGCAAGACGGGCCGTTTGACGATTCCCGCGCTCGAGGTGCCCTACTTCGATCCGGGCCCGGGGACCTACGCCGTCGCGAGGACACAGCCCATCGAGGTCGAGGTTTTCGGACCGCTGGCCGCTTCGGAGCGCCCGGCGACGCCCTCGGCGGCCGCCGCGCCCTCCGGCGCCCGGCCCCCCGCCCTCGCGTCCGTGCCCGGCGGCGGGGACGCCGTGCCCACGCTGCGCGGCCTCCGGCGTCAGAGCGACCTCGGGCCGACGCACGGCCCGGCGTGGACGCACCCGGCCTTTCCGGCGCTCGTCTTCTTTCCGCCCCTCGGCTGGCTCGCCCTGCTCGGCCGGGACTTCCTCCGGGCCCGCGCGGCGGCGGGGGCCGGGGATCGCGCCACCCGCCGGGCGGCGGCGGAGGCGCGCAAGGCCATCTCTTCGCTCGGCGGCCAGCCCCCGCGCGAGGCCTACGCGGCGCTGAGCCGAATCCTCCTCGAGTTCCTCGAAACACGCCTGCACGCGAGCGTGCGCGGTCTGACGCGGATCACCCTCCGCCAGCGCCTCGAGGCCGCCGGCCTGAACGACGCGCTCGCCATCGAGGTCGCCGACGAGCTCGAGAACTGCGAATTCGCGCGATTCAGCCCGGACGGCGACCGGGACGCCCGCCTTCAGGAGGCGCTGCGCCGCGCCGGGGAGCTCGTCGGCCGCATCGACGCGGCGGCGGGGTACCCCGCGTGAGCGCCCGCACGCGAGCGCGTACCCTGGCCCTGGCGCTGCTCGCAGCGCCCGCCGTCGCCTGGGCCACGCCGTCGCCCCCGTCACCCCCGAGCGCGCCGGCGACCGATCGAGCGGCCCATGACCCACAGGCCGGCTTTCAGGCGGCCAACGAGGCCGCGGCGCGGGGCGACCACGCGACCGCCATCGCCGGCTACGAGGCCGTCCTGGCCGCAGCGCCCCACCCGGACGTCTACTTCAACCTGGGCACCACCCTCGCACAGACCGGTGACCTCGGCCGAGCGGTTTGGGCCCTCGAGGAGGCCCGCGCCCGAGCCCCCTCGGACGACGACGTCGTGCACAACCTGGAGGCCGTGCGGCAGCAGGCGCTGCGCGTCGGTCTGAGCGTCGGCGGCGAACTCAAGGTCATTCTCCCGGGCGACGACGACGTCGGCACCGGCCTGTTGACGGCCCTGAGCCCCCGGACGATCACCCTCGGCTTCGGGCTCACCTGGGTGGCGCTCTTCGGCCTGCTCGCGGCGCTTCGGCGCGGGCGCGCCGACACGGCCGACGATACGCGGCGGACGGTGCTCACGCTGGCGGCCGTGACCGCCGGCCTCGGCGCGCTGGCCTTCGGCGGGCTGCTCGCCGGGCGCGCGCTGGTGCTCCGGGAGGCCACCTACGCCGTGGTGGTGGCCAAGAGCTGCCCCGTGCAGCAGGGCCCCGGTCCGCAATACGTGACCGAGGCCCGCATCGTCGCCGGGGTCAAGCTGCGGACGCGCGGCGAAGAGGCCGGCTGGCAGAACGTCGTCCTCCCGGACGGCGGCTCGGGGTGGGTCGAGGCGAAACACCTCGCGGCGCTGCGCGCCCCCTGAGGGGTCAGCGGCGGCGGCGGCGGCGAACGGCGAGCCCGAAGCCGGCGAGGGCCGCAAAGATCCAGGGCTCGGCGGCCCCACCCCGCACGGTGCAGGCGTCGCAGCCGGAGGCCTTGTCGCCGGCGCCGTCCCCATCGTTGGCGAAGCCGCCGTCGGGCACGGCCGTCACACCGAGGTCCGCGTTCCCCGGCGGGGGCACCTGGCCACCGCCCGTGCCCGGATCACCGGACCCGCCGCCCCCACCGTTCTCGCCCCCGGCGCCACCGTTGGGGTCGATCCCGGGGCGGTCCTCGGGCTGCACGCTGAAGCACTGGGGCACGTTGCCCGGGCCGGTGCCGCAGACCTGACCCGGAGGACACTCGACGCCCGAGCAGATGTCGTTGACGCAGGTGCCGTCGAGGCAGACGGTGCCGGCCTCACAGGCGATGCCGGCGCAGGGATCGGCGACGCAGGACCCGGCGCGGCAGGCCTGACCGTCGGGGCACTCGAGGCCGGCGCAGTCGTCGGGCACGCAGACGCCGTCCTGGCAGGCCTCGTACAGCGGGCAGGAGACCTGCGCGCAGGAGGGGATGCACTGACCTTCGCGGCAGAACTCGCCCGACGGGCAGTTGGCCGCGGCGCAGGGATCGGGCACACACTCGACGCCGTTGCAGACCGAGCCGTCTTCGCAGCCCGTCGAGATGCAGTTGTCCGGCACGCATTCGCCCATCCAGCAGCGGTTCGCCGGATCGGGGCAGTCGACGCCCTCGCAGGGGTCCTCGCACATCGCGTTCTGCGGGTTGCAGCTGAAGCCCCATTCGCAGTCCATGCCCTCACAGGGCAGCAGGCAGAGCTCGAGACCGGCGTTGCAGAACTCGCCGGCGTTGACGCACTCGTTGCCGTTGCAGCGCTGGCGGCACTCGCCCTCGAAACACGCCTGGTTGTCCGGGCAGAGCGGGGGGGCGGAGTCTTCGTCGACCTGGCCGTCGCAGTCGTTGTCGATGCCGTCGCAGACCTCGGCCGGCACGTCGCCGCAGACACCGCAGGCGTTCACGAGGCCATCGTCGAGGATGCCGTTGCAGTCGTTGTCCGCCCGATCACAGACCTCGGGCTGCGGCTGGGCATCGGGCACGCAGACCACGTTGCCGTCGATGCAGGCGAGCAGGCCGCGGGCGCAGATGCCGGGCTGTCCGGTGGCGCATTGGCCCGGGGCCACCGGATCAGCGCCATCCGAGCCGTTGTCCACGTTGCCGTCGCAGTCGTTGTCGCGGCCGTCGCAGAGGTCCGGCAGGCCGTCGGGGGCGCAGTTCAGATCGTCGCAGGCGTCGCCGACACCGTCGGCGTCTCCGTCGACCTGGTCCCGATTGGGCACGTCGATGCAGTTGTCGCACGCGTCACCGACACCGTCCCCGTCGCGATCGGCCTGATCGGGGTTGGGAATCTCGACGCAGTTGTCCTCGGTGCTGCAGAGATCGTCACCGTCGTCGTCGACGAGGCAGACGCCGCCGAGCGAGCGCTCGAGCACCAGGATCGCGTAGGCCGTATCCGCATAAAGGTTCCAGCCGTTCGGGCCCCGGCTGCCGTTGCCCCAGCGGCCGTCGCCGCCCTGGATGTTCACCAGCCACCACGCGAAGTCGTAGTACCAACGCCGGCTCTCCTCCGGGTAGCCGTCGGCCGCCGGATCGCGTTGGCCACCGATGGCGTCGGAGAAGAGGAACTGGCCCGAGTTGTCGTTGGCCGTCACCTCGAGCGCCTTGGAGGCGGCCCACATATAGTAGTACTGGCTCGGCCAGCCGTTGATCTGGACCATGCTGTCGTAGCGGTAGTTGTTGGACAGCCACTGCAGCGCCGACTGCACGCGGGGCTCGCCCGTGGGCAGACCGGCGAGTCGGTAGGTCCAGACGCCGGAGGCCGTCATCGGCGAGGTCGACTGGTAGTTCTCGCCGCCGCGGTACTTGTGACCGCCGTCGTTGTTCTTGGCGTTGGTGACGAACTGCGCCGCGCGGTTCAGCGTGTTGCCGGCATTGGGATCAATCGCCGAGGCCGCGGAGAGGCCGGCCATCGAGAACTGCGTGGTGGACAGATCGCCGTCGCTGTCCGGCGAGGTGTAGTTCCAACCGCCCTGATTGGCGCCGAAGTTGCCCTGGTTGCCCTTCAGCGCCTGCACGGCGTTGGCGATGCCCTGACTGACGGGCGTCCCCGCGCCGACGTCGTCGGGTCCGCCCGACGCGAGATAGAGGCTCGCCGCCATGAGGCAGTTGCCCGTCTTGTAGCTCTCCGAGCCGCCCCCTCGGAAACCGGCGATGCGCGAGATGCAGTAGCCGATGCCGCGCCGGACGCGGTCCTGATCGGCGGCATCCATCCCGTGATAGCCGACGGCGGGGGCGTTCCAGTCCGGGCTCGACCGCTTCTCGAGCAGGCAGAGCATGGCAAGCCCCGTCGTGCCGCCGCCCTCGCCGTCGTCGATGCCACCGTTGTTGTTCTGGTGGCTGCGCAAGAACCCGAGGCCCCGATCAATCGCGTCGTTCACGGCCTGCCCGAACGGGGTCACGTTGGCGGCGGCCGTGACCGGCAGGAGCGCACCGGCCAGGGCCAGGCTCACCAGAAGGCGAGAGGAGTGACGGGATTGAGACATGGAAACCTCCGGATCGGACACGCGGGCGAACAACTCTGTAAATCTACCGACGATTCAAGATCGATGCCAGGGCCAAGCGCGGCCACCCATGCGGGCGAGCGCCTGTGATGGGGTCGTTCGACCCCAGGCCGTGCCGTCCCGGCGAGACCCGGACGTCTCACGCCTCCGGCGGGCGGGCGTTCTCCCGGCTCCGCGCCCGATGGCGCAGCACCCGGCGGATGTACCAGAGCGTCAGTACGCCCCCGACGACGCGGGTGCCGATCGTCGCGGCGGCCGCCCCGAAGGCCCCGTACACCGGAATGAGCAGGAGGTTGGCGCCACCGTTGAGCGCGATCTTCACGAACGCATTGGCGACCAGAAACTGTGGCCGCTCGAGGGTGTAGAGCGCGTAGTGCAGCGGGCCGACGACCAGCTCGAACACGATGCCGACGTACATCAGGTAGAAGACCGGGACGGCGTCGGCGTACTTCACGTCGTAGAACGGAATCCACCAGGTCAGAAACGGCAGCGCCGGCAGCGTCGCGACTGCCAGGAGGGACGTCAGCCGAACGATCGTGCGCATGAACACCTCGAGTTCGGCGTCGGTCCCGATGGCGGTGACCTTGGGGAACAGTACGCTCGAGACCGAGTTGTTCAGAAAGCCGAGGACCATCGCGTAGGTCCAGGCGCAGCGGTAGACACCCACGACGTGCTCGGACGAGAAGATGCCGAGCATGAAGGTGTCCAGTTCGTTGAAGATCACGTCGCCGAGCAGCATGATCCCCGTGTACCGGCACCACGGCAGCAGATCGCCCCGGGCCGACGCCACCCACGCCGCCGCGGGCACCCGGAAGAGCCCGCCCGGGGACACCGCCATGCCGGCGACGAAGCCGACGGCGCTGACCCCCATGTCCAGCATGATGGCCGTCGACGGGGTGACGACGTTGAAGAACCACAGGGTGCCGAAGGCCCCGAGTTTGGCCAGCGCGAGGAGCACCTGCACGAGGCTGCGCAGCTTGAACCGCTGCCAGCTCTGAATGAAGAAGACCCAGTACCCATAGGCCGTGCCGGCAAAAACGCCGAGGAACTGCCAGCCGAGCGGCACGGCGAGGTCCGGTTTGTCGAAGACGTGCTGCGCGACGAGCCCGGCCGTCGCCCAGCCGACGAGCGCGACGATGGCCGCGAGCCCCATGCGCATCCAGAACGCCGCCGCGAAGGCGGCCATCGCGCGGTCGACCTTGCCCTCGGCGAGATCCCGACTCGCGAAACGAACCATCGCATGAGACAGGCCGAGATCCGTGACGACGGCGGTCAGCATGCCGACGGAGCCGGCGAGCGCCAGAAGCCCGTAGTCTGCGCTGCCGAGCTTGCGCTGCAACAGGATCTGAATCAGAAACCCGATGCCGGAGCCGACGAGCTGCCCCGAGTAGGTGACGGCGATCTCCCGAAAGACGGGGGACGCGAGCGCGGCGCGAACACGGGTGATGGGCACGGCGACGAGACTCCGGAACGATTGGCCTTCAATGCGGCAGATCGGCCCGCAATCTCAACGGATTCCGTCGGTCGGCCCGCGCCGGCGTCACTCGGCGGGCCCCTCCCGGAGGTTCTTGCGTTTGACGACCCAGCGCGTCTCGGCGGGGATGACCACCCGGAAGCGCTCTTCGGCCGTACGGGCGTCCGGATGCGCGTAGACGAGCCGGACATCGTGGGGGCCTTCCGGGAGCCGCAGGTCGAACAGGGGCGTCCAGCCATAGGCGCGCTCGCCGATGAAGACCTGCGCAGGCGGCGTGGCGGTCAGACGCAGGAAACCGAACCCGCGGCCGGGCGCGTTCACCGGGGCACGCCCGAAGGCCTCCGCGTCGCGCTCACCGACCTCGCCCACCGCCGCGGCGACGGCGCCGGGCCGGGGGACGCCGTCGATGGCGGCCGACGGGACTGACGGGCCAGCCAGCGGGCGGCCGACCGTCCGCGCGGGCGGACGCGGCGCGGACGGCTCGACCGCGGCGCCCCCGCAGACCACCGCCGCCGCGCCGTCACCGAACAGGCCCGAGGCGATGAGGTTGGCGAGGCTGAGGTCCTCGC
>JAKLJY010000185.1:3457-14587 GCA_023150895.1 Myxococcota bacterium | reverse complement strand
GCACGCACGGTTTGAAAGGGGGTCTTGCGACTCAAACCGGCGCTGCAGCGCCCAAGAGAAGCTAGATCTACCAATGCCCGCAGAACAGCACGGTTTCTCCATCATCCAGGCCTTCCTCAACTTCTCGGACCTCGGGGCCGAGTGGGTGATGTGGCTCATGGTCGCGCTCGGATTCATGATGATCGCCATCTGCATCGAGCGCCTGCGCCTCTACGCCACGACGAGGATCGACGCACCGAGCCTGGCGCGCGGCCTCGTCGAGAGCCTCGACGCGGGCGATCTCGCCAAGGCGCGCGCCCTCGTCGGCGCCGGCCGAGCGATGGAGGAACGGGTCGTGGCCGATGCGGTCGAGGCGCTGCCACGCGGCGTGTTCGCCGTCGAGCAGCTCATGGCGAGCTCCCTCGCTCGCGAACGGATGCGCTATGACCGTTTCCTCAGCATCCTGGGGACGGTCGGCAACAACGCGCCCTTCGTCGGCCTCTTCGGAACCGTCATCGGCATCATCCTGGCGTTCAAACAACTCGGTGCGAACCCCAAAGGCGGCCTCGAGGTCGTCGGTCCCGCCATCGCCGAGGCCCTCGTCGCCACCGCCGTCGGCCTCCTCGTCGCCATCCCGTCGGTGGCGGCGTACAACAGCTTCAAGGCTTCTTTGAAGGAGCGGGTGAACAACACCGAGTTCCTCAGCCGCATCGTCCTCGCGAGCGCGCACCGACGCGAAGGGGGCAAGTGACGTGGCCGGTGGCGCGAGCGACGACGACGACGACGGCATCACGGGCATCAACGTCACGCCGCTCGTCGACATCATGTTGGTGCTCCTCATCATCTTCATGGTGACGGCGAGCTACATCGTGAAGCCGTCCATCGAGGTCGATCTCCCCAAGGCGGCAAGCGGTGGCGATACGCTCGACACGACGTTGTCCATCGTGCTCGCGCGCGACGGGACGCTGTTCCTGAACGGGGAACAGTCCAGCCGGGACGCGATCGCCGCCCGGTGCAAGGAGGTCTCGGTCAAGGATCCCAAGGCGCAGGCCATCATCGCGGCCGACAATCAGGCGCTCCACGGCCAGGTCGTCTCTCTGATCGACCTGATTCGCGTGAACGGGGTGCTGAAGTTCGCGATCAACATCAAGCCGATGAACGAGGACTGATGTTCGCCCTGACCGACGAGCCTGAGAAAGCGGCCCGGTGGGCCGTCTTCCTCGTCGGCGGGCTCGTCGCCGCCGGCCTTCAGGGTGGGACGCTCTACGGCGCCGCGCAGTATGCCGCGCCCGCGCGCAAACAGGCCGTGCTCGTGGAGATGCAGTTCTTCGAGCCGCCGCCACCACCGCCGCCCACGGCTGCGCCCCCGCCCCCCCCGACCGAGCCGCCACCGCCGCCGCCGACCGCAGCGCCGCCGCCGCCAAAGCCCGAGCCGAAGCAGGCGCTGAAGCCGAATCCGGAGCCCCCGCGGCCGACTCCGCCGAAGGAGGTTCCGCTCCAGGCGGGCATCGATGCGGCGAGCACGGTCGCCAATGGCGACGGCCCGGCCATGCAGGTGGGCAATACGCAGATGGGCGCACCCGAGAAGGTGGCCCGGGCGCCGGTGACCGAGCGCGCTCCGCCGGCGCCGCCGACCAGCGCACCCGTGCCGATCGGTCCGCCGGTCGTGGTCGAAGCGAAGATCATCGGCAAGCCCCCGACGTCCAACGACGACTATACGCTCGACGCCCGCGACGCCGGCATCGAGGGCGAGGTCATCATCATCGTGACGCTCGACGAGAAGGGGACGGTCGTCGACGCACGGGTCGCCAAGCCGCTCGGGTATGGCCTCGACGAGAAGGCCCTGGCGCTCGCTCGCAAGTACCGGTTCTCGCCGAAGATGGTCAACGGCGCCCCGACCCGCACCACCTATCGTATTCCCATCAAGTTCGCGCTGGAGGACTAGCGTGTCCCATCGACTCACCACCCTGGCCGTTGCCGGCTGTGCGCTGCTCTGGCCTGCCGTCGGCCTTGCCGAGGGGGCAGCTGCCGAGGGGAGCGCGGTGCCCCGGGCCGGCGAGCCCGCGCCCCAGGGGGTGTTGACCAAGGCGCCGGTGCTGGAGCAGTTCGTCGAAGCCGTGCGTCCGCCGGGCGCCGAAACGCAGACGGCCGAGGTCATCTTGCTGTTGACCGTGGCCGTGGACGGTTCGGTCGGAGACGTTCAGGTGCAGAGCGGTACGGGCGGCCCGCTCGACCAGGCCGCCGTCGACGCCGCCCGCCGGTTCCGCTTCACGCCGGCCGAGGTCGACGGAAAGCCCGCCCCGGTGCAACTCGTCTATCGATACGCGTTCACGCTCGAGACGCAGGCCCAGACCGTCGCAGCGCCCGTCGACGCCGCGCGACCCGTCGGCGTCCTGAAGGGCACGATCGTCGAGCGCGGCACGCGCAAGCCACTGCCGGGCATCGCGGTCAAACTCCTCGAACCGGCCATCGAGGTGTACACCGACGCCGAGGGACGCTTCGAAATCCCCGAGGTGCCGGCCGGCAAGGTCGTCGTCCGGATCGATGACGCGTCTTACTACACCATCGAAGACCGCGAGTCCGTCGAAGCCGGTCAAGCGACCGACGTCAAGTACTACCTCGAGAAGGCCACGGCGACGGATGAGCTCGTCGTCGTCGGGCGCCGGGTCAAGAAGGACGTCGCCCGCCAGACCCTGACGCTGACCGAGATTCGGAAGATCCCGGGGGCGAGCGGCGATGCGCTGAAGGTCGTCCAGAACCTGCCGGGCGTCGCCCGCGCGCCGTTCGGCGGTGGCCAGCTCATCGTTCGAGGGAGCAATCCGGGTGACTCCGCTGCGGTCATCAACCGCCACATCGTCCCCCTCGTCTACCACTTCGGCGGCTTGCGCAGCGTCTTCGCCAGCTCGCTGCTGGAGAGCATCGACTTCTATCCCGGCAACTTCGGGGCCGAGTACGGACGGTTCAGTGGCGGCATCGTCGACGTGAAGGTGCGCCGCCCGAAGACCGACCGCCTCCACGGTCTCGCCGAGGCCGACTTCTTCGACGCCGGCTTCGTGCTCGAAGGGCCGGTGCTCGAGAACGGCGCCTTCGCCCTGGCGGCGCGGCGCAGCTACATCGACTTCCTGCTGCCGCTCTTTCTGCCGGACGACGCCAACATCGACTTCACCGTGGCCCCGCGGTACTACGACTACCAGGCGCTCTACGACTGGAAGAAGGGTCGCCACCAGATCAAGCTGTACTTCTTCGGTTCGGACGACGAGCTGAAGTTCCTGCTCGATCAGCCCGTCGAGGCGGACCCCGGACTGCGCGGTACGTTCCGCAACGAGACGTCGTTCTACCGGGGCTATCTCAACTGGATCTACCGGGTCACGGACGACATCACACACGACTTCAGCCTCGCCGTCGGCCAGAACTACCTGTTTTTCCAGGGCGCCCAGAGCTTCTACTTCGACAACGACGTGATGGTGGTGACCGCCCGCGACGATCTCGAGATCGAGTTCTCGAAGACGCTCAAACTGCGGACGGGCGTCGACTTCGAGGGCTTCTTCGGTCACATCGAGATCACCGCACCGCAGCCGCCCAAGGAGGGCGGCGACCAGGGCAACGGGACGCCGTTGAGCACGATGCCGCTCATTCAGGCCAACCGCGACTTCGACTTCATCAATCCGGCCCTATGGTTCGAGATCCAGTCCCGCCCCACCGAGTCGCTGCTCGTCGTGCCCGGTGTCCGGCTCGACTACGATCACAAGCTGCGCGACTTCTCGATCAACCCGCGCCTGAACGCCCGCTGGCAGCTCGTCGAGGGCACGACCCTCAAGGGCGGTGTCGGGGGCTACATGCAGCGACCCCAGCCCGACGAGTCGGACCCCGACTTCGGCAATCCGGACATCGACCTCGAGCACAGCGTTCACACGTCTGCCGGTGTCGAGCAGAAGCTGCCCGGCGAATGGACGCTGGATGCCTCGCTCTTCTATAAGCACCTCTATGAGCAGGCCACGCTGAGTGACGCGCAGCGGTCGCAGTCGCCCAACGCACTCCAGACCGGGGACAGTCGGGACGGGGGGGATTCCAAGAGCGGCGTGCCCTACGAGAATCAGGGGAAGGGTCGGGTCTACGGCCTCGAGCTCCTCGTTCGCAAGGAACTCACCGACCGGTTCTTCGGGTGGCTCTCCTACACGCTCTCCCGCTCGGAACGCCAGGACGGTCCCGGCGAGTCGTGGCGCCTCTTCGACTTCGACCAGACGCATATCCTGTCGATGCTCGGCAACTACGCGCTCAGCTCGACCTGGGATCTCGGCTTCCGCTGGCGTTTCGTCTCGGGGAACCCGGAAAGCCGCTTCTACGGCTGCACCTATGACAGCGACACGGATACCTGCGCAGGCAAGCGCGCCGGCGGCGTCAATGCCGAGCGCGTCCCGGCCTTCCACCAGCTCGACCTCCGGGTCGAGCGCAAGTGGGTCTTCGACCTGTGGCTGCTGACGGCGTACCTCGAGATCCAGAACGCCTACAATCGGGCCAACCCCGAGGGCTACACGTACAATTATCTGTGGACGGAGCGGAAGATCATCTCGAGCCTGCCGATTCTCCCGTCCTTCGGTCTGCGGGGGGAGTTCTGATGCGCCTTCGCCTCGAAACCGCACTCCTCGGACCCGTGTCCGCTGCGCTCGCCTTGGCGGCGTGCGGGGACGACTTCGATCCCAAGAGTCTGCTCAAGGAGTATCGGGTGCTCGGCATTCAGGCCGAACCGGCGGAGCTCGTCGTCCCGATCCCCGGGGCGACGGCGCCGGAGGACGCGCCGGTCACCCGGACGACGCTGACGGCGTTCGACTTCGATCCGGCCTCGGTGGGGGCTGCCGCTGCGGGCGCCGCACCGCCGACCTACAGTTGGACGTTTTGCACCCTCTCGAAGGGCAGTCAGGGCGAGTACGGGTGCGTCGAGCCCCTCGAAGAGCACGTGTTCGGCGGCAACGGTCCGAGCGCCGTCTTCGACCTCGTTGCCCAACTCCCCGTCCTCCTCGCCGACTTCTGTACGCTCAGCGGCGCCGAGGATTGTGACGCGGCCGCGGCCATGGCGGCCATGTCCGGCGGTCTCGAGAGCCCGATCAGCCCGTTGCCGATCCAGATCCGGCTGCGCAGCGGCGATCCGGTCTCGGGGCAGGTCGACGCGGTCAAGACGCTGAACCTCTACCTGCCGCAGTCACCGGAGCGGGCCTGTTTTCCGCCCGTGCCCAACCAGAACCCCCGAATCGCGGCGTTCAAGATTGGCGGTCTCGACGCGTGCCCGCGCGCCGCGCGAAAGGAGGGCTGCTTTCTGGCGGCCCCGGCGGGCTCACCGCTGCTGACGCTCTCCGTCGAACTCGAGGAGGGCTCGACCGAGCGCTTTCAGGCCGGCGGCTATGACGAAGAGACGCAGGCGTGCGTCGACGTGGAAGCGGAAGAGACGCTCTTCTTTTCGTGGTACACGACCATCGGCGAGGTCGAATTTTCGTATACCAATGCCGAAACGCTGGAAAATCGCCTCGAACTACCGAAATCTTTTCCCGCGGATCGGAACGGACCCGTGTTGCCCGTCCGGGTGTTCGTCGCCGTTCGCGATGGACGGGGCGGCGTGGATGTCCGGTCCGGCGACTTCGATCTGACCGAACCCACCGACTGACCGCTCTTCTTCTTCCGGACGAGCCGAATGCCCGCCGCGCTCTGGTTTGCACTCACGACACTCCTCGCGGCGCCCGAGGGCGGGGTCTGGCTCCCGACGACGGGACACGCGGGGGAGCGCGCGATCCAGGCCATGGGGGCGGGGGGCGATGCGGCTCTCTATGCGGCGGGCGGCGGCGTGGTCTACCGGCTCGAGCCCGGCGCCGAGTGGACGCGCATCGGCCGCTACGCCCCGCGATTGACCTGGGAAGCCGGAGGAGAGATCGTCGCCCACGGGGACTTGCCGGGCTCACTGCTCCGACAGGTCGAGGCCGATGCCGAGGCCGGCATCGAGACCCCGGACGCCGGTGACGGCCGCGAGGTCGTCCCCCGCGAGGTCAAGCAAGCGCTTCTCGCGCAGTTCGTCGAGGCACAAGCGGAGACGCCCGGGTCACCGTATGCGGTTGCGGGCGTCGTCCCCGCGCCGCAGGGGGTCTGGATTGCCACGGGCGCGGGCCTCTTTCGCGCCACGCGTGACGGGCTGACGGGTCCTCGGCAGGACGTGCGGGGGGCGGTGCACTCCGTGCTGCATCGCCCGACCGAGACGCTGGTCGGGACGGACACTGGCCTGTGGCGCATCCCGGCGGAAGCGCCTGCGGTCCTGCTTCGCGGAGGTCGGGTCTCCGCGCTGACGGAGAGTCAGGGGTCCATCTACTTCCTGGCGGACGGTCGCATCTTCGGGGGGGCTACGCCGGACGCCGCGCACCCCATCTCGGCGCCGTCGCCCCAGCCGCTGGCCATGGCGGCGGATCCGGGCGGGCTCTATCTGGCGACCCGGTTCGCTGTCTATCGGCGCTCCGGGGCACAATGGCGCCTGTGCGCGTCCGTGCCGACGCCGCCGAGTCGCCTCGTAACGGGAGAAGGCATTCTGCACGCGGTCGCCGCCGATGCGATCTACCTCTACTCCGAGAGCTGCGGCCAGGTCTCCCGCGTCGGTGCGCCCTGGCCGGGCGGATTCGGCTTCACGGATGTCGCCCGCCTCGGCGGACTCGTCTGGGCGAGCGCGAACCAGGGCGTCTTCATGTTGACCCCCCTCGATGCGGACACCTCGCTCGCCGTTCAGATGGAAGGCTATCGGCGCGCGGTCACGGGCATTCCTTCGATGGATGCGCTCGTCCTTCGCGCGCTGGAGGTCCACCGCCTGGATTCGCAGGCGACGGATGTCGGCCTTCGCCCGGCGTGGGCGCAACTTCTCCCCGAACTCCGGGCCGCTGCACGCTATTCGCCACGGCGCATCGAGACGCTCGATCGGGGCACCCGGATGACCGAGATCGAGGTCACGCGTCCGAAGCCCGACTGGCAGGTCATGGCTTACTGGCGCATCAGCCTGGATCGCTTCCTCGGATTTGCGACGGTTTCGCCCCTCGACTACTTCGAGGCGAACGCGCTCGATCTCGAGGACGACCTCGAAGCCGAAGATGCCCTCGATGGCGCGGCCATCGAAGAGGTCTTCGACGGCACGACGAGCGAGATCGTCTACGACGACGAGGCGCTTTCGGCGGGGGAAGGTCCCGAAGCCGGCCTTCTCGAGCAGTATGAAGACGCCGCCATTTCGATGATGGCGAGCGAGAAGAAGCGTGTCGCGGCGGAGCGGACCAAGGTCGTCACGCAGCTGAGGCGGCTCTATCAACAGCGTCAGAACTTGCTGTACCGTCTTTGGGTCCAGCGCTCCAAGGACCTCCTGCAGCGGACGACGCTGCTCTTGTCCGTCGACGAGCTCGACGCGCGACTGTCTGCCATGACCGGGCTGAACATCCGCTCGACGGGCCGTTCGTCCGAAGAAGCAAACGAGGCGAAATGAAGACGACGATCTCGATCCTGCTCACCGGGGTCCTGTGCGCCCTGCCGACGGTCGCCCTGGCGGAGCCCACGCCGGACGCCGAGGCGAAGAAGCTGCTCGCGCGGTTCGACAACGAGCCGACGGTCAACGAGGTGCAGCAGGCGGCGCTGACCTATGCGGCCATGCACCCCGAGCAGTACGAGACGATGCGGACGCGAAGCCGGTTCGCTGCCGTTCTGCCGGAGGTCCGCCTGCGCGTCACCCAGGACAAGGGCGACGATCAGAAGCAGTATCAGCGGTACTCGGAGTCGGGCGCTGCCGCCGAACCCCTGAGCGACACGAGTACGACGGACGAGAACCTCGAACTCCAGGGCGAGGTCAAATGGCGGCTCAACGAGCTCGTTTTCAATCGCTACGAGACGGCCGTCGTCAAGGAACACCGCCAGGTGGCCAAGGAGCGTCAGCGGATCCTGCAGTCGGTCACCCAGGTCTATTTCGAGCGCCGACGGGCGCAGGTCGATCTTCTGCTCGCGCCGCCGGGGGACGCCGCAGGTCGGACGCTCGCCGAGCTCAAAGTGGCCGAGCTGACGGCCGAACTCGACGGCATGACGGGTGGAGCCTTCTCTCGCATGGCCGCGGAGCGCTGACCGATGCCGGCCCTCAAGGACGCGAAGTTCGCGCTCGTGCTCGGGCTCCTCGCCGGCACCGCATGCAGCGAAGAGAAGTGCAGCCGCGGCGATCCGTGCGAGGCCGAGTGTCCCGCCGGGCAAGCAGGCGTCTGCGTGGTCGATGGCATCTGCCGATGCACGACCGAGACCGATGGCGGCCTCGGCGGAGGCGGGGGGGGAGCGACGGGCGGTGGTTTGCCGGGGGGTGGCTTGCCGCCCCCCGCCGACTGTGTCGCACCGGAGCCACTCGAGCTCGTGATCAACGAAGTCCTGGTCAACGGCGCCGCCGACAACGAGTCGGACGAATTCGTCGAGCTCGTCAACCTGACGGGCAAGCGGCTCAACCTCGCCGGCCTGACGGTCGTGACGATGAGCGACGACGAGCCGGCGACGCAGGAGCTGCGCTGGACCATCACCGCGGGCTGCCTCGGACCGGATACGGCCGTCGCCCTCTTCCGCGACGCCGCTCGGGCGCCGCTGACCTCGGGCGCGCCGGTGACGCCCGTGCTTGCCGCACCGTCGGGACGCGGGCTGCGCAACAGCAGCGACCTCGACATGCGGCTTCTGGCGGGCGCGGCCGAGCTCGCCCGCTTCGTCGCGACGCCGGCCGAGTTCGGCGATGGCGTCAGCGCAAACCTCAGTCCGGACCGGGTCGGCAGCCTCGTCGCGCTCCACACGGCCGTGCCGGGCGCAACGGCCCCGAGTTCCCCCGCGGCCTGTGCCAACAACGGCACGTTCCAGGCCCTCTGCCTCGACGGCGTCGTGCCGCCAGATGGTGGTGTCGGGGGCGCTGGCGGTGCGGGCGGCAGCGGGGGCACCGGTGGCGAGCCGATGGGCGGCCAGCCACCCGTCGGCGGTGAGGGCGGGGCGGGGGGAAGCGGAGGCACGCCGCCGCCCGCCTGCGAGACGCTGCCGGCACCGCTCCCGCCGGTCGTCATCAACGAGGTGCTCGCAAATACCGGCGGGTCCGAACCCGAGGAGTTCATCGAGATCATCAACACGACCGACGCGGACATCCCGCTCGACGGGTGGGTCATCCATTCGACGAAGGGGGACGGCGCGTTCGACGATCGACTGACCTTCGGCACGGGTGTCTTGCCCGCGCGGGGCGTGGTCGCCATCAAGGGCAACCTGCCCCCCGAGCAATGGGTCTGGGATCCGGCACCGGCCGTCCTCCCCGGAAACGTCCGTGAGACCTTCAGCCTCCTCGACACCGGCGATCCGCTGCGGATTCGAATCGCCGACGCGAGCGGTGCGGACGTGGCGACCATCGACGTCCCCAAGTCCGTCAACAAGGATGGCAAAAGCGCCAACCGTTGCCGGGATCTCGACGGGGCGACGCTGGTCGTCCACGACACCCTCGGCGGGCCAGCTTCGCCCGGGCGCTGCTCGAACGGCGCCCTCTTCTCGCAGGGGTGCGCGCCCGCCCCGGGGAGCATGCCGTGACCGGTTGGCCCCGTCACCTCGGGGCCACCGCGGTCGCGTTGTGCGTCACCGGCTGCCCCGACACGGAGTTGCCCGGTGGCGATCTCGCCGGCACGGCCGTGTGCTCCGGCGAGTTCATCGAGGCTTTCCGCGCGGCCTCCCAGGCCGAACGCCGCGAGGACCTCTGGATCGCCTTCATCGATGTCGGGCAGGGGGACGCCATCTGGATTCGCACGCCCGGCGAACGGGACGCGGCGGCCCACGAGATTCTCGTGGATGCCGGCGACAACGGCACCTTCGGGCGCTCCGATGGCGGGGCGGCGCTCATCGACTTCATGACGGAGAACGAGTGGCCGCCCGGCTCGCCCATCCACGCGTTGATCGTCACGAACCCCGACCAGGACCACTACGGCGGCGCGCAGGCCCTGCTCTTCGGGCAGCGCGGATACGACGTGTCCTTTTACGCCGACCCGGGGCGGTCCTCCGACAGCGAGGGCTACATGCGCTTCATCGGAGACGTCGAGGGCAAACCGGGTCTCGAGGTCCTGCGCCCGGCCCGAACGCTCTTGCCGGCCCGGTTGCCCGGACTCAGTGACGGGCAGGTGGTCTTCACGTTGCTCGCTTCGGACGAAAACGCCCCGACGGAGAACGGGGCCTCGATTGTCCTCCGGGTCGACTACGCCGGCCGCCGCGTGCTCCTGACGGGGGACGCCGAGGCGGAGACGCTCGAGGCCCTCGCCGTCGCACGCCCCGCCGATCTGAAGGCCAACGTGCTCAAGGTGTCCCATCACGGGAGCAAGAACAACTCGCCGCGGACGTTCGTGGACGCCGTCTTCCCCCTCGCCACGGCGTCGAGCCTCGACCGATACGCGATCGTCCCGGTCGGACCCGGCAACACCTACGGGCACCCGGAGCCCGGCGTGCTCGAAAGCCTGGCGTTGGCCGTCGGACTGCGGGGCCTGTACCGGACCGACCGCGGGGATGCGGGCAAGGGCCTCGCCGAGGGGCCGGGCGACGATCACGTTCTGCTCCGGATCACGCCGGACGGCCAGCTCACCGTCTGTTACGCCTACCCCGACGCACCGGCACCCGCAGCACCCTCCGGGGCCCCATAGAGCCCCACAGGCTCCGACCTGAACTGTCGTGCAGCGAATTTCGCGGCGACCCGTTGACAGGCGTGCGACCGCGCTTCTATAAGCGCAGGACAGGCCCTAGTCACGAGCGGAGTCTTGCCATGTCCAACGCGCTCCACACCTGTAGCGTCTGCGGCAGCGCCTTCGATTTGCGCTTTGCCTATCAGATGCTGCGGTCGGGCGACACGACGGTCTGGTTCTGTGGCCAGACCTGCCACGAACGCTACCTGTTCTCGGCGCAGCAGAAGACGTGCTGCGTCTGTTCGACCCAGTTCGACCTCCAGTACGCCTTCCAGCAGTCCGTCGTGGACAATGCGGCACGGTATTTCTGCACCACCGTCTGCCGGGAGCGCGAACTCAATCAGAATCAGCCCCGCTCCGGTCAGATGCGGCGCATCGCCGTCCTGAACCAGAAGGGGGGCACCGGCAAGACGACGACCTCCGTCAACGT
>JAKLJY010000185.1:0-3443 GCA_023150895.1 Myxococcota bacterium | reverse complement strand
AAGACGCTGCTCATCGACCTCGATGCGCAGGGCAACGTCGCCGTCTCTCTCGGACTGAACACGCCGAAGACGATCGCCGACGTCCTCCTCGGAAACGCGGAGCCCGCCGATTGCATCGTTCCGGTTTCACCGAACCTCGACGCGCTGACCTCGAACACTGCGCTCGCCCACGCCGAGGTTCAGCTCGTTCAGATGCGCGACCGCCACAAGGTCCTGCGGCATCGGATGCGGAACGTGACGCAGTACGACTACGTCGTCATGGACTGCGGCCCGAGCCTGTCCGTGCTCAACCAGAATGCCCTCGTCTACGCTGATCACATCCTCATCCCGGTGTCGTGCGACTACCTGTCACTCGTCGGCGTCCGGCAGATCCTCAAGACGCTGAAGCAGGTCAACGACATCCTGTTGCACCCCGTCAGCATCCTCGGCGTCGTGCCCACGTTCTACGACGTGCGCACCCGAATCTCCGTCGAAGCCGTCCAGACGCTTCAGGCCTACTTCAAGGACCGCGTGCTGCCCCCCATCCGGGTCAATACGCGCCTGAAAGAGGCGCCTAGCCACAAAAAGACCGTCTTCGAGTTTGCGCCCGACAGCCATGGCGCCGAGGACTACCGCACGCTCGTCCAGAAGGTGATCGAACTGAGCCGCGCCGACGCGGCCCACTACGATGGGGAGGCCGCCTTTGAGCAGCCGGGCGCTTGAACCGCAGGAGATGGGAGCCGTTTTCGCCGACATGGACATGACCATGCGGGACTTCTTCGCGCCCAAGGCGCGCCGAGGACGCCCGGCCAAGGTCAGTACACGACCGGCTGAACGCCCGGACCACTACAAGGTCATCTCGATCAGCCTCTACGTCGAGGACATCGAGCGCCTCAAAACCCTCGTGAACACCATGAAGCGGGCGGGCCACACGCGCGCCAATCAGAGCATGGTGATTCGCGAGGCCCTGCGCCAGCTCGACACCGAGCTCATCCCGCCCCAGCGCTGACCTGCGCCGCTCTCGTTCAGCGGTCCACGTTGGGCAGGAAGAGCGACTTCTCCAGGACGAGTTCGGCCTCGACGCTGCGCAACTCCACGGCGAGCGTATCGTCGATCGTGTCGCCGGCATTCATCGTCGCGACGAAGCGCTCGCCGAGCGACATGTAGTGGTCAACACGCTCGCGGAACTGCGACTCCGTCAGGCGTGGGACGAGGCGGTTGCGAAACCGACCGTACTGACCGGGCTGAATGTCGCCGACCAGCCGCACGAAGCGGGTCGAATATCGCTGGAACTCCTGGGCGTAGTCCGTCGGCATCGCGCCGACAATACGCGGGCCCCCTGGCAATGACAATGGCTTCGCCCCGTGGGCCTGCCGCCTTCGGCTGCCGCGAGCCGAGACCGGCGTGGATCTGCGGCCGACGGTCTCAGGAGCCGATGACCAATGAGGCCAGAACGCCTGCCGCCGCAGCCAGGGCAACGGCGATGCCGTAGATGACCCAGGTCCGCCGGTCCGGTCCCCCTTTGGACTTGCCCCGGGGATCGAGCAAGAGGCACTCGACATTGCCGAAGTGAATGCGTGTGCCATGCTGGACGCGCATCGAGGCGACGCGGCGGCCCCCCACGTGCGTGCCGTTGCTCGAATTCAGGTCCGTCAGCGTGTAGCTGCCGTCGTCCTGGAGCTTGAGGCGCGCGTGGTGCCGCGAGACCGAGGTATCGGCGAGGGTGATGTCGTTCTCGTCCGTTCGCCCGACGCAAACGATGCGTTCGAAGAGCATGAGCTCTCGCCCGGCCTGCGCCCCCGCGGTGATGACCAGTTTGCCGTGGGCCTGTTCGGCATTGACGATCGCCGTGCTGAGGCCGTCTTGCGCCGGGCGCATCCGACCCGTTGCGCGCTCGAGATAGAGACGAAACTCGCCGATGCGAATGCGGCTGCTCTCGCTGACCGCGGTCGGACCGCCGATGGGCCGGTCATCGACGAGGACGCCGTTGGCGCTGCCTTGATCGGCGATGACGGCCTGCAGCCCGTCGAGCGTCAGGCGGGCGTGGTGCCGTGAGATGGTGGCGCCGTTGAGGACGAGGTCGTTCTCCGCCGTCCGGCCGATGGAGAGGCTGCCCTCGAGGAGGGCCGTCTCTCCGACGAGCGCACCCCGTTCATCCTCGACGACGACGATGTACACCGCGCGTTACCGGAAGAGGTTGCCGTCCACCGCGTGCCCGAGTTGCTGCGCGAGGGAGGCGAAACCGGGAACGTGGCCCGTGGCGCGCAGACCCGGGCCGTAGACGTCCTGGATCTGCCCGCCCGCGAGCTCGGCGACCTGCGACACGCGGAACGAGCCGTCGGCCGACCGGAGGACCTGAACGAGCAGGCGCGGGGCGTCTTGAACGAGGGCGAGCGCGCGGTCATACCCACCGACGGGCAAACCGAGGGAGACGAGACGGGCGAGGCGAGCGACGGCGTCGTCCGGTGAGGCGGCGTCGAGACTGAGCACGCCGCCGTTGACGGCACCATTGAGGGCGCTGACGCCGGCAAAGGCCTCCGGGCCGCGGCAGTCCGCCACCACGAGGCGGTCGGGACGCATCTTCAACGCGTGGCCGATGAGCGCGCTCGCGTCCGCGCCGGGCGCACCGGACAGGACGACGCCGTGGCCACCGAGGCGCCCGCCGCCCTCAACCGAGACGACGCGCAGCCCGACGGCCGCGCCATTCATGGCCGCGAGCAGCTCGAGGCGCGCATCGACGCAGTTGCCGCTGACGACGACGGAGGTCCCGACGCGGACCGAGAGCTCGAGGAGCCGGGCGACCTGCGACGTCATCGCCCCCCGTTCGACGAGGGCTTCGAGGGTGGCCTGGCCGGCTGCTGGCCGGTCGATGGTCAGGAAGGGCCCGCCGACGGAGGCGAGCGCGAGGTGAACGCGCGTCCCATCCGCGAGCACGCCTTCGGCGAACGCCTGGCCCGGCTGGAGCGCGATGCCCGCGCTGCGCAGCAGGCGGGCAGCGACTTCGATCACCTGCGTGGCGCCCGAGAACCGCCCGCTGACGGCTTCGACGCCCACGCCGCGGGAGATCTGAAGCGTCTCGGGGCCGTTCACCAGAATCCGACGGACACCCGGATCGTCGAAGAAGGCCGTGATCGGGCCGGCGGCGACGATCTCGGCGACGACCGACGCCAGCAGGGAATGGGTGTCGGTCCCCGCGGGGAGCCGGGTCTCGAACTCGCGAAGTGCGTCCGCAGCGAGGCCCTCGACGCGCTGCCAGAGGGCGTCGTTGGCGGCGGCGCCGGGGGCCCAACTCGGAGCGGCACCGATGCCCTGGGCATCCATGGCCTCGCCGATGCGCTCGTGCAATGCCGCCAGGGTGCCACCCAGGTCGCCCGCCGGCAGGCTCCGCGGGCTCGCCGGGCGAGTCGCCGGTGCGCGCGGGGGCGGGGCGGCGACGACCGGGGCCGGGGCGGGCCGCGGCGGAA
>JAKLJY010000184.1 GCA_023150895.1 Myxococcota bacterium | reverse complement strand
TCATGTGCGTGGGTTCGGGTGCGCCGGCGGTCTCGCCCGTCCGGCTCGGGTCGACCGGGGCCCGCAGCGCCGAGCGGGCGGCCGGGGCCGTGCCGCTCGAACCGTCGGCGCGCGAGGCCGCCGGGGCGGGCGCGGACATGAAGACGTCCCCGTCGTCCGTCGTCACTTCGTCCCCGGGGGGTGCACCCGAGTCCGTCAGCAGCTGCGTCGGCTCCGGGAAGGGCAGCGACGGCGCGGTGGGCGGCACCGCCACGGGCGCCGGGGCCGGCTCGGGGACCTCCCAATCGAAACGCGGCAGGTCGACGGCGGGGCGGGGGCGCGCAGCCGCGTCGGCGGTTGGGGCCGGCACCGCGACGACGGGGACGGCGCTCGCCGGCCGGGCGACGGGCGCCGGCACGCCGAGTGCGACGATCGAGTCCGGAGCGGATCGCGGGGTGCGGGCCGCGGGCGACACCTCGCCTCGGGGCGCGTCGGCGACGTCGGCCGTCCCCTCACCCACGGGCTCGGCGGCCGCCTGAAGGGCCGCGAGCAGCAGGGAGCCCCCCGGGCGGTCCTCGGCACGGGCGAACGCACGGGGGTTCGAAGGTCGGGCGCGCACGGCCACCGGGAGCTCGGCCGTCGCCGGTCCCTCCGGCACGCGCGGCGATGTCCGCGGGGCCGGTGCCGGGACGGGGGCCTCGCCGGTCCGGAATGCGGGGGAGAGGGCCTCGCGGGTCGCGCCGCCCGTCGCCGGGTGCGGCGGCGGGGGCGGCGGGGGTTCGCCGAGCAGGGAAGGGGGGATGTCCTCTGCGCGGGTGGCGTCTTCGTCCTCGTCCTCCGGTGCCGCTTCGGAACCGGCGCTGATCGACAGGCCCACCTCCACCGGCGGGAGCGCCCCCAACGACGCCTCGAGGCTCGAGTCGGCAGGGGGGACGGCCGCTCGGGCCTCCGCGACGAGCGCCTCCGGGACGGGGGAGAGCGTCCAACCGCCGTCCTCGTCCGAGGCGGCCGGCCCGCGCTCGCCCGCCGCCGGGCGGGGTCCCGACGGGAGGGGCGGCAAGGGCGGGATGGTCTCCATCACGGAGAGGTCCGGGTGGGGCGCCGCGATGGCCCGGATGTACCCGGTGAAGCCCGGGAGCGGCGCCCGCGGATCGACGGCATCGAGCGCGACGACCTGACCGTCGGACTCGACGACCCCGATGTCCCGCGGCGGATCCGCCGATGTGGCCGCCTCGTCGGGCTCGGCGGCGGCCAGGGCCTGCTCCGCGTCGCGTTGCCAGCGGATGACCGCCCGATCTTCCGGAGAGAGCTCATGGGCCCGATCGAGGACGACGAGTGCCTCTTCGACCTGGCCCTGCGCCATGAGCGCCCGCGCGAGGAGGAGCATGGCCGGCACCCGGGCGGGATCGCGCTGGAGCACGCGCGCCATCTCGCGCGCGCAGCTCTGGGCCTTGCCGCGGGTCAGGAGCGCCTCGGCATGCAGCAGGCGGGCCGGGATGTGGTCCGGGTGGTGCTGCAACCCCTGCCGCAGGAGTTCACCCGCTCGATGGACCTGCCCACGGTCCCAGTAGATGCGGGCAAGCTCGAAAAACAGTGGGGAGTCGGGCGTGGAGGCGAGCCGGCGTTCGAGGTCGAGAAGCCGGCCCTGCTCCGGATCGGCGCCCGCGAACGAGGCGTCCGCCGGGGCGTCGTCGTCTCGATCTCGGTTTGCGGACGATCCCCTCGGTTCCGACACACGACCTCCTTGCGGCAATGCTACCGTACACCATGCGTGAAAACGCGCAAGCGCCGCCGGGGGCGACGCCCCGACCCCATACCGGTCAGTGACAGGCGGTCTCGCCGGGCGCACAGGGGACGACGAGCAAAAGGTAGTCGCGCGCGGCCCCGGCCTCGGACCCGGCGGTGGCCGGGCGGCCGACCGTCAGGTGCCACGTTCCCCCCGAAAACGTGCCCTCGGCGAACCGGGCGCCGGCCCGGACGGGTGCCCGGCCGCCCACCGGAGCCTCGCCCGCCGGCGCAGCCACCTCCAGGGAGAACGCCGAGCCCCGCCCTGCGACGAGCTCGACGCGCAGGGCCGTGGCTGCGGGCAGGTCGAGCACGTACCGGGCCTCGCCACCGGCCGCCAGCCAGCCGGGATGCACGAAGGGCAGCGCGTCGAGCCGGAAAGGCGCCTCCGGACGGCCCGCGCCGACGAGGGCCGGGGCGGCGGGCGGCGCGAGGGTGGGCGGCTCGTCCCCGGGGGGCGCATCCCCGGGCGCGACCGCGCGGCGAACGGCGTCGAGGGCCCGCAGCGTCTCCAGGTTGCGGGCGTTGTACCCGTAGCGGAGTCCCTCGGCGTCGAAGGCGCAGGGGCTGTTCACGCCGCCCGTTCGCGCCGTATTGGCGTGCATCCCGTCGCGCGCGAGGCCGGCGCCCGTCAGGGGCCGATGCAGGACCTCCAGGCTCAGGTACGGCACCTGGCGCGACTCGGCGACGGCGCGGGTGGCGGCGTCGAAGACCGCGACCCAGGGGGCGATGGCCGGCACGTGGGCCCGCGGACCCGGGCCCGTCAGGATCGGGATGACGCCATGCGCCGTGAGCAAATCGGCGACACGCCCCAGATCCGCCGTGTACGCGCTCAGCGCGGCGCGCGGGGTCCCCGCCATCACCATGTCGTTCGTCCCGAAGGCAACGATGGCGAATCGCGCCGACGTCGCCGCCAGCTCGGCCTCGATGGGCGACGGATCGCCCCGCAGGGCCCAGCCCGCCGTGCGGCTGACCTCCGTCGCCAGGGAGCGCCGGGCGAAAGGGTCGCGCCGCCCGCGTCCATCGGCGGGGGGGTGAAACCAGGCGGCCGCGGCGGCGAGCGCGGGCGCGCTGCCCCAGTTCACGGCGGGGAACGGCCCGGGGCGGGCGGCGAGGCACGTGAAGAAGTGGAGATTGAGCGTCCCCGAGGCACCGGCCTTCAGGAACATCCGGTCGTCGCGCTGCGGGTGCGCCGCGGCGAGCCGGCGCCAGCGGGCCACCATCCCGCGGGTCACGGGACCATGAACCGCGTCCGGCGGATACCGGGCCGGCGCCTCGTCGGGGACCGAGGCCGGCGCAGGCGGGGTCGTCGCCGGGGGGGCGAAGTCATCCACGGGCGGGACCGTCGCGGGCGGGGCGGGGTCCTCCACGGGCGGGACCGTCGCGGGCGCGGCGGGCGCCCGGCCGGGCGGGGGGGCCGGCTCGAGGCGTGCGGACGGGGCCTTCTCCACGGGCCGGAGGCCGCACGCATCGACGACCACGAGGGCGAGAACGGCCGCCGCAGCGGCGGGGCGGCGTGCCGACGGGCGGCGAGGCATCGAGGCGGTGGTTTTCCGGAGCATCGGCGGGGGCGTGGGCGCGGCGTCGGGTCTCAGGGGACGTCGGGCTCGAGGCGAAGGTCGCGGACGGTCGCGGAGAGCCGGGCGGCGCCGCCCTCGTACACGATCAGGACCTCGTCGACCACCCGTCCGGCGAGGTCCCCGATGGGCAACGAGACCCGACCTTCGGGCGGTGCGTCGGCCGACCGGGCGCGGAGCAGGTCCGGGCGTGGCTCCGGGCCCGAGCCGGCGGGCGCGAACTCGACCCGGACCGCCGGGTGGTCGCGCTCGTAGGCGAGTCGGAACGCCGGCGGCACGACGAAGGGCGTCAGGTCGACGAGCACCTCCAGGCGACCCGTCGCCGTGCGATCCTCGAGTTCGAGCCCCCATCTCCCCCCGGACACCGCACGAGGGGGCGTGAACGTGAGTGCGTGCAGCGTCACCCCCTCCGAACGGTCCAGTACCACGGGTGGCGTGCCCCCGCCCGGCCACCACCCGACGGCGCGCTCGACCGGGGGGACGAGCAGCGCCTGCCGCACGAGGGACAGCCGGCGGTCGCCATGGGGCGCATAGACCCAACCGGCCGTCAGTGCGGACGGCGCGCCCGTCGGGCCGGTGCCGGAGATCGCGTCGAGCTGCCGATCATCCCGGTGCGCGCCCAGGGCCTCGAGGAAGATGGCCGGCGCTCCGAGCCGTCGGGCCCGGACGAGCGAACGGGCCAGGGCCTCGTCGTCTCCCGGCGGTTCGACGGGCGCGTCCGGCTCGTCGAGGCGGGGATTGCGGGCGGCCCGGATGGTGGGCCAGACCGCGCTCCCGGCGGCGAGGGCCTCCCGGGCCCGGCCGAAACCGGCTCGTACCGGGCGATCCGGCAAGGCCCCCCCGCCGTCGAGGCCGTAGCCCTCGGCGGGGGTGGTGAACCTGGCCGAGACCAGCCGGGCGGCGACGGCGGGCAGTTCAGGGGGCAGCGCCGCCCCCGCGGGCGTGTCCAGCGCCGCGTTCAGCGCGACGGCCGGCGGGTGCGGCAAGCCGGCGAGGTGCGTCAGTGCGGCCGACAGCGCGGGTCCGGCGGGGGCGCCCTCGACAAAGAGCAGGGGACGGTCCTCGAACCGCGAAACGGCCGGGGTCTCGAGAATCCAGGCCGCCAGGCGCCGCACGTCGGCGTCGATCGTCTCCGGTGAGAGGTCGGGGCGAAAGAGCATCGTCGCCGGTCGCCCGGACGCCAGACGGGCGCGGGCACGCGTCTCCGCGAGGTCATCCGGCCGCCCGTATTCGAAGACCGGGACGAGCGACGGCGTGTCGAGCGCCGCCAGCGCGACGAGGGGATCCGCCTCGACCCCCTGCGGTGGCTCGAGGGCGGCGCGGAGTCCGATTTCGGGCGTGGCGGTCGCGACGCGCACGTATACGACGGGCTCCGGGGGCGGGTGGCCGGTGCCCGCGTCGTCACGGGTCGCGGCATCGGGGCTCGCATCGAGGCCGCCGTCCGACGGGGTCCGGGCATCGGTCGTCGACCCCGCCGCGTCGGACCGCGGGACCGGCCGGCCGACGATGACGGGCCGCTCGCCGCGGGTGACCTCGCCCGCACACCCCACCGCGGCGAGCGCCATGACCCACGGCGCCGACCTCGATCGTCGCCGTCCGGGCTCGCTCGAACTGTCCCGTGGGCCGCGCACGCTGCTATGGTACCGCGCCATGGCCGAATACCCCCGCCCCGATTTCACCGTCGACGTCGTCCTGCTTCGCTGGGTGCGCCGTCTCGAGCTGCTGCTGATCGAGCGCCGCAAGGATCCCTTCGCCGGCCGCTGGGCGCTGCCCGGCGGCTACGTGGAAAAGGACGAACCGGCCCGGGCGGCCGCGGTCCGCGAGCTCGTCGAAGAGACCGCCGTGACATTTCCTTCAGAGCGCCTCCTCGAGATTGGCGTGTTCTCCGAGCCCGGCCGCGATCCGCGTGGCTGGACGATCTCGTCGGCCTGGATCGGGCTGGCGCCGTCCGACACGGCGGCCCGGGCCGGCGACGACGCCGCCGCGGCCCGCTGGCACCCGGTCGCCGAGCTCCCGCCCCTGGCGTTCGATCACGCGGCGATCGTCTCGGCCGGCCTTGCCCGCCTGCGGGCGCACCTGCAGGTGGACACGGTGGCGCTTGCGCTTCTGCCCGCCGGGTTCCGTTCGGCGGACGCGCGGCGGCTGTACGGCGCCCTGATCGGCGAGGACATCCCGCCGCGGAAGTTCAAGGCCTGGCTCCGACGCCGGGAGGCCGTCGTGCGGATCGGGCCCTCGCGGTTCATCCCGTCGGCCGGGCTCACCGCGGACTGGCTGCGCTGACCGTCGGCGAGGCGCCGGGCATCGTCGCCCCACCCGTCGGCGATGCGGGCACCTCGAGCCGGAAACACGCACCGGCGCCCGGGGTACTCTCCACGGAGAGCGTCCCCGAGAGCGCTCGGGCGATGCCGAGGCAGACCGAGAGACCGAGCCCCTTGCCCTGGCCCACCGGCCGCGTGGTGAAGAACGGCTCGAAGATGCGGGCGTGGAGCGCCGGGGCGATGCCGGGCCCCTCGTCGCGGACCTCGAAGCGAACCCGCCCCGAGGGGAGGTACACGGCCGTCACCTCGATGCCACCGCCCGCGACATCCCCGGCGGACTCCAGCGCGGCCGCGGCGTTGCAGATGAGCTGCGTCAGCGCCTGCACGAGCAACGCCTCGCCCGTCACGAGCTCGAGCTCCGGATCGCACGTCACCCAGACCTGGTGCGGTCGGCGAAACGTCGGCCGCGCCGAGGCCACCGACGCCCGCAGAATGCGCTCCGCCGACGCGAGGGACAGCGTCGGCCGGCGGAGCGAAGCGAACGTGCGCAGCGCATGGATGATGTCCGAGACGCGGCGCGCCGCCACCGCGGCGTCCTCGAGACACTGGAGGCGCTCGTCGGCGGGGGGTTCCACGCCGCGCCGCAGGTCCCCGAGGAGGTACTCGAGGTTGCCCTGGATGGTCGCGAGCGGGTTGTTGATCTCGTGGGCGGCCCCACCGGCCATCGTGCCCAGGGCCGCGAGCTGATCCAGCCGCCGGACCTCGGCTTCGAGGCGGGCGAACTCGGTGAGATCGTGCAGGGCGTACAGGACGGCGGGCGCGCCTTCGAAGTCGAAGGCCACGGACTGGATGGTGACCGAGAGGGGGCTCGCGCCCGGGCGCTCGAGTCGGGTGCCCTCCAGGCGAACGGGCGAGCGCCTCGCCGCCTCGAACGCCAGCGCCTCGCGGTGGCCGGGCGTGGGCACGAGCCGGCTCCCGGGCGCGTCCAGCGGATCGCCTGCGATGAGCTCGCCGGCGGGCAGGCCGAAGAGGCGGGCGGCCGCCGGATTGAGCCAGGCGTCGCCGCCGGCGCGGAGAACCCAGATCGGATCCGGCAGGCACTCGAGGATGGCGCGCAGATCCCGGGCCTGGGTCTCGATGCGCGCGACGGCGGCCGCCAGCTCGGCGTTGTGCGTGGCCAGCGCGGCAGCAGCGATGCGCGTGCGTTCGGCCTCACGCCGCGCCGCGGTGAGCTGGTGGCGGACCTCGAGGGTGCGCAGTCGCTCCTCGCTTCGGGCATCGGCGTGCGCTGCCCGCGCAGCCACGGCCCGGCGCAACGTCGCCAGGGCCCGCGGGGGGTCGCCCTCGCGCTCGTAGACGCACGACAGGGCGGCGAGAACGTCGCCCGCCACGGCATGGAAGCCCCCCGCCTCCGTCAGCGCCAAGGCCCGCTCCAGGGCCCGCCCGGCCCGCGGGACGTCGCCGGCGTCCAGCGCCGTCTGACCGAAGAGGAGCAGCTGTCGCGCACACTGGAACCCGTCGCCGAGGGCCTCGAAGATCTCGTTCGACGCCGTGACGAGCGCCTCGTTGCGGTCGAGGTCGCCGGTCATGCCCGCGAGGCTGCCCTGACCGGCCAGGACGAGCGCCTCGAGCCGGCGGGAGCCGAGGGACCGACTCCGCTGAAGGGCGTCGTCGTAGAGGGGGGCGGCGTCCTCGAAGCGCAGCAGCGTCAGGTATGCGCCGGCCAGGTTGACCGAAGCGTGGGCCTCGAGCCGGGCATGGCCGAGCGTCCGGGCGAGGCGGAGGCAGCGCAGCGTATGCTCGGCATAGGGAACCGGCTCGGAGCGGATGCCATGCACGAGCCCCACCGAGAGCAGGACGTGCGCCTCGTAGACGCGTCCCGCGGGGCCCGCCGCCGCGGCGTGCGACAAGGCCTTTTCGAGCACGGCCATGCCCTCGGCGAAGTCCCCGGACTGGCTCAGGACGCGGGCGAGCTCCAGCTTCGCTATGAGCCCGAACGGCGGCCACGCCGCCGACGGATCGTCGAACCCGGCTTCGAGCGCCGGCCGGGAGAGTGCGGCGGCCGCCTCGCCGGAGCGCCCGACGGCGGACCGGAAGACGCCGAGCGCCAGCGCGGCCGATGCCGCGTCCTGGAGACGTCCCTCGCTCTCGGCGAGGGCGAGCGCCCGCTCCGTGCCGGCCTCGTCCAGCGACTGCCTTTCGAACTCGTGACCCCGCTCGTAGAACGCGCGCAACCCCGCGACATAGGCCGCCGCGGAGGGCCCCCGCGGTGCGTCGTCGCCGGACGGCGCCTCAGCCATCCGTGGTCCTCGTCGCCCGCTGCTTCGCGAGCATGCGGTCGTACAGAACATCGGGGAGAACCCGTCCAGCGCGGACGAGCGTCGCGAGCTGCCACGGGAACGCGCAGTGGGTCACCCGGTTCCGGATGGCGGCGTGCATCTCGTGCGCGGCGTCGTCGAGCTCCATCAGAAACGGCATCGGATGCTTGTTCTTCGCCGTCATCTCGGTTTTGACGAAGCCCGGGCAGATCGTCGTCACGTCGACGCCGCAGGTCTTCAGCTCGATCCGGAGGCTCTCGAGCAGGACGGTGAGCGCCGCCTTGCTCGCGGCGTAGGACGACGAACCCGGCAACCCCCGGTACCCCGCGAGGCTGCTGATGCCCACGATGTGTCCCGAGCCCCGCGCGATCATGCCCGGCAGGACGGCCTCGAGGCAGCTCGTCACCCCGAAGACGTTGGTGTCGAAGACCCGCCGCACGGAGGCCGTCGTGAAGGCGCGGGCGGGGAGCGAGTCGCCGACGCCGGCGTTGGCCACCAGGCAGTCGATGGGCCCGTGCTCGGCCTCGACGGCGGCCAGCGTGCGCATGACCGCGTCGTGGTCGGAGACGTCGAGCGTGAGCGGGATGGCTCGCCCGCGGCCCGCCTCCGTGATGCGCTTTGCGAGCGAAACGAGCGCATCGCCGCGTCGGGCGGCGAGCAGGACCGTGTCGCCGTCCGCGGCGAGCAACGGCGCGAGCGCACTTCCGAGTCCGGAAGAGGCGCCCGTGATGAGCGTCAGACGTCGTTCGGCAGCCATCGGGGCGCGCTCCCCTCAACCCTGTGCGGAGTCGGGATGATACTCCGGCCCGAGTCGGTCGCAAGCGCGCTCGTGTCGAACCTCGCGGTCGCGGGCGCTCAGAAGCTCGCGTCGGTGGTCAGGTACAGGGCGTGCTCGGCGGTCAGGTCGCCGTCGTCGACGATGCCCTTCAGCCCCTGCATCAGCTCGCCCGGCAGGAAGACGCCGTACAGCAATCCGACGTTCACCCCGGGCAACGCCTTCCAGTCGGCCTTCACGTCGATCTCCTGTCCGAAATCCGACTTGTCCCCCGGGCCTTTGTCCATCGACCGGAACAGGTGGTAGTCCAGCGTCGTTCGCAGGCCGCCCACCGGACTCAGCCCGAGCCGCGCGCCGACGTCCATCAGACCGAGGCCGGCCGTGTCCTTGGCGATGCCGAGGAAGTAGTCGAGCTCGCCGTAGTACATGTGGTTCGTGGCGTACAGGGTGTCGAACGTCTTCTCCGGCTCGCCGGCCTTGCCGGAGAGCGCCTCGCCGAAGACCTGGAAGGCCGTCCCCAGCGTGCCGCCGAAGTCGTATCCGGCGCGCACGGCGGCGAGCCAGGCCGAGATCGTCTTCTCCTCGGCGGCGCCGCCCGCCGCGGGGGCGAGATCGACGCTGCCGGCCTGGTAGTAACCCTCGACGCTGCCCTTGAACCCACCGGAGACGAACTGCCCGAGGAGACCGGCCGTGTGGCGCAGCTCGTTCACCGCGTCGTTCTTGCGCAGGTAATAGCCGCCGCCGAGCTCGACGTTGGCGCTCGGCTTGCCGTGGGCGTGGAGACCGCCGAAGAGCACGTCGTCGGTGACGGGCTTGGGGAAGTGCGCGTCGACGTTGCCCTTGGTCGCCGACTCGGAAACGACTGCGAGGAAGGCGTCCGCGTCGAAGCCACCGGATTTCAGGGTCAGGCGGCCGGCGTCGAAGCTCTGCCCGCTCTGGCGCCAGTTGACGTTGCCCACGAGGCGCTGGTTGTCGAAGACGATCTCCTGGCGGCCCAGGGTGAGCTTCAGCGACTCGCCGAGCGGCACGCGGAGATGGGCCTCGTGGGCGTCGAAGCCGTCGGCCTGGAAGTCGTTGAGCGGGTGCGTCTCCTCGCCCCACGCGCGGACGTCCTGGAGGCGAAACGTCAGGCCGAGACCGGCGGCGCTCTCGAACGCGACACCGAGGCGGGCGCGCTGCGTCACGTAGAGCTGATCGGCCGCCTTGCGACCCACGAAGTCGCGGCCGAGGTGGCCGACGAGCCGCGGGCGGATCTGCCCGTCCAGGGTCAGGGTGTGGCCGCCGTCGAGGGCGAGCGTCGGGTGCGCGGGCGCGGCGGGCGGGGCCGGGGCGACCGCGACCGGCGCGACGGGCGCAACCGGGGCCGGCGCCGGTGCGGCGAGTTCGGCGGGGGGCGGGGCAAGGGGGACGGCCGGAGCGGGCGCCTCCGGGACAGGCGCCGATGGGACGGGCGGCGGGGCGACGTCGACCGGCGCGGGCGGCGGCACGGCGGGCGCATCCGGGACCTGCGCCGACGCCGCGGTCGCGGTCGCGGTCGCGGTTGCGAAGAGGGAAGCAGAGACGAGGGCGGCCGCGGCAGCGGCGCCCGAACGACGGTGAGCAATGCGGGGCATGGGAGACCTCGGGAGGGACCGGGAAGCAGGGGGGATGCGGTCGCGCACGGGCGTGCGCGGCGGCCGGCGGGCGGCACGCGCGACCTCCCGCAGCACGAAGCGTGCCAGACGGGCCGCGGGGCGACGGGCCGCGGCGTGTTGTTGATGTGACGACGAGGCCGTCGTCGAAACGACAAATGTGATGTCAGAAAGACATCATCGGCCGACGCGGTCCGCGCACCGTGCGTTCACAGCGGGCGGCAGTAACCGATGTCCGGATCGCAGGTGAGCCCGGGCGCGCAGTCCCCGGCGTCGGTGCAGCGGACCTCGTAGTACGGCAGACACCGGCCCGAGATGCACGGGCGGCCGGCGGGGCAGTCGACGTCGCCGCCGCAGGCGCCGTCGGTCCGGCAGAGCCCGTCGACACACGGCAGGCCCGCGCAGTCGATGGAGTGACCGCACGCCCGGCCCTCGAGGCTGAAGCAGCCCTGCACCTGGGCCTCGACGCCATTCTCGCTGAAACACGCGAACCCGCGCTCGCAGGCGAGGCCCGCGTCGCAGAGGCCGCCGCCGCAGCGCTGGGAGACGCAGGTCATCGTGGCGGGCGAGCAGACCATGTCGATGGCGCACTCGACGTCGGGGCTGCAGCCCTGACCGGGCACCCGTTGAACGCATTGGCCCCGCACGCACGCGGTGCCCGGCCCGCAGCCGCCGCACGTCTCCGCACACGGGGCGAGGCCCGGCGCGAACTGACAGGTGAGCGTCCGCAGGTCGCAGATCTCCCCGAAGGGACACGCCGCGTCCGACCGGCAGCGTCCGAGCTCGGCGATGGGCCGACACGTCTGGAAGCCGGGGCCGCAGTACGCGTCCGCGGGGCAGGTGCGGTGCTCTCGGCAGCCCGCCACGCAGGTGGCGTTCTCGCAGATGGAACCGGGCTGACAGCCGCGGTCGGTCGCGCAGCCCGGGACGCACTGTCCGGCGTCGCAGTAAGTCTCGAGCGGGCAGTTGGCGTGCTGGCGGCAGCCCTCGACGCAGATCTCGTCGCAGTAGAACCCGCGCCCGCAGTCCGCGTCGCGGTCGCAGGGCGTCCCGCACTCGCCGGTCGCCATCCGACAGGCGAGCCCGGCCGCGCACGGCGGGTTGCAGCCGACCGGCGGCGGGGGCGGGTTTCCCCCGCACGGGGCCGCCACGCCGCAATCGGGATCGGCGCAATCGACCATTCCGTCGCCGTCGTTGTCGACGCGGTCGAGGCAGAAGCCGGCCTCCTGCCGGGCGCATACGCTGACGAGCGCGTTTCGGCCGCAACTGTTGTCGGCGCAGTCGGTGAAGCCGTTGCCGTCGTCGTCGAGGCCGTTCGAGCAGCGCTCGTCGGTGGTCTCCGTGATCCCGCACGCCCCGACCCATGGGTTTCGACTGCAACTGTAGTCCCGGCAGTCGGCGAAACCGTTGCCGTCGTCGTCGATCCCGTTCGTGCAGAGTGCGTCGGTGTTCTCGGTGACGGTCGGACACACCGCCACGGCCGGGTTGTAGAGGCAGTGGTAGTCGTCGCAGTCGATGAACCCGTCGCCGTCGTCGTCGAGGCCGTTGCCGCACAGGCGGTCGCCGGTTTCGGTCAGGCTTTCTTCTGGCGGCGGCGGCGGCGGCGGCGGTGGCTGTTCGCCCCCGGTGCCCTGACCACCGACCGGGGGCAAAACGCCGCCGGTGGGCGGGCCGTCGCCGCCGGTGCCGCCCTGTCCCCCCGCGTTTCCACCGCTGTTCTGCCCACCCGTGGGGCCGGGACCCGTGCCGCCGGCGCCTTGGCCACCCGTGGGGCCGGGACCCGTGCCGCCGGCGCCTTGGCCGCCCGTGGGACCGGGGCCCGCGCCACCGGCGCCTTCGCCACCCGTCGGACCGGGGCCCGCGTCCGCCTGAACGGTCGACCCGCCCAGGGGAATCTCCGCCTCTTCGGACGGCAGGCAGGCCTGCCCGACGAGGAGCGCGCAGGCGGCGACCCGGGCGGCGGCGCGGAGGCGAAAGGGGGGGCTCAGGCGGACGGGGCGGCGTGCGGGCACGGGGTCTCTCCGGGGTCGGGCTCGGGGTCGCGTTCGAGGTCGGCGTGGATGTGCCGCCGGGCGGGCCAGGGGCCCGCGCTCGCGTCGGCCGGGACGGCCTCGGTGAGTCCCAGGCGGGCGAGCGGCCCTTCGAGGTCGGGCGGAAGGGCCGCACGGAGCGTGACGGGGTCGGCGCCCGCTGCCCCCCGCGGAGGGGGAAAGCTCAGCGCCGCGGCATGCAGCGCCAGGCGGGCGAGGCCGAACGTCGCACGGAAGTGGCGGTTGAGATCGCCCTTGCCGTAATAGGCGTCCCCGATCAGCGGGTGGGCGATGTGCTTGAAGTGGCGACGGATCTGGTGCTGCCGTCCCGTCCGCGGTCGACAGACGACCAGCGAGAACGTCCGACCGAGCGCTGCGACCTCGGTCGTCGCGAGCGTGCGAAAGTCGGTGACGGCTGCGACGCGATGCTCGGGGCCGGCGAGCTCCTTCGAGCGGGGGACCGGGTGGTCGATCGTGCCCGCGGCGGGCGGACGTCCGCGCACCAGCGCCAGGTAGAACTTCTCGACCCGGCCGTCGCCGAAGGCGCGCTGGAGCGCGGCGGCATCCGAGGCCGTCTCGGCGAACAGGAGCACGCCGCTCGTCCCGCGGTCGAGCCGGTGCACGGGCGAGACGTCCGCGCCGAGCTGCGCGCGGGCGAGGTCGACGGCATACGGCCCGCCGTCGTCGGCCCATCCCCGATGTACCGCGAGCCCGGACGGCTTGTCGAAAGCGGCCCAGCCCGGTCCCCGGTCGAGCAGTACCAGCCCGGGACTCGCCGGATCGGCGGCCGACGGCATCGGGCTACCGCGTCTCGTCGGTCGAACTCGCGCCGGTCTCGTCACACCCGGGCTCACCGGCGGCGGCCTCGGTCGTACACGTCCCGTATGGATCGGCGCCCGGGGCCCCACCCCCTGCCGCGGTGTGGCTCGCCCGCGTCGGGGCGGCACCGGAGCGGCCGCACGCGGCAAGACCGGCGACGATGAGCAGCGCGAAGACGGGCGAGACGACGCGAGTGGGGCGGGGGGCGGTCATGGGGCACGCGGGGCGCCGACGGGCGCAGCGGTCGCGAGGGTACGGATCAGGCGCTTGCGTGGCAAGGGGCCCCTGGGGGCAAAGCGATTGCCGCCGGTCGACGACGCGACTAGAGTCCGCGCGCTTCCGTCGGCGTGGGTCCATGCCGCCGGCCCCGACTTCGCGCTCATCGCAGCGCCCACACTGAGGATTCGTCGCCCATGCGTCACCCGCACCGTTCGTCCCCCGCGTCCGTCGCCCGGCTCGCCCTCGCGCTCGCCGCGCTGGCCGTCACGCCCGCCTGCAAGCAGGAGGGCCCCGCGACGCCCCCGGGCGGCGACAAGGCCACCACCAGCGCCGCCCCCAGCGCCGCGAAGCCCTCGACCCCGCCCTCGGCGGCGACGTCGGCGGCAGCGCCGGCCCCCGGTGACATTCCGGCCCCGGCCGACGTCGCGGCCCCGCCCGCCGACGCCCAGAAGACGGCCTCCGGCCTCGCCTCCAAGGTGCTCACGCCCGGCACCGGCGCGGAGCACCCGAAGGAGTGGGACGAGGTCAAGGTCCACTACACGGGCTGGACGACCGACGGCAAAATGTTCGACAGCTCCGTCAAGCGCGGCGAGCCGGCGACGTTCCCCCTGAACCGGGTCATCAAGGGCTGGACCGAGGGCGTGCAGCTCCTGACCGTCGGCGAGAAGCGCCGCTTCTGGATCCCGGTCGAGCTCGCCTACAACAACCGGCCGGGCCGCCCCGCCGGCATGCTCGTCTTCGACGTCGAGCTGCTCGAGATCAAGAAGGGCGTCGAGCCGCCGCCGCCCCCGGTCACCCCGCCGGACGTCGCCGCGCCCCCGAAGGACGCCGAGAAGACCAAGTCGGGCCTGTTCAGCAAGGTGCTGCAGCCGGGCACGGGCAAGGACAAGCCCAAGGCCACGAGCCGCGTCAAGGTGCACTACAGCGGCTGGACGACGGACGGCAAGATGTTCGACAGCTCGGTGACGCGCGGTCAGCCCATCACTTTCGGGCTCGACCAGGTCATCCCCGGCTGGACGGAAGGCGTCCAGCTCATGGTCACCGGCGAGAAGCGGCGCCTGTGGATCCCCGAGGCGATGGCCTACAAAGGCCAGCCCGGCGCGCCGGCGGGCATGCTCGTCTTCGACGTCGAACTCATCGCCATCGAGTAGTGATCGACCGCGACGCCCGGCGAGCGGGCGGGCCTCAGCCCTCGGCGGGCGCGGGCTCGGTGGCCGGCGCGGGCTCGGCGGCCGGCGCGGGCTCGGCCGCGATC
>JAKLJY010000183.1 GCA_023150895.1 Myxococcota bacterium | reverse complement strand
GCAGCGGCGGCGAGCCCGGCGGCAGCGGCGGCGCGGGCGGCGTCGAGCCCCCCTGTCCGGACGCGGACCGCGACGGCCTCTGCGACGCCGACGACGGCGAGTGCAACGTGGACGGGCAACCGGTGCTGTGCGACGCCCTGCAGCCGGACTGCGCGGACGGCACCGTGCCGGAGGTGCGCGGCGGGTGTTACACCGGTGCCTGCGTGACGTGGGCGACCTGTGGGGGCGCCCCCCCGCCGCCGCCCGACGCGTGCACCCCCGTCGAGCCCGGCGAGTTCGGCGACTGTCGGGCGCTCATCGGCTGGGCGTCGAACGGCGACGGCACCTGCGGCATGGTCAGCGGCTGTGGCTGCGACGAACGGTGTGAGGGCCGTGTCTTCGACAGCGAGGCGGCCTGCCTCGCGGCCTGCGCCGAGGTGCCCCCCCCGCCGCCGCAGTTCTGCGGCGGGTTCGCCGGCCTGCCTTGTCCCGCCGGCGAGATCTGCATCGACGACCCGACGGACGACTGCGATCCGGCCGCGGGGGGCGCCGATTGCGGCGGCATCTGCGTGCCCGACGGCTGCCCCGATGCCGATCGCGACGGCCGCTGCGACGACGTCGACCCGGACTGCAATGCCGACGGCTCGCTTCTGATGTGTCGTCGGGCGCCGCCGGACTGTCCGCGGGGCACCGTCCCCGAGGTCCGCGAGGGGTGTTACACCAACGCGTGCGTGACCTGGGCCGAGTGCGGCGGTGGCGTCGTCGACGCGTGTGGTCTGCCCGCCGACGCGGGCGACTGCGACGCCGCGATCCGGCGGTGGTACCACGACGCCGCGTCCGGCCTCTGCCTGCCGTTCGTCTACGGCGGGTGCGGCGGCAACGCCAACAACTTCGAGACGATCGAGGCCTGCGAGGCCGCCTGTGGCGGCGGCGCGATGTGCGTCCGCGAGCCGTCCGTGTCGCCCCGCGATCCCCTCTTCGACCGATATGAGGGCACCGGGTTCGCGAACGATTGTCGCAGCGACGACGACTGCTTCCGCGGGGGCTGCTCGGGCGAGGTCTGCTCGGCCTCCCCCGACGTGGCCTCGACCTGCGAGGTCGTGCCGATGCCCGAAGGGGCGTGCGGCTGCGTCGCGGGGCAGTGTCAGTGGTACGTCGACAGCTGCAACGGCGGCTGCGCGGACGTCGACCGCGACGGCCTCTGCGACGCCGACGATTTCGAGTGCAACGCGGACGGCAACCCCTCGCTCTGCGACCGCATCCCGCCCCGCTGCCCGGCCGGCACGGTGGCCGAGGTCCTGAACGGGTGCTACACCGACCGCTGCGTGACCTGGGCCGAGTGCGGTGCCCCGGCGCCCGACGCCTGCGGCCTGCCGGCCGATCCCGGACCGTGCGAGGCGGCGATCCCTCGCTGGTACCACGACGCCGCCACGGGGGCCTGCCAGCCGTTCATCTACGGCGGCTGTGCCGGCAACGCCAACAACTTCGAGACGCTCGAGGACTGCCAGGCGTCGTGCGGCGCCTGCCGCGATGCCGATGCCGACGGCACCTGCGACGCCGCGGACGCCAACTGCAACGCGGACGGCTCGCTGCTGATGTGCCGCCGCGTCGCGCCGAACTGTCCGCGGGGCACCGTGCCCGAGGTTCGCGAGGGCTGCTACACGGACGTCTGCGTGACCTGGGCGGAGTGCGGTGGGGCGGCCCCGCCCCCGGCGCCGTGCGAGCCCGTCCGGGAAGGCGAGTATGGCCTCTGCGATGCGGTGCTCGGCTTCGGCGTCGGCGCGGATGGCACCTGCGGTGTCGTCAGCGGCTGCGGCTGCGACGAGACGTGCCGCGGCCGGGTCTTCGAGACGGCCGAGTTGTGCGACGCGACCTGCGGCGCGTGTCCGGACGCCGACGGCGACCGGATCTGCGATGCGGACGATGCCGAGTGCAACGTCGACGGACAGCCGGCGATGTGCTTTCGCCTCCCACCGGCCTGCCGCGCGGGCACCGTCCCCGAGGTCGTCGACGGCTGTTACACGGACGCCTGCGTGACCTGGGCGGCGTGCGGCGCGCCGGCCGTCGACCTCTGCGGGCTCCCGGCCGATCCCGGTCTGTGCAACGCGGCCTTCCGGCGCTTCTACTTCAACCCCGCGACGGGCACCTGCGAGGGCTTCGTCTGGGGCGGGTGCGGCGGCAACGAGAACAACTTCGAGACCCTCGAAGCGTGCGAGGCGGCCTGCGGTGGCGCGGTGCCGCCGGGTGTCGGTCAGGCCTGCGGCGGGTTCGCCGGTTTCGCGTGCCCCGATCGGCTCGTCTGCGTCGACGCACCGAACGACGGCTGCGATCCCCGCAACGGCGGGGCGGACTGTCCGGGCGTCTGCGCGCTGCCCTGAGGGGGCCGGCGCCGAGGAGACCCGGCGGCGCTCAGCGGCGCTGAAGCTGCTTGGCGAAGAGGTCGCCGAGGGTGGCGGTGCCGCGCTTCTGCTCGACCGTCTGCTGCTGCCGCCAGGCGCGGAAATCTTCCGCCTCGGAGTCACCCTTCAGGGCCTTGCGCGAGAGGCGGATCTTCTTGCGCATGCCGCCCTTCTTGCCGTCCTTGCCCTCGAAGGGGACGTCTTCCATCTCGATGATCTTGCACTCGAGCTCGGTGCCGATGGGGTAGATGTCCTCGGCCCGGGTGCCGCGCTCGTTGTCGCACTCGTTCATCGGCAAGAGACCGCTGGTGCGCGGCCCGATGTCGACGAAGAGGCCGAAGCGCTCGATGCGCGAGACGCGGCCCTTGACGATCTGACCGACCTCGAACGTCACCGCCGGCGCGCCGCGCTTCTCGAAGACCTCGGGGGTGCAGAGCGCGATGCGGTTCTTCTGCAGGTCGACGCTCTCGACGACGACCTCGACCGTCTCGCCGACCTTGAGCACCTCTTCGGGGGTGTTGATGCGCTTGGCGGTGGTGATGGCGGAGACGTGCAGCAGCCCGTCGACCTCGGGCGCGATCGACACGAACGCGCCGTAGGTCTGGATGCGCGCCACGGTCCCCGTGAAGCGCTGGCCGGGTTGCAGGGCCTTGGCGAACTCCACGAAGGGATCCGCGGCGGCGCCGCCCTCGCCCTCGGCGTCGCGCAGGCGCAGGGCGACACGCCCCTTGTCGAGCTCGATCTTGACGACCGTGACCTCGACCGCGTCGCCGACGTTCAGGCGCTCGCTGGGGTGCTTGACCCGCTTCTTGCCCATCTCGCTGACGTGGATGAGGCCCTCGATGCCACCGATGTCGACGAACGCCCCGAAGTCGCGGATCTGCGTGACGTGACCCTGGAGGACCTCGCCGACCTGGACGCGGCCGGCGATGGCTTCCTTGTTCTTCTCGCGCTCGGCCTCGAGCAGCGCCCGACGCGAAACGACCGCGCCCTTGTGGTCGTCCCACTCGGTGATGCGGAACTCGAACTCCTCGCCCACCATGGACTGCGGGTCCTGGATGAAGCGGTCGGCGAGCTGGCTCAGGGGGCAGAAGGCGCGCACGCCGTCGATGCGGACTTCATAGCCGCCCTTGTTGATGCCGACGACCCGACCGCGGACCGTCTCCTGCTTCTTCCAGGCCTCCTTCAGGGCGACGCGGGCCTTGCCGGCCTGCGCATCGCGGAAGCTGAGGCGGACGTAGCCCTTCGTCTCGGCGACGACGAAGTCGAGCGTGGCGCCGACGTCGTGCAGAAGGCCACCGTGTTCGTCCTTCAGCTCGGCGAGGTTCACCATGCCCTCGCTCTTGGCGCCATAGTCGACGAACGCGGCCTCCCCCGTGATCTTGACGATCTTGCCGCTGACGATGTCACCGGTGGACGTCGTCCGGCCGGAGAAGCTCGTCTCCATCAGTTCACTCATCTCGCTCGTCGGATCGGGGGTAGGGCGGTACGTCATCGGTCTTCCTGGAGGTGCGGGCGCTCTGCGGGCCGCAAAGCGCGCGGACTATAGGGCGCACCGCGCGGGGCCGCAAGTCGGGCGCCGTCGGGGGTCCCCAATTGGCGCCCGCGCGAGCAATTGATGAAGATCAATCCAACGGCGCTCAAGCCGCCCCGCGCTGCCGGCCGTTCCCCCCGGTGATGGCCGTCTCTCGCACGGGGGAATGCGCAGCACGCGGTCGACCCACCTTCCGAGCACCATGAATCGCCTCGCCGAACACCCGACGTCCCGTCTGGAACCGCTCAAGTGGAGCACGCGCTACGAGACCGGCGTCCCGGCGCTCGACGCGCAGCACCGGCGTCTCTTCGAGATCGTCGAGGAGGTCGGCGCGCGGGCCCGCGGCGCCGACGGCCGCCAGGGCGATGCCTTCGAAGCGATCTTCGACCGGCTCGCCGACTACGCGCAGTTCCACTTCGACTACGAAGAAGAGCTGCAGGCCGAGGCCGGACTGCCCGAGGGCGAGCGACGCGTGCACGCCGAAACCCACCGCGCGTTCATCCGCGAGATGCAGAGCCTGTGGGTGCGGCGGGCCGACTTCGAGCACGCCGGCGAGGCGCTCTACCGATTTCTGGCGGTCTGGTTGATCGATCACGTCCTCGGGGACGATCTGGGTTCGGCCGAGGAATTGCGGCGGGCGGCGGTACCGACCCCGCCCGCCGACGACGCCGCCTGAGGGGCGAGGCGCCCGTCGCCGCAACGCCCGCCGGCTGCGGTCGCCCTCGCATCGACATCGGTGACGGCGACCCGCTTCTACGGACAGGGCACGGTCAGCACGACGTCGTCGACGTCGGCCCGATCGGTGTCGAAGTTGATGCTGACGTCCTTGTCGTAGCGGAACGTCAGCGTGTGTCGGCCGGCGGGCACCACGCCCTCGTAGACCGTCCAGTCGCGGCGCCCGGACGCCGTCACGACGTCGGCGCCGTCGAGCCGGAATCGGAAGAAGTCGTAGTTCGCCTCGGAGGTGACCCGGTAGCGGAACCGGAGCGGCGCGGGCGCCGCCAGCTCGACCACCCGCGAGACCTCGGAGACCTCGTTGTGGTCGATGCGAGCGCTGCGGGCCACACCGCCGTCCGGCGCCCCGGCGTCGACGCGCACCCAGCCGGCATCCCCGCCGCTGACCCAGGCCGGCGCCAGGGCCGGAGCGTCGAAGCCGTCGGCGATGCCGGGCGCCGGGCGGCACCCGCCGGCTTCGTCGCAGACGCCCGCGCCCCCGTTGCAGGGCGTGCAGGCCGGGGCCTGGTCGAAAAGGCAGCCGGCGAAGGCGTCGCAGCGGCCGACGGTGCAGTCGGCGGCGCCGGCCTGACAGTCCACGGGGCGCGGCTCGGCGCACGTCCCCCCCTGGCAGATGCGTTCCATGCAGAGGTCCGCGCCGTCGTCGCATCGCTCGCCATCGGGATGCGGCAGCGCCACGCAGCCCCCCGCCGCCGAATCGCAGACGGCATCCGCGCACGCGCCGGCCAACGCGCGGCAGTCGAGCGGGGCCCCGTCGCCGCAGGTGCCCGCCGTGCACGATTCGCCGACGGTGCAGGCATCGGTGTCGTCACAGGGCTCGCCGTCCGGCCGAGCCTGACCCTCACATCCGACGCCCGGAACGCAGGCGCCGACGCGACAGGCGCCACCGGCCGCCGAGCAGTCCGTCGGGCCGCCCGGTACGCAGGCGCCTCCCTCGCACACGTCGCCGGTGGTGCAAGGCTCCTGGTCGTCGCAGGGCGTGTCGTCGGGGCGCATGCGCGGCACGCAGGCCCCCGTGCCGGGCTCGCAGGCGCCGACGACACACGGCCCGTCGAGGTCCGTACAATCCGGCGGGTCCACGACACACGGATCCGCCGGCGCGGCGTCGGGCAGGGGCACGTCCGGGCTCGGCGCCCGTGCGTCGGGGGGCGGGCCGTCCGGGGCGGGAACGGCAGCGTCCCGGGGCGGCGACGACGCACCGTCGGCGGACCCGGCCGGGCCATCGGCGGGCGCGACGGCGGCGTCGTCCACGGGTGGGGGGGGCAAAGAAGCCGCATCGGGGCGCGGCGACGAACCGACGTCCGCGGCGGGGCGCGCGTCACGGTCCCCCGGCGCCGCGTCCTCCGTCGTCGGGGGGCGGGCGTCGCCCGAGAGCCCGCCGCCGAGGTCGACGGCGACAAAGGCGTCTCCGATGGCCGCCGCGGCGCCGTCCGGGGCCGGGGGCGCGGTGGTCGTGTCATCGGGCACGCTCCCGTCGGCACACGCGCCGAGCAGAACGGTCAGGACGAGCCTGCGGGCGTGAAGCGCGGGCCGGGCGAGGCGTCGGAGGGGCATGGGCGCACTCTGTACCCGCGGGCCGCGCGCTGACAAGTCGGCCGGCACGGGGGCGCCCGCGACGCACTGCGCTTGACCCCGCGCGCGGGGCGGGGTCATGGTACGGACGCGCCACTCCGGAAACGTGTCAGGAGACCCGAAAGCCCATGGGAAGCTTCGTCAACAGCATCGCCGAGCTCCAGAACCTCCAGGAATACGCGGACCTCCACTGGTCCGGCACGTTCGAGGAGTATCTCGAGCTCGTCCGCAAGAACCCGAAGATCGTCCGCACGGCGTACCAGCGCCTGTATGACATGGTCCTCTCCTGGGGCACGGAAGAGGCCGTCGACAACAAGAAGAAGATCGTCCACTACAACTTCTTCGACGACCCGCTGAGCAACGGGAAGGACGCCGTTTTCGGCCTCGACATCCCCCTCATGCGCCTCGTCAACGTCTTCAAGTCCGCGGCGATGGGCTACGGCGCCGAGAAGCGCGTCATCCTGCTGCACGGCCCGGTCGGCAGCTCGAAGTCGACGATCGCCCGCCTGCTCAAGCGCGGCATGGAGCACTACAGCCGCACCGCCGCGGGCGCGCTCTACACGTTCGAGTGGCACGTCCCCGAGGAGCTGCGCCATGTCACCGGCGGCGAGCTCGTCTTCCCGTCGCCGATGAACGAGGAGCCCCTGCGCCTCATCCCCGACGAGTGGCGTGAAGAGGCCTTCCGCCGCATGGATCTCAAGCTCAACGGCGAGCCCATCAAGATCCACGGCGACCTCGATCCGGCCAGCCGGCTCATCTTCCGCACGCTGATGGAGCACTACCGCGGCGAGTGGTCGAAGGTCATCGGCCACATCCGGGTGAAGCGCCTGCTGCTCTCCGAGAAGGACCGCATCGGCATCGGCACCTTCCAGCCGAAGGACGAGAAGAACCAGGACTCCACCGAGCTCACCGGCGACATCAACTACCGGAAGATCGCCGCGTTCGGCTCGGACTCGGACCCCCGGGCCTTCAACTTCGACGGCGAGTTCAACATCGCGAACCGCGGCATCATCGAGTTCATCGAGGTGCTCAAGCTCGACGTCGCGTTCTTGTACGACCTGCTCGGTGCGTCACAGGAACGCAAGATCAAGCCCAAGAAGTTCCCGCAGACGGACATCGACGAGGTCATCATCGGCCACACCAACGAGGCCGAGTACAAGAAACTCCTGAACAACGAGTTCATGGAGGCCCTGCGAGACCGCACCATCAAGGTCGACATCCCGTACATCACGAAGCTGAAGGACGAGATCAAGATCTACAAGAAGGACTTCAACAACGAGAAGGTGAAGGGCAAGCACATCGCCCCGCACACCATCGAGATGGCCGCGATGTTCGCCGTGCTGTCCCGCCTCGAGGAGCCGAAGAAGCACGACCTGAGCCTCCTGCAGAAGCTCAAGCTCTACAACGGCAAGACGTTGCCCGGGTACACGCAGGACAACGTCAAGGAACTCAGAAAAGAGAGCGAACGCGAGGGCATGGACGGCATCAGCCCCCGCTACGTGCAGGACAAGATCAGCAACGCCCTCGTCAGCGAGCGCAGCGCCACCAGCATCAACCCGTTCATGGTCCTGAACGAGCTCGAAGGCGGCCTGAAGCAGCACTCGCTCATCACGAACGACGACATCCGCAAGCGGTATCGTGACCTGCTCGCCGTCGTGAAGCAGGAGTACGAAGAGGTCGTCAAGAACGAGGTCCAGCGGGCCATCAGCGCCGACGAAGACGCCATCAAGCGGCTCTGCGCGAACTACATCGACAACGTCAAGGCCTACACCCAGAAGGAAAAGGTCAAGAACCCCTACACCGGCCAGGACGAGGAGCCGGACGAGCGGCTGATGCGGGCCATCGAGGAGAAGATCGACATCTCCGAGAGCCGCAAGGACGACTTCCGCCGCGAGATCATGAACTACATCGGTGCGCTGGCGGTCGAGGGCAAGTCCTTCCAGTACAGCACGAACGAGCGCCTGCACCGCGCCCTCGAACAGAAGCTCTTCGAGGACCAGAAGGACAGCATCAAGCTCACCAGCCTCGTGTCGAACGTCATCGACAAGGAGACGCAGGAGAAGATCGAGGTCGTCAAGCAGCGGATGATCCGCAACTTCGGCTACAACGACGAGTCGGCGACGGACGTTCTGAACTATGTCGCCTCGATCTTCGCCCGCGGCGACGTCAAGCGATAGGCCGGCCGGAGAGCCCACTCCATGTCTCGCATCAAACAGGATCACAGCCGGTTCCGGCAGATCGTCCGGGGGAAGATTCGCCAGAATCTCAAGAAGTACATCTCCCGCGGCGAGCTGATCGGCAAGCAGGGCAAGGACGTCGTGTCCATCCCCCTGCCGCAGATCGACACGCCGCGCTTCAAGTACGATCCGAAGGACACCGGCGGGACGGGACAGGGCGACGGCAAACCCGGCGACAGCCTCGGGCCCGGCAATCAGCAGCCCGGTCAAGGCAAGGAGAAGGCCGGCGAGGGCGAGGGCGAGAAGTCCGTCGAGGTCGACGTCACCCTCGACGAGCTCGCCGAAATCCTCGGCGAGGAGCTGCAACTGCCCCGCATCGAGCCGAAGGGCCAGAAACAGGTCGTCACCGAGCGGGACCGCTACACGGGCATTCGTCCGGTCGGTCCCGACTCGCTGCGGCACTTCAAGCGCACGTTCAAACAGGCGCTCAAGCGCACGGTCGCCACGGGGCACTACGATCCCGCGAATCCCATCGTGGTGCCCATCCGGCACGACATGCGTTACCGCACGTGGAACACCATCTCGTCGCCGCAGAGCAACGCGGTCGTCATCTACATGATGGACGTCTCCGGCTCGATGGGCGACGAACAGAAAGAGATCGTCCGCATCGAGTCTTTCTGGATCAACACCTGGCTGCGCAGTCAGTACAAGGGCATCGCGACGCGCTACATCGTGCACGATGCCACCGCGCGGGAGGTGGACGAACACACCTTCTTCCACACCCGCGAGTCGGGCGGCACCATGATCTCGAGCGCCTACAAACTCTGCGCGCAGATCATCAAGGACGAGTATCCGAGCGCCGACTGGAACATCTATCCGTTCCACTTCAGCGACGGCGACAACTGGTCCGTCGATGACACCGCGGCCTGCGTCCGCATCCTGAAAGAGGACGTCGTGCCGGCCAGCAATCAGTTCAGTTACGGGCAGGTCGAGAGCCCGTACGGCAGCGGACAGTTCATCAAGGACCTGCGGGAGCACTTCAAGGTCGCCGAGACCGACTGCAAGGTCGTCGTCAGCGAAATCAAAGACAAGGAAGCCATCATCCGGTCCATCAAGGACTTCCTCGGCGCGGGACGTTAGGAGCGCGAGCCATGATCCAGTACTTGCACGTCCGCCCCCTGCCGCCCGAACTCTGGGAGTGGAAGGTCAAGATCGAGAAGATCGCCCGCGACTGCGGCCTCGACTTCTTCGAGACGATCTTCGAGGTCATCGACTACGACAAGATGAACGAAATCGCGGCGTACGGCGGCTTTCCGACCCGCTACCCGCACTGGCGCTTCGGCATGGAGTACGAGCAGCTCTCCAAGTCGTACTCCTACGGCCTCAGCAAGATCTACGAGCTGGTCATCAATACGGACCCCTGCACGGCGTACCTGCTGGAGGGCAATGAGATGATCGACCAGAAGCTCGTCATGGCCCACGTCTACGGCCACTGCGACTTCTTCAAGAACAACTATTACTTCAGCGGCACCAACCGGAAGATGATCGATGTGATGGCGAACCACGCGACCCGCGTGCGCAATTACATGGATCTGCACGGGCCCAATCAGGTCGAGGAGTTCATCGACGTCTGTCTCTCGCTCGAGAACATGATCGACCGCATGCGGCCGTACATCCGGCGCACACCCGCCGAGCCGCAGAAGAAGCGCAAGGAAGACCTCCCCGACGAGCTGGTGGGCGAGGTCGTCGTGCCGCGCCTCAAGGCCAAGGAGTACATGGAGGACTTCGTCAACCCGGAGGCCTATCTCGACTCCCAGAAGAAGAAGGCGACGGAAGAGGCCGCCCGGCAGACGCGCTTCCCGGCCCACCCCGAACGCGACGTCCTCTGGTTCCTGATGGAGCATGCACCCCTGCAGAAGTGGCAGCGCAACCTGCTCGGCATGATCCGTGAGGAGGCCTACTACTTCGCCCCGCAGGGCATGACGAAGATCATGAACGAGGGCTGGGCGAGCTACTGGCACGCCCACATCATGACCCGCAAGGTCTGTGACGACAGCGAGATCATCGACTTCGCCGACCGTCACAGCGGCACGATGGCCACGTCCAAGGGTCGGCTGAACCCGTACAAGCTCGGAATCGAGCTGTTCCGACACATCGAGGACCGCTGGAACAAAGGTCAGTTCGGTAAAGAGTACGACGACTGCGACGACATGGCCGAGCGCGCCCACTGGGACCGCCGCCTGGGCCTGGGGCGACAGAAGATCTTCGAGGTCCGGCGCCTCTACAACGACGTCACGTTCCTCGACGAGTTCCTGACCCCCGAGTTCTGTCAGGAGCAGAAGCTCTTCACCTTCCAGCACAACCGCAAGGCCGACGAGTGGCAGATCGCCACCCGCGAGTTCAAAGAGGTCAAGAAGAAGCTCCTCTTCCAGCTCACGAACATGGGTCAGCCGGTCATCGAGGTCGAGGACGCCAACTTCGAGAACCGCGGCGAGCTTCTGTTGCGCCATCTGCACGAGGGCATCGATCTACACGACGAGTATGCCCGCGAGACGATGAGCAACCTGTTCAAGATCTGGAAGCGCCCGGTCCACGTCGCGACGCGCAAGGGCACGAAGGGCATGCTGCTGACCCACGACGGGCAGAAACACACCGAGCGCGCGTTCGAGGTGGCGTGAGGGCCGCGGGGCGCAGCCTCGGGCTGCTCTGCCTGACGCTGGGGGGCCTCGCCTGCGAGACGGGCGGGGGGGCCCCGGGCGAGGCCGCGGGGGGTCGAGCGGTCGGGCCCGACGCCGTCGAGTCCTCCGCGGCGGAGGACGACGTCCCCGACCGCCCGGCGCTGGACGCGAGCGCCGGACCGACGCTCGCCTGTGAGCCGCTCGGCCGTCCGCCGTACACGAGCGCGCCCTACCAGGGCGTCCACGCCGGGCCGGGCAACAACGATCTCGTCGCCTGCACGACCGCGCCGGCCTATACACAGCGCTGGCACGCCCTGCAGGGCTACGGCGTCGCGCAACCCAACACGTTCTCGGCGGACCTCACGACGATCTATGTGACGACCACGCGGCCGACGCCGGACGCCTGCACCCTGCACGCCCTCGACGCCGCCACGGGCGAGACGCGGTGGTGTGCGCAGGTCCCCGACGCGGTGGGGGCCTCCGCGGACGTCGACGCCGACGGGCACCTCTACCTCGCCGCGAAGGGCGCGGTGGTGTCATTCACCGCCGACGGCGCAAGGCGCTGGTCGTTCCCGCTCGACGCCGCGGAGGGCGAGGCGGCGTTCGGCTCGCACTTCGATCCCGAGGGTCTGTTGGTCACGGCCACCTCGGCGGGGCGGCTTCTGTTCCTCGACCGCGCGGACGGTCACGCCGTCGCCTCGCTGGACCTCGTCGAAGCCTTCGGGCTCGAGCGGCCGCCCCCCGCGCCGGCCCTGGGTCTGGCCGACCTCCTGCCCCCGGCCATCCGATCGGACATGGAGCGCGTCTATGGCGAGGGCGAAGCCTTGCTGGCCATCTTCGGCGGCGCGGGCGCGGGGTACACGGACAACACGGTGGGCATCGGCCCGGACGGCAGCGTGTATGTCATCGGCTGGGGCGTGGCCGAGGGCAGCGGCGCCGTGGTGCAGGTGCGCGTCGACCGCTCGGGCGGCGCACCGGCGCTCGTGCCCGGTTGGCGCATGGACACCGTGAAGGGCAGCGCGTCGAGCCCGGCCATCAGCCCCGACGGGCGCTGGCTCAAGATCACCGACGGCAACGCCACGCCCGCGCTCCTGGCCCCCGCGGCATTCCCCGGCTCGGCGAAGCTGGCGGACATTGCCGCCTGCGATGCCAACACCGACGCCGATCCCGATCCGGCCGTCTGCGCGCCGGCGGTCGTGCTGCCGCTGGCCTCGGGGCCCGCGCTCGGGGCCTCCCCCGTTCTCGACGACGCGGAACACTATCAGTGGGAAGTGCAGCTCGCGACGCTGGTGCAGCCGAATACCGTGCCGGACATCGCGCGCTACCATCGCGACACCCTGATCTGGGCGACGGACCTGCCCGATGACGCCGCCTGGACGAGCGTGCTCACGGTCACCCGCGATGCCATCATCGGCACGTCGAGTCGCTTCACGGCGGGCGACACCCGTATCCTGGGGGTCTCTCTCCCCGAGACGGCGACCCATGAACTCGTCGTGCTCGATCGGCAGACGGGCGCGGTCCGATTCACCGCCCCGCTCACCGACGACTCGACGTCGACGGTCACGGTGGGACCGGACGGTGCGTTGTATGCGAACCTGCTCGGCCTCGTCTCGGCCTTCACCGCGGCGACGCCGATCACGGGGGGCGTCGTGCGGTTCGACCCGGCCGAGGCCGCGCCGGCGCCCATGGCCGAGCCCGCGCCGCCCTCCGCCGCCCCGGGCACGCCCGCGCGTCCCATCCCCTCCACCGGCCCGTTGCCGCCCGTCGTCGGCGCACCGTGGCAGGGGGGCGGGTTCCCCGGGAGCGCGCCCCCGGCGCACCCCTTCATGGCACCGGACGGGCGCAGCAACATCCACAACGACGGTCACATGACCGACGCGTACGATCGCCCCGGCCCCCGCGGCCTCTCGCCGGCCGCGCGCTCGGCCCGCCTGGGGGGCCTGTGTGGCACGGTCACCTTCGACGCCCGCGGCCGGGTGATGACGGTCTGTGCGAGCCCGGAGGGGGCGACGCTCTTCCTGCTCGACCCCGCGACGCTGGCCACGCTCGCCGAGTATGCCCTCCCGCCCCGTCCAGCGGCGGCGCCCGGGCAGAACCCCCTCCAGGACTTCACCGGCGGGGGCTATTTCTACCTCGACGCGCAGGACCGCGCGGTCGTGTCCACGGGCGCGCAGACGATCGAGATCGTCGCCGTGCGCGAGGACGCGGCCGGCGCGGCCCCCCGATTCGAACTCGAGCGTCGCCTCGATCTGTCCGATGCACTGCCCGAGGGCGAGCGCCTGACGGGGACGTTGCCCGACGCGAGCGGTCGCCTGTGGTTCATCGGACGCGACGCGGGTGTCATCGGCGTCGTGGAGGCCGGCGAGCCGGCCCGCATCCAGACGCTGACCCTCGGCGAGCGCGTGCAGAATTCGTTCGCGGTGGATGCGGACGGCGGTGTCTTCGTGGTCTCCGACCGGGCGCTCCATCGCCTCGAGGCGCCCGCCGGCGGGCCACCGGTCGTCGTCTTTCGCGAGGTCTATCCGAACACCGGCGTGCGCAAGCCGGGTCAGGCCGACGCGGGCTCGGGCACGACGCCGACGCTCGTCGAGGGGGGATTCGTCGCCATCACCGACAACGCCGATCCCATCGACGTCGTCGTGTATCACCGCGGGGCAACGCACGACGGACCGAGAGAGGTGTGTCGGGTGCCGGTCTTCGAGCCCGGCGCGAGCGCCACGGAGAACTCGCTCATCACCTCCGGCCGCTCGCTCTTCGTGGAGAACAACTTCGGCTACGAGGGCGTCCAGAGCGTGACCGGCCAGACGACCGCGCCCGGCTTCGCCCGCATCGACATTCGCGCAGACGCGTCGGGGTGTGATCTCGTCTGGCAGACCGGGGCTGTGAGCGCGCCCTCGGTCGTCCCGAAACTCTCCCGGGCGACGGGCCTGCTGTACACGTACACCAAGGGCGCCGGCAGCGATGCGTGGTTCTTCACCGCCCTCGACGCGGAGCGGGGCGACGTCGCCTGGCAGGCACCCGTCGGCGTCGGCCCGGCCTTCAACAACAACTACGCCGGCCTCGCCATCGGACCCGACGGCGCGCTGTATCTCGGTGTTCTGCTCGGCCTCGTGCGGCTCTCCGACGGGGCCATGTAGTCGACACGGGCCGCTCGCCTCCGCGTTCAGCGCTCACACGCGCTGGCGTACCCCGCGCATGAGGGCGGGCAGTCCCCCGGCGTGCAGGTCGTGTCGCCGCTGACCCCGCACGGGGGCACGCAACGCTCGGTCTGACAGGTCGCCAGATCGGCGAAGGGGCCATAGGTCTGAAAGGCCTCCGGCGTCTCCTCGGTACAGGCGTCCGTGTTGTTGACCGGATCGGCCAGGCAGGCGAGGCAGCGTTCATCGCCATCACATGTCTGCAGCGGGAGGCAGCACGCCCGCACCATACAGTCGAAACAGGTGTCGAGTCCGGGCGACGGTGTGATGTGGACGAGCGCGCACACGACCGCGCCGCCCGCCGACGCGCCGCCGGCCGGCGTCCCCCCGAGACCCCCGAGTCCACCCGCGCCGCCGCCTCCGGCGGACGACCCGCCCGCCGCGC
>JAKLJY010000182.1 GCA_023150895.1 Myxococcota bacterium | reverse complement strand
CAGTCCAGGGTCGCGAGTTGGTCGAGCACTGCCTGTTGGACCGCGGACGAGCTGTCGTGTTGGTAGGTCTCGAAGATGCCGTTGGATAGAATCTGAGCGCACTGCGATGGGTCCTGGGCGAAGGCCCTACTGGGGAGCATCGCCACGAGCGCCGTCGCGACGGCCAGCAATCCACGGATGGCCAAATTTCGGAACCTCGGATTGTCACGGGTCAATTCTGTGTCTCCGTTCATCGGTTGAGCACCTGCTTCTGTTTTCGGTTGGCTCGCCTGACCGTGCCTGTCGTTGCCTCGCCACGCGCGTTGTTCGCCGATTCGACTGGCGGGATGATCTACGAGAGCGAGTGAGCCTGACTTCCGTGATTGGCCTCCAGACCGTGCGCCGTCCTTTCCCGGACGCTTACGCCCTCACGCAGACGCGGTCCAGTCCTTCCAAAACGCACACATTTTCAAGGATGACCGGTACGAAGTCGCCGTGTGCAACAGGGTCGAGGACCCAGAACAGCGGCGTCGAAGACTCAACTGGGACCGGCTCGAGACGAACGGTCTTGCGCGCTCGCACGTCGGTGCCCTCGTCACCGAACTGGACGCGATTCTCGACATCCGCCGAACCTCCCTCGAACTCGGGAGACGAGACTGGCGAATCGTTGATGTCAGCGCAGCGGCCCTGAAGTGCAGAGCAGTCTGCTTGACCGAGAGCTGCGCAGCCTTGGGCCTGATTCGGTGGAGCGACGAACTCATACCGCGATGATGCCGACAGGTCATGAGCCTGTCCGACGAGGTGGACGTTGCGCTCGATGGGGCCTTCGTAGTTGCCTCGGGGGGTTACACAGACCTTGCGCAGTTCTTCGACTCGAACGATGAGGTCGGGACAAGGCGGACCGTCGCCGCCGCGCGCGTCTCCTTCGTGGCATCCGCCAATCGTTCCGCCATTGCTCGGAGGCGCACTCGGTACATTCGGGGGAGCCGCGGTCGGTGGTAACGATGCCTGTCCGCTCGGTATCGATGATGCTTGTCCGACCGGGGGGGGCGTCGGTTGTGAACCTGGAGGCGCAGCGCTGGCGTCGTTCCCTGTCTCGTTCGGTTCGTCGTCGGTGTCGGCGCCGCCGCCGTCGGCACATGCAGCCATACAGGGTCCGGCCGGGAGCACCTTGATCAAGTGTCTTTCGATCATGGGGATTCCTTCTCGTCCAGCCTGAGTGAAGACGCGCCGACCGTATCGACGCCCCACCACCCGGTCGAGGTCCGCAGTTGCAGACTGAACATCTGTTGATTCGGCATCCTCTGACACCATCACATCCGCCCCCGCCAGCCCCGCTTGACCATCTCCGTCCGGCTGTGCACCCCCAGGCGCTTGAACACGCGCTGCACCGCCGTCCGTGTCGTCGCGAGGTTCTTGCCGATGGCCTCGGCGATCTCTTTGTCGCTTTTGCCGTCGGCGAGCATGTCGGCGACCTCGTGGAGCCAGGGCGGGAGTTCGGCGAAGGGGTCGGGCGGGGGCGTCGGAGAGGGCTCGCCGAGCGGCGGGGCGTCCACGTGGACCTCGACGCCGCTGGCGCCGAAGGTGAAGATCCGGGCTGGAGGCACGGCGGGGTCGGGCGTGTCGCCGCGTCGGGCGCGCAGGCGGGCGGCCAGGTTGTGGAAGACGACGTCGCCGTGGTGGCGCAGCGTCGCAGGCGCGGCGAGCGTGTCCAGGAACTCGGCGAGCATCCGGGGCGTCAGCGGCGTCCCGGAAACGGCGCAGGCGGCGTCGAGCGCCCGCTTCACCGCGGGCGCCAGGGACTCGGCCAGGGTGCGCTCGGCGTCGCCGAAGATGTGGTCGGCGCGGTCGCGGCACACGAGGGCCAGGTCGTGCTCGCCCAGGCGCAGCAACAGGGCGGGTCGGCCGGCGTCGCGCAGGGAGAGGGCGCCGCCGACGGGCACGCGGGCGGCGGCCCAGAGCCTCAGGGCTTCGGGCTCGGTGCCCAGGCGGAGGCCCCTGTCCGGGGCCACGCCGAGCCGGCCGGGCGGGGGGCCGTGGAGCAGCCACGCGGTGTCGGCCCGCAGGGCCTCGAGGAGCAGGTGCGCGGCGGCGTCGCAAGGCTGGTCTGCGCGCCAGAGCGCCGAGACGGCGAGGGCTGTCCGGGTCGAGGGCGTCGGGTGGCCAGAGGCCGGCGGCGCGGGCGCGTCGGGGTCGAGGTCCATGGACCGGGGTAGAGCACGGACCGTGCCATGCGTCCGTCCACGGTGTCATGCGGTCGCGCCCTGCGGTGACACCGGGATGACAGTGCATGAACAGTTCACGGGTGCCCGTGCCGAAATCCTGAACAGTTCAGCGCGCTTGCCATGCACGGGTCTGCATTTGCAGACTCGCGCCCGAATTGACTCGGTGGTGTATCCGGCGGCAGGATGCCCCGCATGAACCTACGTGATCGTCCCAGGGGAATGTGCCTGCTCGCCGGGCTCGCCGCGCTGCTCGCCGGCTGCGACGCCGGGTCCGACGCCGCGGACACGTCGCCGGACGCGGGCGCTCCGTGCGCCGTCTTCGAGGGCTCCGGAGACCTGTACGTGGCGGCCACGTGTCCGGGGGCGTCGGCCGACGGCAGCCGCGCGCACCCCTTCGCGACGCTGGCGGACGCCCTGCGGGCCGCGGCGAGCGGAGACACCGTGCTGCTGGCGGCGGGGGACCATGCCGGCGATATCGAGGTCACGTTGGCCGAGCTCACGCTCGTGGGCTCCGGGGCAGCCGCGACGCGACTGACGGGCACGCTGCGCTTCCAGGGGGACATCCGCGGTCGGGTGGGCAACCTGTCGCTCATCGGCGCCGTGGGCGTGGGGCTTCAGGCCCGTGGCGGCGCGCAGGTCACGGCCGAGGCCGTGCGGGTCAGCGGCGTCGAGTTGGACGCGGCGGGCCACTTCGGCTACGGCGTCGCCGCCTTCGAGGGCGGCGGCATCATCCTTCAGAACATGGAAATCGATGGCTGTGCCGGCCCCGGCGTCTTGGTGTCGGGCGGTCAGTTGCGCCTCGAGGGCAGCCGCGTCCACGACAACGCGGGCGGCGGCGTGCGGATCGAGGCCGCCACGGGCCCGAGCCGCGTCGTCGGCAACGCGCTGGTGAACAACGCCGTGCTCGGCCTCGGTGTGTTCAGCAGCCGCGTCGAGGCCCTCGGCAACCGCATCGTCGGCACACGCGCCGTCGAGCGCGGCTTCGGTGATGGCGTCGTGGTCGCGCGCCTCGTGGGCGGCGCCTCGGACGCCCCCGCCGAGCTGCGCCTGGGTGAGGCCTGCGACGCCGACTGTGACGCGGTGTCGAACACGATCTCGGGCAGCGCGCGCGCCGGCATCGTCGTGGACGACAGCACCGCCATCATCCTGCAGAACCATGTGATCGAGAACTCGCGGGCGGGCATCTGGGTGCAGGCGGGCGCGCAGCATGTGCGCATCGAAACCAACGAGATCGCGCGCAACGGCGTGGTCGGCGTCGGGCTCACGGGCGGCTCGAGCGGCATCATCTTGCAGAACCACGTGGTCGACACCCGGGCGGGCGAGATTTCATCTGGTGGGCAGACGGCCGAGGTGGGGGACGGCGTGGCCGTGATGGACGGGTCGAGCGGTGAGCTCGGGGGCGGCGCGATCACCGGGAGCTTCCGGGCGGGCATCGTCCTGGACGCCCCGGGCCGGGTGGAGATCTCGCCGCTCGACCTGGACGACGGCCCGCAGGGCATCATCCTGCAGAACGCCCCGGCACCGGAGGTCGTGGAGTTGCCCGAAGCCCTCGCCTCCCGGATGGAGATGCCGGCGGTGGCGCTGCCTGTCGATGCCGCGGCGCTGGGGCTGTCGTCGGGGGAGTGACGCGCGGGCGGGCGTCACAACCCCAGCGCCGACGCCGGCACCCCGACGTGCTCGGCCGGGTCGCGCACGACACCGTCGCCGACGTCGACCGTGACGGCGTCGGGGGCGGGCAGATCCTGCAAGATGATGCCGTGCGGGCTGCCCGACACCCGGTTGCCGCTGATGCGCGCCGAGGCGGCGTCGACCACGATGCCCAGGCGGGCGGCGCCGGTCAGGGTGTTGTCACGGATCTCCGCGTCGCCGGCGGCCAGAACGGCGATCGCGTCGCCGGTTTCCAGGTCGACGCCGTCCTCGTCGAAGTGACCGGTTCGCGTGTCGGCCACGGTGTTGCCCATGAGCGTCGCCTGGCCGCCGAAGAGCAGGATTCCGGCCGAGTGGTTCGCGGTGAGCGTGTTCGCGCCGATCTCGAGGGCCGCCACGCCCTGTGCCCAGATCCCGGCGCGCGCGTTCGCGTCGACGACGTTGCCCGTGACGACACCCGTGGCGCCGGCGTCGAAGAGCACGCCCACCCGGGCGTTCTCGCGAATCTCGTTGTTCCCTTCGAGCTGAACGTGGCTGGGGCCAAAGCCGCCCTCGAGCTCGCCCGCGACGAGGCCATCACCGAAACCGTGCGGATCGGCGCGCGTGCCGACGATGTGGTTGCCCCGCACGAGCGCATCCGCACTGAACAGCGCCACGCCGGCCTGGGCATTGTCCGTCAGCGTGTTGTCTTCGATCGTGCTGCGACCGCGACCCCGCTCGATGCGAATGCCCGCGCCGTTCTCCGAGAGCGTGCCCCCGCGGAGCTCGGCCGCGGCGTCGTTCACCAGGATGCCGGGCCCGGCGCAGCCATCGATCACGTAGTCCTGCAGAATGATCCCGGCGCCGTCGGTGGCCAGCACGCCGACACCCGGCGCCCCACCGGGCGTCGCCCGCACGCCCTGAATCGACACATTCCGGGCGGTCAGTCGTGCATCGCCCCGGACCTCGATCGCCGCCCCCTCCAGGCCATCGAGGCGCACACCCGCGAGTTCGAGGCGCGCCTCGTCCTCGATCACCAGCGCGCTGGTCAGGTGCGTGCCCTCTCCCTCGCCGAACAACCGCACTGCGTGTGCGGAGAGCGTTGCACCCTCGAAGCGCCCCGCCGACATTCGGATGGTCGTCCGGTCACCCGCGGCGGCGAGCGCGTCCACAAGTCGCGCAAACGGGTGCGCGCGGGAGCCGTCCGCGTCGGCGACCGGGCACTCGAAGCCGACGTACAGGTCGGCCTCGCCGGAGAAGGTCGCGCAGCCCTCGGTCGGTGCCGCGGCGTCGGATGTCGCGGCGGGCGAGGTGTCGGCATCGCCGCCGCTGCAGCCCGAGATCATGACAAGGAGGCCGAAGCCGAATCGAAACATCGTGGGGGGGCGGAGCGTGTTCATGGCGTCAGGATCGGAGCGACCGCCCGCCGCGGTCAATGTCCGGTAGAGCCGTTCTGACCGGGATTCGACCCGGAACTGGCGCCGAACCGTTCAGGCCCGGACTGAACGGTTCACGCGTCCAGGGAGGACACTTCGCCGCCGAGTCCGCCGGCCTCGAAGGCATCGAGGGCGGCGCGGCGATGGGCGTCGACGGCAGCGGCGGTGGCACCCTGGGCGCGCAGCACGCGGGCCATGGCGCGATGGGCCACCCCGATGAAATACGGTGCGCCGGTTCGCTCGGCCGCCGCGAGTCCCAGCTGTGCATGGTGGGCCGCCTCGGCGCTCCGCCCCGTCGCGGCGAGACACTCGGCGACGAGGCGGTGGCCGTCGGCGAGGCCCTCGTCACTGCGCAGTGCGGCCTGCAGCGCGACGGCGCGCTCGAGAGTGGGCAGCGCGCCCGCCGGTCCGAGGAGGCTCATCTCGACCTCGCCCAGATTGTTGAGCAGGATGGCCTTTTGCTGGAGCAGGCCCGCCTCCTCCGCGGCGCTCAGGGCCGCGCGCCAGGCGGTGATCGCAGCTTCCGGCTGCCCCCGGTACCAGGCGAGCGCCCCCAGCCCGATCCGTGCGTCGAGTACGGCCACGGGGTTGCGCAGCAGCGTCGCCGTCGACTCTGCCCGCACGAACGCATGCTCGGCGGCCTCGAAGTCGCGCAGTTGCAGGTTTGCATTCCCCGAAACACGACAAGCCACACCCAAAGCGGCCTCGTACTCCGGGTCGGTGTCCGACGCGGGCGCGGCCAGCAACGAGGCGAGCAGGGCGACGGCCCGCGTCGGCTCGCCGAGCTTGCGGGCGACCCCGGCTTCGGCGGCGACGAGGAGCACCTCGAGCGCCTGCGTACCGGGCCCGGGCGTGAACCATGTCCGCGCCGCCCGACAGACGGCCTGCGCCTCGGCGTAGCGGCCCAATCGCTCGAGCGCGCGGGCGTGACAGAGCGAAAGTCGCAGGCGGAGGGCGGTCGGGGCGCCCGCAAGGTCCCCCGACGGCGCGTTCTCGGCGACCTCGACGGCCCGTTGCATGCGCCCGGCGAGGAGGCATTGCTCGGCCAGATCGACCGTGACGCCGAGGCGCTCGGCCGGTCCCACGCAGGGCAGCGACACTTCGAGCAGGGCGGCCGCCTGCTCGTGGGCGTGGGTCCGGATGGCCTGAGCGGCGGCGCGGAGCCGGTGAGCCGCCGCGAGCGTCGCCTCGCCGGCCTCGGCCCAGTGGTGCGCCAGGAGGGCATCCCGACCTTCGAGCCCCCGCGGTGCCGTGTCCAGGACTTCGGCGCACCGCCGGTGGGCCATCCGGCGACGCTCGGCGGGCCACGTGGCGAGCGCGAGCGCGCCCAGCGCCGGCTCGGCGAGCCGAAGTCCAGCGCCGCCGAAGGCTGCCGAGTCCGGCGAAGTCCGGATGAGTTCGCGCCCTTGCAGGCGCTCGAGAGTCGCGGGCAAGTCGTTCGCCGCCGCGTCGCCGACGATGGCCGCCAGCACGGGCCGCCAGGTGCGCGGGCCGGCGAGCGCCATGGCCGCCAATGCCTCGCGCTCGGGCTCGTCACAGCGTTCCAGGCGTGCGCTGGCGCGGGCCTCCAGCGCCTGCGGCACGTCCGGAAGCGGCCGCGCGTCATCCAGCGTCCATTCGCCGTCGCCCGGAGTGAGTGCGCCGGACTCGACCAGGTCCGCGGCGAGCGCCTCGATGGGTCCTGGCAGTCCGGCGCCGTGGATGCCGAACCACGCGGCGAGGCGCCGCGGAACGTGGGGCAGTCGGCCGAGCAGATGATCAACCAGGGCACCGGCGTCCGGCGCGTCCAACGGTGTGACGGGCAGCTCCGTGACCGGTGCCTCCGTCGGGGGCAGCGCGGGCCGCGTTCGTGCGATGAGCACGAGCATCGCGGGCGTCTCCGCGAGGCGCCCCGAGAGGTGGCTCGACAGTCCGAGCGCCGCGGGCGAGAGCGCGTCGGCGTCGTCCACGACCAGCACCAGCGGACGCCGGCGGGCCAGCGCGACGAAGAGCGTCGACAGCGCGACGAAGAGGGTCGTCCGCCCGCCGGGCTCGACCGCGCCGGGCGAGTGGCTGGGCGTCGCCGGATCCTCGGTGTTCTGGGCGTTTTCCAGGCCGAGCAGGCGCAGGACGGCGGACTCGGTGTCCACCTCGGCCGGCGTGGGCGCTCGGGTCAGCTCGAAGGCGGAGCGACGTACCAAGATCTGCACCTTGACCGCGGCGACCTCCGGTGGGTCATCGGGCGCGACCTTTGCCAGCGCCCGCAGGAGATCGGGGTAGGGGCCGTAGATGTCGGCGTCCGGACCGAGGCGCGCGGCGCCCGTGGCCACGCGGGGGGGCGGGCCAGGCGCGTGTCCGAGCGTCGCGAGCCACTCCACGACGAGGCGCGTCTTGCCGACGCCCGCGGGTCCCAACACCTGCCAGAGCCCGCCACGCCCGGATGCGAGCGTGTCGGCGTAGGCCGCTTCCAGGCCCGTCAAGGCCGATGGCCGCCCGACGAACGGCGTTACGCGACCGAGCACGGTCGTGGGCTGGAGCGCACCTCGCTGCGCCCGACCGAGCACCCGCGCGGCGTCCCCTCTGAACTCGAGGTCGTAGCGTCCGCCGAGCGTGCGGCCCAGGCTCGCGGGCACCCGAAGCGTCGCATCCATGGGCTCGGCCAGGCGCTCCGCGCGGGCGAGGGCCTCGCCGGCGAGCACCGGGGATGCGCCCCGCCGGTGATACACCGTGCCGATCGTCAACCCCACGCCGAAACGGCCCGCGCCGGACCCGGCGGCGCCCAGCGCCCGCAACGTCGACAGCGCGCCCGCGATACCGGCCTCCAATCGCTGATCCGCGTCGCCCACGGCGGGGAACACACCGAAGGCCCGGCCACCGATCACGGCGACCGGCTCCGCGCCCCCGGCGCGAATGACCTCTTGCAGGCGCGCGGCCCAACGCTCGACGTCCTGAGTCCGTGCCGGGACCTCGGCGAGCAGACAGAGGACGGCGCGCGCTCGCGACGCTTCGTCCGCCGTTCCGGACCCCCCTGCGGTCGGGTGACTCGCCGCCAGGGCCGACTCCAGGGCGGCCTGGAACTGGGTCACCTCGTCGAACCGCTCCGTGGCCGACTTCGACAGGGCGCGGGCCAGCACGGCGTCCACGGCACCAGGCAGGCCGAGCTCGGGTCGGGACGCCGCCGGCAGGCGCGGCGGCTGCGTCAGGTGCGCCGCCATGAAGTCGGCGGCGGTCGTGCCCTCGAACGGCGCATCCCCGCAGAGCATCTCGACGGCCATCACCGCGAGCGCGTACTGGTCCGACCGGGCATCCAGCGGCAGTCCGCGGATCTGTTCGGGAGACATGTAGCGCGGCGTGCCCAGGGGACGGTGGTCCTGGGTGACCGCGTCACCGCTCTGCCCGGCGACCGTCGGCTGCGCGAGGCGGGCGAGGCCGAAGTCCAGCAGCTTCACGAAGTCCGCGTGACCGGCGGCGCGCGTGAGCAGTACGTTCGATGGCTTCAGATCGCGGTGGACGACCCCCTCCTCGTGGGCGTGGGCCACCGCGCCCGAGATCTGGCGCAGGATGCCCAGGGCGGTGGCCACGGGGAGCGGACCCGAGCGCTGCAGCCTTTCGGCGAGCGTCTCGCCGCGGACGTATTCCATCACCATGTACGGCAAGGCGGCGCCCTCGACCTCGGCCGCGCCGAACCCGAGCACCACCACCAGGTTGGGATGGAACAGACGCGAGAGCACCCGGGCCTCGCGCTCGAATCGGGCGCGCGCGTCCGGCCGCGACAAGGTGGTCGCGTGCAGCACCTTCACCGCCACCGGGCGCTCCAGCAGGTTATCCTGCGCGAGGAGCACCTGGCCGATGCCGCCGGCGCCGAGGGGCCGGATCAACTCGTACTGGCCGCCCAGCCGCGTGCCGGGCGGCAGCGGCGAGGCCATGGGTGGCGGCGTTCCCCGGGATTCCATGGGGCGACCGTACCAACAATCCCGAGGCGTAGAAATCGCGCAATCTGCGTTATCGTCCGTCGAATGAAGCCGACGGCCGACCAGGACACGAAGGATCAGCAGCAGAACGCCGCGCGCGAGGGTGGCGGCTCCGACGCGGGCGACGGCGCGCCCGTCGTCGAGTTCGCCTACCACGCCGATCTGCGACGCATCGGCGAGCGCACCCGGGCCGACGCACTGTCGCCCAAGAGCGTGCCCGTCGTGATCGGCCGCGCGGGCCCGCTCTTCGAGCGACCGGACGCCACGGGCGGCGACCCCTGGGAGGACCCCTGCATCAGCCGGAGCCAGCTCAGCGTCGCGTGGGATGCTCGCAATCGCGTCTTTCACGTAGGTCCCATCGAGGGCGCCCGCCGGGGACTCGACCCGATCGCCGGCCCCCTGCCGGTCGGCACGCGTTTGAACATCGAAGACCGTGCGACCTTGCTCTTCACGCGACGCCGGATGGCACCGGGAGAGACGCGCCTCGGCTTCGTCGGCGAGAGCAACGTGATGTGGAACGTGCGCGACACGCTCCGCCGCCTCGCCTTCTCCAGCAAGCCCGTGCTCGTCATGGGAGAGACGGGCACCGGCAAGGAGCTCGCTGCGCGTGCCCTGCATCGGTGCAGCGGCCGCCCCGAGGACCGTTTCCGCGCACTGAACTGCGCCGCGCTGCCCGCCACCCTGATCGAGAGCGAGCTGTTCGGGCACGAACGCGGGGCGTTCACCGGCGCCGAACGTCGGAGAGAAGGCCTGGTCGGCGAGGCCGACGGCGGAACGCTCTTCCTCGACGAGATCGGCGACCTACCCCTGGAGGCGCAGGCAAAACTGCTCCGCTTCCTCGCTGAAGGCAGCTTCAAGCGAGTCGGCGGCACCGTCGAGATGCCCGCCGACATCGCGGTCGTCGCAGCGACGCACCGCAATCTGCCGCAGATGGTCGAAGCCGGGCGTTTTCGGCAGGACCTGTATCAGCGGATCGGGGCGTTGACGGTGACGATGCCGCCGCTGCGCGAGCGCCGGGAGGACATTCCGCTCCTCGTGCTGGCCTGCCTGCGGGATGCCGAACGGCGGGGGCTGTTCACCTTCGAGCCGGCGTCCACTCGGGCGCCGCGCATCGGTCGCGCGTTCTTCGACGCCCTGACGAGTTACGACTGGCCCGGGAACGTGCGCCAGCTTCACGGCGTGATCGAGCGCCTCGTGCTGTTCGGGCCGGCCGCGGCGCTCGCGTCTCTGTCCGCGGGCCCGGCGGAATCGCCGCCGCGCGGGGAAAAGAAGGCTCGGCGTTCCCGGCCGCCGACCGCAGACGAGATCGTGGAGGCGCTCGAACGCGCGGACTTCGTGAAAGCCAAGGCGGCGGAGGCCCTCGGTGTCTCGCGGAACACGCTGGACAAGCACATGCGAGCGTTCGATCTCGTCGGACCCATGGAGTTGACGGACGAACGGCTGAAAGACAGCTTCACCCGCCACCGCGGCGACCGTGAGGCCATGGCCCGCGAGCTGCGCATCTCCCTGAGGGGGCTGAAGTTGCGGCTGCGATTGTTGCGAGACCCGCCGCTCGAGCCGCCCCGGGAGGACGACTGAACCGTTCAGTGAGCGTGCACTGAACGGTCCCGGTGCGACCATCCGGGAGACGCGAGCACGCAGACATTCGCACCACAGGCCGAGATGCCGAGGTTCCGTGGCGCTGGCATGATCCCTGCGAAGAGGTCCGCGTATGGAGACCTCGACCCCCGCCCCGGGCGCCGCCGAACACAGGGCCACCGCACTGCGGCCGCACCTCGTGCAGCTCTGGCGGACGAACGCGCCCTTCGAAGCCACGGCGCGGTGGCTCTGCGAGATCGGCCGGGCGCGCAGCGCGCTGCTTCTGGACGCCGCGACGGGCGAGGCCCTCGGACGGTTCCCGACGCTCGGCGGGCCGACGACTGCACCGCCGCCGGCACGCACCTCCGGGCCCTTCGTCCTGCGCGTGGCGCTGCCCGGGGCCGGCGCCGTGTTGCTGCTGGAGCGCGCGCCGGACGACGACCCCTTCGACGCCGCCGAGCGGCGCCTGTTCGACGAACTCTGGCGGGCGCTCGACACCGCCGTCGCCGGTGCCCGCGCCCTCGAGGGCCTCACCCTCACGCCCGCCCTGGTGGCGGCCTTGCTCGACGCCATGAGCGAGCCCGCCGTGCTGATTCACGGCGACGACGTCGTCTACCCCAACCTGGCCGCCCGGACCGGGCGAATCGCGCTCGACCGCTGGCTCCCCGAAGCCCGCCGCCACCCCGTCGACCCAGGCGGCGCCACGACGCTCGCCATCGCCGTGGCCCAGCCGGCCCCCGCGGCGCCGCCCGCCCCGGCCATCGCCGAGCTGCCCCCGTGGCTGCGCGCCGTCGGTGAGCTCGTCGAGCAAGGCCTGAGCGACAAGGAGATTGCCGAGCAGACCGGCAAAAGCGTGACCACGATCAAGACCGCCGTGCAGCGCATGTTCCGCCGCCTCGGCATCCACTCGCGCCACGAGCTGATTCGCCGCAGGTGGATGCGGGAAAACGCGAAGGATGGTGGCGAGTGAGTCGGGGTTGGTCTGATTCGGGGGACCTGGATTTGCGCTTCGGGCCGGTGCTACGGCTCAAAGGGCTCCTGGGTGGAACCCGCAAGCGCGTGGTCCGTCCAGGTCGGTCGACCGCTGCCCCGAAGGGGATTCGGAGGAGAGAGTGATCGTCGTCTACAACCTGCTGGTCTTCATTCCAGTTGGTGTCGCCCTGTTCGTGGGGCTCATCTTCAAGGCCCTGGTCGGCGACCGGACGGCAGCGTTCTTCGGCGGGCTCGCCGGAGCGGCGGCCGACGTGGTGATCCGCCTGAGCCGACAGGAACCGGGCGATGGTCCGGCCATGGCGCTCGTGCGGCCGAGCGCTGGCGGCCACTTCTTCTACGTGCCGGCCTGGGTCTGGGGGGGCGATGGCGTCGATATCTAGTCTACTTCCATAAAGCAGAGGCTCGCCTCAGGTCTGGCGTGTGCCGCGTCAGGGAGGTCATCGACGGTGACTCATGCACGAAACTCAATCTGGAAGTGGTCCGCGACGTCATTGGTGTTCACGGTGCTTGGCGTGACTGCTGTTCCGGCACCTTGTTGCGCGCGCCCACCGGGTATCACCCTCAATGTGGCTGCATCGGCAGCAGGGACTCCGATTGGCGCCTCGGAGGACTTGGCTGGTGTCGCGTTCAGCCCAGGCTTCGAATTCCACGCGTTCCATAGTTTCAGAGCGAAGGCGTATGGCAACTTTGGCGAGTGGAGAGAGAACGGTGTGAGTATTGCACTCGACCTGACGTACGCCACCGATGAACGGACCGAATCGTTCGCCTGGAGCACGTTCGGCCGTGCTATGGTTCAAGGCGCGATTGGCAACGACTTGGGCGTGGCTGAGGCTAGCTCTGCGTGGCTCGTCCCCGTTGGAATCTCCTTCTCGAGTCGATGGGTCGGCTTCTCGGATGTTCCTGCAGCGACTCGACCCGCACTGGCAGGTCTGGGTCTCGGATATGTGGGTGGTGGGTCGTACGGTGGTGCGGTCGACAAGCGAGACGACTCTGCAGTGTTGCCGTCGATCTTCAGTCAAGGCGTTGGTGTTGCGGCTTGGTTCCGACACAGCCCCGCTGGCTGGGAGCTTCGGGCGGATCTCTTCGGTGGAGCGGATCTCGTTCCCGATGATAGTGCGTCGGGAGTGTGGAGTGCCTTTGTCACGCTGAATACGCCGCAGTTCGAGTTCGTGGATGCATTCATCGAAGCGACAATTGTCCAACCAATAGGGTCGGATGCGAGGGGTGGCAACCGATTCGATATGCCGCTCAACATTTGGGCGCAGACTGGACTCCGGTTCTGGGTCCTCTCGAGGGACTGACAGACCTCAAGGTGCTGAAGACCCCGGCCATGCAACCGGCCACCGCGCAGGTCGCGGGTGGCTCGAATTGAGGAGATGAGAAGAATGCAGTGGAGAGTTCAACTCGCTGTGATCCTGGCATGCGTGCTGCAGGTCGGCCGCGCTTCGGGAGCACAGTGCGGCTTCGACGGAAACGGAAACTACTGCATCGCCGAACTGGACTTCAGCCGCTTCGCCCAGCAGGCCTACCAGAGCCAGCTGCAAGATCAGTGGTGCTGGGCGGCCAGCATCAGCATGGTCTTCGGGTACTACGAACATCCAGTGGAGCAGGCCCGACTCGTCCGTGAGGCCTACGGGAGCGAGGTCAACCTACCGGGAACGGGTGCTACGATCGCAGCCGAACTTAATCGCGACTGGGTCGACGACAACGGCCAGGCGTTCAGTTCACGCCTTTCGGGCCTCTTCGATGCCAACGCCGGGGTCGTGGCCCTGTCGAATCAGCAGATGGTCGAGGAGCTCGATAGTGGCAACCCGCTCATCGTGGGCACGAACGGGCACGCAATGGTCGTGACACGCGTGGACTACTACGAGACGGTCCAGGGTCCGAACGTCGTCTTCGTGGGGGTCTTCGATCCCTGGCCGGGCAATGGCGCCCGTGCGCTGACAGTCCAGGAGGCGACGCCTGTCTACGGCGGCGGCTCTCTCTTCTTCCTCGCGGCCTTTCGGGTTCAGTCGCTCGACACAGGCGACCCGACCGCGCCGCCGGCGACCGTCTACCCGCCTGCGACAGGCGAGTCCGCCAACAACGATACCTACTCCGACTCGGACGGTGGGGGGTGCTCCGTGGGCGTCAGGCCCAGGCCGCATTGGGCGTCGTTCTGGCTGTCAGCCCTCCTGATCGCGGCGACAAGGCATCGAGCGAGTCGGGCGTCGCAGTCGAACTCCCGTAGCAGGTCGCGAACCGGGCGCGAAAGGGCTCCGACGCCCGCTGAGGGAGTGCGCACATCGACGAGGTTGGACGCGTCTTCGGCAGAGAGGGCGACCTCGAATCCCTGGTATGCGCTGCCATGTGCAGGTCGGGGATCGCCCCTACCATCGTCGACGCGATGCGCATCAAGGCGCCTCGCTTGGCCCACTGCATCAGCGCTCATGGTCACGCTGGTCGCGACGCCTGCCCGAAGCGATGAAGCGGAGGTGATGGGTCGTCTCTCCTTGGACGGGCAGTACGCCTGGATTGAACGCGCAAACAGTTCGCATGGCTCCTTCGACGCAGGGGTGGGCTTTGGGCTGACCTTGGCGAAGACCGACCTCTATTTCGACGTGGCCCTCCTCCTGACACCGCACTTCAAAGGAGATACGGACGCGACCGCAGTCGGCGAACTCTGGGAGTCCGCGCTGGGGTATCAGGTGGCGATCCTCCTGCCTGCTGTTACTGCAGGACTCGGATGGACTGACGTCTCACTGCGGGGAACCCGTTTCCTCGGATTCGCGATCATGGGCGGCAATGACGTGGCCAGAGTCAATGCCGAACCGGTGATGGTCGGTCCTATTGGCATTCTCGCGGGCTCGACAAGTGGTCATATCGGGTAGCGTCAAGACTTTTGTGTCCGGGCGAAAGGCACGTGATTTCAACTAGTTCAGGAGGGAGCGCATGGCCTCGGTCCGCCGTTCCTCCAGGCGCTCCCGGTACTGGAGGTGGGTCAGCTTGTTCGAGTTGATGGCCGTGGTGGA
>JAKLJY010000181.1 GCA_023150895.1 Myxococcota bacterium | reverse complement strand
CCGGCGCGGGCGCGGGCGGTGCGGGGACCGGCAGCACCGGTCCACCGCCGAGCATGAAGTCGCGGCGGGTCAGCACCGGTCCGTCGCCGAGGCTCGCCGCGCGTTCGACGAGGTTCTTCAACTCGCGGATGTTGCCGCTGAAGGGGCGCTCGAGGAGCGCGGCCATCGCCTCGGGGCTGACCTCGAGCGTGGGGCGACCGAGCTCGCGCCGCGCCTCGTTGTGCTTGATGAGGAACTGATTGATCAGCAACGGGATGTCGTCGCGGCGCGCCCGGAGCGGGGGCAGCTCGATGGACATCACGCTCATCCGGAAATACAGGTCCTCGCGGAACGCGCCGTCGGCCACCATTTTGCGCAGATCGCGATTCGTGGCGGCGACGACGCGCACGTCCACCTGAATCGTGCGGTCGCTGCCGACCCGTTTGACCTCCCGGTTCTCGAGCACCCGCAGCAGTTTGGGCTGCAGGTTCAACTCGAGCTCGCCGATCTCGTCGAGGAAGATCGTGCCGCCGTTCGCCTGCTCGAAAACGCCCCGATGCTGGTTGATCGCACCGGTAAACGAGCCCTTTTCGTGCCCGAAAATGGTGCTTTCGATCAGATCCTTCGGGATGGACGAGCAGTCGAGGACGACGAACGGCTTGTTCTTGCGCGGGCTGTGGTTGTGGATGGCCTTGGCGACCATCTCCTTGCCGGTGCCCGTCTCTCCCTGGATGAGGACGGTCAGCTCGCTCGGTGAGACGCGCTCGAGATTGGCGAAGATCTCCCGCATCGGGACGCTCTGCCCGATGACCTGATCGAAACGATCCCGGTCCGACAGCTCGATGGTCAGCATGTCGTCCGTGGGGGTGAACTTGAGGACCGTATTCCCGGCCCGGAAGACCGTCCCCGGCCGCAGGAAGATCTCACGGATCTTCACGTCGCCGTAGAACGTGCCGTTGCTCGACCCTTCGTCCCGCAGCACGTACCCGTTGTCGACGGCCGTGATGCTGAAGTGCCGACTCGAGACCGTCTTGTCCGAGAGCACGAGATCGCAGACCCCGTTGCGCCCGCCGAAGACCTGCTCGCGGGCGACGGCGAGCTCACGGCCGGCGTCGGGGCCCTCGAGCACCACGAGCTTGCTCTTGCGCAGCCGCTTGGCGGTGGGGCGGTTGCCGAAGAAGATGGTCTTCAGGGCGGCGTCGTCGCCGAAGTCGGCCAACATACTCATGGCGGCATCCCCCGTGGTGAGGTGGCGAGTCTACTCGCCACCCCCTGGGGGCGCAAGTTTCGCCGTCGCGACCCCCGAGGCTTTGGCGACCTCGTTGTCAATTGACCCCGGTCATGCCCGTTCGCGCGGCCATACGAGGACCGGGGTGGACACGCCGCGGGCGTTCGGGCCACGCTCGCCCGGTGCCACTCCACCGCGCGACGCTGCTGGTGGCGGGACTCGCCGCCTGCGCCGCACCGCCGTCGGCGACGCGCTCGCCCGCCGAGCCCGATCAGGGGCCCCCGCAACCGGTGACGGACGCGTCCCCCGGGCCGGACGCCGTCCCCGATGCGGCCCCGCTCGGCCCGCCCCCGGGCTATGCCGAGGCGCTCGCCCTCGCCCGCGCCGTCGACCGCAACCCCGATCCCCGGATCGTGGAGGTCGACCTCGAGGCGCGCGAGGCGGACGTCGAGCTGCTGCCGGGGGTGAAGACGCGCGTGTGGACCTACGGCGGCACCCTGCCGGGGCCGCTCATCGAGGCGAACGTCGGCGACCGGGTGATCATCCATCTGACGAACCGACTGCCCGAGGACACCATCCTGCACACGCACGGCGTGCGCCTGCCCAACGCGATGGACGGCAGCGAGGTGACCCAGGCCCCGATCCCCGCGGGGGGCGGGGGGTTCACCTATGACTACGTCGTGCCCGACGCGGGACTCTACTGGTACCACCCGCATCTGCACTCGAACGCGCAGCTCTCGCGGGGCCTGTACGGGCCGCTGCTCGTGCGCGATCCCGCGCAGCCCTTCTTCGGGGACGAGGCGGTGCTGGTCCTCGACGACGTGCTTCTCCTGGACGACGGTCAGCTCGCCCCACCGGACAATGGCGGGCACCTCGGCGACATCTTCGGTCGCGAGGGCAACGTGCTGCTGGTCAACGGACGCGTGCGACCCGAAGTGCCCGTCCGTCGAGGCAGGCCCGTGCGCTGGTACATCCTGAACGCCGGTGGCGCGCGGTACTTCCGCCTCGGGCTCGGCGGCCTGACGAGCTGGCTGATCGGCAGCGACGGCGGTCTTCTCGAACACCCGGTCCCGGTGACGGACGTCCTCGTCGAGCCGGCGGCGCGGGCGGACGTCGTCGTCGTCCCGAACGGCGCGCCGGGGGAACGCATCGAGCTGCCCTGGTTGCCGTTCGATCGGGGCAACCTGACGGGCAATCGACCGCCCGAGCCCCTGTTCGACCTGCGCCTGACGGACGAGCCGGCGGAAGTGCACGCGCCGCCGCCGCCGGACCTGCGGGTGATCGACCCCGTTTACACCGTCGGCGCCGTGGAGCAGACACTCGTGCTCGGCGAGCGGCCGGTGGGCGGCCGCATCGCCATGACCATCAACGACGTGCCCTATCCCCCGGGGCTGGAGATCTACGCCGTCACGAACACCGTGGAGACCTGGACCATCGCCAATGACACGGACGCCGGCCATCCGTTCCACCTGCACGGCTTCTTCTTTCAAGTGCTCGACGTGACGGACGCCGACGGTATGCGCGTGCCGTCGGCGTTCCGGTCGTGGCGGGACACGGTGCACGTGCCCGGCCGCAGCCGCATGCGCATCGCCATCCCCTTCGACGACCGCGACGGCCACTGGATGTTTCACTGTCACATCCTCGATCACGCCGAGATCGGGATGATGGGCCACCTGCACCTGCACCGGCCGGACGAGCCCGTCCCCTGACGGACGCGCCCGTCGGGCGAACGTCTCAGGTTCGGCGGTGGGCGATGAGCGTCCGCAGCAGCGCCTCAACGGCCGCCGGCTCGGGCGGCTTCGACAGAAATGCCGTGGCCGGCGACTCGAGTACGTGGGCGGGCACCCGCTCCTGCGAGAACCCCGACAGCAGAATCACCGGCAGGTGCGGATGCGTCGCCCGCAGGGTCTCGAGCGTCTGAAGTCCGCTCATGCCGGGCATGAACAGATCGAGGAGCACCGCATCGATGCGGTCGCCTTCGGCTGCGAGCAACGCCAGCCCCTCGGCCCCGCCGGCGGCCACGTAGACCTCCGTCCGCAAGCGCATGCGCAGCACGCGCTGAAGCGCCCGCCCGACCGAGCGTTCGTCGTCGATCACCAGCACCCCTCGCAGTCCGAGCTCGTTCGTCCGCGGCGCCGCCCCCCGCATGGGCGAGGGGGTGGGGAGTTCGTCCTGAACGGGCTCTTGGGCGGCCGGTACGACGAGGCCGGCGATGGCGCCGCCCGAGCGGCCGTTGGACACGAACGCGGCCCCGTGGTGATCGCGCGCGACGCCGTAGACCATCGGCAACCCGAGGCCCGTGCCCTTGCCCGCCGGCTTCGTAGAGAAGAACGGCTCGAAGACGCGCTCGAGGGCCTCTGCGGTGAACCCGGGGCCGTCGTCCTCCACGGTGAGGCAAACGTAGGGGCCGGGTCCGGGCATTTCACCGGTGGGCCGATGACGCGGATCGAGGTCGAGGGCCGCGCGCAACACGACGTGTCCCCCCTCGTCGCCGAGGGCGTCGAGCGCGTTGAGGCCCAGGTTCAGCAGCGCCTGATGCAGCAGCGCCGGATCGCCCTTGACCGCCGGGGTCTCGGGGGCGACGTCGAGGCGGACGTCGACCAGGCCGCGCCCGAGGCGCTGAAGAAACTGCGCGACCTCGCTGAGCAGCGGCTCGACGGCGAGATGCTGCAGGCGGCTCGGGGTCGCGCGACTGAAACCGAGCAAGCGGCGCGTGAGCTCGCGGCCGCGGCGCGCGGCCCCTCCGATTTCGTCGAAGTACTCGCCCGCTTCCGCGCCGAACCAGCGCTCGCACCCGGCCTCGGCCGTGGTGAGGATGACCGTGAGCATGTTGTTGACCTCGTGGGCCACGGCACCGGCCATGCGCCCGAGGGCATCGAGGCGCTGCAGGCGCTCGACCTGAGCGGTCAACCGGGCGCGCTCGCTCTCGAGGCGCAGCGCCTCCGTGAGGTCGCGCAGCACCACGAGCACCTCGTCGGTCTCGGAGCCGTCGAGCGGGGAGGCGGAGACCTCGACGGTCAACGACCGCCCGGAGAGCGAGGTCAGGTGAACCGTCCGGCGGGCGACGCCCTCGGACGTCCAGCCCCGCTCGACGAGCTGCGAGAGCAAGGCGACCTCGCCCGGCGCCGCCAGGCTCGACAGCGCGCGACCCCGGAGGATGCCGCCGTCGGCGAGGAGTTCGAGGGCCGCCGCGTTGGCGTCGCGCACCTGCCCGTCGCGACCGACCGTCATGTAGGGCGCGGGGGCCTGATGAAAGACATCGGCCCAGCGGCGAGACGCGGCCTCCAGGGCGGCGTGGGCGACGCGAAGTTCATCGTTCTGGGCGACGACCTCGGCCTGATAGGCCGCGAGTTCGTCCCGGAGTCGCGCGGCGTCCGCCCGGTCTCGCGCGTCGCTCGAGGGCTGCCCGAGGCCCGGTGCCGGCGTGGGGGCCGGGGCGGCGCCGAAGCCCGACGTCGTAGCGCCGGTGGCGGGATTCTGCGGCTTCGTGTTCATCACTCTCCTCGGGAACCGGGGACGTCATCCGTCGCGCGACCATCGGCCAGGCGCAGCGGCGGTTTGCGCCCCGGGGAAACCGCCATCAGCAGGGGCTCGAAGACCGCGAGACAGCGGACGACGACGTCGCCCTCCAGAAACGGGACGACGCGGAGGTCGACCCGGCACGGCCCCTGCGGCGTGTCGAACCGGACGCCCGCCACCTGCACTTCGGCACGGCGTTCGAGGGCTTCCCGGCGCCCGGTGCCGAGCGGCCCGGCCAGGCCCGCCGGCAGGAGTTCGTCGACATTGAGCGTCGCGCGGCCCACGGGCACGGCCATCCAGCCCGCCGCCGCGCCAAAGCTGTGCAGAAGTGACCCGTCGGCCCCGAGCAGCACGGCCGGCGGACCGTAGTGCGCACCCAGCCAGCGCAGGGCGTCCTCCGCCGGGGAGGGACGACCGGGGGTCGGTCGTGCGTCGGACCGCCCCGGCGCCCGCGGGCTCGGGCGCTCGGACGCGCTCTCCGTCGCGCGCGGCAGGCGCCGGAAGATGCGCGCCGCCCCCGCCTCGAGGCGAAACGCCCCGGGGAGCTCGCCGACGCCCTCCGTCGGGCCGAGCAGCAGGGGTCGGCCCGGGCGCAATGCGTCGTGAAACGCGGAGAGCGCCCGGCGTTGGGCGCGGGGCTCCAGGTAGATCATCAGATTGCGACAGCTCACGAGGTCGACGCGCAGAAACGGGGCGTCCCGCGTGACGTCGTGCGCGGCGAAGAGCACGCGCGCCCGCAGGTCACGCACGACCGAAAAGGCGTCCCCCCGTGCCGAGAACCAGCGCGCCATGCGCTCGGGACCCACGTCCGCCGCGATGGACGCCGGGTACTCGCCGAGGGACGCGACCTCGAGGGCGGCGGGGTCGACGTCGGTGGCGAAGACCTTGAAGTCGCGACGGGTGCCCGCCGCCTCCAGGGCTTCCGCGGCGAGCATCGCGATGGTGTAGGCCTCCTCGCCGGAGGCGCAGGCCGGCACCCACAGGCGGAGCGGCTCGTCCGTCGGCGCGCTCGCGATCACGGCCGGCAGCGTTTCGCGCAGCAGGTACTCGAACGTCTCCGGATCCCGGAAGAAGCGCGTCGTGCCCACGAGCAGGTCGCGCTCGAGCAGCCGCACCTCGCTCGGGCACCCGCGCAGGAGGCGCGCATAGACGGCCGGCGTCACGGCATGCGTCAGGGCCATGCGCCGCTCGACCCGGGGGAGCAGGGCGCTCGGTTTGTACTGCGTGAAGTCGACCCGGCTCGAGGCCCCCACGAGGGCGAGGATCTCGTCGAACGCCGTCGTCGGCGCCTCTTTCGGGGCCGGCGCGACCCCTTCGGCGACCCGGAGGTGCCGGTGCAGATGGCCGGCCATGGCCTCCGGCGCGAGGATCGCGTCGACGACCCCCGTGGCGATCGCCGCGCGCGGCATGTCCTCGCAGCGAGCCGTGCGCTCCTCCTGAACGAAGACCGTCGCCCCCGCCGCATGGAGCACGCGCACCCCGCGGGCCCCATCCGCTCCCGCGCCGGAGAGGACGACGCCCACGGCGGCCCGTCCCCACGTCTCGGCGAGGGAAACGAAGAAGTCGTCGATGGGCAGCGCCGGCGCGGCCCCGGACGGCCAGGGTTCCAGGCGCAGGTGCTCGCCGCGGAACGTCGCAGAGGTCTCCGGCGGAAGGAGGTGGATCGTCCCGGGCGAGAGCCGCGTGCCCGCGCCGACGACGTCGACGGGCAGCCGGGTCGCCGCCGCGAGCCCGGCCAGGGCGGCACGCTCGGGCTCGGCGGTTCGCCGGAACGCGACGACGAACGCCGCGTCCGTCGCGGGATCGAGCCCGGCGCACAACGCCATGAGCGCCTGAGCGCCGCCCGCCCCCGCCCCGATGCCGACGACGCGGCCCGGTCGCGGGGCGTCCGTCCGGTCACCCCGGTCCGTCGGGCTCGGCAGTCGTCGACGTTCCACGCGCGGTCTCTCCACGGAAGGCGATCGGATCGGGGCCCCGGACCGTGGTCATGTTCCGACATCCCCCCGAGGTGCGCAAGGTATACCCGCATGCAACCGTCCGGTAAACGGGGTCAACCCGCAGGCCACCGCCGCCCCCTCGCCAAACGGGCCGCGCCGTGCCACTGTCTGCGCGTGCGCGCTCACGTCTTCAGCCTCCGAACCGCCCCGTTCGCCTACCCGGACCTCCGCTCGCCGCCCGCGCTCGAGCTCATGCTCGCCGGCGACGGCCTCGATGCCGCCGTCGACGTCGCCCGGCTCGACCGGCTCGAGATCGAGCTCGACGACGGGCGGATCGTCTGGAAGCGCACGCCGAGCGAGGCGTTGCCCCCCCTGCTCGACGCCCTCCGCCGTGCCATCGCGGCGCACGCGCTGCTCGAACCGGCGTTGCCGGGCACGCTGCTGCGGGTCCGCGAGGCGATGGAACTTTGCCTCGAGAGCGAGTCCGACATCGATGCCGACACGTTCGACGAGCTCGTCCTGCAGCTCTGCGAGCGCCTCGAAGGGTTCAGCGTCTGGCGGCACGGCATCTTCGACGGGCTCGGCCGGGCCCTGATCGACGTCGACACGGCGAGCGGACAGTCGGCGGGGCTCGAGTGGCCACCGGAGCCGCGGGCGTGGCGGGCGCAGGCCCCGACCGCGGTGTCGCGTCCCGACGCGACGGCGACCGTCACCCGGGCCCGGGCGCTGTGCGCGCTCGCGCGGCGGGGGCTGCTCGAGGCGGCGGGGCCGACCCCCGAGACCACCCCGGGCATCGAGACGCTGCGGGCCTTCTGCGAGGCCGCGCCCGTGCGCGACGGGCTCACGCCGGAGGAGGCGACGCTGATGGCGCTCAACCCGGGCGCCTGGTCGCAGCGCACGCTCGTCGAGGCGACGTGGGCGACCGAGACCGTGGTCGCGCTGGCCTGGGCGCTCGGTCTCGCCGACTTCCCCGGCGACGAGGAGATGGTCGAGTCCGAGCCGCTGTACGCCCTGTTCGAGGTCGGCGAACCCGTCTCCGAGCGCCTCGCGGCGGCCCGGTTGCGGTCCCCCGCCGAGATCCGGCTGCGCCTCGAGGGCGCCCGTTTCGTCCATGCCGAGGCCCTGCGGGCGCTCGCCGACGACGTCACCACGATGCGCTTCTCGAGCCGCGGGCTCGACCACCTGAGCACGGTGGCGGCCCTCGCCGCGAGCCGCCTGCGCGGTCTGGAGTGGCTGTCAGGGGCGTGAGGCCTCGCCTCCCGGCCGGTGTGTCGGCTCGAAGGCCTCCACCCGGATGGAGGTCGCACCCATCACGAGCAGCCAGAATGCCACCAGGAATCCCGGACGCATGACTTCCCCCCGGAAGGGCCGCGACGTGCGGCCGATGCATACCTGGAACGACGGCAGGGCCCGTCGCGAAATTCAGGGTGTTCCGCGCAAAACGTCGTAGATTCCGCGCATGGCCGCCCCCCAAGCCGCGAACAACGCGAAGTCCCCCGATACCCGCTCCTTCGGCGTCCGCCTCCGCGAGGACCTCGGCCGCCTGCGACGCAGCCCCCGCGAGCTCTGGCTCATCTTCGGGATCAAGTTTCTGGAGAGCGTGGCGTACTTCGCCATCTACAACCTGCTCAACGTCTACCTCTCCGAGGATCTGGGCTACAGCGACCAGTCGGCGGGCCTGATCACGAGCGTCTGGCTGACCGGCGTCTCGGTCATCATGTTCTTCTCGGGTTTCGTCGCCGACTCGATGGGCATTCGCCGGGCGATGATCTACGCCGTGTTCTCGGTGCTCATCGGCCGGGCCATCATGGCCGGGACGCACGACGAGATTCTGCCGCTCGTCGGGCTCGGTGTCTCGACGTGGGGCGTGGCCTCGATGATGCCGACCATGACGGCCGCCGTGCGCCGCTACACGACGCCGGAGACGGTCGCCTTCGGTTTCTCGTTCTTCTACGTCGTGATGAACATCGGCGCGCTGGTGGCCCCGCTGACGGTGGGCGCGCTGCGCAAGTGGCTCAAGGGCGGGCTCGACCTGGGCGGCCTGCACCTGACGACGAGCCAGGTCATCTTCACCATCGCCACGGTGGTCACGGCGCTCGCGGCGTGGATTGTGATGCGCCTGCGCGACGACACGCCGGCGGCGAGCACGGACGGCAAACCGAAGAAGGGCCCCGGGGCCATCTTCGCCGAGGTGAGCAAGGAGCGCGCCTTCTGGGGCTTCATGCTGTTCGTTTCACTGCTGGTGCTCGTCCGGCTGATCTTCCAGCACGCGCACCAGACGTGGCCGAAGTACACCATGCGGGTCATCGACAAGGACTTCGACTGGGCGTTTTTCTGGTCCATCAACCCGGCGATGGTCATCGTGCTGACGCCGGTGATGACCGCCCTGACCCGCGGTCTGTCGGCCTTCTGGTGTATCGTGACCGGGGCGTTCATCACGGCGGGTTCGGTCTTCTTCCTCGTCGCATCGGACACCGTGGCGGCCCAGGTGGCCTTCGTCGCGACGCTCTCCGTCGGTGAGTGCCTGTGGTCGCCGCGCCTGTACGAGTACACCGCGACCATCGCGCCGCCGGGCCGGGAGGCCTCGTACATGGGGCTCTCGCAGGTGCCCATGTTCTTCGCAAAGATGGCCGTCGGCGGCATCTCGGGCTACCTGCTCACCCAGTACTGCCCCGAGACGGGCGAACGCCAGCCGCACCTGATGTGGGCCATCATCGGGGCGACGACGCTGGTCGGCCCCATCGCCATTCTGGCGTTGCGGCGGGTCATCGAGGGGCATCGCGACGAGCCGCCGACGCGGCAGGAGACGCCCGCGTGACGGGGGAGCTGAGCACCGCGGACGTGCTCGCCCTGCTCGTCCGCTTGGGGCTCCTGGACGAGCCGACCGCGCGGGACGCCCGCGTCAAGGAGCCCGCACAACGCGCCCGCGTACTGAAAGAGGCCATCGGCGGTCTCGAGGGCCGCGGCACGACGTACCGGGTCAGCGCGCCCGAGGTCCTCGCGTCGCTCCGCCTGCCCCGGGCGGACGGGCAGGGTCTCGTCACCGAGGATCTCATCATGCAGGCCATCGCCCATGACACCGGCCTGCCCTGGAAGCGACTCGACCCCCTCGAGCTCGACCTCGGTCTGGTGACGCGGGCCTTTTCCCGGCCCTACGCCCGGCGGCACGTCTGTCTGGCCATCGGAGAAGCCATCGAGCCCGGCAGCCCCAACGGCGCGCTCGTCGTCGCCCTCGCCGAGCCCCGCGACCGCGAACTGCTCGAGAACCTGCACCGGGTCACGGGGCGCGAGATCCGGCCGGTGGTGGCCTCGAAGAGCGACATTCAGCGCATCATCAGCGAGCTCTACGGGTTCCAGACGACGATTCAGGCGGCCGAGCGCGAGTTCGCGCGCGGCGAGGACGTCGCCAACCTCGAGCAGCTCTTTCGCATCAAATCCGACGCCGAGCTCGACGCGACGGACCAGAGCATCGTGGCGGCGGTCGATTTTCTGTTGCGCAACGCCTGCGAGCAACGCGCGAGCGACATTCACCTCGAACCCAAACGCGGCGAGGGGCTGGTGCGGTATCGCATCGACGGCGTGCTGCACACCGTTCACAAACTGCCGCGCACCATCATGCCCGCCGTGACCTCCCGCGCGAAGATGATGGCCCGCATGGACATCGCCGAGCGGCGCAAGCCCCAGGACGGGCGCATCAAGATCGTCCGCGACGAGCGCGAGATCGAGATTCGGGCGAGCACCATGCCCACGGTCTTCGGCGAGAAGGTCGTGCTCCGCATCTTCGACCCCGATCTGTTGCTGCAGGACCTCGGCGCGCTGGGCTTCTTTCCCGAGCAGCAACACACATGGCAGTCGCTCATCTCACGGCCGCACGGGGTCATTCTGCTCACGGGCCCGACGGGCTCGGGCAAGACGACGACGCTCTACAGCACGCTGCGGGCGCTCGCGAGCCCCGACGTCAACCTCGTCACCATCGAGGACCCCATCGAGATGGTGACCGAGGCGTTCAATCAGGTGCAGGTCAACCCGCGGCTGGACGTGACCTTTGCGTCGGCCCTGCGCACCGTGCTCCGGCAGGACCCGGACATCATCATGGTGGGTGAGATCCGCGACGCGGAGACGGCGCGGCACGCCATCCAGGCGGCCCTGACGGGTCATCTCGTCTTCTCGACGCTGCACACCAACGACTCGGCCTCGGCCTTCTCGCGCCTGGTCGACCTGGGCATCGAGCCGTTTCTCTTGTCGAGCACCATCATCGGCGTCGCGGCGCAGCGGCTGGTGCGACAGATCTGCCCCCACTGCGCGGTCACGTTGGATCTGTCGGACGAGCAGTTGCGCATTCTCGGCATCACCCTGCCCCCGACGGACCCGCCCCAGCGCCTGCCCGTGCGCGAGGGGCAAGGCTGCCCGGAGTGTCGCGGCACCGGGTTCATGGGCCGCAGCGGTGTGTTCGAGCTCATGCCCGTGACCCCGGCCATCCGCGAGCGGGTCCACGCCGGGGCGGACAGCCATCAGCTCATGGCCGTGGCGCGCTCCGAGGGCATGCTGACCCTGCACGAGGCCGCGCTGCGCAAGCTCGCGCTCGGCACCACGACGTTCGACGAGGTCTATCGCGTCACCGCCGGCGCCACCGGCTGAGGTTTCACCATGCCCACGCTCTTTCGCGGTCTGTGTACGCTCTCCCGCAGACTCTCCCTGCCCGCGGGGTACGGGTTCACGCTCGCCGAACACATCGACGCCCTCGACGGCGGCACCTGGGACGCCCTGACGGCGGGCCGCTCGGTGTTTCTCGACCGTCGCTACCTGCGCGTGCTCGAGGGCGCCGGGCCCGAGAACCTGCATCCGAAGTACGCGATCGTCCACCGGGAACGCCGCCCCGTTTTCGCCCTGGCCGCCCAGAGCCTGCTCGTCCGGGGCGAGAATCTGTTGCCGCACACCCTCGAGACGCCCCGGGGCACGCGCCATGCCATCCGGGGCGCGGCGGGCCACTGGCAGGAGCGTCTGCTGGTCTGCGGCAACATGCTCTCGTGCGGCGATCACGGCCTCGGCCTCGCCCCGGGCGAAGACATCGCGACCCTCTGGCCCGCCGTCTACGAAGCGTTGTATCGGCTACGCAAGGCGGATCCGCATGCGCGCAGTCACGACTTCGTGCTGTTGAAAGACCTGCCGGCGACGGCCGCGGACGCGAACGCCGAGGCCGGCACCGCCGCGGCCCTCTCGAAACTGCAGTTCGAGCGCATCGAGACCGAGCCCGCCATGTGTCTCACGCTCGAACCCGGCTGGCGCACGTACGAAGACTACCTCGGCGCGCTGACCACCAAGTACCGCGGCGCCGCCCGCAAGGTCTTCAAGGAGATCACCGAGGCGGGTCTCACCGTGACCCGCGGCCCCATCGACCCGCGGGAGGGCGACGCCCTGCACGCCCTGTATCTCCAGGTCGCCTCCCAGGCCGACGTGCGCCTGGTGCAGCTCCCCGCGGGGCATTTTCCCGCGCTCTCCGCGGCGCTGGGGGAAGACTGTCGCTGCACGGTCATTCGCCGCGGCGAGAGCCCCGTCGCGTTCGTCGTCACCCTGCGCGACGGCGACGGCGCCGCGGCCTACTTCGTCGGTTTCGACCGGACCGAGGCCGAGCGGGCGCCCCTCTATCTGCGTCTGTTGCACGCGAGCATCGAGGACGCGCTGTCTCTCGGTGCCCGCCGCCTCGCGTTCGGCCGCACGGCCCTCGAACCCAAGGCGCGCCTCGGCGCCCGCCCGACCTCGACGGTCGTGTATCTGCAACATCGCGTTCCGGTGATGAACTGGCTTCTCAAGGCGCTGCTGTGCGGCGTCGAGCCCGAGCCCGCCCCGGACCGCAACCCCTTCAAGACGCTCGCCCCCGCGGAGTGATGTGCCCATGTGTTTCCGACGCTCTCTCGCGCTCACCGGCGCCCTCTCGCGAACAGGGTGTTGACAAACACCCTGCCCGGGCCAGGACGGCCCGGCGGAATCACCGAGGCTTTGGAAAAGCCGAATGATTCCGGGAGCGGAGCCGAATTCACTTCGGCGAAGCGGAGTTGAAAAAGTCCAGGACGGACTTTTTCAACATCCTGCTGAGTGTCTTCGCGCGCGGCCCGGCTTCGCGCTCGCGGCGAAGAACACCATCACCCCGCCCGCTCAGATGTGGGACGCCGTCGAAGACTTCCTCCTGCCCCTGCGGCCGTCGGGCGGGGTCGCGGCGTCGGCCTTGGACATGGCCGGCCACCTGCAGACCGAACTCACCCGGGGCGTCGGTCCCGACGGCAAGCGCGTGGCCAGCGAAGCCGCTTGGTTGAAGCGGCGCGAGCCCCAGATCAGGATCGGCGAGGAAGAGAGTTACGGCCTCGGGCTCGGCGTCGGCCGCAGCAAGGGCCTGCCCTACGTTCAACACACCGGCGGGACCTTCGGCCAATACACGACGTTGTTCGTCCTGCCCGAGGCCGGCGTGGGCCTCGTGGTGCTCACCAACGGCCCGGGCCGTCTGGGCGGCCTCGCGCGGGCACGCCTGCTCGAACTGTTGTACGACGGCCAGCCCCGAGCCGCCGGGCTCCTGGCCTTCCGGGACGCCGAACGCGTGAAGACCCTCGCCCGAGCCGCCGAGGCCCGCGCCCCCGACGACCCCCCCGACGTGCAGGCCGCCGTCAACGATGGGGCGGATTGACGACCATCAAGCCCAGCGGCGCCCAATCTGGTGTCGCTTGACTCGGACATCCCCGGTGCATACCGTAGGATTTGCTCCCTGGATTCGGGAGTAGGAGTCGAAAATGGGTCAGAAATCACGGCGTGGTGGTTCTTCGGCGCTTCGGCGCTTCGGCGCTTCGGCGATGGGTGTTGCTTCGATTTTCGTTGGGTTCAACTTCGTCGGGGTCGGTGACGCCCGGGCCGAAGCGGGCGCCTACGGAGCCCGGCCGGCCAACGAGGCCGCGGTCGCGCGACTCCTGGAGGGCGAGCGTGTCCGTACGCCCGGGGCTCGACCCGTCATGACCCTGCGGACCCGGGCCGAGGCGGTGGCTGCGCTCGACGAGCGCCTCGGTTTCGACGGGGGAGACGACGGTCGACCGCACGCGGTCAGCGCGCTCTACACGGCCGAGGGGCACGTCAGCCACCTCTTCGCGGGCCGCCGCGAGGGGCTCGTCGAAGCGGAGGAGGGGAGGGCGCCGGAAGTCGTCGTCGAGCAGTTCATCCGGCAGAATCCGGCACTCTGGGACCTTCAGACCCTCGACCTCGATGCGCTCGACCTCGAAAGCCTTCTCCCGGCGCCCGAGGTGACGACGGGGCCGATGCCCAACGTCGAGAGCTACACGACCCTTCGCTACGAGCAGACCTGGCGGGGGCACGCGCTCGCGGACGGCGTCCTCGTAGCCCACCTCCTGGATGGTCATCGGCTGATGGCGATGTCCGGGATGGTCATCAACCACGCCGACGTCTACTTCGAGCCGGAACCGGCCCTCGACGAGTCCGAGGCGGAAGCCCTCGCCGTCGCGTTCGCTGCCGAAGCGATGCCGACCCGAAACGAACTGACCGCCCTCGTACGCGACCGGGTCGGTTTCGCTGGAGAGCGGCGCCTCGTCTACCGCATCGATGTCACGAACGAGACCGGTACCCTTCTCTTCGACACCTGGGTCGACGCCCACTCGGGCGAACTCGTTCGACAATCGGCACAGTGGGGAGAGTATCAACCGGTGCCCTCGACCTACAACGTCTTCCATCCCCTCACGACGGATCCCGGATGGGAGGGCGCGACGCCTGCGAATTCGATGATGAAGTCGGGCGCGTACAGCTCTCTTCACCCGACGACGAACGCCTACTACCACTTCGACAGCGGGGCCGCGATGCGGTCTCCCATCAAAGTCTACAACGAGGCGGCGGGCTACACGCCGGTCTGGTGGGATCCGAACAACACCACGGTGTGGGATGACCCGCCCGGCAGCGAGGTCGTGGGCTGGTACAACCGGAAATTCAATGCCTCGCACGTCTCGTACTGGTCACAGATCTTCCGCGACTACATGGACGAGACCATGGAACTCGGCGACGCATTCGAACCGCCGAACGGCTACGGGCCATGGACTTCTGGGCCTCATAGGATATCCGTGGGTCAAGACAGACGGGGCCGAGCGGGCAGGTTGATGGCGAGACCGCTCAGTTTGA
>JAKLJY010000180.1 GCA_023150895.1 Myxococcota bacterium | reverse complement strand
GTGAGCCCGTCGGCGGCGGCGGCGGTGAGCCCGTCGGCGGTGGCGGCGGCGAGCCCGTCGGCGGCAACGGCGGCGAGCCCGTCGGCGGTGGCGGCGGCGCCGGGGGCGAGCAGCCCGGGCCCTGCGCGCTGATCGACTGTGCACCGGGCTTCGAGTGCGAGCCCGAGTCGGGCGAATGCCTGCCCGTCGAGCCGTGTGCCGGCGTGATGTGCGAGGACGGTTTCGCCTGTGAACCCGACAGCGGCCTCTGCCTCCCCATCGACGTCCCGGGCTGCCAGGAGGCCTGTGAGTATCTTCTGGTGACCTGCGAGCTCGGTGGCGCGGAGGGCATCGCCGATTGCGTCGCGGGCTGCGAGGAAGACCCCATCGTCGAGCGCCGCGCCTGCGTGCTCGCCTCCGAGTGCGCCCCCGAGGCCATCGACGCCTGCTTCCAGCTCGGAGAGGATCTCTGCGTCGACGTCGCCTGCGGCGGTGATGAGATCTGCGAGCCCGCGACGGGCGAGTGCGTGCCGTTCGACGCGCCCACCTGTGAGGACGCCTGCAATGTGTTCGTCGAGTGCGGCCTCGGCGCGCCGGAGGACGTGCAGGCCTGCGTCGACGGGTGCGCGGCCGAGTCGACCGCCGCGCAGCGCGCCTGTGTCGTGGCGGCCGGCTGCGACCTCGACGCGCTCGGCGTCTGCTTCGAAGACGCCAACGACCTCTGCGTCGACGTCGTCTGTGCCGACGGCGAGGTCTGCAACCCGAACACGGGTGCCTGCCAGTCGCCCGTCGATCAGGCGGCCTGCGCATCGGCGTGTGGGTCGTTGGTCGACTGCGGCCTGAACCCGCCCGACTCCATCAACGACTGCGTCGAGGCCTGCCTCGCGAGCTGGAGCGGCGACGAGGCGGTCTGCGTCATCGAGTCGGGATGTGACCTCCGGGCGGTGGACGCCTGCTTCGTGCCCCCGGACCCCTGCGCCGACGTCGCCTGTGCCGACGGGGAGCTGTGCGATCCCGACTCCGGTGAGTGCGTGGCCGTGCCGATGTGCGCCGACGACGACTTCGAGGACAACGACCTGATGGAGAACGCCGCCGCCGTCGAAGCGGGTGCGACGTACGAAGCGCTGCAGATCTGCCCGTTCGACGAGGACTGGTTCACCCTGAACGTCGACCAGGACTGCACCGCCACGGCCCGCATCACGTTCGACGGCGCGGCCGCCGATCTGGATATGGTCATCCAGGACGGCTCGGACGGCTACGAGGGCTCCTATGGCGTGGGCGACTCCGAGGAGGTCACGCTGACGGCCGCCGCGGCCGGGCCGATGTACATCCAGGTCTTCGGCTACGACGAGGGGCTCGCCCCCTATTCGCTCGAGGTCATGGTCGCCTGTCCCTGAGGCCCCCTGCCGCGTTCCCCACCGTCCCCCCTCCGCACCGCGGCCGAATTCTGCTACACCACCGCCCCGAGACTCACTGACCCACCTCGTCTCGGGAGGTCCCCTTCGTGCCCCTTTTCGATCGCGTGCTCGTGGCCAACCGCGGCGAGATTGCCGTCCGGGTGATGCGCACCCTGCGCGACCTCGGCATCTCGCCCGTGGCCATCTATTCCGAGCCGGACCGCCACGCGCTGCACGTGCGCTCGGCGGATCTGGCCGTCTGCGTGGGCCCCGAGGCCTCGCGCGAGAGCTACCTGAAGATGGACGCGGTCATCGCCGCGGCCCGCCAGACCGGCGCGACGGCGATCCACCCCGGGTACGGATTCCTGAGTGAAAACGCGGTCTTCGCCCGGAAGGTGCGTGAGGCCGGCCTCGTCTGGATTGGTCCCCCCCCCGAGGCCATCACCACGATGGGCGACAAGCTGCTCGCGCGCCGCACGGTGCTCGCCGCGGGCGTGCCCGTCGTCCCCGGGACGGTCGACCCCGTGCGGGACCCCGAAGAGGCCGTCCGCATCGCGCGCGAGATCGGCTTTCCGGTGATGATCAAGGCCTCCGCGGGTGGCGGCGGCAAGGGCATGCGCCGGGTCGAAGACGAGAGCGGGGTGCGCGCGGCGGTCGAGACGGCCCGGCGCGAGGCGGCCGGCGCCTTCGGCGACGACGCGGTGTACCTCGAGAAGTACGTTCAAGGCCCGCACCACGTCGAGATCCAGGTCTTTGCCGACGCGCACGGCCACTGCGTGTTCATCGGCGAGCGCGAGTGCAGCGTCCAGCGGCGACACCAGAAGGTCCTCGAAGAGAGCCCGAGCCCCTTCGTCGACCCCGAGATGCGCCGGCGCATGGGCGAGGTGGCGGTCGCCGCAGCCCGTGCGTGCGGTTACGTCGGGGCGGGGACGTGCGAGTTCCTGGTCGGCGCGAATCGCGAGTTCTATTTCCTCGAGATGAACACCCGCCTCCAGGTCGAACATCCGGTGACCGAGCTCGTCTACGGGCTCGACCTCGTCGAGGTCCAGATCCGGGTCGCGGCGGGCGAACCCCTGCCGTTTACGCAGGCCGAGCTCGTTCCGCGGGGACATGCGCTCGAGTGCCGCCTCTACGCAGAGGATCCCGAGACCTTCTTGCCGTCGCCCGGTACGCTGAGCCAGGTCTCCTGGCCGTCGGGCCCCGGGGTCCGGGTGGACGCCGGCGTGGACGGCGCCTCGGTCGTGCCGGTGGCCTACGACCCCCTCGTCGCGAAGCTCTGCACCTGGGGAAGCGACCGGGCGCAGGCCATCCGTCGGATGCGCCGGGCCCTCGCGGAGACGGTCGTCCTCGGCATCACCACGAATACTGCGCTTCACGATCGCGTGTTGCGACACCCGGACTTCGTCGCGGGCAACTACGACACCGGCCTTCTGAGCACGCCGCTGCCGCCCGTCGAGGCCCCGCGAAGCGGCGCCACCGACGCGGCGCTGATGGCGGTGGCAATCGAACGTCTCGTCGCAGACGAAGCGCGGGCCCAGCTCGCGGCGACGGGCCAGATCGGTGCCGGCGGCGGCGCCGGCGCAGGTGCGACGTTGTGGCGGACGCACGGGCGCGCGCGCGTCCTGCGGGGAGGGTGAGGCGATGCGGTACGTCCTCGAAGTGTCTGGTCGCGCGGTCGCCGTGGACATCACACGCCTCGGGCCGGCGCGGTTCCAGTGTGTCATCGACGGGGGTGCCCCCCGCGTCGTGGAAGCGGCCAGCGTCGCCGGGCTCGTGCACGTGCTCGTCGGTGAAACGAGCCACGCCGTGCGGCTCGGCGCCCGAGGTGCGGCGACACACGTCCACGTCGACGGACACGACGCCGTCGTCGCGGTCGAGGATGCCCGTCAGCGGCGATCGCAATCGTCCGGCGCGGCGGGGACCGACGGGCGCAGCGTCGTCCGCTCGCCGATGCCGGGCAAGATCGTCAAAGTCCTCGTCGCCCCGGGAGAGACCGTCTCCGTCGGACAGGGCGTCGTCATCGTCGAGGCGATGAAAATGGAGAACGAGCTGCGGGCGCAGGGCGCCGGTGTCGTGAAGGACGTCAAGGTCAGACCCGGCGACACCGTCGAAGGCAACGCCGAGCTGATCGTCATCGAAAGCGCAGGGGGCTGAGGCATGGCACACGATCCGGCGGCGTGGTCCCGGTACCTCGACCGCATCGAGAAGCTCAAGGTCAAAAACCCCGAGCGCCGGCCGCGTTTCGAGACGTCGAGTGGCATCGTGGTGCCACCGGTGTGTCCGGAGCCCGAGTCGGCCGAGCTCGGGCTGCCCGGTGACTTCCCGTTCACCCGGGGCGTTCAGCCGAACATGTATCGCGGCCGCCTGTGGACGATGCGCCAGTACGCCGGTTTCGGTACGGCGGAGGAGTCCAACCGGCGCTACCGCTATCTGTTGTCACAGGGGACGACGGGCCTCTCGGTCGCGTTCGATCTCCCGACGCAGATGGGTCTCGACAGCGACGACCCACGCGCCCTCGGTGAGGTCGGCAAGGTCGGCGTCGCCATCGACAGTCTCGCCGACATGGGCGTTCTGTTCTCCGAGATTCCCCTCGACCGCGTCTCGACGTCGATGACGATCAACGCGCCGGCGCTGATTCTGCTCTCGATGTACACCGCCGTCGCCGATGCGCAGGGCGTCCCGGGCGACAAACTCAACGGGACGATTCAGAATGACATTCTGAAAGAGTACATCGCCCGCGGCACGTTCATCTTCCCCCCGCGCCCGTCCATGCGGCTCATCACCGACACCTTCGCATGGTGCGCATCGCGCGTGCCGTCGTGGAACACCATCAGCATCAGCGGGTATCACATTCGCGAGGCGGGCAGCACGGCGGCGCAGGAGATCGCGTTCACGCTCGCCGATGGCATCGCCTACGTCGAGGCTGCGCTCGCGGCGGGCCAAAAGCTCGACGCGTTCGCCGGGCGACTGAGCTTCTTCTTCAACGCCCACAACAACTTCTTCGAGGAGATCGCCAAGTATCGGGCGGCCCGCCGGCTTTGGGCGCACATCATGCGCGACCGCTTCGGCGCGACGGATGCCCGCACGTGCATGCTGCGCTTCCACACGCAGACCGGCGGCAGCACGCTGACGGCGCAGCAGGTGGACAACAACGTCGTGCGTGTGGCGCTGCAGGCGCTCGCGGCCGTGCTCGGCGGCACGCAGAGCCTGCACACCAACAGCCGCGACGAGGCCCTCGGCCTGCCGACGGCCCTCGCGGCCAAGATCGCCCTGCGCACCCAACAGATCATCGCGTACGAGAGCGGCGTGGCCGATTTCGTCGATCCCCTCGGCGGCAGCCACGCGGTCGAGTATCTGACCGATGCCCTCGAGGCGCAGGCACGCGAGTACATCGACCGCATCGATGAACTCGGCGGCATGATCCCCGCCATCGAACAGGGCTTCCCGCAGCGCGAGATTCAGGACGCGGCCTACCGCGCGCAGCTCGCCATCGAGAAGAACGACGCGATCGTCGTCGGTGTCAATCGGTTCACCGAGGACGAGACGACGACGCCCGAGGTCCTGCGGGTCGACCCCGCGCTCGAACGCGCCCAGGTCGAGCGCACCCGCAACTGGCGGGCGGCCCGGACACCGGACGCGCTTGCGCACCACCAGCGCGTACTGACGGACGCCGCCCGCGGCGACACACCCCTGGGCGGGCCGATCTACGACGCCGTGCGGGCGGGCCTCACCGTGGGCGAGATCTGTGACGCGCTGCGGGGTGTCTTCGGCCGATACACCGAGCCGGTCTTCTTGTGAACCGCCGCAGGGCCCGATGATCCCGGCGCTCGCGTCGCTGCTGGCGGGCCTGCCCCTGTATCTGGACGGCGGCCTGCGCGCGGACTTCCCGCAGGATGCGGCGCCGCCGGTCTATTCGCTCGTCCTCGATCTGCGGTTGTTCGTCGTACCGGATGCCTTTGTCGGCGTCGAGGTCGGGTACGGCGGCGGGGTGGACACCCGCAACCCCGAGCGGGTGCGCGCGGCGGGCAAGCTCGAGGCGGTCGCGACCCTCGGCGGTCGGCTCGCCGTGGGGGACGGCTTCACGCTGGGCCTCGGCGGTCGCGCCGGGCTCGTGCGCGTCGATGGTTGGCCACGCGGCACGCTGCCGGCGCTGCACGCCTACGGTCCGCTCGTGGGCGCCGAGGCAACGGTCGGGCTGCCCCTCGGACATGCATGGGGTCACCCGATGGGCCTCGAGGTGCGCGGCGGTTACGCGCAGATGCGGCTCGATTCGACGTTCATCGGCGAGCCCTCCGTCGGTGTGTTCGTCACGGGGCAGTTGCTCCCGGACGTGCCCCACCCGCAGCCTGCGGAGTAGGCCAGAGCCCGTCGGCCGCTTCGAGACGCTCGCGCAGGCGCTCGAGAGCCTTCATGCAATAGAGACCGTCGTTGGCGCGCTCGTCGAACGTGAAGAAGAGCTGTACCGCGTCGCGGACGACGGGCGTCTCGCCCTCGATGAAAACATGCTTCTTGACCCGGCCGACGACACAGAACAGATGGGCCGTCCCCCACTCGAAACAGTGGTGATAGGTGCGATCGATGCCGACGGAGCCGAGGTTGGCCACGAAACAACTCGCGAACATGGGATCCGTCGCGATCATCGCCCGCGGCATGAGATTGAACCGATTGAGCAGGCGGCCCGCCCCGACGATGAACCGCAGCAGGAAACCGGGCAACGACGTCAGCACCCGCGTCTCGGTATCGACGGCGCGGGGCGGCCCGGTGCGGCTCTCGCCGACTTCGCCGCCGACCCGCGCGACCGTCTCGGCGAAGGGCGCCTCGGCCCGAAAGTCGAGTTTGACCGTGAGCAGGGGCGCGCCGACGTCCATGGACTTCTTGGCGGCGAACGAGAGCCAGACGCCGCGCCGCTGATAGAATCGGCCGCCGACGACGAACCGATTGAGCCCGGGCTTCTCGTGCAACGTCGCGGCGAGCGCGTGCAACACGAACTGAAACAGTGTCGCTTTCGCCGCCGGGCCCCGGGCGGCGTTGAACGCCGCGAGCGCCGGCAGCGTGCGGGTGAGGTCGACCGTCATCTCGTGCAGAACGAACGACTCGGTGCGACCGGGCATCAGATAGGGCATGATCGCGCGCACGGGCGCCACGTCGCGGATCAGATCACCGTCGGAACGGGAGAAGAGCGGCATCCGGCGACTGTACCACGGCGCGCGCTGCGCTATGCTGCCGACCATGCGCGCCACCCCCTTCGTGCTCACGACCGCCCTTGCCCTGGCCACCGCCGCCTGCGCCCCCCCCGCCCGGGACGCGCGCGGCCTCGCGGTCGACACGCCATCCCCGGCCGGCGATCTCGAGACGGTGCAGCAGCCCGCGCGGGTCTGCGCGGACGGACCCACGGTCGACGGCATCGACGTGTCGTTCTACCAGGGGGTCATCGACTGGAACCAGGTCGCGCAGAGCAGCGTGAAGTTCGCCATCGTCCGCATCGGCGACGGCTTGGGCGAGGATGATCAGTTCGAGAACAACTGGAACGGCGCCCGCAACGCCGGGCTCATCCGCGGGGCGTACCAGTTCTTCCGCGCGGCGCGCGATCCGGACGCCATGGCAGACATCGTGATCCGCAAGGTCGGACGCCTCGGCCCCGGGGACCTGCCCGTCGTCCTCGACCTCGAGGGCGCGTCCATCCAGGACCAGGCGCCGGCCACGGTCATCGCCAACGCGCGCCGCTGGCTCGCGGCCGTCGAGGCCGGCACCGGCAAGCGACCGATCATCTACACGGGGTTCTACGTCTGGCGCGATCAGATCGGCGATCCGGACTTCTCCGAGTACCCGCTGTGGATTGCCGCCTACGTCAACCGGTGCCCGGACATCTCCGATCACTGGAATCGCTGGACGTTCTGGCAGACGAGCGACTCCGGGCGCATCCCCGGCATCGACGGCAACGTCGACACGGATCTGTTCAACGGCGACCTCGCCGCGCTGCAGCGCCTCGCCGACGGTGGCGGTACGCCCTACGGCGCACGCTTCGAAGCACAGTCGTTCCCCTACGCCAGCGAGGTCATCCCGATGACGGTCGGCGACCGCCTCGAGGGCTGGTTCGACCTGCGCAACACGGGCACGGAAACCTGGGGCGCAAACACCTATTTCGCCCCGACACCGCGGGATCAGACCGGCCCCTTCGGCCCCGAGGGCTGGGCGAGTCAGACACGCATCTCGGCCTGTCCGCAGGCGACGCCGCCGGGCGAGGTCTGTCGGTTTCCCGTCGTGCTGACGGCCCACGCCCCGGGCGAGACGCTGCAGACGTTCGGCCTCGTGCAGGAGGGACAGGCGTGGTTCTCCGACCCGGGGCAGGGCGGTCCCCCCGACGACCAGCTCGCGGTGCGCATTCAGGTCAGCCCGGGCCCCCCGCGCCCGGACGCCGCGGGCCCGCTCCCGGACGCCGACGGGCCGTCGGACGCCCTCGGCGCCGGCGGAGACGTCGTCCCGCCCGGGGATCGCGACGCGAGCCACGGCGGCGATGAGCCCCCGCCCTTCGGTGGCAACGTCGTACCGCCGGCGGATCGCGACGCCCGTGTCGACTCGACCGATGCCCGCCCGGGCACGGCCGACGGCGCACTGCAACGGCAGGACGCCGCCCCGGGCAATCCCCTGGCCAACGTGGCCCCCTCCCCGCCCGGCGCCCGCCTCGAGGGGAGCTGCGCGTTCATGGCCCCCCACCGCGTCCCCCCGGCGGGCGGTTCGTTGCCCTGGCTCGCCGGTCTGTTCATCGGGTTGGTCGCCCGTCGGCGCGTCAACCGCCGAGATCGCCGAGGGCTTCACCCCGCAGGTTGATCTTCTTCAACGCGGCGTCGTCGGTCTCGAGCAGCAGCTCGCCGTTCAGAAAACTCAGGCGCCCGGCGCGGGCCGTCTGCACGTTGTTGCCCTGCGTGCGCTCGACGCCGATGCCGACGAGCTGCCGGATGTGTTGCATGGACAAGACGCCGCTGATCGTCGTGCCGAGCAGGAGCGCGTGCGGGCCGATGTTCACCCGCAGCTCCCGGGCGAGCTTCAGGACGAAGCTGCCGTCGGCCTTGTGTTCGAACGAGACGACGTCCTCGGGCAGGAGTTTGTCGAGGGGAATGCCCGCCGCCCGGAACGCCGCCCGGGCGCGCTCGGCGGGTTTGCCGAGCGATTGCATGTACTTGCGTTGTCCCTGCTGTTTCGCGAGATCGGCGGCGTCCTGATCGGCCGTCTTGTCCTGGGTCTGGAGCTGCGTCTGGCGGGCATCTTCGCGGAGGAGCTTGTCGACCATGGAGAGAGTCTGCGCGCTCGCCGCGGGATTGTCACGCAGGGCACGCTGCGCGGGGTCGGCGGGTTGCGCTACGATGCCGGCCCATGAGCGACACCCCGAACCGACCGAACAAGTACCGCAGCGGCGAGCGCCGTCGCGACGTCCTGGGCACCCTCGCCGTGGCCGCCGGCAGCGCCGCGCTCGCCGGCACGTTGCCCGGCTGCGTGGACGGGGTCGACGGCCCTGACACGGGTGGCACCGGCGGCACGGGCGGCACGGGCGGCACGGGCGGCACCGGCGGCACGGGCGGTTCACCAGGACCGGATGCGGCGACCCCCGACGCTGGGAAACCCGACGCCGCGAGCCCCGACGCGGCGAATCCCGACGCCGCCGGCCCCGACGCCACGAACCCCGATGCCGCGCCGCCCGACGCCGCAGCGGGCGAGCCCGATCTCGTCCCGGTGCGGGGCGATGGCAGCCACCCCTTCGACTACATCGACACGCTCGTCATCGTGCAGATGGAGAACCGCTCGTTCGATCACTTCTTCGGTTCACTGACGCTCGAGGAGGGCCGCGACGACATCGAGGGCCTGCGGCCGGGCATGAGCAACCCCGATCGCGAGGGTCGCCCCGTGTCGCCGGAGCCGTTGCGCGACGTGTTCGCCGTCGAGCCCGATCCGTCCCATGGCCATCGGGCGACGATGGAGCAGTGGAACGGCGGGGCCTGTGATGGTTTCGTGCGGGACTTCCAGCAGAAACTCGACGACGAGGGCAGCGGCGATCAGACCCGCAAGGGCTGGATCATGGGGTATTACACCCGCCGCGAGCTGCCGGCCTCCTACGGCCTCGCCGATGCATTCACCCTCGCCGATCACTGGTTCTGCGGGATGCGCGGGCCGACCTGGCCGAACCGCTACTTCAGCCACTGCGCGAGTTCCGGCGGGCTCACGGCCAACAACGGGTTCTGCAGCGAGCCGACGCCGTACACCGCCCTCGCCGAGGCCGGTTTCACCTATCGGGTCTATTACACGAGCCTGTTCTTCACGCTGACGCTCACCAGCGTGCGGGAGAAGAACAACGTCAAGATGGACCGCTTTTTCGCGGACTGCGAGGCCGGGACGCTCGCCAACGTGAACATCGTCGAGCCATCGTTTTTCCAGAACGACGACCATCCCCCGGCGGACGTGCGCAACGGGCAGGCCTTCATCGCGACGGTCTACGAGGCCTTGCGGCGCTCACCGCAGTGGAACCGCTGCCTGATGGTGCTCTTCTACGACGAGCACGGCGGCTTCCACGATCACGTCGATCCGCCGGAGAGTCAGGGCGAGTCGCGGCCCGACGAGGCGTTTGCCCGCCTGGGCTTCCGCATCCCCGGCCTGATCATCGGCCCGCTGGTGAAACGCGGGCATGTGATGAAGACGGTGGTCGATCACTCGTCCGTGCCGGCGCTGATCAGCGAGGTCTTCGGGCTGCCGCACGTCAACGAGCGTTCGCGGCAGGCCGGGCGGTTCGACGACGCGCTCGATGTGAACCTCGCCCGGGGGTCGAACCGCCCGCCGGCCCCGATGCTCGCGCCGGTCATCGTGCCGGAGCGGGCGCTCGACCTCGCGCTCTACGCCAACCTGCATCAGCCCGAGCTCGAACACTGGTTCCGCAAGATGGGCATGGCACACCACGCCAGCCTGCCGGAGCGCCGCCGTCTGATTCGCAACTACCTGCTGACGGCCAAGCGCCTCGGTACGGTGAAGTTCACGTAGGCGGGCCCCCCCCGCCACTGCGCCAGACGAGATAGATCAACAGACCCTGCGCGACCGACGCCCCGAGGACGGCGAGCACGGTGACCCGGCGCACGAAACCCCGGACGGTGTCGGCGAGGGCTTCGTCCGCCCGTGCGGCGAGCTCCTGACCGACGCGGGCGAGCTCGATGCCGCCGGTGCTGCCTTCGGCTCGAAAGCGGGCCGCGGTCAGGGACGCCACTTTCTCGATGAGCGCGTCGCGGACCCGGCGCTTCAGCCCCGCGCGGAAGCCACCGGACTTCCCGGCCTCCACCACCGGCGCGGAGAGCAGGCGCCGCACCACGTCCGAGAGCAACTGCTCCGCCTCGCCGAGGGGCAATCGCTCGAGCGCCCGGGCACCGCGCGTCGCGGCGAGCGCGTCGAAGAGCGCCGTGACGGTGCGCGTGCCGAGCTGCGCGCGGGCGAGCCCCTGCAACACGGCCGCGCCCACCGCCCGATGCCCGCCCGCCCCCATGCCGGCGAGACCGTAGAAGACGAACGCCCCGAGGCCGGCGAGCATCGCATGACTCGGGCGCGTCGACCACAGCCCGACCACCGTGCCGACCGCGACGAGACTCGCGAGGGCGAACATGCCGAACATCGTGAGGAGAAACGCCCGGAGCGCATGTCCGAGCAACGGGGTCGTCAGCTCGCCGACGTCGGGGGTCTGCGGCGACGTCGTGTGCACATCGGGCGGGGGCGTGGTCACGGACATGAACGGCCTCTCCTGGCGGGTCGAATGCGCCCGGATCATACGGGAGCGGGCCGGTTTTCTTTCGCAAAGAACGTCGCGCGGTCGTTTCTGCTACCCTGCCCGGCCGATGTCCGACCCGAACGCCCCCGAGCAGCCCGCCCCGCGCCGCCGCGCCCGCCCCGAGATCCTCGCACCGGCCGGCGACTTCGACGCCCTGCGTGCGGCGCTCGCGTCGGGTGCGGACGCCGTGTACTTCGGCCTCGACGACGGCTTCAATGCCCGCGCCCGCGCGACGAACTTCTCGCGCGAGAACCTCGGCGCCGTCGTCGGGGAGATCCACCGCGCCGGCGCCCGAGCCTATGTGACGCTCAACACACTCCTTTTCGAGGTCGAGCTGCCGGGGGTCGCCGCGGTCATCGCCGACGTCGCGGCGGCCGGTGTCGACGCGCTCATCGTGCAAGATCCCGCGGTCGCGCTGCTCGCCCGGGCGATCTGTCCCGCGCTCGAGCTGCACGCGAGCACGCAGATGACCATCTCGTCGCCCGAGGCGGCCGCCTTCGCCGCAGCGCTCGGCGTCACGCGCGTCGTCGTTCCGCGCGAACTCTCCGTCGACGAGATTCGCCGCTTCGCCGCCGGCACGGACCTCGAGCTCGAGGTCTTCGTCCACGGTGCGCTGTGCATGTCCTGGAGCGGTCAGTGTCTCACGAGCGAAGCCTGGGGCGGACGCTCGGCGAACCGGGGACAGTGCGCGCAGTCGTGTCGAATGCCCTACGAGCTCGTCGTCGACGGCGAGCGGCGCCCGCTCGGCGAGGTCGAGTATCTGTTGTCGCCGAAGGATCTCGCGGGTTTCCGGGCCATCCCGGCGCTCTGTGAGGTCGGCGTCCACAGCCTCAAGATCGAGGGCCGGCTGAAGGGACCCGCCTATGTCATGTCCGCCGTGGAGAGCCACCGTCGATGGCTCGACGCCGTCGAACGCGGGGTCACCCCGGCCGACGAAGCGACCCTGGCCGCGGACATGGCCGATCTGACCGTCGCTTACTCCCGCGGGTTCGGCGATGGCTTTCTCGGCGGCAGCGACCACCAGACGCTCGTCGAGGGCCGTTTTCCGAAACACCGCGGTCTCTTGCTCGGCCGGGTGGCCGAGGTGGGACCCGACTCGGTGCGTGTCGTGCCCGATCCCGACGGCCGCGCCCCCACGGGCGGGGCGGCGCTGACCCAGACCGCCTCGACCGCCGCGGGGGCGCTCGGCACGCCCGTCGCAGCCCTGCCCGCGCTCGGGGGCGCGCCGGACGCCGCGAGTGGCCCGCCGACGGCCGCGCCCGTTCCCCGCCCCGGCGTCGGCGTGGTGTTCGACGACGGACACCCGGAGGATCAGCGCGAACCCGGTGGCCCGGTCTTTTCGGTCGACGACCTCGGACCCCGCGGCTGGCGCCTCGGTTTCGGCCGCCCGGGCCCGGATCTTTCGCGCGTCGCGCGCGGACAGAGGGTGTGGATGACCAGCGATCCGGCCCTGAACCGGCGGGCCGAGCGCCTCGTCGCGGGTGCACCGCCGGAGGGTCGCGTCGCCGTCGCCTTGTGGGTGCGCGGCGAGCCCGGCGGCCGGTTGCGCGTCGGCGCCCGCGCGGGGCACGCCACCGCCGAGGTCGAAGGCGACGGCCCGCTGACGGTCGGCCTCACCGGCGACGGTCTCACCCCCGCGCTGCTCACCGAGAAACTCGCAGCCTTCGGCGGTACCTGTCTGCGCCTCGATACACTCGACACTTCGGGACTCGCCCCGCGGCTGCACACGCCGGTCTCCGAGCTCAAGCGGTTGCGGCGGGCGCTCGTCGCCGCGCTCGTCCCGCAGATCGAAGCCGGCCCCCCGCGCGTGGTCGACCGCGAGGCGTGGCGCGGCCTGGTCGGGGGGTCGCCGTCGTCGGCCTCGCCCGAAATCGAGGCGCCCTCACCCGACACGAAGCCGCAGCTCGTGCCGTTGTGCCGCACCGAGGCGCAGCTCGAGGCCGTCATCGCCCTCGGTCTCCCCGAGGTCGAGCTCGACTTCATGGAGATGGTCGGCCTCTCGCGCGCCGTGACCCGGGCCCGCGCGGCCGGTCTGTCGGTGACGCTCGCCACCGTCCGCGTCCAGAAACCCGGCGAGGAGGGCTACGACCGTCGCCTCGCCGCCCTCGCCCCCGATGCCGTCCTGGTGCGCCATTGGGGCGGTGTCATGACGTTCGCCCGGGGCGCCGGTGGTGGGCCCGAAAGCGGCGCGTCGGGTGCGCGTCCGCGCGTTCACGGCGATTTCTCGCTCAACGTCACGAACTCGCTGACGTTCCGGCGTTTGCTCGACCTCGGCCTCGAGACGGTGACGGCGGCGCACGACCTCGACGCCGCGCAGCTCGCTGCGCTGATGGAACACATCCCCGCGTCGCGCCTCGCGGTCACGGTGCACCATCACATCCCGACGTATCACACGGAACACTGTGTCTACGCGCATCTGTTGAGTCACGGGCGGGACTTCCGTACCTGCGGACGCCCGTGCGAGGCGCACCGCGTCGCCCTGCGCGACCACAAGGGGCGCGAGCACCCGGTCATCGTCGACGTCGGTTGCCGCAACACCGTGTTCAACGCCGAGGCGCAGAGCGCAGCGCGCCTGACCCCGAAACTGGTCGCGGCTGGCGTGCGCCGCTTCCGCGCCGAGCTCGTCTGGGAGACGCAGGCGCAGGCGACCGAGGTGCTCTCCGCCTGGCAGGCGCTGCTCGCCGCCCGAATCCCCCCCGCGGAGCTGCTTCGCCGGACGGGGGTTCACGAGCAGTTCGGCGTCACCGCCGGCACCATGCGGATCCTCGGCCCGTGAGTGGTACGCTGCGTCCGCCCGGCTTCGAAGAGCGCCTGACGGCCCTGCGCGCCGAGATCGACGGCCTCGACGACGCCATCGTGCCGCTGCTCGAGGCCCGCGCCCGCGTGGCGATTGCCCTCGGCGAGCTGAAACGCGAGGCTGGCCGGCCGTTGCGCGACACCCCGCGGGAGGCCGAGATCCTTGCACGGCTGGCCACCCACCTGAACACCCTCGCGCCGGCCGACCTCGCCGCGGTGTACCGCGCCGTGATGGCCATGTGCCTCGACGTGCAGACGCGCGCACTCGAACCCGACGATTCACCGACCTGATCTCGCGCAGCGGGGGCCGGTTGTCATACGCTCAGGGCGATCCCACCCCGTCGGAGCCGCCCGTGAGCCCGCACACCGCTTGTCGATCCGCCCGCGGCCCGCACCGCGCCCGCGTCGCCCTCATCGCGGTCACCGCCGCGTGGGTCGGCGCCTGCGCGGACTCCACCGGCTCCACCGGCCCCATCGAGGGGACGATTCCCGAGTACGGGCAACCGCCCATCCCCGCGGGCGACGCCACCCGCCTCGACGTCGGCCGTGTGACCGATGCAGGCCGCACCGACGCCGCGACCGCCGGCGACCTCGGCGCACCGTGCACCCGCAACGAAGACTGCGCGAGCGGGTGGTGCGTGCAGGCGGCACCGGACGCGCCCTCCGTCTGCACCGTGCCTTGCATCGACGAGACCTCCTGCCCGCCCGCCTGGGCGTGCCGCGTGGTCAGCAACACGCCCCCGGACGTGGTGTCTCTCTGCTTTCCCCCGCCCCCGGACGCCGGCGTGCCGGACGCCGCGTCGCCTGACGCCGCCCGCACGGACGCGACCGTGCCGGACGCCGCGCCGCCCGACGCCGCCCCGCCGGACATGCTCGTCATCGTCGACATGCACCCGCTGCAGATCGACCTCGGCGTCCTGACCCCGGACGCCGCGCCGCCGCCCGTCCCCGACGCC
>JAKLJY010000017.1 GCA_023150895.1 Myxococcota bacterium | reverse complement strand
CCCCGACACGGGCTGCGCAGACGGATCTCTCCTGTTCCACACCATTCCCTGGTTGCGTGCCGCTCCCTCTACCCCGGTGGGCTCACGCACCGCTCCGGACTCCTGCGTGCGTGATGTGGCCTTCGCTGCGACATGCTCAGCTCGGCGCCCGCATTGTTCATCTGACGAGGCGGCAGGATTCACTTGATGTTGCGGCCCGCAACCTTGCTCCCCGCCGTACGGCTCTCGCCGCACGTCGGGCTTTCGACGCCCCGCTTCGACGGACGGCCTCTCGACCGCCGCCGGGGGCCTGCTACCGGGCTCTCCGGCGATTACCCGGGCGGGACTTGCACCCGCTGGAACGATGCAGCGAGAAACGACACGGTCGTCCGCGTTCACGGCTGGTCGAATCGTTTCGTCAGGACGCACCATGGGGGCGGCAAAATAGCGGACTCGGTCCGGTCGGGCAACGCCCGCCGGCGCGGCGCGGACCTTGAATGCCCGGCGCGCCGGCCCCAATATGCCGCCATGCCGCAGTTCACCGAGTTCCCTCTCCTCCCCAAGGGTGAGTTCAAGGCCGCCGTCGACGCGCTCATCCAGCTCTGTCGCAAGTTTCCGCGCGAGGGTGAGGGCCTTCGGGAGCTTCGCGCCCGCCTCAAGGCCAACGGGATGTACAGCCGCGAACGCGCGCCCGCGCTTCACCGGTTCCTCCGCCTGCCCCAAACGGACGTCGTCCCCCCGTCGCCCCTGGTCCTGGCCATCGCTGCCGCCCCCGACGACGCCGGCGCGCGCAAGGTGCTGGCCGACCGCCTCTGGCAGGTCAACCCCGTCCTGTTCAAGTGCGTCATCGAACAGGTCAAAGAGCGCGTCCACTCCCCGAACGAGATTCTCAAGTACGTGGATTCGTTCGCCTATCCGGGCGCCCGGCTGACCGGTCCGCAGGTCACGAGCTGGATTCAGTTCGCGCAGGGTCTGGAGATCTTCAAACCGGTGGGCATTCGCCTCGGCCTCGACAAGCTCGGCGAGAAGTTCCTCGCACAGGCCGACGCACTGGATCTCGACGAGTTCTTCGACGAAGACCGGGACGAGCCCGAGCCCGCTGGCCCGACGGCCCCCGGCCCGACGGATCTCCCGCCCGCCCCCGCGACCCCGCCGGCCCCCGCGGCGGAGCCCCCCTCCCCGGCCGCCCCGCTCACGACGCCGGCGCCCGTGCCTGCTGCGTCCGCGGCGCCTCCTCGACCGACGCCCGTCGCCCCGCCTCCGACCCGGAGGTCGTCGGACCTGCCGACGCCCCTCGGGCACGCACGACCCGTCCCCCCCGCGCGATTCGCGACGGCCGGCACCTTTGCGGAGGCCGTCCTCGCGGACACCTCCGCACGGCTCGATGCCTGGTCTCGGCGTGTGGCCGTGGCGGCCCCGGCGTCTGCGGCGGAGACCTTCGGCGTGGACGCCGAGGCGTGGAACGAGGACGCCGAGCGGTGCCTCTTTCGACTCGCCGTCGCGTCGACGCTCGCCCTCCGCCTCTCGCCGGAGGCCGCTGCCGCCGCCTGGGACGGTCTGGCCGGCGTGCTCGACGCGCTGTACGACGGCTCGGCGCCGGAGGACATGACGCCCCAGGCGGATGCGCAGGCCCTCCTGTGGACCTCGCTGCTCGCCCGACGGTTCGCGGAGCTGCCTTCCCTGGCCGCCGATCTCGAGCGCGAGGCGACGGCGGCCGGCGTCTTCCGTCGGCTCGACGAGGCGCTCGGGCGCGGACTCCTCGGTCTCGAGCTGCTGTGGGTGCTGCGCGCGCTCGACGCGGCGGGCATCGTTCGCCGGGAGGGCCTGACGGACTTCACGGCACTCCCCGAGCGGGCCGTCCGCGACACGCTCTTCCGCCTCGGTTACCTCACGACCCCCTACGCACCGGACGGTCCGACGCTGGCCGCCGCCTCCGCGGCCGTCCGACGCGCAGCGGGCACCGGGCCGGACGCCGAGGCACGCCTGCTCGCGTTCGCCGAGGCGGCCGGCTGCGCTTACGGGTGCACGGAACGTCGCCGATGCGACTTCGCCTGCCGCGAGCGCGCCGGTGGGTGAGGCCGCGGCGCGCCCCTCAGCGCGAGAGCAGTTCGAGCATCGACGCTTCGGCCTCTGACCGGACGCGTTCGATCGCGGCGTCGACCGTCTCCCCCGCGCGCCGTTCGGCCCGGATGGGCGCCCCGACGTGGTGCACGAGGCGCAGCGGGAACGGCAGAACGCCGAGGCCGAGGACGAGCGGAAGCGGCCAATTCCGACCGTCGCCGAAGAGACGCTGCCCCCACGCCAGACCGTCGTTGAACACCACGTAGAGGTCTTCGGCGCGCGGGCAGGCAATCGGAACGATGGGGACACCCGCCTTGAACGCCAGCCGGACGAACCCCGTTCGGCCCGCCCAGCGGACTTGCCGACGCTCCCGGCGAGGTTTCCAGGCCTCGCGAGCGCCGCCGGGGAACACGGCGACGAGGTCGCCGGCCTCGAACCGACGCCGGGCCTGGTAGTGGTTGCCCTCGACGACCCCCCACTTCGAGAGCCGGGCCTCCAGGGCGGGGGTCTCGAAGATCATGCGCTCGCCCAGAAACCTCGGCCAGCGCCCCCGCTCGGCGCGAAGGACGTGCGAGAGGAGGATCGCGTCGACGGGGAACGGGCCGTGATTGAGCACGAGCAGCGCCGGTCCCCGAGGCGGCAGGTGCTCCAGCCCGCGCACCTCGTGACGGAACACCCGCCTCAGCGCGTCGAAAAGGGGGGCGTAGCGCAACGGCAACGAGGCGTCGAAGGCATCGGGGGCGTCTTCCCCGAACGGGTGCGCGGCGGTCGGCGGGGTCATTCGGTCGGGTTCCGCGTCGTCGTTTCGTTTTCCCGCTCAAAGACGCCGGTGTCCGGTCGTTCGGTTTCGCCGGTTTCGTGAACGGCGCTCCCGATCGCCTCGAGCTCGAGCGTCCGGCCGGTCTCTTCGACCCAACCCGGTCGAGCGTCCCCCGACCAGGCTTCGTCGTCGGCCTGCCCCGGGGCGCCCCCGTCGAGCCCCGTGCCGTCCGCCGGCGGTTCGCTCGTCCGGGCAGCCCGCCGCGCGGCGAGCCACTCGTCGACCACATCGCGCAGATCTTCTCCGGGCGGTTGCTCCGCGAACGGGCCGATCCCGACGAGCCGTGTGTAGCCCTGCCGGGCGCCCGTCGGCGTGAGGTCGTCCGGGCTCACGTCGAGATCGAATTCGCTGAGCTGTTCCTCGGCCTCCCTGCGCTCCCGCGCGAAAATGCGACACAGGAACGCCCCGAGCTCCGACGGTTCGAATCCCGGCGCCATCTCGCGCAGCAGGGGCGCGAGGGCGTCGGCGAACCGAGCGGCCGTGGGGTATCGATCGGCGACGTCCTTGGAAAGCGCCCGCGCGAGCACGGCGTCGAGCGACGCCGGGAGTCCCGGGTGATGGTGAGACGGGGGATCGGGCTCCTGATTGCGGATGGCCTCCATCAGCGACACGTCGTCCGGCGCATGAAAAGGCGCATTGCCGGTCAACGCCTCATAGAGCACCACACCGGCCGCGAAGACGTCGGACCGGGCGTCGAGTCGCTTCCCCATGGTCTGTTCGGGACTCATGTAGCGGACTTTGCCCTTGATGACCCCGCTGCGCGTCTGTGAGCGGTTGTGCGCCGCCTTTGCAATGCCGAAATCGATCAGTTTCACCTCGCCGCCGTAACTCACGAGGATGTTCGATGGCGTGAAATCGCGGTGGACGACCCCCTGAACATGCGCCGCCTGAAGGCCCCTCAGGGCCCGCTCGACGACGTAGACCGCCCAGGCCGGCAAAAGCGCAGCGTCCCGCTCCCGACCGCGTCGGACGATCGAGCGGAGGTCCATCCCGTCGACGAACTCCATCGCCAGAAAACACTGCTCGTCGACGTTGGCGAGTTCGTAGATACGGGCGATGTTCGGGTGGTCGAGCAAGCCGCAGGTGCGGGCCTCGTCCTCGAGCATGGCCACGAACTCGGGGTCGCTCGTGTAGAGCGGCAAGACGCACTTCACGGCGACCGGACAGATGGTGCCGTCGGGGAGCGTGCGCGCCCCGCGGTAGATTTCCGCCATGCCGCCGGACGCGATCCGGTACAGGAGTCGATACGGTCCCAGCCAGCGCGGCCTTCGCATCCGCTACGGATAGCGCGGCGGAGGTCCCGTTGCAATCCACCGGCCCGGGTGTTAGATCCCGCGGCATCGTGGGCGGCACCCGGCATGAGGCCGTGCGCCCGCCCCGCGCCTCAACGGGCCGCGGTCGGCCCCCGGGTCAACGCATGCTTCGATTCTCCTTCGTCGCCGCCTTCACGCTCGCCACCACCCTCGCCTGCCAGGGCGCGCCGGAGGCGGCGAAACCGGCCGCCGCCGCCACGCCGTCCGCGGCGACGCCTGCACCGAGCGCGGCCACTGCGGCGGCGGCGAGCCCGTCGGCCGCCGCGCCGTATACCGTGCACATCGCGCCCGGCGCCGCCGTCGCGGGGCAGCCGGCCACCAGCGTCATCGAGGTTCGGCCCGCAGCCGGGTTCCACATGAACCTCGAATTTCCCGCACGCCTCCGCGTCACCCCGCCCGCCGGCGTGACGGTGACCAAGCCCGATCTCTCGAAGGACGACGCCGAGCTCACCGAGGCGCACTTGCGGTTCAGCGTGGCGTTCAACGCCGCGGCGGCCGGCAAGGCCACGCTGGCGGGGCTCGGTGATTTCTCCGTGTGCAACGACACGACGTGCAAGCTCATCCGGGACGAAAAGCTCTCCTGGGACGTCGACGTCAAACCCTGAAGGTACCCCATGCCCGACACCGCAGCCGCTCCCGGCACCGAGGCGTTTCTCGACGCGACCATCGCCCGGACGCGGGCGCGGTTCGTGGCAGAGAAGAGCCTGCTTTCGTTCGCCGAGTACCTCGACGTCGTTCGCGCCGCCCCGGCGCAGCAGGCGCGAGACGCGGCGACGTACCTGCGCGACTGCTTCCTGCACTACGGCACCGAGAAGCTCGATCGCCCCTACGGCCGGGTCACGCGCTTCAAGCTCTTCGACTGCCCGTTCGACGGCGGTCGGGATCCGCTCATCGGCCACGAGACCGTGCAAGAGCAGGTCTTCGGGCTCGTCCAGGACTTCGTTCGCGAGGGCCGGGTCAACAAGCTGATCCTGCTCCACGGCCCGAACGGCAGCGCCAAGAGCAGCTTCATCGCCTGCATCCTGCGTGCGCTCGAGCACTACAGCCGCGAGCCGGAGGGCGCGCTGTATTCGTTCAACTGGGTCTTTCCGACGCGAAAGCTCGAGCGCACGAGCATCGGTTTCGGGACGCAGAGCGGCGTTCAGAATCTCGACACGTTCGCCCGCCTCGGCGACGCGGAGGTGGACGCCCGCATCCGCAGCGAGCTGCGCGACCATCCGCTGCTCCTGTTGCCGCGGGACGCCCGCATCGAGTGGCTGCGCGGCCTCCTCGGCCCCGACGCGGCGCTGCCGGACGCCCTGACGGAGGGCGACCTCTCCCCCCGTTCCCGCGCCATCTTCGATGCGCTGCTCAAGGCCTCCGGGGGTGACCTCGGCGAGGTCCTGCGCCACGTTCAGGTCGAGCGTTTTCACGTCTCGAGGCGCTACCGTGCCGCCGCCGTCACGGTCGATCCGCAGATGCGCGTCGATGCCGGGGCGCGGCAGATCACGGCCGACCGGTCCGCATCGGCGCTGCCGCCGTCCCTTCAGAACCTGAACCTCTACGAGGCCGTCGGGGATCTCGTCGACGCCAACCGGGGCGTCCTCGAGTTCAACGACCTCCTCAAACGCCCGCTCGAAGCCTTCAAGTACATCCTGTCGACGTGCGAGAAGGGGACGGCGAGCCTCGACATGATGACCCTGTTCCTCGACACGGTCTTCATCGGCAGCAGCAACGCCAACCACCTCGATGCCTTCACCGAGATGGGGGACTTTGCCAGCTTCAAGGCTCGCATCGAGCTCGTCCGCGTGCCGTATCTGACGGACTACACGCAGGAAGCCCTCATCTACCGTCCGCAGCTCGCGCCGGAGGTCATCCGACGGGCCGTCGCGCCGCACACCGACACGGTGGCCGCCCTCTGGGCGGTGCTGACCCGGTTGCGACGCCCCGAAGCCGAGCTGGCGCCCCCCGCCCTGCGCAAGACGCTTGCCCGATTGACGCCGTTGCAGAAGGCGGAGCTCTACGCGCGTGGCAAGGTGCCGGCCGGGCTCTCGCGAGACGCCATCAACGAGCTGCGGGCCTATGTGCCGACGCTCCACCGCGAGTCCGACCCGGCCCGACCGTACGAGGGTCGAATCGGCGCCAGCCCCCGTGAGATCAAGGCCGCGCTGCTCGGGGCGGCCCGGCGCGACGGCCATCATTGCCTCTCACCGGTCGCCCTGCTCGACGAGCTGCTCGATCTCTGCAAGCAGACCCAGATCTACGACTGGTTGCGAGCCGAGCCGGACGGCGACTACCAGAAGCCCGAAGCCTTCGTCGGCGCGGTGCGCGAGTGGTACTTCGCCCTCGTCGAGGAGGAGCTCCACCAGGCGATGGGGCTCATCGATGCGGATCGCACGGCCGACCTCTTCAAACGGTACGTCGACCACGTCACGCACTGGGTCAAGAAGGAGAAGCGTCTCAACCCGCTGACCGGGCGATACGAAGACCCCGACGAGGGGCTCATGCGCGACGTCGAGAAGCGTCTCGGTCAGGAAGGCTCCGCCCAGGACGTCCGCGGCGGCGTGCTGCACCGGATCGCGGCGTGGCGCATGGACCATCCGGAGGCGGTCTTCGACCTCGTCGAGATCTTCGGTGAGCAGCACGACCGCCTGACGGACTCCTTCTACGAGGAGAAGCGGCAAGCGGCCGACCGCATCAAACGAAACCTCCTCGCGGCCCTCGTCGACGACGGCGCCCACCTCGCCGACGACGATCGCGCGGTCGTCGACCAGACGCTCGCGCGCCTCGCCGCAGACTTCGGGTACGCCCCGCTGGTGGCCCGGGACGTCGTCGGCGCGCTCCTGAAGCAGCGCCATCGGGCGGGCTGAGCGCGTGCGCATCCGGTCGCGCCTCCGGACCGGCATCCTGGCGGCCGCCCTGCTCCCTTTGCCCGCGTCCGCCGCGGAGCCCGTCGTCGTCGAGTCGCGCCAGGCCTTCCTGGTCGAGCAGTTGCTGCGCATCGCCCGCCTGGAGGGCGGCGACGAGGCCAACTCGGAGGTCGGCACCACCTCCGCCCGGATTGGGGCGCCCCTCGTCGCGGTCAAGAAGAACCTCCACGAGGCGTCGCTGGCGCTCGCGCGGGGGGATCTCGGCCGATTCGATCAGCTTCGCGGAGAGGTCGCCGCTCAGATGGACATGGTCGACGCCCTGCTGTCCCAGGCCGAAGTCGAGGTCGCGCTCGCCCGGGCCGAGGCGCAGCTTGCCCAGACGGCGCTGATCATGGGCGAGGCCGAACGGCGGGCCCGGGCGGCCGAGGCGCGCCTGCGCACGGGCGCACCCGGCTCGGCGCCCCCCGTTGCGCCGCCATGATGCGCGGTTCGGGTCATCGGGGCGCACACCCCTTGCTCCTCGTTGCGCTCGCCGCGTGCCTCGGCGCCTGTGGAGGCGCGCGCGGTGTCGCCGACCTGCGAGAGTACAAACGCCTGCGCAGCTCGAAGGCCGGTGACGACGTCGCCCGGACGCTGCCGAAGCTCACGGCGACCGCCGACGCCCTGTTTCAGGAGGCCGAAGCCGCCGAGGACGCCGGTCGCGTGGCCGAGGCGGGGCACCTGGCCCGACTCGCCCGCTGGCAGTTTCTGATGGCCGAAGCATACGCACAGCGCAAAGTCCAGCAGATGCGACTCGCCGAGATCTCCAACCGGCAGCGACTGATGGACGAACGGCTGGCGGACGCACGTCGGCGCGAGCGCGCCGCGATCGAAGGCGTGGAGCGTGCTGCGCGCTTCGCCGAGATGGCGAGCCACCTCGACGCCCGCCGCGAGTCGCCCGAGGGGCGTCGCCTGTCCCTCGCCCTCGCGGCGCTGCGTCAGGCCGATGAGCGGGCCTCCGCCCGCCTCGCCCCCGCCGACGACCTGCAAGCCATCCACGCGCTGCAGGGCGCACTGGCGGCCCTCGATGATGCCCGAACCGGCGCCGAAGAGCGGACGCTGGCGATCGACCGGGCGGTGCTGCACTGCCAACGACTGCTCGCCGACGTCACGCCCCGATTCGCCGACGAGGCCCGCCGGCAAGCCGTCGAGACTCGGCTCCGCGCCCTCCTCGCCCAGGCCAGCACGGTGCCCGAGCTCGAGGCCCGCCTCGAAGGCCGCGGCCTCGTGCTCACGATGAGGCAGCTCTTCGCCGACGGCTCGCAGGCGGTGATGCCGCACCGCCTGCCCTATGTCGATCGGGTCGCCGCGCTTCTCGCCGCGACGGACGACCTCGCCCTCCGGGTCGAAGGGCATACGGATGCCCGGCCGGACGTCGACGCCGCCGTCGAGACGAGCACGGGTCGAGCCATGGCCGTCCGGGACCGCCTCGCCGATGGGGGGATCGCCCCGCATCGACTGACGGTCGTCGGCAAGGGCGGGGCCGAGCCCATCGCCGACAACTCGACGAAGGACGGCCGCAGTCGCAATCGCCGGATCGAGATCGTCGTCCAGCGAATCGCCGCGCCCCCGCCGCCGCCGCCCCCGCCGGCTCAGTCGATGCGGTGACCCCGCTCGGTCAGGACCTTCTTGACCTTGGCGAGCACGTCTTCGATCTGGAACGGTTTGGTGATGTAGAACTTCGCACCGACGTTGATGCCCTCGATCATCGAGAGCGGATCGGTCTTCGCGGTGAGGAAGATGACCGGGATGGCCTTGGTTTCGCGCCGGTTCTTCAACGCCTTCGTGAACGTCAGCCCGTCGAGGTTGGGCATCATGACGTCCGCGATGATGAGATCGGGTCGAAACACCTCGAGCGCGCGCAGACCGTCGAGTCCATCCTCGGCGGTACGCACGGTGTAGCCGTTCTTCTCGAGCAGGCGGCTGACGAGCGTCCGCACGTGACCTTCGTCCTCGATGACGAGGATGTTCTTCTTTTCTTTCTCATCCGCCATGGAGACCCACCGACCGGCGTTCCGGGAGACTATCCCCCGGGTCGTCCGCCTTGTAAACCCTGCGCGCGGACGGAGTCCCCGCGCGGACCCGCAAGGACCCCCTTGGTTCCCGGACGAGACCGGACTTAATCTCCCCCGACTCGGGTGCCCCGACACCACACGGACGAGATGGACACGGCAACGCCACAGCGACTCGGGCGCTACGAGATCGATCGGGAGATCGGCCGGGGGGGCATGTCCGTCGTCTATCGGGCCCGCGATCCTGCGCTCGGCCGGACGGTGGCGCTCAAGGTGCTCCATCCGCATCTCGCGTCCCGCGCCGAGTCCCGCGAGCGCTTCGAACGCGAGGCGCAGGCCGTCGCGCGCCTGCACCACCCGAGCATCCTCGAGGTCTTCGACTTCGCGCCGCCCGACTCCGAGCGGGCCTACATCGTGTCGGAGTTCATCGACGGTCCGACCCTGCGCGCCTTCATCGACGAGCACCCGCTTCGCCGGACGGAGGTCGCCGCCCTGCTCGCCGTGCCACTCTTCGAGGCCCTCGATCACGCCCACGAGGCGGGCATCGTCCATCGTGACGTCAAGCCGGAGAACGTCATGATCGCGCGCAACGGGCTGCCGATCCTGATGGACTTCGGCATCGCGCAGCTCGTGGACATGGAGACGCTGACGCAGACCGGGACCATCCTCGGCTCGCCGGCACATATGGCGCCGGAGGTGGTCGACGGGCAGAACGTGACCGCGCGTGCAGACGTTTTCAGCGCCGGGACGGTCCTCTACTGGCTCGTCTGCGGCGTGCTGCCGTTCACCGGTCCCAACCCCGCGGCGCTCTTCCGGCGCATCCTCGAGTGCCGATTCGATCCCGTGCTGCAGCGCCGCCCGACGGCCGGCAAGCCGCTCGCCCGGCTCATCGAGCAGTGTCTGCAGCGGGATCCGGGGGACCGGCCGCAGCGTGCGCGCGTCGTCGCAGAGGCATTGCGCGGGCAACTCGCCGAGGCGGGGCTCTCGGAGGTCCCGAAGGAGCTCGCGGCATACTTCGACCACCCGGCCGCCTATGAAGACGCCCTGCCCGCGCGCGTCATCCCACCCTACCTCGCCTCCGCCGAGCGGGCGCTTGCGGCGCAGCAGACGGCGCGTGCGCTGGACTTTCTGGATCGCGTCCTCGCGCTCGACGAAACCCACCCCGCGGCGCGAGCGCTCCTCGCACGCATCGAGCGGGGGCATCGTCGACGCCGCTTCGTCCTCGGGATGCTCGGCGGCGCGGCCACCGTCGCCGCGGCCGCCGCCGTGATCACGCTCTGGCCGCCCCCCGCACCGCCCCGGCTGCCCGACGGCCCGCCCGATGTCGTTGCGCCGGCGACGGCCCGACCGACCGGGCCGCCCGTCCCGAGCGCCCCCGCCTCCGCGACGATGAATCCCACGACGCCGCCCGAGGCCCCCTCGACCGCACCGACGACGGCGCCGGGGACGACCGCCCCGCCCCCGGCCCCGATCACGGCGGCCCGCCCGAGCCGATCACAGCCCCCCCGTACGGCCCCCCCATCCGAGGCGGTCGTGACACCGCCGGCCCGTCCGGTCCGGGTGGACGTGCGCGCCGACCTGATGAGCAGTCAGGTCTTCGTCGACGGGGCAAGGCACGGGTACATGTACGAGGTCAAACGCGCCGACGGGTTGCTCCTCGCACCGGGGCAACACATCGTCGACATCCGGCACGAAGCCTGCGAGCGTCTCACCCTCCCGGTGGTGATCGAACCCGGACAGGAGCGCGTGCCGCCCATCGTCGCCCGCTGCTCGCCCCTCCCCGCCCGGCTCCGCGTCGTCTCGAACAAGGACGCGCCCGTCCGCCGGAAGTCCGACGGCCAGCTCCTCGGCCAGACCAACGTGGACATCGAGGTGCCGATGGGCGCGTTGCGCCAGGCCCTCCGCTTGACGATCGGGGAGCCCGGGGTTAGCCTCCAGACCCGCGACGTGAGCCTCGCAGCCGGCAAGACCACCACCGAAACCGTGGATTTCTGAGCGCCGAACGACCGATGTCCTCGTGTGCCGCCCCGTCTCGCCGGAGTGTTTCCGTGCGTCGTTCGATCCGACGATGACGCGCGCCGGGCCCGCAGCCGGGTTTCTCGTCGCGGTCTGGGCCGGTGCCGCCGTGGCGGGTCCCGTCGACGACCTTCGAGACGCGGAGGGGTGGTTCACCTACGGCGACTTCGACCGGGTCATCGAGAAGCTCAAACCGCTCGTCGAACCCAAGAGCCTGCTGCCCGATCGCGACGATCTCGCCCGCAGCTACGAACTCCTCGGCCTCGCCTGTTTCTATCAGCGCCGCGAGGCAGAGGCCCGCAAGTACTTCGAGCGGCTCGTCCGGCTCGAACCCGACAAGCACCTCGATCCGCTGCTCGTCCCGCCCCCGGCCGTGCAATTCTACGAAGACGTCCGGGCCTCCCTCGCGGAGGAGCTCGCGCGGCAGAAGGCGGCCCTCGAGAAGCAGCTCGCCGAAGAGGACGAACGGCGCCGTCGCGCCAACACCGTCGTCGAGAAGATCGAGCTGCGCCGCAACAGCCGATTCGTCGCGGCGATGCCCCTCGGCGCCGGGCAACTTCAGGACGGCCAATACGTCACCGGCGGCCTGCTGCTCGGCACGCAGCTCGTCCTGGCAGGTTTGTCCATCGGTTTCGCCCAGGGCGTCGAAGGCCTGCGGCAGCCCTCCGGGCGCTACGCCCCTTCCGACGTCGAGCGCGCCGAAGCCTACCAGGCCGCGCAGCTCGGGTGCGGATACGGCGCCCTCCTGATCGCGCTCGGTGGCATCCTGCACGCGCAGCTCACGTTTCGGGAGAACACCGAGATCAACCGTGAATTTTCGGCCCCTGGCGTGCGTCCGGACCTCGGCCCGCCCCCCACGGTCGAACCCACCGGGGCCGTATTCCGCTTTTTCGGCCCGTGAACGCCAGTCGGCACGCCTCCCCCGTCGGAAGTCCAATGCCCAGTCTGATCTATGCGGGCCGTTCGCAGCCCCTGGTGCGCAAGCTCTCCTCCGTCGGGGCCGATCCCGAAAACGACGTCGTCGTCCAGGGGCCCGGTGTGGCGGCGACCCATGCCCACGTCCGCCTCGAGGACGGGCGATTCGTGCTCGTCGCCCTCGACCATCGCGCGCACCCGGTGCTCGTGAACGGCAAAGCCGTGAAGAAGCACGCGCTCGAACACGGCGATGCACTGTTGCTCGGCAAGACGGCGCTGAAGTTCCACCTTTGGGACGATCGCACGACGATCGAGCGCGAGGCCGGACCCGCCGTCGACGAGCTGCAGGCCTATCGCCGGCTCGCCGCATTCTCCGATCACCTCGCCCGTCGCGTGGGGGTCGACGAGCTCCTCGAGGCACTCCTCGACGAGGTCGTCGGGCTCACGGGGGCCGACAAGGGCTTCCTGCTGATCATGCGGGACGCCGAACCCCGGGTCTGCACGGCGCGCAACCTGAACAAAGAGAGCATCGCGGCGAGCCTCGACCACGTCAGCGACAGCATCATCAACCGGGTCCTCGAGTCCCGCGAGCCGCTCATCGTGAGCGACGCGCTCAACGACGCCGCGTTCAACGCCAGCATCTCGGTCATGCAGCTGCGGCTCTGCAGCGTGATGTGCGTGCCCCTGCTCTTCCAGGGCAACCTGCTCGGTGTCATCTACGTCGGCAACGACAACGTGGTGAACCTCTTCGAGCCCCGTTCGCTCGAGCTCCTCACGGTCTTCGCCTCGCAGGCGGCCCTGCTACTGCAGCATGCGATGCAGGTTCAGGCTCTGCGCGCCGAGACGGCCGAGCTGAGGCAGGATCTCGACCGCCAGAAGTTCGGCGAGATCATCGGGGCATGCGACGTCATGCGCGAGGTCTTTCGGCGCGTCGAAAAGATCGCCGTCGCCGACATCGGCGTCCTGATCCTCGGTGAGACGGGCACGGGCAAGGAGCTCATCGCCCGCGAGATTCATCGCCGGTCGCGCCGCAAGAACGCCCCGTTCGTGGCCATCAACTGCAGCGCCATCCCCGAATCCCTCATGGAAAGCGAGCTCTTCGGTCACCGCAAGGGCGCCTTCACCGGGGCGGTCGAGAACAAGCCCGGCAGCTTTCAGGCGGCCCACGGCGGCACGCTCTTCCTCGACGAAATCGGCGAAATGCCGCCCAACCTGCAGGTCAAGCTGCTGCGCGCCATCCAGGAGCGTGTCGTCACCGCCGTGGGGGAGACGCGACCGACCCCCGTCGACATCCGGGTGGTTGCCGCGACCCACGTCAACCTCGAGGAGGCCATCAAACAAGGCCGCTTCCGGGAAGATCTCTATTACCGCCTCAACGTCGTCAGCATCGAGCTCCCGCCGCTGCGCGCCCGCGACGAAGACGTCGTGCTGATCGCCCGTTTCCTTCTCGAGAAGTTCTCGAAGGAGTACGGGCGGCCCATTCAGGGCTTCACGCGAGAGGCCATCATCGCGCTGCGCAAGCACGCCTGGCCGGGGAACATCCGCGAGCTCGAAAACCGCATCAAGAAGGCGGTCGTGCTCGCCGATGACCTGCAGCTCTCACCGCGCGACCTCGACCTCTCGGACGATGTCCTCGCGGGGCGGGTCTTGCCGCTCGCGGAGGCCAAGGAGGCCTTTCAGCGCCGGTACATCGACGAGGTCCTCGCCCTGAACGGGGGCAATCGCACCAAAACGGCGCGGGACCTCGGGGTCGACCCCCGGACGATCTTCCGTCACCTGGCCATCACGCGCGGCGAGCTCGAGCCGGACGAAGACTGAGACCGGTGCGCCTTTTGCCCACACTGTCCCTTTGCACCGTCCGCCGCGCTTCTGTTAAAAGCACCCGACGCGTCAAGTCGGCGTCGTAACACGGTCGAAGCGGGGAACTTCTGGCCCGCGCGGAGGAATCAATGGCGAAGCTGAACGAGCTTCTGGTTGCAGCCCTGGCCACTGCGGCCCTGGTTGCGTGTGGTGAGGACTCGACGAGCGCCGATGGCGGCGACAAGTCGGACGCCGGCGCCGGTACGGGCGGTGAAGCGACCGGCGGCAGCACCGGTGGCGACCCGGTCGGCGGCAATCCCGTCGGCGGGACGACCGGCGGCAGCATCCCCGAGGGCGGCACCACGGGCGGTTCGACGCCCGAGGGTGGCACCACCGGCGGCAGCACCGGTGGCAGCACCGGCGGCGCCACCGGCGGCGAGCTTCCCCCGCCCCCCGAGGGCTGCGTGGACGGCGACGCGGTCTGTGCGGGTCCCCCGAGCCAGGCGCCCTGCGACTCCGAGCCCTGCACGTGGGCGGCGCCGGGCGAGTACGGCCCCGCGGCGCGCGTGAACTGGATCAACGTCCCGGCGAGCCCGCAGTGCGCGGTCGACGTCGGGTGCCGCCTCTACGGCGCGTCGAAGGGCACGGCCCTCGCCGGCCTGCTTCCGCTGCTCAACCCCGACGCCCCCCCGGCCGATCCGGCCTCCTGCGGCGACTCCGGCCTCGGCAGCTTCGTCCAGCCGGACGAGACGGGCGACATCCAGCTCAAGCTCCTCAGCCGCCTCGTCGGCGCCGACGACGGTGAGGCCTTCGGCGCCACCGGCGACATCGATCTGCAGCTCTACACGGGCGAGTTCGGCGCGGCCGACGGTGAGTGGCTCATCGATCCGGTCAGCTTCGCGCCGGACGGCACCACGCCGCTGATCCACTTCATGGGTGCCACCATCGCCAGCAACGGGGCGCTGCGCACGCCGTCCTCCCGTTTCGCGCTCACCCTGCCGATCCAGGGCCTGCCCATCTCGCTCGCCCTCGAGGCCTCCCAGGTCGCCGGCTACGTCGGCATCGGCGCCGGCGGCGTCGGGTACAAGTTCACCGACGGCCTCATCGGTGGCTACCTCACGCAGGACTCCATCGTCGGCCTGCTCTCGGGCCTCCAGGGCGCCTGCGCGGCCCCCGAGCCCCCGAGCTTCTGCAGCACGCTCAACAGCATCCTGCCTCCGGGGTCCTGCACCCCCGAGGACTGCCAGGCCGGCATCGACCTCATCAGCAGCTTCCTCGGCGGCTTCGACTCCAAGGTCGACGCCGGCGGCGCCCCTGGCGAGTGCAACCCCCAGGCGGGTGACTGCAACGCCATCGGCGTGTGCCTCCAGGTCGAGATGGAAGGCGTGAACATCACGGGCGTCGCCGCCCCGCAGTGAGTTCGCTCCGCCCCGCTCGGGGATGACGATGAAGGGCGCCCGCGTGGCGCCCTTTTTTTTTCCCGCGCCCGTCAGCGCGTGGACGCCGTCTTCGGCACCCAGAGACTCTGCGGACGGACCAGGAAACCGGTCTTGGCCCGCAAGGCGTCCGGGGCGGTCCACTGAAACCGTTTTGCGAGGCGGTAGTGTCGCTCGAGACCCGGGATGCGGTTCTGCTCCTCGAGCAGGACGACGCCCCACTCGTGCGCGGCCAGGCGCCGCTCGAGGTCCTTCACGCCGCCCATGAACGCAACGTCCTGGATGCCCATCTGGTGGACGTGGACGCGGGTGTCGCGCTGCCACGCGAGGAACGGATGCGCCGGGGCGAACAGAGCGCCGGGATGGGCATCGAGGGCGGCGTGCAGCTCGTCGAGGGCGGCGTAGTCGGCCTCACCGGGCACTTGCGCGCGCGGGTCGTAGGCAAAGGCCGCGAGCTGCACGAGCAGCGCCGCCTGGACGACGGCCGCACCACCGGCCGCCCACCGGCTCAGATCGTGGGCGACGAGGGCAAGAAACAGCGACCCGAAAACGGCAATGGGCATGAAGCAGTTCGCGTACGCCCACTGCGTGCTGTGATTCAGCCCGCTCGAACCTGTCCCCGCGATGTAGCACAACAAGAAGAACACGTTGACCGACAACGATCCGGGGTCGTCCACAGAATGACGCCATCGATACACCACCATCAGCCCTGCAATCACGAGCGGTGGCACGAGAATCGCCCAGCGCGGCGTCTCATACCAGAGTTCCTGATAGTACATGTGTGGGACGTAATCGAGGGTGGTCGCCCGGAACCAGAACGCATAGGCCCAGTGAACTACCAGAAAGAGCGACAGAATCACCACTGGCACCCGATACGAGAACCAGAGTAACGGCAAGAGCAACAGAAGCGGAGCAAGGAAGAGGACATCCCGCCAGTACTCCATCAGGATGTTCTTCCAATAGAACAGATGACCCTGGTGGCCCTCGAAGATGTAGGTCCAGAACCATCCGTCCGTTGCCCGGTCGTACAGCACCGTGCCGAGCACCGCCAGGCCCCCGACCAGCGCCCCGAAGACCACCGCCTGCCGTGGATGCCGGAAGAGCAGCCACAGGCCCACCATCGGGATGAAGACGCTCGTGGTCTGTTTCGTGAAGTGCCCGAGCACGAACAGAAGGGCCGACAGGCACACGCCCCGCCAGGTGCGGTCGTAGAAGGCCACGGCGCAGGCGCTCAGGACGAGTGCGATGAACATCGCGTCGGGCCGCGCGACGTCGTAGAAGGCGCCGGTCAGACGGAACATGGCCGCATAGAGCCCGGCTGCGATCAGCCCCGCGCGGGGCCCGGCCTCGCGTCGGCCGATGTAGAACAGAAGCCCGAGCGTGTAGAGCGTGAACGCGAGCGAGACGCCCCGTCCGAGCGTGAAGCTCAGCCCCCCGGTCAGGTGCGAGAGGCCGGCGAGCAACGTCGGATAGAGCGGCGTGTAGAAGAACGGGACGAAGTCGGCGCTCGGCGCCGCGTAGATGGGTTGACCCGAGAGGAGGCGAGCGGCGTGCGTCAGCATCCCGCCTTCCATCCATTCGATCTCGAACGGATAGACGAGGCGGAGCGCCGCCACCCACAGGAAGACGAACAGGTAGCCGATACAGGCGAGCTGGACGAGCATCCCCAGAATTCGCGTCGGTTTCGCTTCGGTGCGCATCAGGGGGCGCGAGTATAGTCGTCGGGCCGCGCTGGGGTATAGTGCGGCCCGTGCAGCGCTCCCTGGCCCGTGCCGCTTTTTTCGGCCTCCTCTCTGCGTCGGCCCTCGTCGGGCTCGTGGATGCGGTGTACCTGCTCGCCGGACCCGGCGCAGTCGCGACGACGACCCGCCTCCTCGCTGCGCTCTACGCGTCGGCGCCCTTCGTGGCGTTCGGCGCGCTGGCCGCCGCGACGGCCGGGTTCCTGACGGCGCTGTGGACTCGCGCCCGACCCCGCTCTGCGCCGGACGACCCGGAGGGCCCGCCGACGGCGGACGGCCCGGCCGGGCTCGTGGCGCTCGTGTTCTTTGCCGCCACCTGTTTCGTCGCCGCCTTCCTGGTCGCGACCCGGACACATCACCGGGGCCTGGGGGCCACGGCGCTCGCCCTCTTCGCGCCCGTCGCGCTCGGTGCCGCGTTCTACCTCTGGTCCATCCTGCGTCGCCTTCTCGGCGAGCTCGATGCGCGCTGGGGCGGTGGTCGGGTGACGCCGAGCCGAGCGCTCGGCGCGGGGGTGCTGGCCTTCGTCCTCTCGCTCGGCGTCGCCACGTTCATCAAGAACGAAGCGCTGCAAGAGAGCTTCGGGATCTGGCCCCCCATCGTGCTCTTTTCATGGCCGGCCCTCGCCGCGGGCGCCACGGCGGGCCTCTATCGCGGGGCGCGCCACGCGCTGCACCACCCGGCGTTGCCCCGCGCCGCCGGGGTCGCCGCAGCGCTCGCCCTCGTCGGCACGGGCGACCTCGTCCGGTTCATGGAAGCTCGCCCGGAGGTCAAGGCCGCCCTGCTCGAGCAGACACTGCTGTTCCGACCCCTCGTGATGCAGGCGCAGCCCTTCTTCGACGCCGACCGCGACGGGTACGCCGGCCTCCTCGGCGGGGGCGACTGCGACGACGACAACGCGGACGTCCATCCCGGCGCACCGGAGCTCGCCCTCAACGGGGTGGACGACGACTGTTTCGGCGGCGACGCGCCGGGCTCCGGCGAGCCGGTTGCGACCCCCGAGAGCGATGCCGCCGATGCCACGCCGCGTCCGCCCGTGGTCCATCGCCCCCACGTCGTTCACATCACGATCGACACCCTCCGCGCCGATCGACTCGGCGCCTGGGGCTACGGACGCGGCACGTCACCCCGGCTCGACGCCCTCGCGGCGCGCGGGTTGCGGTTTCACTGGGCGTTTGCCCAGGGTGCGCAAACCAAGGTCTCGATGCCCTCGGTCTTCACGGGTCGGTACTTCTCCGAGGTCGACCGCTCACCCGATTCCTGGGCGACGATCTGGCCGGAGAACATCACGCTGGCCGAGCGCCTGCGTGATGCCGGCTACCACACGGCCGGTTTCCCCGCGCACCGCTTCTTCCTCCCGTCGTACGGCCTCAATCAGGGCTTCGTGGACTGGGATCTGACGCTCGTCAACAAGTACGGGCCGCGGATGGTCAACGTCTCGACGAGCGGCCAGACGACCGATCTGGTGCTCGATTGGCTCGGTCGCCACGCCCCGGACACGGGCCCCCACTACCTGTGGATCCACTACTTCGACCCGCACCACTTCTACCAGAGTCACGATCAACCGAGTGATCTCGGCGACTCGGACTCCGACCGCTACGACGAGGAGATTCGCTTCACGGATGAACACGTCGGGCGTCTGCTCGACGCCTTCGAGGAGCAGGGCTGGGGCCGCAATACCTACGTCATCGTCCACGGCGATCACGGAGAGGGCTTTGGCGAGCACGACTATCGCTACCACGGCCAGCACCTCTTCAACGATCAGGTCCGCGTGCCGCTCATCGTCGCGGGCCCGGGCCTAGACGGTCGGACGGTCGACGTTCCGGTCGCCCTCCTCGACGTCGTCCCGACCGTTCTCGACCTCGCCGGACTCCGCCGCCCGCCCGACTTGCCCGGCACGAGCCTCCTGCCTTTCGGTGCGAGCCGCGGGCCGACGACGCGCGGCCCCGTGTTCATCGAGATGGTGCGTGACAGCAATCACTCCGATCGCCGGGCCGTCGTCGACTGGCCGTGGAAGTATCAGTGGGGCATCACCTTCGATGAGTTCACGCTCTTCGACCTCTCCGTCGATCCCGACGAAAAGAACGATCTCTCGGCGACCGAACCCGAGGTCCGCGCGCGCCTGAACGCGCGTCTGCGCCAGTGGATGGCCCGGGAAGTGCGCCCCGTCACGCCGCGCCAATAGTCCGTTGTGGGGCCGGCGCCCCTCGGGTAGATTCCGCGCCCGATGTTCGGAACCCACCCCGGCGCCGGCTTTCCCGGCCATCTGCAACCCGGCACCGGCTGGGTCGAGGTCGTCTGCGGGAGCATGTTCTCGGGCAAGACCGAGGAGCTCATTCGCCGCATCCGGCGGGCCGCCATCGCCCGTCAGAAGGTCCAGGTCTTCAAACCGCGGATCGATGACCGATACGACGCCGAGGCGGTCGTCAGCCACAGCGAGCTCCGCGTGCATGGCATTCCCGTCGACTCCGCACAGGAGATCCTGGAGGGGGTCGAGGGCGACACGGCGGTCGTGGGGATCGACGAAGTGCAGTTCTTCGACCTGCACCTCGTCGAGGTCGTGAACCTGCTCGCGGATCGCGGCGTGCGGGTCATCTGTGCGGGCCTCGACCAGGACTACCAGGGGCGCCCGTTCGAGCCGATGCCGCAGCTGCTCGCCATCGCCGAGGTCATCACCAAGACGCTGGCCGTCTGCATGGTGTGTGGCGCACCGGCGAACCGATCCCAGCGCCTCTCGGCGAGCGAGAGCCGGGTCGTCATCGGGGCGCACGACACCTACGAGGCCCGCTGTCGACGCTGCCATCACGCGCAGCCCATCGCGGCGCCGGAGCAGCAGTCTCTGCCCATCTCCACCGAGTCGGCTCCGCGGCCGGCCATCCCCGAGCAACTGCCGATGCCCTTCCGGGAGTGAACCATGAGCCCTCCGCACCGTCTGAGCGAGATTGAACACCGCTATGGCGACGGCGTTCACATCCTGAACGACCCGTTCCTGACGACGCAGCTCGCCCGGCTCTGTTCACCGCAAACCCAGCAGCCCGCGTTCAACGACCTCATCGCGCAGCTCTACACGAGCCTGATTCGAGCGGTCATCAACCAGGAGTTCCCCCGCGTCGCGGCCGAGCTCCCGACGCGCATGCTCGCCACGAACCGCAACGGTGTCTTCCGCGGCGAGGTCATCGACACCCGCACGCCGACGGTCGTCGTCGACATCGCCCGCGCAGGCATCCTGCCGAGCCAGGTGTGCTTCGACACACTCAACCACCTGCTCGATCCCCCGGTCGTCCGTCAGGACCACCTCATCATGGCGCGCACGACCAACCAGGCCCACCAGGTCACCGGCGCGGCCATCTCCGGCGCCAAAATCGGAGGGTCCGCCGACGGGTGCATCGTTCTCTTCCCCGATCCCATGGGGGCGACCGGGGGCAGCCTCTGCACGGCCATCCACAGTTACGTGGACGGCGGCCTCGGCAAGCCCCGCAAGGTCGTCACGCTCAACCTCATCGTCACGCCGGAGTTCATCCGGCGCCTCAAGCGAGAGATCCCGGACGTCCTCATCTACGCGCTGCGGCTCGATCGCGGGATGTCTCCCCCCGACGTGCTCGCCACCGTCCCCGGCGAACGCTGGGACGAGGAATCCGGCCTCGACGAACGCCAATACATCGTGCCCGGCGGCGGTGGATTCGGCGAGTTGATGAACAACAGCTGGGTTTGAGAGGCACCGTGCCCTTCTACGATCCGAAACACCTCGAGGTGATGTACGACGCGGCCACGATCGAGGCGCGGAATCGCGAGCTCGGCGCCCAGATCACGGCCGACTACCGAGGCCGCGGAGAGCTCGTGCTCGTCGGCGTCCTGCGGGGCAGCTTTCCCTTCATCGCCGATCTCTGCCGGTTCATCGACTTGCCCGTCGAGGTGGACTTCCTCGGGCTGTCGAGCTACGGCTCGCGGGCCGAGTCGAGCGGTATCGTCCGGATGACGCAGGACCTCAGTGAGCCGGTGAAGGGCAAACACGTCCTGGTCGTCGAGGACATCGTCGATACCGGTCTGACGATGAAGTACCTTCTCGCCAACCTGCAGACCCGCGAGCCCGCCTCGGTGCGAATCGCCTCGCTCCTGCACAAGCCGGAGGGGATGAAGGTCGAAGTCCCGATCGACTACGTCGGCTTCACGATCCCCAACCGGTTCGTCGTCGGCTACGGGCTCGACTTCGCCGGCAAACTGCGAAACCTGCCGTTCATCGGCGTCGTCGTCGGGGACAAACCCATCCCCTGAGTGACGGCGCCCGGGGGTCGTGCCCATGGGCCGCGTCCGGTGGTGCCCGGGTCTCATCTTCGGCCTCCTCATTGCGTGCAGTACGTCGGAGCCGTCGCGCCCGCCCGCCGAGCCGGTGTCCGCGGCCGTCGTCCCGCCGCCGGCGTCGACCGCCTCCCCCGCGCCCCCGAGCGCCGCCGGGACGAGCGCTCCCCGGCCGGATTGGCCGGCGCTCCGCGCGTCCGAGGCCGACTGCGAGGACTGCCACCCGGACGAGGTGAACGCCTGGCGCGCGTCCGCCATGGGTCGCAGCCTCCTGTCCTATACCGACGGGCCGGCCCTCCGCCGGGGTGTCGAACGCCCGCGCGCCGAACGCACGCACCCCAAGACGGGCCAACGATTCGCCGTCGCGCTCGACGCCGGCGGCCGGCCGGTCTTCAGCGAACCCTCGGCGCTCGGCGCCGCGAAGCGCGTCGCTGCCTATCTCATCGGGAGCGGCGCCCACACGCGTTCGTACCTCTGGTCCGAAGGCGATGCACTCTTCGAAGCCCCCCTCACGTGGTACCCACAGCGCCGCCTCTGGGACCTGAGCCCGGGGTATGGCATCGTCGACCACCCGGGGATGTACCGGGAAATCAAGCCGGACTGTCTGTTCTGCCACGCGGATCCGGCCCCCTGGGTCGAGGGCAGCCTCAACCGGTACCGTTCGCCCGCCCCGGGCCCGATCGGGTGCAGCCGATGTCACGGGGACGCGCGCGCACACGTTCGGGCGCGTCTCGCGGGTGGCGCCACCGACGATCCGGTCATGCCGTCCCGCCTGGCGCCCGCGCGCCGGGAGGACGTTTGCAATCAGTGTCACTACGCCGGCGCGGTCCGGCTCGCCCGCGAGGGACGTGCCTTCGGAGACTACCTGCCGCCGGCCCGCCTCGCCGACACGGTCGCCATCTTCCGCCGGGAAGGCGGCGAGACGCGCGGTTTCGGCATCGCGAGCCATGCAGAGCGCCTCGCCGCGAGTCGGTGCGGACACGGGGCGCTCGGCTGTACCGATTGTCACGCGCCACATGCCGTCCACGGCCCCGGCGTCGCACAGCCCGATCGTTCGTCCCCCTGTCGCGCCTGCCACGGAGAGACGCACAACCGCTGCGCCGGCCCCGCGGGTCCGGATTGTGTCCGTTGCCACATGCGCGTCGCCCCCACCTCGGACATCCCACACGTCGCCATGACGGACCATCGGATTCGGCGACACCTCCCGCACGACGAGCCCGAATCCGCGCCGGCCCCATCGACGGAGGCCCTCGTCTGGATTGCACGGCCGGCAGACGTCGACGACCGCGACCCCGAGAACCAGCTCCTGGTCGCGCGGGCCTATGCGGAAGCGGCCCGGGGCGGTGGGCCCCGCGCGGATGCGGACCGTCGGCAGGCGCTCGCACTGCTGCCCAAGGCGCTGGAGGTCTCTCCCGGCAGTGCCGAGGGTTGGGCGGATCTCGCCTCGATGCACCAACTCGCGGGCGATCGGGCGGCGGCCGAGCGGGCGCTCGAGCGTTCGTTCTCGCTTCGCCCGGCCGATGTCCGGATCGCCCGCGCCGTCGCCACTGCCCGAATCACCCGCGGGGATGGTCCCGGCGCTCTCTCGGCCATCGACGCCGGGCTGACCCTCGAACCGCAGAGTGCACCTCTGCACCTCGCCCGTGCCTCGGCGGCGATGCTCGCCGGCCGACGCGACGATGCCGTTCGCTCTCTCGATCGAGCGATGGCCCTGCGACCGGGGGACGCCGAGGTCCTGCTTGCCCGGGCGGTCCACGAGGAGCTTTCGTCCGCCTGGGCGGCGGCCAGCGATACGCTCGATGCCGCCGCCGTCGCCGCCCCCCAGAACGTGCAAGTGCAGCTTGCTCGAGTGCGCCACGCCGTCCGCCGGGCCGATTGGTCGGCCGCCTCGACGGCACTGCGCGCAGCCGAAGCCGCCGTGCTCGACCGCGGCACGGTGCCCGAAGGACTCCGGCAGCGTCTCGACGCGGCGCGCGCGCTCGTCGATGCGGGCCGCGGCCAGGACGCCGCCGCCGCATCGCGCGCGGTGGCCCTCCTGACCCGTGGCGTCCGTGATCCGGCCGCCGCCCACGCGATGGGGCTCGTCTCCTTGCGGGCCGGACAACCCGAAGCCGCGGTCCGGTTCCTCGAACAGGCCGTCACGTGGGGTCCGGAGGACGGCGCCGCGTGGTCCGCCCTCGCACGAGCGTTGGAACGCATGAAGCGCCCGGATCTCGCCGAGCGGGCGCGGAGTCAGGCCCGCCGCTTCGGCGCCGAACCTTCGGCCGAGTGATGAACGAGACCTCGCCCCCGAATCGGTCCGCAACCTTGCAGTCCACGCCCCCTGTCGTCCACCATGACGGCACATTTCCGGGAGAGATAGAATGAAACAAATCCCCTGCCACTGGACGCTGACCGTTTTCGGCGCGCTCGTCGTCGCCGGATGCGCTCAGGAGAGCTCCACACCGGCCGGCTCCACGGTCGTCGACATGGGTGTCGCCCCGCCGACCTCCGCCCCCACGGCGAGCCCCACGGCCGCCCCCACGGCGGCCCCCACGGCCGCGCCGACCGCCCCCCCCACCGCGCCGGGCGGCTGTCAGGACCTCGACCGGGACGGCTATCAGGACGCCCTGTGCAACGCCAACGCCGCCGGCAATCCGCGGGGCGGCGACTGCGACGACCGCAACAACCTCGTCAACCCCGGTCGCGCAGAGCGTTGTGCCAATCAGCTCGACGACAACTGTAACGGTACGGTCAACGACGGCTGCGGAGCCGCCTGCGAGGACCTCGACCGCGACGGTTTCCAGAGCGCCGAGTGCAACGCCGATCCGACCAACGGCGCCGACTGCGACGAGAACGATCGCTCGACGAATCCCAACGCCAGCGAAATCTGCGGCAACTTCAAGGACGACGACTGCCAGGGGGGTGACCTGCCCTGCCTCCAGAACTGCATCGACAACGACGTCGACGGGTACGGCGAGGGCTCCGGGTGTTTCGGTCCGGACTGCGACGACAACAACAACCGCCGCAACCCCGGCACGGCTGAGATCTGCGGCGACAACATCGACCAGGACTGCGCCGAGAATGTCGCCAACCAACCCGCCCTCCGCGGGGATCTCCCCTGCCCCGAGAACTGTCAGGACACCGACCGCGACGGTTTCGGCGTCGGCGCCGGCTGCCTCGGCTCCGACTGCAACGACAGCGACCCCAACCAGAACGCCGGCGCGCGCGAGATTCCGGGCGACACGATCGACCAGGACTGCAACGGTGCCGATCTGCAGCTCGGTGCAGACTGCTTCGACCGCGACCGCGACGGGTACGGCGAGGGGACCGGCTGCCTCGGACCCGACTGTGACGACGGCGATCCCCGCATCAATCCAGGTCGAGAAGAGGTCTGCGGGAACCGCAAGGACGACGACTGCAACGGCGGTGATGTCGGCTGCTCCCCGGCGGGCAACGGCGACTGTCAGGACGGAGACGGCGACGGCTACGGCCCGGGCTGTCTGCGCGGCACCATCGACTGTGACGACGGCAACCAGATGGTCTTTCCGTCGGCCGCCGAGGTCTGCAACGGCATTGACGACAACTGCAATGGCGAGGTCGACGAGTGCGCGCGGCGCGGTCAACGCTGCATCGATGACCGCTGTGTCTCCGGCCCGGGCGCCCCGTGCCAGGGGGACGCCGAGTGCGACCCGGTTCTCAATCTCATCTGTGATCCCGAGGCGCGTGAGTGCCGAATCGAGGACGGTGAGGCCTGTGAGGAGGGCGCGCAGTGCAGCCCGGGCGCCGAGTGCATCGTGCTCGATGCCTGCGACGGCGCCGCACAGCGGTGTTACCAGGCCAAGGGCGGTCCCTGCACGGAGGACTGCGACTGCACCGACATCTACCTCTGCCACCCCAGCAGCACCTGCGTCGAGTGTCTCGGAAACGAACACTGCAATGGCGCTGGCGAGATCTGCACCGACGGAGGCTTCTGCGCGCCCGACGCCACGCTCGACGGCCCCGACCACCGCGTTTCGATCCTCCAGGTCCTGATCGACTGCTGGACGCTCTACGCGGAAACCACGGAAGACCACGCCTGCGCCGCGCTCACCCTGCCCGAGCCCCTGAACGTCGGCGGGACCGACCGCGCGCAGCTCGGCCCGATCGACAACGCCGAACTCCTCGACTACGCATGCGACGGCGACGCGCTGCGGGCCGACGGCTTCACCGACGACGACGTCGACGTCACGACCGAGCTGTTCGGCTGCGGGCTTTTCGACATCGAGAACCTCTGGTGGCGCGACCCGTTGCCCGCCGGGACCAGTGGTCAGTGGTGTATCTACTATGCCCCGACGAAGTCCGGCTACGGCTTCCCCGAGGACGAACGCGCGTCGGTCGTCGTCGAACGCTGCACACTCTCCCGCATCGACTGAGGCACGGGCAGCCAAAAAGGCCCGCTGACGCCGCCCCGGCCGCAGCCACGAGCGTCCGCGCCTGAACGGCGCGCGCCCTTCTCGGCGACAATCGTCGATCGCCTCGGGGCGTCCGCGCGGCTCAGCGTCGCCGGACCGAATCGAACGGTCGCCACACGCCCGCGTTCCTGAACGACAGGGGACGGGACGCGCCGACCGAAACACGAGCGCCCGCACGAACGGGCACGTTCGCGTGGGCCACGACGCCCGCGCCACGAACTCGCGGCGCCAGAAACGAAAAAGCCGGGGCGGCGGACCGTCCCGGCTGCTTCAGGCGTCACACGCGCCGCTTCAGGCGGAAACGGGCCCATCCACCGAGGAGAGGCCGTCCGGCATCAGCTCGATGATCACCATCTCCGCGCCGTCGCCAGCGCGCCGACCGACCCGCACCATCCGGGTGTAACCACCCGGCCGGGTCTGGTAACGCTCTGCGAGATCGCTGAAGAGCTTCTGCAGAACATCGCGGCTCCGGACGGAGCGGGCAGCCTGACGCACAGCCGCAACGCGGACCGCCGTGAGACGCGCCTTCTCGTCGTCGTTCCCTGCGGCCTCGACCAGACTGGGAGCGTTTCGCTTGCCCAGCGTGATCAGACGCTCCGCGATCCGGCGCAGTTCCTTCGCTTTCGCGTCGGTGGTCTGCACCTTTTCCAAATCCAGCAGCGACGTCACCAAGTTGCGGAACATTGCATCCCGGTGACTGGCGTTGCGGCCCAGTTTGCGACCCGACTTCCGGTGACGCATTGCTCTTCTCCTCGCTTACTTGCGGCGGGACTCGGGATTCCAGCCTTCCAGCTTCATCCCGAGGCCAAGGCCCATCGTCGCCAGGATCTCTTTGATCTCCTTGAGCGATTTACGGCCGAAGTTCTTGGTCTTGAGCATCTCGGCTTCGGTCTTCTGGACCAACTCGCCGATCAGCTTGATGTTCGCGTTCTGCAGACAGTTCGCCGAACGAACAGAGAGTTCGAGTTCGTCGACGCTCCGGTACAGATTCTCGTTCTGCAGGATTTCGTTCTGGGGCGAACTCTCCTCGTAGTGAGGCTCCGCCTCTTCATCGAAGTTGATGAAGATGCTGACCTGCTCCTTGAGGATCTTCGCGGCATAGGCGACCGCATCGGCCGGCGCCACGCTCCCGTCCGTCCAGACCTCCAGCACCAGACGGTCGTAGTCCGTCTGCTGTCCGACGCGGGCGTTCGTGACGTTGTAGTTCACACGACGAATCGGGGAGAACATCGCATCGATCGGGATCGTGCCGACGGGCATGCCCGGCGTCTTGTTCTCTTCGGCGGGGACGTACCCCCACCCCGTCTTCACCGTCAGTTCCATGTTCACCTTGCCGCCCTCATTGAGGGTGGCAATGTGGTGATCGGGATTCAGAACCTCGACCATCCCATCCGTCTGAATGTCACCGGCGGTGATTCGTCGATCACCCTCGACCTGGATGCGGACCACCCGGGGCTCGAGCGTGTGCAACTTCAGACGCACCTCTTTGAGGTTCAGGATGATGTCGGTCACATCTTCCTGCGTCTCGGGGATGCTGCTGAACTCATGGAGCACGCCATCGATCCGCACGGCGGTGATGGCGGTCCCCTGGAGCGACGAGAGCAGAATCCGGCGGAGCGAGTTGCCGATCGTGATCCCGAAGCCACGCTCGAAGGGCTCGGCGACGAACTTTCCGTACGTCGACGTCGCTTCCTCGACCGTGATGCCCTTCGGGCGAATCAGGTCACGCCAGTTCTTGGAGATCATTTCCATGGGTCACCTCTCTTCCCTGCCGAGTCCACGCCGCTCCTGGCGTCTCCGTCGCCATTCGGGCACCACCTCGACCGCGGAAGCGCGGAAGTTTACTTGCTGTAGAGTTCGACGATCAGCTGCTCGTTGATCGGAAGCGTGAGCTCCTCTCGGACGGGCAGACCCTTCACGACACCCTTGAAGGCCTTCTTGTCGAGCTCGAGCCAAGTGACTCGACCGCGACGATCGGAGGCTTCCATCGCCGAACTGATCTTCGCAACCTTGCGGCTGCGCTCCTTGACCTCGATCTCGTCGCCCGCCTTCACGAGGTACGAAGGGATGTTCACCTTCTTGCCGTTGACCGTGAAGTGATTGTGACGGACGAGCTGCCGCGCCTCGATTCGGCTGGCCGCGAGGCCCAGCCGGAACACGGTGCTGTCGAGCCGCCGTTCGAGCAGGCTCAGCAGATTCTCGCCGGTGACACCGCGCATGCGCTCCGCGCGAGAGAAGAACAGGCGGAACTGGCGCTCGAGGAGGCCGTAGATCCGCTTGACCTTCTGCTTTTCACGCAGCTGCTCGCGATAGTCGCTCTGTTTCGCACGGGCCTGGCCGTGCTGGCCGGGCGCATAGGGTCGACGGTCGAACGCACACTTCTCGCTGAAGCAACGCTCGCCCTTCAGGAACAACTTCAGGCCTTCGCGCCGGCACATCCGGCAAACGGAACCAACATAGCGGGCCACGGTTCTCTACTCCTCAGACGCGCCGGCGCTTGGGCGGGCGGCAGCCATTGTGCGGCACGGGGGTGACGTCCCGGATGTGCGTGATCTTGAAGCCGACCGTGTGGAGCGCGCGGAGCGCGGCCTCGCGGCCCGCACCAGGCCCCGTCACGTAGATGCCGATCGAGCGCATGCCGTGCTCCATCGCCTTCCGCGCGGCCTCCTCGGCAGCCAGCTGCGCAGCGAAGGGCGTGCTCTTTCGGCTGCCCTTGAAGCCACGTGCCCCCGCCGAGGACCACGAAACACAGTTCCCCTGCACGTCCGTAATGGTGACGATCGTGTTGTTGAACGTCGCCTGGATGTGCGCAATGCCCGATTGAATGTTCTTGCGAACCTTCTTCTTGGCACCCTTCGCCGTCGCCTGCTTCTGCATGATTATTGCTCCGGGCTCACTTCTTCTTCATGACCACGCGACGCGGGCCCTTACGCGTCCGAGCATTCGTCCGCGTCCGCTGGCCACGAACGGGCAGACCGCGACGATGCCGCAGTCCCCGGTAGCATCCCAGGTCCATCAATCGCTTGATGCTCAGCTGAACATCCCGGCGAAGATCACCCTCGACCTTGATGTTCTCGTCGATGACCGTACGGATCTTGCGGATGTCCACCTCGGACAGGTTGTCCGTGCGCAGGCTCCGCTCGATGCCGCACTTGTCGAGGATCCGCTGCGACGTCGCGCGGCCGATCCCGTGAATGTAGGTCAGGGCGATCTCGATCCGCTTGTTGCGCGGAAGGTCGACACCAGCAATACGCGCCATGTTCTTGTCTCTCCTTCTCGCCGAGCTCAGCCCTGGCGCTGCTTGTGCCGCGGATCCTCACAGATCACGCGAACCCGGCCGTGTCGCCGGATCACCTTGCACTTCTCGCAAATCCGCTTCACGGATGCACGGACCTTCATTTCACCGCTCCTCGTACTCTCACTTCGACCGATACGTGATACGGCCGCGCGTCAAATCATAGGGCGAGAGTTGAACCGTCACCTTGTCCCCCGGGAGGATCTTGATGAAGTGCATCCGCATCTTCCCGGAGATGTGCGCGAGGACCTGGTGACCATTCTCGAGCTCCACGCGAAACATCGCGTTCGGCAGTGGTTCGACCACCCGGCCTTCGACCTCGATTCCTTCTTCCTTCGCCATACTGTGTCGATTCTCTCAACCCGCGACCGCTCTCGCGGCGCCGAAACCCGACCGACTGAGAATTTCAGGACCGTTGTCGGTCACAGCGATCGTGTGCTCAAAATGTGCCGAGCGTTTACCATCGGCGGTGACCGCCGTCCAGTCGTCGCTCAACATGCGAACCTCGTGGGTCCCGGCGTTTATCATGGGTTCGATGCAAAGCACCATCCCCGTCTTCAAAACTTGTCGATCATGCGGATCGAAGTAGTTCGGGACCTGCGGATCTTCATGGAGCCGGCGCCCGATTCCATGTCCGACGAAGTCGCGCACCACACCAAACCGATACTCGCCGGCGAGTTCCTCGACCGCACGGCCGATCTCGCATAGGCGTCCGCCGGGATGACAAGCGGCCGCCGCCTTTTCGAGACAGCGGCGCGTCACTTCCACCAGCGTTCGGGTCGCGGGGTCGACCTCACCGACACCCACCGTCCGCGCATGGTCTCCGTACCAGCCTTTGTAGACGACGCCAAAGTCGAGTCCGATGATGTCGCCGTCTTTCAAGACCTTCCGTTTCGACGGAATTCCGTGAACGACCTCTTCATTCACCGCGACACAGAGGCACGCAGGAAAGCCGTACAGCCCCTTGAAGGCTGGGGTTACCCCGCGCTCGCGGCACTTCGCTTCGGCGGCGGCATCCAGATCGGCCGTCGTCGCGCCAGGCACACAGAGCAATTCCAGTTCGTCAAGGATCTCACTGACCGTTGAGGCCGCAACGCGAATCAAGTCCAACTCGCGCTTCGACTTCAGAATCAGCTCGCCACGTCGGGCTTTCAATTTTCGAGCGCCGCAAGGACCGCATCGAAGACAACGTCTGCCGTCTGCAGTCCATCGACGGAGCGGAGCAAACCGCGCCGATCGTAGTATTCAATCAGGGGCGAGGTCTCCCGGTGGTAGACCTCGAGGCGGTTGGCAATCACCGCCGCATCGTCGTCCTTGCGCTGCGACACCACACCACCGCACGCGTCACAAACGCCTTCGCGGCTCGTCGGTGCGGTCTGAATGTGATACGTCGCCCCGCACTGCTGACAGACGCGACGCCCGGTGAGTCGCCCGAGAAGCGCGGACGAATCCACAACCACGTTGACGACGCGTTCGACGGCGATTCCTCGACTCGCGAGCGCCTCCGCCTGCGCAATGTTGCGGGGAAAACCATCCAGGATGTAACCGGTCCGAGCATCCTCCCGGGCGAGCCGCTCTTCGACGAGCGAGAGCACGAGTGCGTCCGGAACGAGTTGGCCGGCGTCCATGTACGCCTGCGCCTGCTTCCCGAGCTCGGTGCCGGCCTTCCGTGCGGCGCGTAGCAGATCGCCGGTAGAAATCTGGGGAACACCGAGCGCCTCGATCAGCCGAGCGGACTGGGTTCCCTTGCCGGCGCCGGGAGGGCCGAGAAGAATGAAGCGTCGAGCGCCCATTCAGCCATCCTCCCCGGGACGACGACTTCGAATGCGCGGTCCCTTGGACTCGGTGAAGCCCTCGTAGTTCCGCGTGATCAGGTGGCTCTCGATCTGCTGGATCGTGTCGAGTGCGACGGAGACGACGATCAGGAGCGACGTTCCACCGAAGTAGAACGACACGCTGAACTTCTCCTGCATCAGCACGGGCAGCACGCAGACCGCGGCAATGTAGACAGCCCCCGCGGTCGTCAGGCGCGAAAGCACGTGATCAATGTACTCCGCCGTCTTGGTGCCCGGTCGAATGCCCGGGATGTAGCCGCCGTACTTCTTCAGATTCTCCGCCACGTCCACCGGGTTGAACATCACGGCGGTATAGAAGTAGCTGAAGAAGACGATCAGCGCGACGAAGCACGTATTGTACTGCCAGGTGCCCGGCGTCATCGCCGTCCGCACCATGACCATCCACTCGGCATCCGTCCAGCTCGCGACGGAACTCGGAAACATGAGAATGGAAGAAGCGAAAATCGGAGGGATCACGCCCGCCATGTTCAGCCGCAGGGGCAGGTGGGTGCTCTGGGCCGCAGCGACCCGATTGCCGACCAAGCGCTTCGCATACTGAATCGGAATGCGGCGCTGAGCCCGTTCCATGAACACGATGGCAAGAATCACCAGGACGACGACCGCTGCGAGCAGCAGGATGTCGAAGACCTGCATCCCACCCTTCAGTGCCTCGCCAATCTGCATCAAGGCCTGCGGAAGCCCGTTCACGATGCCGGCGAAGATGATGACGCTCATCCCGTTACCAATGCCGCGCTCGGTGATCTGCTCACCGAGCCACATGATGAACGCGGTGCCCGCCATCAAGGTCAGGACGGTCAGTGCTCGGAAGCCGAACGTGCCCGGGTTGTGAACAATCTGACCGGCCCCGCCGGCGCTGCTCAGGTTCTCGAGGTACAGCGCGATGAAGTACCCCTGCACCATGGAGAGCAGAATCGTGGCGTAGCGGGTCCACTGATTGATCTTGCGTCGTCCCTGCTCCCCTTCTTTGTTGAGGCGGTCCAGCGTCGGGATCACCACGGTCAGGAGCTGGAAGATGATCGACGCGGAGATGTAGGGCATGACGCCCAGGGCGAAAATGCTCAGATTCTCGATCGCACCGCCGCTGAACATGTTGAACAGGCCGAGGAAGCCACCTTGCTGGCTCGCCATCAGCTTCATCATGTTGTGTCGGTCGACGCCCGGTAGCGAGCAGAACACACCGATTCGATAGACCGCGAGGAGCCCGAGCGTGAACAACACGCGCCGGCGAAGCTCGGGGATCTTGGTGATGGCGACCAGTGTGTTCACAGACGACTCAGCCTTCCAGGACTTCGACGGAGCCGCCGGCCTGGGTGATCTTCTCGACGGCCGCCTTGCTGAACTTCTGCGCGCGGACGGTCAACTTCACCTTGACGTCGCCCTCGGCGAGCACCTTCAGGATCGCCCCACCCTTGCGGATCCGTCCGTTCTCGCGAAGCCACGCGAGATCGATCACGGTCCCCTCGGCCGCGTCTTCGAAGGCCGAGAGATTGACGGTCGCGTACTCGACTCGGTTCCGGCTCACGAACCCGCGCTTGGGAAGCCGCCGGGCGAGCGGCATCTGGCCGCCCTCGAAGCCGCGACGCGGCTTGCGCCGACCGCTTCGGACCGTCTGGCCCTTGCCGCCGCCACCGGAGGTCTTGCCCCAGCCGGACGACTCGCCTCGACCGACACGCTTCTTCTTCTTGACTGCGCCCTCGGGCGGCGAGAGTTTGCTGAGCTCACTCATGGTTCAATCCTCGACCGAGGTCCACGACACGAGGTGCGCGACCTTCTGAATCATGCCCCGCACCTGCGGCGTATCCACCAGCGTGCGCTCCTGGTTCGGCTTCTTGAGGCCGAGCCCGGTCAGCGTCGCGCGCTGGCGCACGGTGCAGCCGATGCCACTGCGGACCAGTTTCACGGTAATCTTCATCACGAACCTCAGTTCGCCTCGTAGCCGACCTGCTCGAGCGTCATGCCGCGCCGCGCCACCAACTGGGCGGGCTCGACAAGCTGCCGAAGCGCGTCGACCGTGGCGTGCACCACGTTGTGGGGATTGCTCGTCCCGAGGGACTTCGTCAGGACGTTGTGCACACCGGCCGCTTCGAGGACGGCACGCACGGCCCCACCGGCAATCACGCCGGTACCCTCGCCGGCGGGACGAAGGAAGACCTTCCCCGCGCCGAAATGGCCGAGGACCTCGTGCGGCACGGTGCCCTTCACGACCGGGACCTTGAACATGTGCTTCCGCGCACGCTCATTGCCCTTACGGATCGCCTCCGGGACTTCGTTTGCCTTGCCGAGGCCGATACCGATGCTGCCGTTGCCGTCGCCGACGACCACGAGCGCGCTGAAACTGAACCGGCGGCCGCCCTTCACAACCTTCGCCACGCGATTGATGTGAACGACCTTGTCGATCAGTTCCTGCTCGTTCTCTTTCAACACGGTCGACTCCTATGCGAGGTACGCGCACCGACGGCGTTCGGCCATCGAGAGGCGCGGACTTATACCCGAGCGGGGTATAGCTGTCAAGATGTAAACAGGGAAGGAATCAGAACTGCAGGCCACCCTCGCGGGCACCCTCGGCGACCGCTTTGACCCGGCCGTGGAAAATGAAACCGTTGCGGTCGAAGACCACGCGGGAGATGTTTGCGGCCTGGCACTTCTGCGCGATGAGCTTGCCGACGAGCTGTGCGAGCTCCGACTTCTTCTTGCCCTCGCGGTCGCTCCGGATCTCGGCGCTCTGCGTCGAGGCGGCAACGATCGTCTCGCCCGTGTCGTCGTTGATGACCTGAGCGTACATGTGCATGCTCGATCGAAAGACGCTCAGTCGCGGGCGCTCGGCGGTTCCAAAGATCCGCTTCCGGATGGAGCGCTTGCGGCGAATTCGGCTGGCCAGCTTCTTGTTGTTTTCTGCCATGGTCGTCGTCCTACTTCCGGCCCCCGGACTTGCCTTCCTTCCGGCGGATGTTTTCGTCAGAGTACTTCACGCCTTTGCCCTTGTAGGGCTCCGGCGGCCGGAGAGATCGGATCTTCGCCGCGGCGGCGCCGAGCGTTTGTCGGTCCGAAGCGGTGAGCGTGATCTTGGTCGGCGTTTCCAGCTTCGCCTGAACACCTGCCGGAACTTCGTAGTAGATCGGGTGACTGAAGCCGAGCGAGAAGACGATGTAGTCGCGCTTCTGCTCGGCCTTGTAACCGACGCCGACGATCTCGATGGTCCGGGTGAAGCCTTCGCTCACACCCTGGACCATGTTGCGGATCAGGGTACGGGCGAGGCCGTGCATCGCTCGGCCCTCGCGCTCGTCGTTCTCACGCTTGATGACGACGCCGCCGGCTTCGATGGTGACCCCAACGGCGGGGGGGAGTTCACGCTGAAGCGTGCCCTTCGGCCCCTTCACCTGAATGGTGCCAGCCTTCACCTCGACGCTCACGCCGGCCGGCAGTTTCACCGGCAGTTTGCCAATTCGGGACATGGCGAATCTTCCTTCTGATGATCTCTGGACTCACCACACCGAGCAGATGTGCTCGCCGCCCACCTTCAGCGCTCGCGCCTGGCGGTCGGTCATGACACCGCGCGACGTCGAGAGAATCGCGATGCCGAGACCGCTTCGAACGCTCGGGAGGCTATTCTCCTTGACGTACGTGCGTTTCCCGGGCTTCGAGATGCGCTCGATGCCGGTGATGACCGGGCTGTTCTCCGGCGTGTACTTCAGATAAATGACGATCTGGTCTTGCGGCTGCTCCTTCACCACCTTGAAGTTGCGGATGAACCCCTCCTCGCGAAGGAGGTTCACGATCCGCAGTTTCAGGTTGGAAGCGGGCACCGCTACCTTTTCATGTCGAACCGCCGAGGCATTCCGGATCCGGGTAAGCAGGTCGGCGATCGGGTCGGTCATCCCCATGGAGATTTCCCTCGAAGAAAAAGAACGCCGTTTGTTACCAACTTGCCTTCACCACACCCGGAATCTCACCCCGAAGGGAGAGTTCCCGGAAGCAGATCCGGCACATCCGGAAACGACGCAGGAACGCGCGCGGGCGGCCACAGACCTGGCACCGATTACTCTCGCGCACCTTGAACTTCTGGGGCCGGCTGGCCCGCACGATTTGAGACGTCTTCGCCACCGCTGACTCCTACTGCGCCGCGCCCGGCTTGCGGAAGGGCATGCCCAGGTGCGTCAGGAGCGCCCGGCTTTCCTCATCCGTCGTGGCCGTGGTGACGATGCAGACGTTGAGGCCCTTGATCTTGTCGGTCTTGTCGTAGTCGATCTCGGGGAAGATGATGTGCTCTCGCACACCGAGGGCGTAGTTCCCCTGCCCGTCGAACGCCTTGCTGCTGACGCCGCGGAAGTCGCGAACGCGCGGCAGCGCGACGTTCATCAGGCGATCGAGGAACTCCCACATCGCGTCCCGGCGCAGCGTCACGGAAACGCCGATCGGCATGCCCTTGCGCAGCTTGAACGTCGCGATGGCCTTCTTGGCGCGGTTCACGATGGGCTTGCGCCCCGTGATCGCGGTGAGTTCAGCCGTCGCCGACTCGATGATCTTCGGGTTCTGCACGGCCTCACCGAGGCCCATGTTCGCGACGACCTTGACGACGCGCGGGACCTGGTGAGGGTTCGTGTACTTGAACTCGGCCATCAGAGCCTTGACGACGTCCTTCTCGTACTTGTCTTTGAGTCGGGCGCCCATCAGAACACCTCACCGGTCTTGACGCAGAGACGGACCTTCTTGACGCGCTCCGGGGACTGTCCCCCGAAGCTCTGGACGGCGGCTTCAAAGGTCGCGTGGAATTCACCTTTGCTGCCGACGAAGCGGTCGCTGACCCGCACGCCACGCTGCAGCTTCTCCGAAAAGAGAAGGACCTTGCAGACTGGAATGGAGAGCGTGCGCTCGACGATCCCGGACTGGGAGTCGGCGGCCGTCGCACGCTTGTGGCGCTTGACGACGTTCACACCTTCGACCACCACGCGGGCCCCGGAACGGTCGACGCGCAGAACCTTGCCGACCTTTCCTTTGTCCTTCCCCGCGATGACCTGAACTTTGTCGTTCGTGTTGATGTACATCACAGCACCTCGGGCGCCAGCGAGATGATCTTCATGAAACGACGCGCGCGGAGTTCGCGAGCGACGGGTCCGAAGATGCGCGTGCCGACCGGTTCGTTGGCTTCGTTGATGAGCACGGCGGAGTTGACGTCAAACTTGATGTAGGACCCGTCGGCACGCCGCAGCTCCTTCTTCGTCCGCACGATCACCGCGCGTTTGACGTCACCTTTCTTCACCTTGGAGTTCGGAAGCGCTTCCTTCACGCTGACGACGATGATGTCGCCGACCGAGGCGTACTTACGCTTGGAACCCCCGAGCACCTTGATGCACATGAGCTTCTTCGCGCCGGAGTTGTCCGCGGCGGTCAGGACCGTCTGCATCTGGATCACAGGACACCTCTTCTAGTTCCGCCGGGTCAGATTGCGGCGCGCAGAGTGATTTCTTTGACACGCCAGCGCTTCTCTTTGCTGAGCGGGCGACATTCTTCGATCAGAACGGTATCGCCCACCTTGCACTCGTTGCGCTCGTCGTGAGCCTTGTACGTGACGCGGCTGCGAACGTACTTGTGGTAGGCATGGTGCTTGACGAGGGTGTCGATCTGGACCACCACCGTCTTGTCCATCTTGTTGCTCACCACCACGCCGACGCGTGTCTTGCGGTGGCCTCGGGTCTCGGTTTCGGTGCTCATCCGCTTATCCCTCAGTCCGCCGCGCCCTGGAGCTTCGCGCGCTCCCGGATGATGGTCTGAATCCGGGCGATGCCACGACGGGTCGCCTTCAGGTCCGCCGTGTTGACCAGCTGACCGGTGTAGTGCTTGAAGCGGAGATCGAACAGTCGACGACGGAACTCGGCATCGAGTGCGTTCAGCTCGTCCACGCTCTTCTCACGCAGTTCAGTAGGGTTCATCTTCACTCCCCCCGCTGCAGGAACCGCGTCTTCAGCGGCAGCTTGTGCGCGGCGAGTCGAAACGCCTCACGCGCGATGTCTTCCTTCACGCCCTCCATCTCGTAGAGGACGCGACCGGGCAGCACGTTCGCGACCCACAGCTCGACGCCGCCTTTGCCTTTACCCATTCGGGTTTCGGCCGGCTTCTTGGTGAGCGGCTTGTCGGGGAACACCCGGATCCAGATCTTGCCGCCACGCTTCACGTGCCGGGTCATGGCGATACGGGCAGCCTCGATCTGGCGGGCGGTGATCCACCCGTGCTCGAGGGACTGCAGACCGAACTCACCAAAGCTGATGTCCGAGCCGCTCTCGGCGGCGCCGCGCAGGCGCCCCTTGTGCTGCTTCCGGAATTTCGTTTTCTTCGGGGAAAGCATCTTCCAGTCTCCGGGCTTCAGTCCGCCGGCGTTTGCCGCGGCGTGCCTTCAGTGTCAGCGCCGCGCGGCCTGTGCGCCGCGGCCGGGTCCGTGCTCTTCGAGGACTTCGCCCTTGAAGATCCAGCACTTGATGCCGATCACGCCGTAGGTCGTCTTGGCAATCGCGGTCCCGTAGTCGATGTCCGCGCGAAGCGTGTGAAGCGGCACGCGTCCATCGTGGTACCACTCGTAGCGACCCATCTCGGCGCCGCCGAGACGACCGGCCGCACAAATGCGAAAGCCTTTCGCCCCGAACTTCATGCCGGTCTGCATCGCCTTCTTCAGTGCGCGACGGAACGCCACGCGCCGCTCGAGCTGGGCGGCCACATTCTCCGCAACGAGCGTCGCGTCGAGTTCGGCCTTCCGGACTTCCTGAATGTTCAGGTAGACCTCACCTTTCGTGAGCTTCTCCACCTGCTTCTTCAGGTCGTCGACACCAGCGCCACGCTTGCCGATCACGATTCCGGGGCGTGCGGTGAAGACATTGACCTTCACCTTGTTGGCCATGCGCTCGATCTCGATCTTCGAGATGCCCGCGTGGCTGAGCTTCTTCTTGACGAACTTGCGGAGCTGAATGTCCTCGTGGAGCCACTCGGCGTACCGCTTCTCTTCATACCACTTCGAGCTCCAGGTGCGGATGACACCGAGCCGAAAGCCGATCGGATGCGTCTTCTGACCCACAGCCGGTCTCCTAGCTACGCTCTGCGAGCACGCAGGTCACGTGGCTCGTCTTCTTGTTGATGCGAGTCGCACGACCTTGAGCGCGCGGCATGAAGCGACGGAGCGAAGGCCCCTCGTCCACGTAGATGGTCTTGACGATGAGATTGTCCACGTTCGCGTTGGCCGCTTCCGCGTTCGCCAGCGCGCTGGCGATGAGCTTGCGGACCGGCTCACTGGCCGATCGCTTGGTGAACTGAAGAATGCTGAGCGCCTCGGCGACGGACTTGCCGCGCACGAGGTTGGCCACCAAGCGAGTCTTCCGGGGCGCGATGCGCAGGTATCGGAGCGTTGCCTTCATCTCACCGCCTCACTTCTTGGCCTTCGCCTTCTTGTCGGCGGCATGACCGTGGAACGTACGCGTCGGGGAGAACTCGCCGAGTTTGTGACCGACCATATTCTCGGTCACGAAGACCGGGATGAACTTCTTGCCGTTGTGGACCGCGAAAGTGTGGCCGACGAACGAAGGCAGAATCGTCGAACGGCGTGACCACGTCTGGATCATCCGCTTCTGATTCGCCTGATTCAGCTTCTCCACCTTCGTGGTGAGGTGGTCGTCGACGAAGGGACCCTTCTTGATTGAACGGGGCATGACCTGGGCTCCTTTTCCGTCTTACTTCCGACGCTTCACGATGAAGCGGTCCGTCCGCGCGTTGTTGCGCGTCTTCTTGCCCTTGGTCGGGATGCCCCAGGGCGTCACCGGATTCCGACCACCGGAGGTACGGCCTTCGCCGCCGCCGTGTGGGTGGTCGACCGGGTTCATCGCGACACCACGGACGTTCGGGAGCCGACCCAGCCAACGAGAGCGGCCGGCCTTGCCGATCGAGATGTTGATGTGCTCTTCGTTGCCCACCTGGCCGATGGTCGCGCGGCAGTTCAGGTGGATGCGCCGCACCTCACCGGAGGGAAGGCGGACCTGAGACCAGTCCCCTTCTTTCGCCATCAGCTGACCAGAGACTCCGGCCGCCCGGCACAGCTTCGCACCACCACCGATCTTCACCTCGATCGCGTGGATCATTGTGCCGACAGGGATGTTTCGCAGCGGCAGGCTGTTGCCCGGACGGATGTCGGCGCCGCGGGCGGAGATGATCTCATCCCCGACCACGAGGCCTTTCGGCGCGAGAATGTAACGCCGTTCACCATCCGCGTAGCTGAGCAGCGCAATGCGAGCTGTCCGGTTCGGGTCATACTCGAGCGTCACGACCTTGGCAGGCACGCCGAACTTTTCGCGGCGGAAGTCGATGATGCGATACCGGCGCTTGTGACCGCCGCCGCGCCACCGCACCGTGACCCGGCCGTAGCTGTTGCGTCCGGCCTGCTTGCGCAGCGCGGAGGTAAGCGCCTTGACCGGCTTGTTGGTGGTGATCTCCGAGAAGTCGTAACCGGTCATCGACCGGCGACCCGGGGAGGTCGGCTTGTAAACCTTGATGCCCATTGAGCTTACTCCGCCACCGCAGGCTCGACGTCGTCGACGTTCGCGAAGAACTCGACGTCGTGGCCGGCCGCGAGGGTCACGATGGCCTTCTTCCAGTTCGGGCGCTGCCCGGCGCTCTTGCCGACGCGCTTCGACTTGCCGCGGTAGACGACCGTGTTCACGGCCTTCACCTCGACACTCAGGAGCTTCTCGACGGCCTGACGGATTTCGATCTTGTTCGCATCACGCCGGACCATGAAGACGACCTGGTTGCTCGTCTCTTTCTGGCCGGTGGTCTTCTCCGTCACCAGCGGGCGACGAAGGATGCTGTGGATGTCCTTGGTCTTCATTTCGCCAGGGCTCCCTCGATGCGACGCACCATGGCCTCGGTCACCACGAGGTTGGGGTACTTCAGGATGTCGAACACGTTGAGCCCCTCGAGCGCGAGGTATTTCACGCGAGGCAGGTTGCGAACCGAGAGGGTCAGCTCGCGATTCTCGCCCTCGACCACCAGCGCATATTGCCCAACGAGCTTCTCGAAGATCTCGGCCGCCTTCTTGGTCTTGACCTCACCGAGGTTCAAGTCCTGGACGACGACGAGCCGGCCCTCTTGGGCGCGGAGGCTGAGCGCGGAGCGAATCGCGCCGCGGCGCATCTTCTTCGGGAGGGCGTAGGCGTACGAGCGGGGCTTCGGTCCGTGCACGGTGCCGCCGCCCACGTGGTTCGGCGCGCGCCGGCTACCCTGACGGGCGCGGCCGGTGCCCTTCTGCTTGTACGGCTTGGCGCCACCGCCGCGGACCTGAGCCCGACCCTTGGTGTGCGCGGTACCCGCGCGGCGCTTCGCGAGCTGCCACTTCACCACTTCGTAGAAGAGGTGGCGGTTGACGGTCGCACCGAAGATCTCGTCCGAGACCTCGATCTTGCCGACCTCTTCGCGACGGAGGTTGTAAACGGGGAGCGTTGCCATTTGCTCTGACTCCTCAGGACTTCAGTTCGACGTTGACGCCGGCCGACAGGTCCAGCTTCATCAGAGCGTCCAGCGTCTGCGGCGTCGGCTCCAGGATGTCGAGCAAGCGCTTGTGCGTCCGAATCTCGAACTGCTCCCGGCTCTTCTTGTCGATGTGGGGACCGCGGAGCACCGTGTAGCGGCTGATGCTCGTCGGCAACGGGATCGGGCCCGCCACTTTGGCACCCGTGCGGCGCGCGATGTCCACGATCTCGCTGGCGGACTGGTCCAACAGCTTGTGGTCGTAGGCCTTCAGCCGGATTCTGATTTTCTGACTCGTCGACATTCGGAATGTCCTGTCGTCTCAGCCGCCGTGTCGCGCGCCAGCACGGTCTCCCGCTGGCTCGCTCACTGGCGAAAAGTGCGAAAACTGCATCGTATACGTGCCACGACCCTGGGTTCCGGAGCGCAGGTCCGTCGAGTAGCCGAACATCCTCCCGAGGGGGACGGTGGCGTCGACGACCTGTGAGCCGTTTCGCAAGGTCATATTGCGAATCTCACCTCGGCGCCCGTTCAGGTCGCCGATGACGTCCCCGACAAACTCGTCGGGGACGACGACTTCAACAGCCATCACTGGTTCAAGGAGGACCGGATCTGCGTGGCCGGCAGCGTCTCGAAAGGCCATGACGCCTGCGATCTTGTACCCGAGTTCCGTCGATTCCGATTCGTCGTACGTCGCGTCCACGAGGTCGACTTCGACATCGACCATCGGGTAGCCGGCGAGTACGCCGCCCTGGTAAGCACTCTCGATACCTTGCTGCGCGGCGGCGACGAAACCCGGCGGAAGAGTCAGCGCGGTGCAGAGATTCCGGAACGTCAGCCCTGCGCCACGCGTCCCCGGGCGAACCTCGAGTACGCAGTGGCCAAACTGGCTCTTCCCAGCTGTTTGCCGAAGAAACTTGCCTTCCCCCCGACCCGTCTTCCGAATCGTCTCTCGGTACGCGACCTGCGGCTTGCCGACGTTGGCTTCGACCTTGAACTCCCGGAGCAGTCGGTCGGTGATGATCTCCAGGTGGAGTTCGCCCATGCCGGCAATCAGCGTCTGCCCGGTCTCTTCACTCACATGAACCCGAAACGACGGGTCCTCGACCATGAGCTTCTGGAGGGATGCGGCCAATTTTTCCTGGTCGGCCTTTGTCTTCGGCTCGATCGCGATGTTGATCACGGGCTCCGGAAACTCGATTCGCTCCAGAAGGAGCGGCGACTTCTCGTCGCAGAGCGTGTCACCGGTCACCACGTTCTTCATGCCGACGATGGCGACGATCTCGCCAGCGAAGCACTGGTCGATGTCCTCGCGCTGGTTGGCGTGCATCCTGAGGAGTCGCGAAGCGCGTTCGCGTTTCCCCCGAGCAGGATTCCAGACGGTCGCGCCGGCCTGCAGAGTCCCCGAGTAGACCCGGATGAAGCACAGTTGGCCGACGTACGAGTCACTCATGATCTTGAACACGAGGGCGGCGAACGGGGCATCGTCCTTCGCGTCACGTGTCGTCAGTTCGTCGAGCGCTTCGCTCCCTTTGAGTTTGTGTCCCGTAACGGCCGGCACATCCGCCGGAGACGGAAGGTACCGGACGACACCGTCGAGCAGGGGTTGGATCCCCTTGTTCTTGAAGGCGGCGCCGCAGAAGACCGGTACTCCCTCCAACCGAAGGGTCATGTCGCGGATGGCCTCGCGGATTGCTTCCGGGGTGACGGTCTCTCCGTTGATCATCGTCTCGAGGAGACGATCATCATGCTGAGAGAGAACGTCGAGAAGCATTTCGCGATGGAGCTCGGCCTCGTCCTGGTACGACTCGGGGACCGGAGCGACCGAATACTCGGCGCCCAGGGTCTCGTTGTCCCAAATGATGGCTTTGTTCTCGACCAGGTCGATGACGCCCTCGAACCGATCTTCAGCACCGATGGGCCGCTGCAGAACGAGGGGAATCGTCCCCAGACGTTCGCGAACGGAATCGATGCATCGGTCGTAGTTCGCGCCGACGCGGTCGAGCTTGTTGACAAAGAGCAACCGCGGCACGCGGTATTTATTCGCTTGCCGCCACACCGTCTCGGTCTGCGGTTCCACCCCGGCCACGCCGTCGAGCAACGTGATGGCCCCATCGAGCACTCGAAGGCTCCGTTCGACTTCGATGGTGAAGTCCACGTGTCCCGGCGTGTCGATGATGTTTACGACGTGACCAGCCCACTGGCAGGTGGTGGCCGCCGCTGTAATGGTGATTCCGCGTTCCTGTTCTTGCTCCATCCAATCCATGACGGCGTTGCCGTCGTGGACCTCACCCATCTTGTAGCTTCGGCCGGTGTAGTAGAGAATTCGCTCGGTGGTGGTCGTCTTCCCGGCGTCGATGTGTGCCATGATCCCGATGTTTCGGGTCAGGTTGATGGGCGCCGTGCGATTCATCGAGCGAGCTACGACCGACTTCCCCGCTTACCAGCGGTAGTGCGCGAAAGCCTTGTTGGCCTCTGCCATCTTGTGGGTGTCATCCTTCTTCTTCATGGCGTTGCCACGGCCCGCGGCCGCGTCGAGGAGCTCGCCCGCGAGTTTCTCCGCCATGGTCTTCTCGTGGCGCTTCCGTGCGTAGTTGATCAGCCACCGCATCCCGAGCGCGGTGCGGCGATCACCGCGGATCTCGACCGGGACCTGGTAGGTCGAGCCACCGACACGGCGGCTCTTGACCTCCAGGGTCGGCTTCACATTCTCGAGTGCCTTCTTGAAGATGCGCAGGGCCTCTTCTTTCGCGCGCTTTTCGATGAGGTCGAAGGCGCCGTACACGATGCTCTCTGCGGTGGCCTTCTTGCCACCGAGCATGATCGTGTTCATGAACTTGGCGACCAGCCGATCGTTATAGGTCGGATCAGGCTGAATCTTTCGCTTGGGGACTTCGCGGCGACGCGGCATCGTAGCTCTCCGTACTTACTTCTTGGGCCGCTTGGCGCCGTACTTCGACCGGCCCTGCTTCCGATTGTTCACACCCGTGGAGTCCAGCGTCCCGCGGATCACGTGGTACCGAACGCCCGGAAGATCCTTCACACGACCCCCGCGAATGAGCACCACCGAGTGCTCCTGGAGGTTGTGTCCCTCGCCGGGGATGTAGCTGGTGACCTCGACACCGTTCGTCAGACGAACGCGGGCCACCTTGCGGAGGGCCGAGTTCGGCTTCTTCGGCGTCGACGTGTAGACACGCACGCAAACGCCGCGCTTCTGCGGGCACTCCTGCAAAGCAGGAGCCTTGTTCTTGGCGGCCTTGTGAGACCGGCCCTTACGGATGAGCTGGCTAATCGTGGGCATTCTTTTCTCTTCCAACGACGAAGGGTCCACAGGGTGCGGACCAGATTCGGATTTCTCGGGGGAGACGACCAGGAGGGGCGCGCGGGAGCGCTAACGGCGTACCGTAACCCCCCGGTGGTTCGGCATGGCCGCCTTCCGGGAAAGCCAGATCTTCAGAGAGGCCACCGTTCCTCCAGGCGTGGCTGGCGAACGGTGGCGGGATTATACGTGCCGGCTTCGCCCCGTCAAGGGGGTTTAGCCGATTTCTGCGGCAGGCTCGGTCGATTCTGAACCGACCTCGAAACTGCCGTCGTCCTCGTCGACCTCGAGGTTGAGGCCGCGGTAACCCATGAGGCCAGTGCCCGCGGGAATCAGGCGGCCCATGATGACGTTCTCTTTCAGACCACGGAGGTAGTCCACCTTGCCGGAGATGGCCGCTTCGGTGAGCACCTTGGTCGTCTCCTGGAACGACGACGCCGAAATGAAGGACTCGGTCGACAGCGAGGCCTTGGTGATGCCGAGCAGCAAGTGCTCACCGACAGCCGGGCGGCCGCCCTGGGCGACGATGCGCTCGTTCTCGTCCTCGAACACCCACTTCTCGACCTGCTCGTCGACCAGGAAGTTGGTGTCGCCGACGTCCTTGATCCGAACGCGTCGCAGCATCTGCCGGACAATCACCTCGATGTGCTTGTCGTTGATCTTCACGCCCTGGAGTCGATAGACCTCCTGGATTTCATCGACGAGGTACTTCGCGAGTTCCTTCTCGCCGAGGACCTTGAGGATGTCGTGCGGATTGGCCGCGCCGTCCATGAGGGGATCGCCCGCCTTCACCTTGTCGCCCGGGCGCACCGCGAGGTGCTTGCCCTTGGGGATGAGGTACTCCTTCGGCTCGCCGTTCTCCGGGCGAATGACGATCTTTCGCTTGCCCTTGGTGTCCTTGCCGAACTCCACCCAGCCGTCGATCTCGCTGATGACCGCGTGCTCCTTGGGCTTGCGAGCCTCGAAGAGTTCCGCCACCCGCGGGAGACCCCCGGTGATGTCCTTCGTCTTGGAGGTTTCGCGCGGAATCTTGGCGAGAATGTCGCCGGCACTCAGCTCCTGGCCGTCGCTCACGGCGATGTTCGCGCCGACGGGCAGCACGTATTTCGCATCGTTGCGGCCGCCGGCGATCTTCAGGATCGCGTTGGTCTCGATGTCGCGAATGATCAGTGTCGGGCGGAGGTCCTGGTTGCGGCTCTCGACCACGACCTTGCGGCTCAGACCGGTCACCTCGTCGACCTGCTCCTGAATGGTCACGCCCTCGACGATGTCGTGGAAACGGACTACGCCGCCGACCTCGCTCAGGATGGGCACCGAGAACGGATCCCACTCGGCAAGCACGGTGCCCGGTTCGACCCGGGAGCCGCCCTCGAACTTCAGCTGCGCGCCGTAGATGAGCTGGTAACGCTCCTTCTCGCGTCCGGTGTCGTCCGTGATGATCACCTCGCCCTGACGGTTCATGACGATCATACGACCGTCACGGGTGGTCACGGTTTCGATGTTCTCGTACTTCACGAGACCGGCGCCGCGCGTCTCGAGCTGGCTCTGTTCGGCGCGACGCGACGCCGCGCCACCGATGTGGAACGTGCGCATGGTCAGCTGCGTACCCGGCTCACCGATGGACTGCGCCGCGATGACGCCCACGGCTTCGCCGATGTTCGCCGAGCGCCCGCGGGCCAGGTCGCGGCCGTAACACTTCACGCACACGCCCCGCTTCGTCTGGCAGGTGAGCACCGACCGGATCATGATCCGGTTGATGCCGGAGTCCTCGATGCGCTCGACCGTCTTCTCGTCGATCGGCGAACCGGCGGAGACGAGGAGAGCGTCGGTGTGCGGGTCATAGACGTCGTCGAGCGCAACGCGACCGAGGATGCGGTCGCCGAGGCGCTCGATGACTTCGCCGGCCTCGATCAGCGCCGTCACTTCCATGCCGTCCAGGGTGCCGCAGTCCTCTTCCGTGACGATGGCGTCCTGTGCAACGTCGACGAGTCGACGGGTCAGATAGCCGGAGTTCGCGGTCTTCAGGGCCGTATCGGCAAGGCCCTTTCGGGCGCCGTGGGTCGAGATGAAGTACTGCAGTACGGTCAACCCCTCGCGGAAGTTGGCCGTGATCGGCGTCTCGATGATCTCGCCGGACGGCTTGGCCATCAGGCCGCGCATCCCAGCCAGCTGACGAATCTGCGCCGGGCCACCGCGCGCGCCGGAGTCCGCCATGATGTAGACGGAGTTGAAGCTGGGCAGTTCGACCGTTTCCCCCGCCGGCGTCTGGAACTTGCTCTTGCCGATGACGTCCATCATGGCGTGAGCGACCTCTTCGGTCACCTGAGCCCAGATGTCGACCACCTTGTTGTAGCGTTCGCCGTCGGTGATGAAGCCGTCGAAGTACTGCTGCTCGATCTCCTTGACCTCGGTCGTGGCGTCCTGGAGCAGCTTCTCCTTGATGGGCGGGATCGTCAGGTCGCCGATGGCGATCGAGATACCGGCCCGCGTCGCGAACGAGTAACCCATGTTCTTCAGCCGGTCGGCCAGAATCACGGTGTCCTTCGCGGTGCAGTTTCGGTATGCCGCGTCAATCAGCGCAGCGAGCTCCTTCTTGCCGAGCACGCGGTTGATCAGCGAGAAGTCCAGCTCCGGCGGGACGATCTCGCGCAGGAGAACGCGACCGACGGTGGTCTCGACCCGGGTCCCATCCAGGCGACACTTGACCTTCGCCTGGAGGTGGACTTCGCCATTGTCGAACGCCATCCGGACTTCTTCGGGACCGGAGAACGTACGGCCCTCGCCGCGCGCGAACGGTCGATCACGAGTCATCCAGTAACAACCGAGCACGATGTCCTGCGAGGGCACGATGATCGGTCGACCGTGCGCCGGGCTCAGGATGTTGTTCGAGCTCATCATCAACACGCGGGCTTCAACCTGCGCCTCGATCGAGAGCGGGACGTGAACGGCCATCTGATCGCCGTCGAAGTCGGCGTTGAACGCGACGCAGACGAGCGGGTGCAGCTGGATCGCCTTGCCCTCGATGAGGACGGGCTCGAATGCCTGAATGCCGAGTCGGTGCAGCGTCGGCGCCCGGTTCAGCATGACGGGGTGCTCTTTGATCACCTCGTCGAGGATGTCCCAAACCTCGCCCTTTTCCTTCTCGACCATCCGCTTCGCGCTCTTGATGGTCGTGACGTGGCCACGCTCCTCGAGCTTGTTGTAGATGAACGGCTTGAAGAGCTCGAGGGCCATCTTTTTCGGGAGACCGCACTGATGGAGCCGAAGCTCCGGGCCGACCACGATGACCGACCGACCCGAATAGTCGACGCGCTTGCCGAGCAGGTTCTGACGGAAGCGACCCTGCTTGCCCTTCAGCATGTCGCTCAGGGACTTGAGGGGGCGCTTGTTCGGGCCGGTGATGGCCTTCCCGCGGCGGCCGTTGTCGAACAGGGCGTCGACGGCCTCCTGAAGCATCCGCTTTTCGTTCCGGATGATGATCTCCGGTGCGCCGAGCTCGATGAGCCGCTTCAGACGGTTGTTGCGATTGATGACGCGCCGATAGAGGTCGTTCAGGTCGCTCGTCGCAAACCGACCGCCGTCGAGGGGCACGAGGGGCCGGAGATCCGGCGGAATGACCGGGATGACCTCGAGAATCATCCACTCCGGGCGGTTGCCGCTGTCCTTGAACGCGTCGACCACCTTCAGACGCTTCGCGATCTTCTTGCGCTTCGCCTCGCTGGTGGCGCCCCGCATCTCCGTGCGGAGATCGACGGCCAGGTCGGGGATGCTGAGCTGGGAGAGCAGCTCGTGGATCGCCTCGGCCCCCATGCCGACCTTGAAGTTCTCTTCGCCGTACTTGTCACACGCGTCGGCGTACTCGTCTTCGCTGAGCACCTGCGAGACGTGGAATGGCGTCGTCCCCTTGTCGATGACGATGTAGGAGACGCAATAGAGCACCTTCTCGACGTCCTTCAGCGTGACGTCGAGGAGGTTGCCGATTCGGCTCGGCAGGCTCTTGAGGAACCAGATGTGGGCGACCTTGGTCGCGAGGTTGATGTGCCCGAGTCGCTCGCGGCGAACGCGGCACTGAATGACCTCGACGCCGCACTTCTCGCAAACGACCCCGCGGTGCTTCATGCGCTTGTACTTGCCGCAGAGGCACTCGTAGTCCTTCACCGGCCCGAAGATCTTCGCGCAGAAGAGGCCTTCGCGCTCGGGCTTGAAGGTGCGGTAGTTGATCGTCTCCGGCTTCTTCACCTCACCGTGGGACCACGCACGGATCTTGTCCGGGCTCGCCAGCGAGATGCGAATCGCGCTGAAGCTCAACGGGTCCTTCGGCTTCTCGAAGAAGTTGAAGATGTCCTTCATGGGTTCTCCTCGCGCGAACCCCGCACCCGCGGCGCCTCACCCCGGGCGAGGGGGTCGAATCAGATCTGTTCGCTCTCGATGAGCTCGACGTCGAGCGCCAGGCTCTGAAGCTCTTTGATGAGGACGTTGAACGACTCGGGCAGGCCGCTCTCGAGCACGTTCTCGCCCTTCACGATCGCTTCGTACATCCGGGTGCGGCCGAGCACGTCGTCCGACTTCACGGTGAGGAACTCCTGCAGCGCATAGGCAGCGCCGTAGGCCTCCATCGCCCAGACTTCCATCTCACCGAGCCGCTGACCGCCGAACTGCGCCTTGCCACCGAGCGGTTGCTGCGTGACGAGGCTGTAGGGGCCGATGGACCGGGCGTGAATCTTGTCGTCGACGAGGTGATGGAGTTTGAGCACATACATCACGCCGACCGTGACGTCGCCTTCGAAGGCGTCGCCGGTCCGGCCGTCGAAAAGGACGGACTGACCCGTGACGTTGAGGCCCGCGGTCTGCAACGCCTTCTGGATGTCCGGCTCCTCGGCACCGTCGAACACGGGGCTTGCCACGTGGACGCCGTACTTCACCTTGCGGATGGCACGCTTGAGGTCGGTTTCATCCATCGAGTCGATGATGTCGCCGAGGTCCTCGGTCGTATAGACCCGCTTGAGCTCCTCGCGAAGCGCGGCCGGGGAGTACTTCTCCTCCATCAGTCGGTTGAGGCGCATCCCGAGGCCACGGGCAGCCCAACCGAGGTGAACCTCGAGGATCTGCCCGACGTTCATGCGGGAGGGCACGCCGAGGGGATTGAGCACCATCTCGACCGGCGTCCCGTCCGCGAGGAAGGGCATGTCCTCCTCGGGGAGGATGCGCGAAATGACGCCCTTGTTGCCGTGACGGCCGGCCATCTTGTCGCCCACCTGAAGCTTGCGCTTGATGGCGACATAGACCTTGACCATCTTGATGACGCCCGGCGGCAGTTCGTCACCCTTCTTCAGCTTGTTGATCTTCTCCTGGAACAGGACGCGGATCGCCTGGATCTCCTCCCGGAGGTCATTGACGATGCGATCGACCTTCTCGGGGACGCCGCTCTTGCGGTCGACCTCGACGACGTTCCAGTAGTTCTGCGGGACGCGATCCACGATGTCGGCGGTCAGGTCCTGACCAGCCTCGACCAGAACACGGCCGTGATCGTCGACGAGCTTGCTGGCCGCCTTCTGGCCAATCAGGAGCTCGCGGATCTTCCGGTACGCGCTCGTCCGGATGATCTTGATCTGGTCGTTCTGATCCTTCTCGAGCTTCGCGATCTCCGCGTCCTCGATGTCCTGAGCGCGCTCGTCCTTGTCGATGCCGCGACGGCTGAAGACCTTGGCGTTGATCACCGTGCCCTGAACGCCCGGCGGCACGCGCAGCGAGGTGTCCCGCACATCGCCGGCCTTCTCGCCGAAGATGGCCCGGAGGAGCTTTTCCTCGGGGCTGAGCTGGGTTTCACCCTTCGGCGTGATCTTGCCGACCAGGATGTCGCCCGGCTTGACCTCGGCGCCGATGCGCACGATGCCGGAGTCGTCGAGGTCCGCCAGGGCGTCCTCGCCGACGTTCGGGATGTCCTTCGTGATCTCTTCCTTGCCGAGCTTCGTGTCGCGGGCGACGCACTCGAACTCCTCGATGTGGATCGAGGTGTAGACGTCCTCTTTGACGACCTTCTCGGAGATCAGGATCGAGTCTTCGAAGTTGTAGCCACCCCAGGGCATGAAGGCGACGACCATGTTGCGGCCGAGCGCGAGCTCGCCCGTGTCGGTCGCGGGGCCGTCGGCGATGACGTCACCCTTGCGGATGCGGTCGCCCTTTTCGACGATCGGCTTCTGATTGATGCAGGTGTTCTGGTTGGAGCGCCGGAACTTCAGCAGCGTGTAGATGTCCGGCTTCGCGGCGATGTCGTCGCTGTCGATCTTGACCACGATGCGGGTCGCGTCGACGGACTCGACGACACCGTCGTGCTTGGCGACCGTCGTCACGCCGGAGTCGCGGGCGACGATCCGCTCGATGCCGGTGCCGACCAGCGGCGCCTCGGTCACGAGGAGCGGCACCGCCTGGCGCTGCATGTTCGAGCCCATGAGGGCGCGGTTGGCGTCGTCGTTCTCGAGGAACGGAATGAGCGATGCGGCCACGGAGACGAGCTGGTTCGGGCTGACGTCCATCAGCGTGATGCGATCCGGCTCGATCATGACGAAGTCGCCCGCCTTGCGGGCGTTGACGAGGTCCGTCACGAAGCGCCCGGTCTCGTCGACCTGCGCGTTGGCCTGGGCGATGAGGTGGCCTTCCTCCTCGAGGGCGCTGTAGTACCGGGGCGTCTCGGCGGCGACGCCGCCGTCTTGCACCTTGCGATAGGGCGTCTCGATGAAGCCGTACTCGTTCACCCGGGCGTAGGTCGAGAGCGACGCGATGAGGCCGATGTTCGGACCTTCGGGCGTCTCGATGGGGCAGATGCGCCCGTAGTGGGTCATGTGGACATCGCGCACCTCGAAGCCGGCGCGCTCGCGGGTCAGACCGCCGGGCCCGAGGGCGGACAGGCGGCGCTTGTGAGTCACCTCGCTCAGGGGGTTGGTCTGGTCCATGAACTGCGAGAGCTGGCTGGAACCGAAGTACTCCTTCACCACCGCGGAGACGGGCTTCGCGTTGATGAGGTCGTGCGGCATGAGCGTCTCGATCTCCTGAGACATGCTCATGCGCTCCTTGATGGCGCGCTCCATCCGGACGAGACCGATGCGGTACTGGTTCTCCATGAGTTCGCCGACCGCGCGCACCCGGCGATTGCCGAGGTGGTCGATGTCGTCGATCTTCACGGAGAGCTCGTCCGAGGTGCCGTCGCCGTTGGCGCGCGTCAGCTCGTTCTTGCCGTCGCGCAGTGCGATCAGGTACCGGACGCACTCGATGATGTCGCGCTTCGTCAGCACGGTGTTGTCGAGCGCCTCGTTGAGCTTGAACTTGTGGTTCAGCTTCAGGCGGCCGACCTGGCTGAGATCGTAGCGCTCCGGGTTGAAGAAGAGGTTGTTGAAGAGGTTGTAGGCCGTCTCCAACATGGGGGGATCACCGGGCCGGAGCCGCTTGTAGATCTCCACCACCGCCTCGTCGGGCGTCTCGATCTTGTCCGCGGCCAGCGTCTTGCGCAGGAAGGGGCCGGCGGTGAGGTTGTCGATGAAGAGGACGTCGAAGCTCTCGATCCCCTTCTCGCGCAGGAGCTTGATCTTGGACTCGGTGATCTCGTCGTTGCACTCGACGAGCACCTCGCCCGTGTTCATGTCGACCACGTCGTTGGCGACCACGGCGCCGAGGACGTCCTCGAGCAGCACGGGGATGCGGTCGATCCCGAGCTGCTGCAGCTTGCGCAGCGTGCTCTGGGTGAACTTGCGGCCCTTCTTGAGGATGACCTCGTTCCCGTCCGGCGTCGTGATGTCGAGCGTCGCCTTCTGGGTGAGCATCAGCTTCCAGTCCTGCGGACGCTTGTAGATCACCTCGCCGCTCGCGCCGTCGCCGACGAAGACGCTCTCGGTGCTGTAGAACTCGTGCAGCAGCTCCTCGGTGGAGAAGCCGAGGGCCCGCAGCAGCACGGTGGCCGGCAGCTTGCGGCGGCGGTCGATCCGCACGTACAGGATGTCCTTGGCGTCGAACTCGAAGTCGAGCCAGGAGCCCCGGTACGGGATCACCCGCGCGCTGTAGAGCAGCTTGCCGGAGGAGTGCGTCTTGCCCTTGTCGTGGTCGAAGAACGCGCCCGGCGAGCGGTGGAGCTGAGAGACGACCACGCGCTCGGTGCCGTTGATGATGAACGTCCCGTCGTCGGTCTGGAGCGGGATCTCCCCGAAGAAGACCTCCTGCTCCTTGACGTCGCGGATCGACTGGACCCCGTCGTCTTCGTTCCGATCCCAGACCACCAGGCGGATCAGCACCTTGAGCGGCGCCGCGAAGGTCATGCCACGCTGGTGGCACTCCTCGACGTCGTACTTGGGCTTCTCGAGGTGATACGAGACGAACTCGAGCGAGCAGGTCTCGTTGAAGTCCTTGATCGGGAAGACACTCTTGAAGACGCCCTGCAGACCGACGTCCTCCCGCTCGTCCGGCGGGACATCCATCTGCAGGAACTTTTCATAGCTCTGCTTCTGGATGTCGATCAGGTTGGGGATGTCGATGACCTGTTGGATTTGAGCGTAGCTCTTACGGACGCGGAAGTTCTTCTGAACGACGGACGCCATGCGTGATCCACTCCAGAAGCAAGCTGCAGGGGTCGGAGAACCATGAGAAACGCGCCGAGCGCGACGGGTTTACCACCCTGGCCAGAAGGGCGCCGCGTTTTCGCAGAAAGCGATCTGAAACGCAAGCTCAACCAGCAAGAAGTGAACCGTTTTCGCGACTCGGCGCGTTCAGGGGGATGACCGGCTGGTTGCCGGTCCGCACATTACTTGACCTCGACGCCCGCACCCGCGGCTTCGAGCTTCTTCTTGAGGTCCTCGGCGTCGGCCTTGGAGATCGCCTCTTTGACGGCCTTCGGGGCGCCGTCGACGAGGTCCTTGGCCTCCTTGAGGCCCAGGCCGGTGAGCTCACGCACCACCTTGATGACCTGGATCTTGTTGGCGCCGGCGTCCTTGAGGATGACGTCGAACTCGGTCTTCTCCTCGACCTTGGGGGCCTCGGCGCCACCACCGGCGGGGGCGGCGACGGCGACCGCAGCGGCGGCGCTCACGCCCCACTTGGCCTCGAGCTCCTTGGTGATCTCCGAGATCTGCAGGACGGTGAGGTTGCTGAGCCAGTCGATGACCTGGTCTTTGGTGAGATCGCTCATGGGAAATTCTCCGTTCTCAGTGTGTGGTGAATGAACTGTTCGAAAGTCGTCAGCAGAATCGAATCAACCGCCGAGCTGCTGAGCCCGAGCGGTCAGCACGCGCGCGAAGGCCGACTGACCGGCCGTGAGCACGCGCACGAACTTGGTCGGCGCACCCTGAAGGACGCTGAGGAAGCTGGCGCGGAGCTCGTTCTTGCCCGGCAGCTTGGAGAGGGCTTCGACCCCCGCCGCGTCGAGGAGCTTGCCGTCGAGCCAGCCCGCCTTGACGGCGAGCTTGCCCTTGTCGTGCTCCTTCAGGTACTTGCTCAGCACGCGCGCAGGCGCAACCGGATCCTCCGCGTGGAACGCGATGGCCGTGTTGCCCTTGAAGTGCTTGCCGAGCGTCTCCATGCGCGTCCCGGCGATGGCCTGGCGAACCAGGGTGTTCTTCACGACTTCATACTGGACGCCTTCTGCGCGGAATGCCCGGCGAAGAGAGTTCGTCTCTTCGACCGTCATGCCGCAGAAGTCGGCCAGAATGACCGCGGGGACACCATGGAGCGCCGCCTTCAGACGGTCGATTTCCGCAGTTTTGTCAGTGCGGTTCAACGCTCTCTACCCCCTTTCCTCTCTACATCGGGCCGCCCTTCCATTTCGCCGACGCCCGAAGGCGTTGGCGGAGGGCTTCTGCGGGGGTGCTGTCCGACGAACAGCCCGACCCCGCCTCGGCGGGTGGCCCACTCTCGTGGGCCGATTAAGCGGAATGCGCCCGCTGTCACTGGCCGGTCGGCCACACGAATACGAATCAGGTTGCGCTCTTTGCGACGATCAGATTGGTGTCGAGCTTGATGCCCGGGCCCATCGTCGAGCTGAGGGTCGCCGCCTTGAGGTAGACGCCCTTCGCGCTCGCGGGCTTCAACCGCATGATGGTGTCGAGCAGCGCCTGGATGTTGCCGAGCAGGTTCTCCTGGCTGAAGGAGATCTTGCCGACGGGCGCGTGCACGATGCCGGCCTTGTCCACGCGGAACTCGACGCGGCCGGCCTTCATCTCCTTGACGGCCTTGCCGATCTCGAAGGTGACCGTGCCGACCTTGGGGTTCGGCATGAGGCCGCGAGGGCCGAGGAGACGACCGATGCGGCCGACGAGGCCCATCATGTCGGGCGTCGCGATGGCTTTGTCGAACTCCAGCCAGTTCTCGGTCTGGATCTTCTTCACGAGGTCTTCGCCACCGACGAAGTCGGCGCCGGCCTCACGGGCCTCCGTCTCTTTGTCGCCCTTCGCGAAAACGGCGACGCGGACGGTCTTGCCGAGGCCATGCGGGAAGACCACGGCGCCACGGACCATCTGGTCGGCGTGGCGGGGATTCACCCCGAGGTTCAGCGCGATCTCGACGGCCTCGTCGAACTTCGCGTACTTCACCTTCTGAATCAGTTCGACGGCGCTCGCGAGTTCATAGTGCTTCGTGCGATCGACGAGCGTCATCATGTTGCGGTAGTTCTTGCCACGCCGGGCCATGGGGCTTCTCCTGTTGCTTCTTTGGCGTGATTCCGGTGGTACGCGCCCCGCTCGGCGCTCCCGGAGGCGGGGTGTCACTCGGTGACGTTGACACCCATGGAACGCGCGGTGCCGAGAACGGTCCGCACGGCGGATTCGAGATCGGTCGTGTTCAGGTCGGGCAGCTTCAGGGCCGCGATGTCGCGCACCTGCTTCATGGTCACGCTGCCGACCTTCTTCTTGTTCGGCTCACCGGAACCCTTGTCGATCTTCGCCGCCTTGAGCAGGAGGATCGCCGCGGGCGGCGTCTTCGTCACGAAGGTGAAGGAGCGGTCGGAGAAGACCGTGATCACGACCGGAATCACCAGCCCCTCCTGGGAGGCGGTCCGGGCGTTGAACTCCTTCACGAACGCCATGATGTTGACGCCGTGCTGACCCAGGGCCGGACCGACCGGCGGAGAGGGGGTGGCCTTGCCGGCCGGGCACTGGAGCTTGATGTAGCCCGTAATCTTCTTGGCCATGGGTATGTCTCCTCGCGATGACCGGGCCTGGGATCAGGCCTTCTCAACCTGGGTGAAATCCAACGTAACGGGGGTGGCGCGGCCGAAGATGCTGACGAGCACGCGCAAGCGGCCCTTGTCGACATCGACCTCGTCGACGGTCGCGCTGAAATTTGCGAAGGGGCCGTCGGTGACGCGGACCGTTTCGCCTTCTTCGAAGCGCTGCTTCGGAGCGGGACGCGCGGTGCCTTCGGCCATCTGATTGGTGACTTTCATCACCTCGCGCTCGCTGACCGGCCGGATGGACGCGGGGTCGTCGCTCGCGCCCACGAACCCGGCGACGCGGGGCGTCTCCATCACCATGTGCCAGGTGCGCTTGTTGAGGTCCATCTTCACCAGGATGTAGCCCGGGAAGAGCTTGCGGGACGTGCTCTTGCGCTCGCCCTTGACGACCTCGGTGACGTTCTCCCGCGGCACGAGGATCTCGGAAAACGAGTCCTCGAACGAGAACTGGCGGATGCGCTCGCGAAGCGCTTGCTCGACCTTGTTCTCAAAGCCGGAGTACGTTCGGACGGCGTACCACTTGTGATCCATTTCGGTGCTCCGGGAGCCTGAGAGAGTCGCTGGTTACGCGCCGCCGAGGATGTAGTTCGTAAGGCCGCCGAAGAACCAGTCGAACACGCCCAGGATGAGCGCGACCACGACGGACACGGCCACGGTGACGCGGCCGTTGGACTTGGTCTCTTCCCAGGTTGGCCAGGTCACTTTGGTCAGTTCGTCCGCGACCTCATGGGCCAGGGGGCGAATGCGCTCGTGCCGCCACGTCCACAGGAGCGCGCCGATGGCGGTCACTGCGGCGAGCAGCGTCGTCAACGTGAAGTCTTTGCCGAGGATCTGGGGGTCCCGCGCGCCGACCAGTCCGAAGATCGAGCCATAGAGGCGCGACGCGAAGAGGGCGACGAGAAAGGTGCCCGCGCCGTACGCGAACTGAACGATGCGCTTACTGGTATCCATGATTTCCCGGGACCGACTGTCGACTTCGACGGTCACCTGGACCGCTGCAAGGAGGGGCAGGCCCAGAGGGACTCGAACCCCCAACCCCCGGATTTGGAGTCCGGTGCTCTACCGAATTGAGCTATGAGCCTATTCTCTTGCAGCGGTCCAGGTGGCCAGCGAAGACCACCTCTGATACGGCGAAACCCAGACGGTCGCCCGCCTGGGTCATGATCCCGGCCAGGGGCCGGTGCCGCGGATTACTTCTGGATCGAGACGACGACGCCCGCGCCGACGGTGCGGCCGCCCTCGCGAATCGCGAAGCGGAGACCCTCGTCCATGGCGATGGGGGTGATCAAGTCGACGGCGACCTCGATGTTATCACCGGGCATGCACATCTCGGTGCCCTCGGGCAGCGTCACCACGCCCGTCACGTCCGTCGTGCGGAAGTAGAACTGGGGGCGGTAGCCATTGAAGAACGGGGTGTGACGCCCGCCCTCTTCCTTCTTGAGGATGTACACCGAGGCCTTGAACTTCGTGTGCGGCGTGATGCTGCCGGGCTTGGCGAGCACCTGGCCGCGCTCGACGTCCGTGCGCTTCACGCCGCGGAGGAGGCAGCCGACGTTGTCGCCGGCCTGACCCTGGTCGAGGAGCTTGCGGAACATTTCGACGCCGGTGACCGTCGTCTTCTGCGTGTCGCGCAGGCCGATGATCTCGATTTCGTCGCCGACCTTGATGATGCCGCGCTCGACGCGACCGGTCGCGACGGTGCCGCGGCCGGCGATCGAGAAGACGTCTTCGACCGGCATCAGGAACGCGCGGTCGATGTCGCGCACGGGCTCCGGGATGAAGCTGTCGACCGCGTCCATCAGCTTGAGGATCGAGGGCTCGCCGTACTCGCCGCTGTCACCCTCGAGGGCCTTGAGGGCCGAGCCCTGGATGATCGGGGTCTTGTCGCCCGGGAACTCGTACTTGTCGAGGAGCTCGCGGATCTCCATGTCGACGAGCTCGAGGAGGTCCGGGTCCGCGATGTCGCACTTGTTGAGGAACACCACGATCGCCGGCACGCCGACCTGACGAGCGAGCAGGATGTGCTCCTTCGTCTGGGGCATCGCGCCGTCGGTCGCCGCCACCGTGAGGATGGCGCCGTCCATCTGCGCCGCACCGGTGATCATGTTCTTGATGTAGTCGGCGTGCCCCGGGCAGTCGACGTGAGCGTAGTGGCGCTTGGACGTCTCGTACTCCACGTGGGCCGTGGAGATCGTGATGCCGCGCTCCCGCTCTTCGGGCGCCTTGTCGATCTGGTCGAAGGCCACGAACTTCGCACCACCGGACTTGGCCAGCACCTTCGTGATGGCGGCGGTCAGGGTGGTCTTGCCGTGGTCGACGTGACCGATGGTCCCGACGTTGAGGTGCGGCTTGTTACGGACGAATTTCTCTTTGGCCATGGGGGGACTCTCCCTCAGCGGGTTGGCTGCCTGCGACGACGAACGAATCAAGCCGACGACCGGATTTGAACCGGTGACCCCGTCCTTACCAAGGACGTGCTCTACCTACTGAGCTACGCCGGCGTACCCACGTCACTGACGTGTTCGTGGGCCAGATGAAAAAGAGGGAGCGGGAGACGGGGTTCGAACCCGCGACATTCAGCTTGGAAGGCTGACACTCTGCCAGCTGAGTTACTCCCGCAAAACGAACCCTTGCGGGTTCTCATCAGGGCTCGGGTGGAGGGGGAAGGATTCGAACCTTCGAAGAGGTGGACTCGGCAGATTTACAGTCTGCTCCCTTTGGCCGCTTGGGTACCCCTCCACAGGGGCCCTGATACACTTGCGCTCGAGAGCGCGGAGCTGGCGAAGGGACTTGAACCCGCAACCGGCTGATTACAAATCAGCTGCTCTACCGATTGAGCTACGCCAGCGCTGGAATGCGGGGGCGGAACCTACTCGGCAGGGTCTTCGGTTGTCAAGTCAAATCACAAGCGCCGTCCGCGACGGCGTGCGCAAGGGTGCGGGCCTTATAGACGGCACCCACCTCGGCGTCAAGCCGATTTCTGCGTTTTTTGTGCTCGCCGCTGACGTATCGCTTCGTAGAGCAAGGCGGCCGCTGCGGCCGAGGCGTTCAGACTCTCCGTCCGCCCGCCGAGGGGGATGGTGGCGATCCGGTCGCACCGCTCACGGGTCAGCCTCCGCAGGCCCGTCCCCTCCGCCCCGATCACGAGAACGGTCGGGAGGGTCAGGTCGATGCACCAGGGCGCTTCGCCGTCGAGATCGGCGCCGACCACCTGAAGTCCGGCGTCGCGGGCCGCGTCGAGCGCGCGCGCGAGGTTGGTCTCCATGGCCACGGGCAGGATCTCGCTCGCGCCGGCGGAGGTGCGGCTCACGGTGGGGCCGGGTCGCGCACAGCGGTCGCGGGTCACGAGTGCCCCCGTCCCGCCGAGCGCCTCGCAGCTCCGGAGGATGGCGCCGAGGTTGTGGGGGTCGGTGACCTGGTCGAACGCGACGAGGAGGGCGTCCCGACCGTCGATGAGCGCCGACCACTCGGCCAGCGGCGCCGGGGCGGCCAGGGCGACCAGGCCCTGGTGACGAAGCTCCCCTGCGTGTCGGTCGAGAACGGCCGGGGCCACGGTTTCGACGGCGCAGCCCGCAGCCCGGGCGAGCTCGATGACGCGGTCCCGGGCTGGCGAAGGGGGTCCGGCGTGGAGGACCCGGCGAACGCGCGTGCGTCCGTGCCGGAGGAGCGCCTCGACGGCGTTGGGGCCGGCGACGACGACCGTGTCCGACCCAGGCTCAGCGCCCATCGTCCACCCCCTCGATATCCCGCACGATGGCCTGCAGAGCCGCCTCCGGATCAGCGGCCGAGAGCACGGGTCGCCCGACGACCAGGAGGTCCGCCCCGGCGCGTCGCGCTTCGGCAGGCGTCAGGGTGCGGCGTTGATCGCCGGCGGCGTCGCTGAGGTTCCGGATACCGGGGGTCACCAGGCGGAGGCCCGGCCCCACCACCTCGCGGACTCGCCCGACCTCGACGGGGCTGCAGACGACACCGCCGAGACCGCATGCGGCGGCGAGCCGGGCGCGCAGACAGACGACGTCGGCAGGTTCCGCCCCCCCCTCCCCCACCTCCGCCAGCGCCACCGCGTCCAGGCTCGTCAGCACGGTGACGCCCAGAAGGCGCATCGAGCCGGCCGCCGCGCGGGCCGCTTCGAGCATGGCTCGCCCGCCCGCGACGTGGACCGTGAGGTCGTCGACTCCGAGCCGCGAGAGGGAGCGAACGGCGCCGGCCACGGTGTTGGGGATGTCGTGGAGCTTCAGATCGAGGAAGACGCGCTCGGCGCCGGCCTTCCGGACCCGATCGACGACAGACGGTCCCTCGGACGTGAAGAGCTCGAGGCCAATCTTGTAGGTGGCCACGGCGCCGCACGTCCGTGCGACCCAAGCGACCGCGGCGTCGGCGTCGGCGACGTCGAGCGCGAGACAGAGCGCGTCTCGCGCGGCACTCACGCGACGAGGCCGCGAATCTGGGAGATGACGTCGCCGACCGGCACCTTGACCACCTCGCCCCCACGCCGGTGCTTGAGTTCGACGATGCCCTCCTGGAGACCCCGTGCCCCGATCGCGAGGCGGAATGGAATGCCGATGAGGTCGGCGTCCTTGAATTTGCTGCCTGCGCGCTCTTCGCGATCGTCGAGCAGGACCTCGAAGCCCGCGTCGCTGAGCTCCGCATAGAGCTTCTCGGCGGCGGCGACGACCTCGGGCACGTTCATCTGCAGCGGCAGGATGGCGACGTGGAAGGGGGCGATGGCCACCGGCCAGCAGATGCCGTCGGCATCGTGATTCTGCTCGATGGCCGCGGCCATGATCCGCGTGACGCCGATGCCGTAGCAGCCCATGACCATGGGCTTCTCGTCGCCGGTTTCGTTCAGGAAGGCGCAGTTCATCGCCTTGCTGTACTTCGTCCCGAGATAGAAGACGTGCCCGACCTCGATGCCGCGGAACCCCTTCATGGTCCCACCGCATCGCGGACACGCGTCGCCGTCGGCGGCCATTCGGAGGTCGTGGAACCCGGTGACCTGGAAGTCCCGGCCCTCGGCTACGCCCGTCAGGTGGTGGTCACCCTCGTTGGCGCCGGTGACGGCGTCGGTCATGCCGGCGACGGCGTGATCGGCCAGCACGCTCTCGACCTTCAGCCCGCCCACGGGGCCGGCGAACCCGACGGGGGCCCCGCTCGCGGCCCGGACCTCGGCTTCGTCCGCCATGATGAGCAGCGTGGCGCCGAGGCGCTTCTTGAGTTTGATCTCGTTGAGCTCGTGGTCGCCGCGCAACAACACGGCGTGGAGCTTGCCGTCGGCGTGCACGATGAGCGTCTTGATGAAGGCCTGCGCGGGCCGCCCGAGGAAGGCGGAGACCTCGTCGATCGTTCGGCGGTCGGGGGTGTGAACCTTCGCGAGCGAGGACTCCCCGGTGGCCGGGCGCGACGGCGTCGGGAGTTCGGCCTGCTCGACGTTCGCCGCGTAGCTACAGGCCGTGCAGCTCACCATGGCGTCTTCGCCGCTGTCGGCGAGGACCTGGAACTCGTGGCTCCGACTGCCGCCGATGGCGCCGGTGTCCGCCTCGACGGCGCGGAAGTCGAGGCCACATCGACGGAAGATGCGCTCGTATGCCGCGTACATCGCGTCGTAGCTGCGCAGCGCGGCCGCTTCGTCGACGTCGAAGGAGTAGGCGTCCTTCATGATGAACTCGCGTCCGCGCATCAGGCCCGCGCGAGGACGGATCTCGTCCCGGAACTTCGTCTGAATCTGAAAGAGGTTCAGGGGCAGCGCGCGCCAGGAGCGGACGTCGCGGCGGACGAGATCGACGATCACCTCTTCGTGCGTCGGGCCGAGGCAGAACTCGGCGCCCTTGCGGTCTTTGAAGCGGAGCAGCTCGGGACCGTAGAAGCTCCAGCGCCCGGATTCCACCCAGATCTCCGACGGCTGGACGGCGGGCAGGAAGACCTCCTGCGCCCCGGCCCGGCTCATCTCCGCCCGGACGATGTTCGCGATCTTGTGGATCGTACGGGTCGCGAGGGGCAGGAAGTCGTAGATGCCCGCGGCCAGTTTGCGGATGTAGCCACCCCGAACGAGGTACCGGTGGCTGACGACTTCCGCGTCCTTGGGATCTTCTTTCAGGGTGGGCGCGTGCAGGCGCGTCATCCGCATGGTCAACCTCCGTGATCGGCGGCCGGGCTTATACCCGAGCCGCCACGGCGGTTCAAGGCGCGCCCGGAGCCTCGATGAGGGCGACGCAACGCGCAGCCGCGTGTCCCCCCCCGAAAAGGTCGAGGGCGACCGGTGACGAGGGGGCCGGACGGGCAAAGGCGGCGACGAGGGCGGCGGGATCGGCGCCGACGAGCGTATTCCAGCCACCGCCGAGCGTCTCGCGCCACTCGGTTGTGTCGCGCAGCGTGAAGCACTGCTTGCCCGCGAAGTAGGCCTCCTTCTGGACGCCGCCGGAGTCCGTCAGGACCGCGCGCGCGCCCGAGAGCAGCGCGGCGAAATCCAGGTATCCCAACGGCTCGAGAAGCACGACGGACGCCGGTGGTGCGATGGAGGCGCGCGCCATGGCCCGTCGCGTGCGGGGGTGCACGGGCCAGTAGACCCGCGTCCCGAGCGCACCGAGGGCCGTCACGAGCCGCCGCAAGACCTCGGGCGCGTCGGTGTTGGCGGCCCGATGGATCGTGGCGACCGCGTAGCCGTCCGGCACCGGCGGCGCCGCGCTGAATGCGGCCGGCAATGCCGCGGTCTCGCCCTGCAGAAAGCGTCCGAGGGGCGTCGTCCGGACCCGCGGCGCTTCCCGAAGCGCGATGTCGAGCATCACGTCGCCGACGACGTGCACGCCACGGACGATGCCTTCGCGCGCGAGCTGCTCGGCGGCTTGCTCCGTCGGGCAGAGCAGCAGGTCGCTCACGTGATCGGTGACGACGCGGTTGATCTCCTCCGGCATCCCGCGATCGAAGGACCGGAGACCGGCCTCGACGTGAACGACGGGGATGCCGAGCTTCGCGGCGGCGAGCGCCCCGGCCAACGTCGAGTTCGTGTCGCCGTAGACGACCACCTTCTCGGGCGGTGCCGCTTCGAGCACGGCCTCGATGGCTGCGAGCATCTGCCCGGTCTGCGCGCCATGCGTCCCGCCGCCGATGCCGAGGTGGGCGTCCGGCGGGGCGATGCCGAGCTCATCGAAGAAGACCTGCGAGAGGCCGGCGTCGTAGTGCTGGCCCGTGTGCAGAATCCGGTGGCGTTCCGGCGTCCCCGCCGCCCGGAGCAGCGCCGCGAGCTTGACGAACTGCGGCCGCGCCCCGACGACGTGAAGCAGACCGCCGGCGTTCATACGAGCCGCAGGAGGTGGTCCTTGATGGACTGCCGCATCGAGGCTTCCGGGCAGACGACGAGGGCCTGCTGCCAGAGCTCGACCGCTTTGTGAACGAATCCTGCGTTCTGGTACAGCAACGCGAGGTCTTTGATGGCCGGGAAGAACGTGGTGTCGAGCGCGACGGCCTGTTCGTACTCGTACATGGCCTCGTACCGCTCGTTCTGACGCTCGTGGATCTTCCCGAGGTAGAAGTGCGGCCGCGCGGCGAACGGCTGATGCTCGATGCTATGCCGGAACTCGATGGCGGCCGCGTCGAGTTCACCCTTCTGGAGGAGAAGCAGCCCCGCGTTGAGGTACTTGAGCGCCTCGGCGGCGAGGGCCCGGGTCCCCCCGGTGTTGTGTCGCTCCGCCGGCGCGTTGCGAATCAACTCGGCGACCCGGTTCGCGAGGTGGTCGACGTTGAACGGCTTCTCGATGACGTCGTCCGCACCGCAGTGCCGCATGAGATCGGCGCGCATCTGCCAGCCCCGGTACGCCCCGCTCAGCAGGATCACCGCGGTCGGGGCCAGCACCGGGTCTTCCTTGACGCGGCGGCAGATCTCGAAGCCGTGGAGGCCGGGCAGACGCGCGTCGAGCAAGACCACGTGCGGGCGGATGCGGCGGACCTCGTCGAGCGCCGCGGCGCCATCGCCACAGGTGAACATCCGGTACAACGTCGGCCCGAAGATGCCCTCGTAGAGGCGCAGGATGGCCGTGTCGTCATCGACCGCGAGGAGGCGGGGGCGCGTATCGGCCGCACCGAGCTCGTCGAGCGTCGCCGCCACGTCGAGGGCCGCACCGAGGACATCTTCCGCGCTCGCCGCGTCCCCGAAGGCGGGCGGCGGCGGCACGTCGGGAACGATGGGCGCCGGGGATGGGACGTCGACGGACGGCATCTCGCCGGCACCGTCGTAGTAGGCGGCGATCGCCCGCCGAAGCGGACCCTCGACCGCCACGAGTGGCCGGATGACCTTGCCGGTGACGAACTGAAGGTCGTTCAACGCGGCCCCATCGGTGGGATCGCGCATCAGCAATGTGAGGGTGCGATTGAAGACCCGTGCCGGCAACACGCAATATCGTTCGGCGACTTCGCGCGGGACGAGTTCGGCGCCCGCCGTCTCGGGGCGAACCTCCGTGACGACCATGGCCGGCACGCCGAGCTGGCGGCTCAGAACGCGCACGAGCGCCCGTTCGTCGCACAGCCCGAGGCGAAGGACCACCGAGCAGAGGCGCCCGCCCGTGCGGGTCTGCGCCTCGAGGACCTCGTCGAGCTGACGGGCCGAGAGCAGGTTGGTCTCGACCAGGAGTTGTCCGATCGGGACGCGCTGAATCACGGTGTGGCGTCCCCGCCCGGCAACATCCACTGCAGGACGGCGCGCATCACCGTGAGGCGGTGCGCCGCCTGCGCATAGAAGAGGCTTCGCGGTGACTCGAGGAGCCCCGGACCGAGCTCTTCGCCCTCGGACGCGGGGAGACTGCGCATGACACGGGCCTCGGGGGCCAGGCGGTCGAGCCGCGCGGCGTCGAGGAGCCAGTCCGAAAACGGCGCGGCGAGCGCGGCGGCCTCTTCCGGCCGGTGCTGCAACGTGCCTGGCGCCCAGCTCTGCGGGTAGACGACGTCGGCTCCCTCGCAGGCCTCGTCGAACGAGGCGGCGTGGACGATCGCCCCCGGGGGGGTGGCAAGGGCCGACCCCACCCGCCGCGCGTCGTCCGCGAGCTCGAAACCGGGCGGGTGAGCGACCCGGACCTGCACCCCGAGGCGGGGCAACAGGCGCAGCAGCCCGTGGGGCACGGACGGGGGCCGGGCGGGCGTGCGCTGCCACGTCCAGACCACCGCCACCCGGCGCCCGCGCAGATCGCGCCCGAAGGCGTCGTGCAACGTCAGGACGTCCGCAAGCGTCTGCACGGGGTGATCGGCGTCGGACTGGAGATTCAGCACCGGACGCCCGGACTCCGCTGCCAGCTCGCCCAGGAGCGCCTGCGCGCGCCCCGGCACGAGACTGTGCCGCAGCGCGATGGCATCCGCCTCGGCCGCCGCGCGCGCCAGCTCGGCGGTCGCGGCGGGATTGCGCCCGAGCGTCAGGGCCGCTGCCGTCAGATCGGAGAGTTCGACGCCGAGCTGCCCGGCGGCTTCCTCGAGACAGGCCCGAGTGCGCACGGACGCCGCGAGGAAGGCCATGCAGAGCGTCCGCCCGGCGAGCGGGCGACGACCGTCGGCCGGTGGCGTTCGCGCCGCGTCGGCTGCCGCAAGCAGCGCGTCGAGCGCCGTCGCGTCGAGATCGGAGGTGGAGATGAGGGTGCGCGGCCGCATGCGAATCGTCTTCGGGACTGTGCCCCAATCGGCCGCACGACGCAACGCCAGAGCGCCGAGCCCCCGGTTCCCGACCGGCCTGCGGCACCGCCGTTTTTTGCCGGGCGCGACGATGTCTGTTACACGACGCGACGCCGTGATTCGTCGTCTCCTCCGAGCATTGTGTCTGGGCCTGCTCACCGCGTTCGGCTCGCTGGCCGCGGTGGCCCCGGAGTCCGCCCGTGCTCAGACCCGCCACGTCCTGCGCGGGATCGCGTCGTGGTACGGCCGCGTGCACCATGGCCGGCGGACGGCGAGCGGGGTCCGCTTCGACATGCACGCGCTGACCGCGGCCCACCGAACGCTTCCGTTCGGTACGCGCCTGCGAGTCACGCACGTGCGCAGCGGCCGTTTCGTCGACGTGGTCGTCAACGATCGGGGCCCTTACGTGGGCGCACGCATCATCGACCTCAGTCGCATGGCCGCGGTGCGCCTCGGAATGCTCCGGGATGGGCTCGGCGAGGTCCGGCTGGAGATCCTGGCCGTCGCACCGAGCGGGGGCGGAACGGCGACCGAGGACGAGGGGCGACCCGCCGACCGACGCTGGCAGGCCAAACTGGCCGGTGGTCGCGGCGACGTCACCGCGTTCGAGGCCTCGCTCGACGCGCGCCCCGAAGACCGCGTCCTCAGGTGACCGGGCGGCTCACGCGCCAGACCGTCTGACCCACCATGATGGCATCCCCGAGGGCAAGGGCTTGCCGCCCCTCGATACGGACCCACGTCCCGTTGCGGCTCGAGAGGTCGCGCAAGACGGCCCGCTCCCCCCGCGGAAGAACGACGGCGTGCGTCCCGCTCATGAAGGTGTCGTCGGTGAAGACGATGTCGGCGAGGTGACGACCGAGGCGGGCGCCCTGCTCGCTGAGGCAGTAGACGTTGCGCGGCTGGTTGTCGTCTCCCATCTGCTGCAGGCAGAGGGCCGGTTCGACCCGCGGCGCCCCGAATCGGCGGGTGCGGTCGGGCCGTTCGGGCAGCGCGGGGCGCCCGGAGAGGTGGTCGAGACGCAGGAGCTGATGCCCGATGCGGAAGCACATGCCGGGCCGCAACTCGACTTGCGTCCGGACCCGGAGCCAGGAGCCGTTGAGCGAGCCCTGGTCCTCGGCGAAAAGCGTGTCGTGCTCGACGGTCAGCTGGAGGTGGCGGGGCGAAATGAACGCGTCTTCGGCGAGGACGACGTCCGCGTCGACACGACCGATGGTGAGCCCACGTTCGCCCACGGTGATGAGCCGGCTCTCGGCGACGTTGTTGGAAAGGGGCCGCAGGATGAACCGGACATCCATCTCGCGGAGGGGCGGCGGTGCATGGCGCGCGGGCTCGGGCCGAATCGCCTCGAGATCACCCGAGCGGAGGACCTGCGCATCGAGCGCGGGCAGTTCGAGTTCGGACACCGAGATGTCCTCGACCTCGAGGTCTGCTTCGGGCTCGCCCCCGGGCTCGGCGAGCTCGGCGCCCGCCGGCTCGGCGTCGAGATCGACGTCGGCGAGCTCGGCGAGATCGACGGGCGTCGCCGGACGCAAGAGCGCCGGCGGCGGGGACTCCGCCTCGAACAGCGCCGGATCGTCCACGGCGTCCTGGAGGTCGCCGGGTTCGTCACCGCCGGGCTGTGAGGGGATCTCGATGTCGTCGACCGAGTCGGCGTCGCCTTCGCCTTCCGCGCCGGGCTCGACGAGCGCGTCTGCGTCCGCGGGTTCGATGATGCGCGCGACGCGCAGCGGAGAGCTCGGCGAGAGCGACGCGAGGGGCAGGATCTCGGCGACGGCCACCGGGGCGGGGGTCGCGGCGCGCGGAATCGTGGGCGTCTCCCCCGGCCGAGCGGTGTCGGCCGGGCTCGGATCACCGGGCTCGACCTCGAGTCCGGGAAACTCCTCCCCGTCGAAGGCTTCGGCCCCGCCGTCGTTCCGCTCGGGCGACGCGGCATTGGCCGTCGCGGCCTCGGCAAAGAGGTTCGTCGGCATGCGGAAATCGACGAGCGTCGCCGTCGCGTCTCGGGCAGGCGAGGGTGCTCTCAGCCTCGGCAGCGGCGTCGGCTCGCGGTCCGCGGGGAGAGGGGCCGGCAACGGCGGGGGCGTCGAGCCCGCCATCGGCGGTGCGTCCCCGTGCCGATCCGTCGACGGCGTTGGGGGCGTCACCACCTGGAGCAGGGGCATCTCGTGATCGCGAACCGTTCGGCCGGCGGCGTCGAGGGCCTTGAAACGGCGCCCGCCGTCGGGGCGGGCCTCGCCGACCGAGTCGTCGAGATTGGCCGGCCGGGCCGCGCGGGCACGTGCCAGACCGCGGCCGCAGTTCGTGCAGAACGCCGCTTCGCTCGGGTTCTCCCAGCCGCAGTGAGGGCAGACGATCATCAACCTACTCGCTGGGCCGGCCCCACCCGTTCGGTCCGTCGGGCGCGCCAACCGTTCGCGTACAATCCTCGTCGGCGTGATGTACCCCAGGCACCGCGATCGGTCAAGGTCGTGGCCGTCGGGCCGACACGACGGGCCGCTTGAACCGGGCGATTCCTCGTGCGATGGGTGCGCCCGATGAAGTCCTTCCCCTGCCCCCCCGCCGTCGCCGCTCGCCGACGCCCTCGGCACGCCCTCCTCGCATTGGCCGCTCTGGCCCTCGTCGCGTGCGGTGCCCGTGCCCAAGACGCGGGCCCTCGCGACGACACACGCATCACGCGTCCCGGGCATGCGCTGCAGCCCACGGATCCCGAGCTGCCCGTCGACCCGCCGTCGCGCCCCCCCGCCGAGGCGGAGACGGGACGAGCGGCGCCCGCCGCCCGCACGGGGGAGGCCGGCACCACGGCAGACGCCCGCGTCGACGAAGACGCGCCCCCGCCTGTTCGCGACCCCGGAGACCTTCCCGGCCTGACCGGTCCGCCGGGGCACCGGGTCCTCGTCCTCCTGCCGATGACCGGCCGCTCCGCTCCCCTTGGAACGGCGCTGGCGGCGGGGCTCGTCGCCGCGCGCGGCGCCGTGGGCGAGCCCGGGCCGGAGGTCATCGTCCGGGACGTTGCCGATCCGACCGCCGCGGCGGCAGCCCTGGCCGAGGTCGTTCGGGACGAAGCGATCACCGGCACGGTCGCCGTGGTCGATCGAACCGGCGCCGCCGAGCTGGCGGTCCAGGGCGCTGAAACCGGTCGCCCCATGGTGCTCGTCACCGCGGGCGACGCTGCCGTCGAGCGACCGGGCCGCGTCTGGCGGGTCTTCCCGACGCCGGCGCTCATCGTGCGGACGGCCGCCGGGGCCGGACTTGCGCGGGGCGGGCGGCGCGCCGCGGTCCTGCGCCCGCAGACGCCCGCGGCGGAGACGTTCGGCAGCCTGTTCCGGGCGGTGTGGACCGCGGGCGGCGGCTCGCTGGAACCCACGGACCTGACCTACGATCCGGCGAAGCCCGACTGGGCGAAGCTGGCCGTGCGTCTGCAGGCCGCCGAAGCCGATACGGTCTTCTTCCCCGAGGGCGCGGTCACCGCCGCGCAGGCGCTCGCGACCTTCGCGAGCGTCGGCCTCTGGTCCGCGAGCCCGACGCGGACCTTCGAGCGGTCCCGAGTCCGCACGCTGACTTTCCTTGGGACGCCGGACTGGTACGCCCCGGACGTCATGCGACAGTCGGGCCGCTACTTCGAGGGCGCGCTCATTCCGGTCGCGTTCGCGACCGAGTCCGTGCCCGGTGCGCGACTGGCAGCGCGCTTTTCCGCGGCCGGCCGGCCCGCGCCCAACGCGGTCGACGCCCTGGTCTGGGAGTCGGTGCTCGCGGTCGACGCAGCGGGGCAAGCGGCTGCCCGGCGCCGTACGAGCCCGCTGGCCACCCTGCCGGCCACGGAGTCGGGCCAGGTCACGGTCGGTCTGCGGTTCGACCAACCCGACGCGCTTCAGAGCCTCTACGTGCTCACCGTGCGCGACGGTCGGTTCGCCGCCGCCCGCTGAGGACGCCCGCTCAGGCGTCTGCGCGGGCGAGCAGGAACCACGCGCCCGCGGCCGCAGCCAACGCCAGGAATCCGAGCCCGAGCCAGAGTCCGAGACGCCCTTCGCGCCGCCCGGGGGGCGCACGCTCGCCCACCGCCGGCAAGTCGACGGAGTCATGTCCGTCGGGCACGGTCGCCCCTCCGAGGGACCAGGCGCCGCTCGTCTCGATCTCGGTCCCCACCGGACCCACCGAGACGGGTCCCGCCGTCTCGAGGGGGCGGGACTCGGCGGCCGCCCCCGGCGAGGCGCCGGCCGCAACGTCCACCGCCGGCACCGAGGGACGCGGGCGATCGTCGCGCTGGGCGACCGGCGGGTGCACGAGCCCCTTGCGGGTCGGGTCCTGTGCCGCAAGCAGGATCGGCCGCTGTACGGGGACGGTCGGCTCGGCCGTCGGGGCCACCGCCGCCGCCGGCATTTCGAGCGCCGTCGCCGCGAGGAGTGCGATCGCCGCCCCCTCCATCGGCGTGGTCGGATCGAGACGGGCCCCGGTCGGCGACGACTCGAGGAGGGCAGCGAGCGGATCCTCCGAGACGGGCAGCGGTGGCCCGTAGAGGCGGTCGAGCAGCGCGACGAGATCCCGCGCACGGGCCGGCAGGAAATGCGGTGCCGTGGCTTCGACCAACGCCTGGTGGAAACTCTCGGCGTCGGGCGGGCGACGCCACCGGTCGCGCTGCAAGGCGGTCAACGCCACCGCATCGAGCTCTGCCGGGACGTCCGGCGCCCGCGTCGACGGCGGGGGCACCGGGGCCGACAGCGTCGCCTCCATGACCTCCATCGGCGTGTCGCCGCCGAAGAGTCGACGGCCGGTCAGGAGTTCGTGCAGCAAGACGCCGACCGCGAAGAGGTCCGCCCGCGGGTCGACGTGCTCACCCCGCACCTGCTCGGGCGAGAGGTAGTGAAGCTTGCCTTTGATCTGCCCGGGCGCCGTCCAATTGCCCCGGTCCGCCGCTTTCGCCACGCCGAAGTCCGACACTTTGACCTGCCCGTCGCGCGAGAGGAGCACGTTCGACGGGGTCACGTCGCGGTGCACGCACCCGAGGGACTGTCCGCGGGCGTCCGTCAGGCGATGCGCGTGATCGAGGCCCTTGAGGACCTCGGAGATGATGTAGACGACGATCGGAATGGGGAGTCGCTTGACGCCCGCCTGCCGTGCCTTGATGAGGAGATCGTTGAGATTCGGCCCGTCGATGAACTCGAGGACGATGAAGTGCTCGGCGTCCATCCGGCCGAAGTCGAGCACCCCGACGATGTTTGCATGGACGAGGCGCGAGGCGAGGCGGGCCTCTTCGATGAACATCCGCACGAATCGCGGGTCGCTCGACAGGCGCGGGAGCATCTTTTTGATGACGACCGGGCGTCGGAAACCCTCGCTGCCCCGCAGCCACCCCTTGTAGACCTCGGCCATGCCGCCGACGGCCAGGCGCTCGCCCACGACGTACTTGCCCACCTCGGAGAGTGACGGCAACGCCTGAGGCACTGTGGGGGGGTCGGCCATGATGCGCGCTCGGGCTCTCGGCGGCGGTTGGCGCGCGGCGCGTCTGCATCGGGCAGACGTCGCGCGCGGCGCATCTAAACGTCGCGCGCGGGGAGCGTCAAACGGAATCGGTCGGCGGCTCGGGGCTCGGCGCGAGGGTCGCGTCGGCGTCGACACCGGCGCCCGGGGCGACCCCCTCGAGTCGATGGAAACCGATGAGCGCGAGCTCGAACAGCTCGTCGACGTGCTCGAGGAGATGGAACGTCGTCGCGGCGCGGACCTCGGCCGGGACGTCCGTGAGATCCTTCTCGTTGCCCTTCGGCAGCGCGACGTGGGCAATTCCTGCACGATACGCGGCGAGGAGCTTGTCCTTGATGCCGCCGACGGGCAGCACCTTGCCGCGCAGCGTGACCTCGCCCGTCATGGCGAAGTCGCGGCGAATCGGCAGACCCGAGAGCAGGCTCGCGAGCGCGAGCGTCACGGTGACGCCGGCCGAGGGGCCGTCCTTGGGCACGCCGCCCGCGGGAAAGTGGATGTGGACGTCGACCTCGTCGAGCGCGGCCGCGTCGACGCCGAGGGTGCCGGCGCGGGACCGGACGAAGGAGCTCGCGGCCTGGACCGACTCCTTCATGACCTCGCCGAGCTTGCCCGTCACGATGAGCTTGCCCTTGCCCTTCATGCGCAGGGCCTCGATGACCAGAATCTCGCCGCCCGTCGCCGTCCAGGCGAGCCCGTTGGCGACCCCGATCTCGTCCCGGTCCACCGCCTCGTCGTGCAGGAACTTCTGACCGCCGAGATAACGCTCCGCGTCGGCCGGCTGCACGATCTGTTCGTGAACGGCCGCCTCGCCGGCCTCGACCTGCTCGCGCGCGATCTTTCGACAGATCTTCTCGAGGCAGCGCTGGAGGTTGCGCACGCCCGCTTCGCGCGTGTGGTGACGAATGATCTCGACGTGCGTCGCGTCGAGGAACGTCGGCGGATCGGTCTTGAGGCCGTGCTCCACCGTGACCTTGGGCACGAGGTGGCGCTTGCAGATCTCGAGCTTCTCGTTCTCGGTGTACCCCTCGATGCTGATGACCTCGAGGCGGTCGAGCAGCGGCCGCGGAATGTCGTGCAGGTAGTTCGCCGTGACGACGAAGAGGACCTTCGACAGGTCGAACGGCACGTTGAAGTAGTGGTCCGTGAACGTGCTGTTCTGCTCGGGATCGAGGACCTCGAGCAGCGCCGCGGCGGGATCGCCCCGGTGGTCGCTGCCGATCTTGTCGATTTCGTCCAACATGAGCAGCGGGTTCATGCAGCCGGCGCGCGTCAGGCCATTGAGGATCTTGCCCGGCAGCGCACCGACGTAGGTGCGCCGGTGGCCGCGGATCTCGGCCTCGTCGCGGACGCCGCCGACCGAGATGCGGAAGAACCGCCGGCCGATGGCCTCGGCGATGCTGCGACCGAGGCTCGTCTTGCCGACGCCGGGGGGTCCGGAGAAACAGAGAATCGGACCCTTGTGGCTCGGATTGAGCTTGCGGACGGCCAGGAACTCGAGGATGCGCTCCTTGACGCCGTCGAGCCCGAAGTGCCCCTCGTCGAGGGCGCCCCGAACGTTGACGAGGTCGATGCTCTCGGTCGTTTCGACCCCCCACGGCAGCGCGAAAAAGCGGTCGAGGTAGGTCTTGATGACCTGGTACTCGCTCGAGCTCGGCTGAATGTGGCGCAGGCGTTCGATCTCTCGCTGCGCCTCCCGGCTGACCTCGTCCGAAAGCCCGAGGGCTTCGAGCCGCGTCGCGTACTCGTCGGCCTCTTTCTGATTGAGTTCTTCTTCGCCGAGCTCCCGCTGGATCGTCTTCATCTGCTGACGGAGGAAATACTCGCGGCGGGACTCCTCGATGTCGCCCTTCGCCCGCTTCTCGACCTCCTGGGCGACCTTGACGCGGTCGAGTTCACTGCGCAGCAGCTCGATGACCCGCTGCAGACGCGGCTCGATGCCCACGGCCTGCAGCACGCGCTGCTTCTCGGCGTACTCGAAGTTGAGCGACGAGCAGAGCAGATCGGCGAAACGCCCGGGGGCGTCGACGTTCATCTTGAGGATGTGGATGAGCTCTTTCGGATAACTCGGGCTGTACCCGACGAGGCGCTCGAAGAGGTTGATGGCCTTCTGGACGAGGACGTTGACCTTGAAGGGGTCGCTGACGTGCTCGACGAGGGGGCCGACCTTGGCCCGGTAGAAGGGCTTCTCCTGGACGAACTCCAGGATTTCGACCCGGCGCAGGCCCTGGAACGTCACCTGGTAGCTTCCGCCCGGCAGCTTCAAGCGGTCGAGAATGCGGCTGACGACCGCGACGCGCGAGAGGCTCTCCTTGCGGATTTCGCCGCTCGTCTGCGCATCACAGAAGGCGAGCGTGATCAGCGCGTCGGGCTCCGGATTGCCCTTCAGCAGCGCGATGTTCTCCTCGAAGCCGACCTGCACGGTCGCGACGCCCTGAGGATAGATCACGGTTGAGAGCAGCGGCAGGACCGGCAGGACGTCCGGCAGTTCGAGCTCGAGGTGGGCGGGCCTGACATCCATGGCGAGGGTCTCCGAAACTCCCGAGCGCCCGGCGGCGGGCGCGGATCACCAAGACGATCACGCCGGGGCGTGAAACGATTCGGCGGACGATAACACGGCCCGAACGCAGCGCGATTCAGTTGTGCATGCGCGGGACGTCGGGGGCGGTGGCCAGGATTTCGGCCTCGTGTACCGCCAGTTCGGCGAGCCGGGTCCGGACGGTCTCCGCCGGGGCGACGAGGCGGGCGAGATCCACGAAGAGCGCGTGATGCCGCGCTTCGGAGGCCAGAAGGCCCCGGTACAGGCCGGAAAGCTCCGGGTCGCGCTCGACGAGACCGTCGGCGAGCAGCTTCATCCGCTCGCAGCTGCGCGCCTCGATCAGCGCGCAGCACAGAAGCGTGTCGACGAGGCGGCCGGGTTCATCGGGTCGCACGGCGGCCATCAGACGGCCCGCATACGGGCTCGGGCGTTGACGCTCGAAGCGGAGGCCCCGACGATGCAGATGGTCGAGCACGAGCTCGAAGTGCGAGAGTTCCTCGCGGGCCAGGCGCGACAGCGGCAGGACGAAGTCCTCGTGCTCGGGGTACTTGAAGACCAGCGACAGCGCGGTCGAGGCGGCCTTCTTCTCGCAATGGGCGTGGTCGAGCAGGATGGCGTCCAGGTCACCCAGGGCCAGGGGCAGCCAGCGGTCGGTCGTCGGCGCGTGCAGGTTCAGCATGGCGGCGAATGATACTCCCCGGCGCGTTTGATTGTGGACGGGTAAAGGCCTTTGGTAGCGTGTCGGGGTCGTTTACCAAGGGGAGTCTCGACGTGAGTGAGCGTGAGCGTGAGCGCAAGTCTGACAGTGAAGGTCTGGTCAACCGGGAAGCGGCGTCCGTGGCGCGTTCCGGGCGGGTCTTCGAGGCCGCCGGCTTTCCGATGCTGGTGGGGGCCGCGCTGGTCCTCGGTCTGAGTGCCTGTGGTTCATCGAGCGACGACGGGGGCGGCGGCGACGCAGCGGCCGGCGGTTCGACGGGTGGAACGCCGATACTCGACGACATGGGCACCGACGCGTCCGGTGGCACGGCCGGGGGCGCGGGCGGCGAACAGCCCGGGGGCGCGGGCGGCGAGGGCGGCTCGGGCGGCGGGTCGACGGAACAGCCGCCGGACGTGCGCTGCCCGGACCTGCAGGCCGGAGAGTACTTGCTCATCGCATTTCCGGACCGGGTCGACGCCTATCGGCAGCGCGACTTCGGTGCGTCCTACTTCTGCACGTTCCTGGACCTCCGCGCGGCCGGCATCACCAACGCCGGCGGCTTCGCGCGCTCTGCCCGGGAGGACGGGCCGTTCTATGTGACCGCGACGAACGACGGGCGCGGTGAAATTCACGCGTACGATGCCGACGGCAATTACATCGAGCGCGTCGCGGTCAACATCAACCTCGCCGACATCGACGGGCTCTGGTCGCACCCGTCGGGCGACGCCTTCGTGGCCTGGTCGAAGGGCAACAGCAATTTCTACGAGCTCGACGGCGAGGGCGGGTTCCGGGGCCCGTGGCTGCCGCCCCTCTCCATGACCAGCCGCGTCGAGGGCGTGACCGACTTGCTCTTCCTCGACGCGGAGTCGGCCATCGCGACATTCACGAACCGGCCGCCGAAGCTCTACAAGCACCCCTTCGCCCCCGACTTCCCCGCCGACCAGATCGGCGCGGCCAATGCCATCGCCGGCATCGCCACGGAGGAGGGCACGAAGCTTCTGATCACCGGCGAGGCGGGGGGCGCCGGCAACGGGTTCGGGGTGATGCTCTACAAAGCCGCCGCGAGCGGGCGCGTCCCGCCCGAACTCGAGGCCGTCCTGGTGCAGCCCGGCGAGTTCACCGACGGCGTCGGCCTGCTTTCGCTCGGCTCCGGGTTTCTGCTGCTCGACAGCGCCATTGCCGGCTCGGCGAAGCTCGTGACGTTCAACGCCGATGGCATGCTGCAGGAAGAGATCGGCCTCGAGGGCGGCGGGAACCCGTTCGCGATGTTCTTCGCACAGATCTTCCCGAACTACTGAGCCGGGGGGGCAGACGCGGGGGGGGCGCCCGGCAATGACCGCCCCCCCCCTTCCCTCGCCACGACGCCGCGCTGAATGCGAAACATCAGCAGCGGGGGCAGCAGACACAGGACCGTCGCGATGGTCGCGACGCGATCCATGCCGACGAGGCGGCCGTCGGGGGCTTCGACGAGAAACCCGGCGGACAGAAACGCTCCGATCGACGACGCGATGTGCTGCACCGCGGACTGCGTCGACATGAAGCCCGCCCGATCGGCCGGGGCCGGGACCCGCGACGTCAGCGCGTTGAGCGGCACCATGCGCAGCGACTGCGCCACCATTAACGTGACGAAGAGCGGCAGAATCGGCAGTCCCGGCGGCGCCCAGATGAAGACGGCGCTCATGACGCCGACATAGAGCGCCGCGCCGACGGTCGCGACGGCCGGCGCCCCCACCCGGTCGACCGCCCGCCCGACCAGAGACATCGTGACGAAGCTGAAGGCACCGCCGACGCCGTACAACACGTCCATCCGGTCCGCGGGGTAGCCGAGGTTGGCTTGCAGAAAGCCGGCGATGTTCGGGATGACCGAGAAATTCGCCGCGAAGATCGTCGCCGTCGTCACGAGCGAAAGACGGGCGAGCGGATCGCCGGCGAACCGGCCCCGGCGTGGTGGGTGCTCGCGCGTGGCCGCGATGTGGCCCCGCATCGGCGGGAGCAGCAGGACGGCGCCGAGGGCCACGACGGCGGCGAGGCCGGCCACCGCGAAGAAGGGCAGCCGCCAACCGCCGAGCTGAGCGAGCTTGAGGCCGGCCGGGACGCCGAAGACCGATGCGACCGAGAAGGCGCTCATCACGGCCCCCACCGCGCGTCCGCGCCGCTCCGGGGGGACGACGTCCGCGATGACCGAGAGGGCCAACGACGTGGCCGGCCCGCCGAACGCCCCGGCGACCATGCGCGCGGCGAGGAGCGTGCCGAGGTCGACGGCGAGCCCGCCGGCGGCCGTGCCGAGGACCAACCCGGCGAGCGCGACGGCCAGCGCCTTGCGCCGATCGAAGCGATCGAGGAAGAAGGCCCCCAGGAAGCCCGAGACGGCCGCCGCCGCCGTGTAACTGCCCCCGAGCCAGGCGACGTGACTGAGCGGAAAGCCGAGGCCCTCGGCGAACCAGGGGCCCATCGGCATGACCATCATGAAGTCGAGGACGTTGACGGCCTGGATGGCCCCGATGAGGAAGATGACCGCCGAGACCGAGACGGGGCGCATGCGTCGATCAGGCGTCGAACCGGCAGGCTCCGGGTCCGCGCGGATCGCCGCACTGACCACAGCCCAGCCCGGCCATGACCGGCGCGTTCGCCTGCCCGCCGACGGCGAAGCGCGACAACAGTTTGTCGAGCCGCTGCGTGTGGCACCGTGGGCACTCGGGCACGGTGGACGTCTGAACGATGAGTTCGAAAGTGTGGCCGCACTCGGCGCAACGGTAGTCGAAGATGGGCATGACGAGAGTCTCCGGCATCACTCGGCGCGGGCGGCCCGCGCCATCAGCATCGTCATCGCGTCGCGGGCCGCAAGCTCGCCGCGCAGCATCGCCGCGATGGCTTCGACCATCGGGGCGCGCAGTGCGGCCTGGCGGGCGCGCGAGGCCAGATTGGCCGCCGCGTCCACGAGTTCGTGGTCGGCGCGGGCGCCGTCGAGATCACCCCGGGCGAGCGCGGCGCCGGCCTTGAACGCGGCGCCGTCGCCGGAGAACACGAGATCGGTCAGCACGCCGAGGCCGGCCAGGCCGTACGCCGTGCCCGCCTGACCGCCGAGGGCCTGGGACAGGCGTTCCATCTCGGCGAGGGCGCGGGTCAGCGCCGTCGCTTCGGAAGCGGCTCCGACCCCGAGCGCCCGGGCCGTGCCGAGCGCGACGGCCAGCACCGCGGCCAGCATGTTCGAGAGCTCGACGCCGGCGGGATCGGTATTCGTGTAGACCCGCAGCGCGGGGCCCGCCAGCGCCGTCTGGAGCTCGCGCGCGAACGACGGGTACGCGCTGCCGACCACGAGCGCGGCGGGGTGGTCGGCCTCGAGCGCCGCCGCATCGGCGGCCCCGGCGAGCACGGCCGTCTGCCGTACGCACGTCAGCGCCGAGAGGACCTCGGACGCCCGCCGCGGCGGCTCCCCCGGCGCCAGTCCGCGGGCCGTCGTCGCGACGCGGTGGTGGCCCTCGAGGTACGGGGCGGCGGCCGTGAAAAGCGCCTCGAGCGCCGTACTCGGGACGGCCACGAGAACACGCTCGTGGCCGGCCAGGGCCGCGGCCAGATCGGTGGTGTGCACCAGCCCCCCGGGCAGCTTGCGGCGCGATGCGGCGAGACCGACGAGCGTGACCGTGACCCCGTTGGCGACCATGCGCCGCCCGAGGGCGCCACCCCACGCGCCGTCTCCGATGACGACGGCCCTCACGAGACCACCTCCCCACCCGAGGCGAACGCCGTTCGCAGCTCCGTCGCCCAGGCGTCGAGCCGATTGCCGTAGAAATAGAGGAGCTTGGGATCACCGACGAGGATCCCGCCGTCGTCCATGCTCTCCAGCGCCGGCCGCAAGTGGTACATGCCGAACGTCGCGACCGCCTCGTCGAGCACCGACGAGATCGGGGCCTGGCGCAGCGCCGGATCGAGGCGCAGGCGGCCCTGACTCTCCAGCGAGACGAGTCGCGCGCGCAGCCACTCCGCGTCCTCGCAGACCGACGCCCGCGGGTGGACATCGCCGCTCGTCGTGCGCAGCAAGGCGAACAGATCGAGATTCGGGGCGCGCCGTCGCTCGCGCTCCAGCATGAGCCAGCCGGCGAACTGCGTCGGCATCAGCACCGTCTCGCGCAGGAACGCGTCGGCGACCGCCCGACCGAGGACGCGGGTGTACTCGGCATCCCGCGCCGCATCCGCGAAGGGGACGCCGTCTCGGAAGAGATACCGCTCCCGGCGCAGCGCGCTGCCGTCGGGACCGCGGCTGACGCCGTCCGGCCCGACCGGGTTGCCGAAGACGTCCATCGGCGTGCCGAAACGGATGGCCATCGAGGTGTTGAGCCCCATGACCTTCAGCGCGTAGTGGGAGACCCGGCCGAGCTTGGAGAACTCGTCGTCTTCGATGATGTAGCGCGCCTGACCGGACTCTTTCAGGTAGTCCTCGATGAGCGTCTCGGCCTCGAGCACCAACGGGTAGTTGATGGTGCAGGGCACAATGAAGATCGGGCGCTCGTCCCCGCGCTGCAGGCGCTCGGACGTCGCTTCGAGCGCGCTGCCGAGGAGGCCGAGCTTGAGCTTGCGCTCGACCTTGCCCGAGCGACCGCGGGTGCCCCCCGGGAAGAAGAGGCTGTGGAATCCGCGCTCGAGGAGCACCTGGCTGTACGTCTTGAGGACCTCTTTGTAGAGCGCGTGGCGCAGGCGGCGATCGACCCGATAGGCGCCGAGGTTGCGCATGAAGTACCCGATGAGCGGGTTCGAGAAGAGGTTCTTCCCGGCGCCATAGGTCACGGGCGGGAGCTCGGCTTCCATGAGCGACCAGCCGAGCACGATGCTGTCCATGTTGCTCGAGTGCGTCGGCACGACGACCAGGGTGCCGATCTCGGCGAGCTTGCGAATCGTCGGGAGCTCGCCCTCGATGCGAATGCGCTGCGAGAGGTCGCGCAGCGTCTCGAGGCCGGGGAGCGTGCGCATTTCGGCGAGGCGTTGCACCCCGGACGCCAGATCGGTGCCCTTGAAGAGCAGGCCGAGCCCCACCGGCAGGACGCGCGTCGCGACGTCGTAGACTCGCCGGTCGAAGTGCCCCTGCACGTCGGCGACGTACCACGCGCAGAGCGAGCGGCACTCGGCGACGAGCTCGTCGGGGCTCATGCGCCCGAGCTTGCGGGCGAGGCGTTTCCAGCGTTCGAGCGGGGCGGGATCGGCGTCCGGCGAGTGTTCGAGTCGGTCGATCTCCCGGAAGGCGGCGTCGTTGAGGACGAGCTGATAGCTGCGGGGCGGCTCGACCCCGCCGTATCGGCCGAGCTCCGTGACCGTCCGCTCCACCACCTCGCGCTCGATCTCGTCGCGGTGACGATTGAACTGGAAAATCGGGGCGTTCATTCGCCGCAAGATACATCGTCCCGCGCGCGCAGCGTGATAGATTGCGCCGATTCGCGCCGCCCCGGCGCGCGTACCGTCAGGAGATCCGTCATGCCCATCTGGGGACCCACCTTCGCCGAGATGCGCGACCCTGCGCGCCTGCCCGAGAGCTTCCGCCGTCTCGCCCTCATCGCGTCGCATCAGGCGCCGCTCGATCCCGTCAACCTGTTCAACATCACCTGGAAGCTCGCCGACGGCACCGTCAATGGCTTCCTGTTTCCGAAAGCGCTCACGGGCGTCGACGCGAACATCCTGGTGATGAGCGGGCAGCACTTCCCGACGGGCAGCCACAAGGTCGGCGCCGCCTACAGCATCGCGCTCGAGCATCAGCTCGCCGGGCACATCGAGGCCGGGCGACACACGCTGGTCTTCCCCTCGACGGGCAACTTCGGCATCGGCGGTTCGTGGGTCGGCCCCCGCCTCGGGTATCGCTCCCTGGTGGTGCTGCCCGCCGAGATGAGCGCCGAGCGCTTCGAGAAGATCCGCGGGTACGGCGCCGATGTCATCGCGACGCCGGGCTGCGAGAGCAACGTCAAGGAGATCTACGACGAGGTCAAGCGGCTGCGCGGCGTGCCCGAGAACCGAATCCTCAATCAGTTCGAGGAGATGGGCAACTACCGCTTCCACTGCGCCGTCACGGCCCCCGCCGCGGCCGAGCTGGCGAAACAGTACGGCGACGGCAAGGTCGACGCCTTCGTCAGCGCGATGGGCTCATCGGGCACCATCGGCGCGGGCGACGTGTTGAAGGCGACGCAGGGCACGTTCATCGTCGGGCTCGAACCCGTGCAGTGCCCCACCCTCTACAACGCCGGCTTCGGCGGCCACCGCATCGAGGGCATCGGTGACAAACACGTCACCTGGGTCCACAACGTGATGAACATGGACGCCATGATGTGCATCGACGACGAGGCCTGCCTGCGCGGACTCGAGGTCGTGCAGCAGGGCGCCTTGTGGTGGTGCGAGGCGACGGGGGCCGATCCCGCCGAGGGCCGCGCGCTCGTCGGGCGCTTCGGCGTCTCGGGCATCTGCAACGTGCTCGGCGCCATCAAGACGGCGAAATACCTCGGCCTCGGCAAAGGCGCGAACATCGTGACGATGGCCACCGACGCCTTCGACCGTTATCCGTCCGTGCTCGCGAAGCGCCCGGGCTTCGACCGCGACCGCGCGCTGCGCGACCTCGAGGTCTTCCACGGGGCCGGCCTCGACTGGATCCAGGAAGGCACCCGCGAGACGCGCCGCCGGTGGCACAACCAGAAGTACTTCACCTGGGTGGAGCAGCAGGGCAAGTCCGTCGACGAGCTGCGCGCGCTCGACGATCAGAGCTTCTGGGCGGCCGAGCGGGCGAAGGCCGACGACATGGACCGCGCGCTGCTCGCCGTGCGTCCCCCCCTCGCCGCGCTGACCTGAGGCGGCGTCCCGGTTCGCGCGCGTTGCGGGGTCAGCCGCGCCGACGCCGGCGCCGCGCCAGGCCGGCGAGCACGACGAGGCCGAGCGCGGGGAGCCCGCCAACGCCGGCGCCCCCGACGCGACACGAACAGCCCCCGCCGGCGTCGTCACCCCCGGCCCCGCCATCGCCAAACCCGCCATCTCCCGTGGTGATGGGCCCGGCGCCCGCATCGGGCTGCACGAGCACCGGCGGCGGCGGTGGATCGGTCCAGTCGGCCACGCACTGCGGCGTCACGTGGACCTCGCAGCGCTGCCCGACGGGACACTCGATGTTGCGGCACGGATCGCCCTGGCATTGCCCGGCGACGCAGCGCTGTTCCTCGGGACAGTTGATGGCGAGACACGGATCGGGCTGGCACGCGCCGTTGTTGCAGGCCTGACCGGCCGGACAGGCGAAGCCCCCGCACGGATCGCGTTGGCAGACGCCGTCCTGACAGCTCTCCTCGAGGGCGCACGAGACCTCCGCGCAGCTCGCCACGCACTGCCCGCCGCGGCAGAACTGGTTGGGGCCGCAGCGCTCGCAGGGGTCCGGTACGCACGCGCCGTCGATGCAGGCCTGCCCGTCGAGACAGCCGTTCTGCGTGCAGTCACCTTGCAGACAGCTCCCGTTGAGGCACTGCTGACCGTCCGGGCACGCGACGTCGACACAGCGGTCGCGGCATTGCCCGTCGACGTCGTCGCACAGCGCCGGCAGGGTGCAGGAGACCCCGTGGCACGGCGTCAGGCAGAGGTTCGTCGCCGCATCGCAGTAGGTATTCGCCTCGACGCATTCGTTGTTCTGACAGAGGGGTACACACTCGGCGTCGAGGCAGACGAAGTTGGGGGGGCACGGTTCGCCCTCGTCGATCTGACCGTTGCAGTCGTTGTCGGCGCCGTCGCAGATCTCGGCGACGGCCACGTCGAGACAGAAGCCGCAGGCATTGCGCGTGCCTTCGTCGATGACGCCATTGCAGTTGTCGTCCTCGGCGTTGCAGACCTCTTCCTCCGGCTGCCGATTGGGGACGCAGATGAAGAAGCCGTTCTCGCAGACCTGATGGCCGAGGCGGCAGATGCCGGGCAGCCCCGTCGCGCAAGGCCCCGGAGCGATGGGCTCGCCGCCCGGGTCGAAACACGGCGCGTTGCACGCATCCCCTCGCCCATCGCCGTCCGCGTCGGTCTGCTCGGGGTTGGGCACCTCGGGGCAGTTGTCGCAGTCGTCGCCGAGGCCGTCGCCGTCCGTGTCGACCTGATCGGGGTTGGGGCGGTCGACGCAGTTGTCCTCGTCGCCGCAGAGGTCGTCGCCGTCGACGTCCACGCACGCCCCGCCGAGGCTGCGCTCGAGGACGAGCAGGGCGAAGGCCGTCGACGAGCCGGGCGTCCAGCTCCCGATCACGCCGTCGCGGGCGTCCCAGTGGCCATCCCCGCCCTGATACTCGACCAGGGAAAAGGCGAAGTCGTAGTACCAGGAGCGTGGCTCCTCCGGGAAACCGTCGGCCACCGGGTCGCGGGCGCCACCGATCTGGGTGCTGTTCAGCCCCCCCTGACTCTGCGCGCTGACCTCGAACGCTTTGGCAGCCGCCCAGAGGTAATAGTAGTAACTCTGGGGGAAATTGACGTTGAGGTGGTCGCTGTGGCGGTAGTTGCTCTGCAACCAGAGCATCGCCGATTGCACGTTGGGATCGTCGACGGTGCGTCCGGCGAGCCGGTACGTCCACAGACCGGAGGCCGTCATCGAGCTCGACGCGGCGTCCCCGCCCTGGTTGCCGCCGCGGTACATGTGACCGCCGTCGCCGGACTTCGTGTTGTTGATGAAGCCGATCGCGTTGGGAAGAATCGCCGCCGAGCCCGGGGCGATCTGCTCGGCCGCCGAGAGGCCGGCCATGGCGAACTGCGTCGTCGACAGGTCGCCGTCCGACTCGGGGGCGCTGTAGTTCCAGCCGCCCTGATTGACCCCGAAGTTGCCCTGGGTGCGGGTGATCGAGTGGACGCCGTTGGCGATGCCCTGCGGCACGCCGATGCCGGCGCCGACGTCGGGCGGCCCGCCCGTGCCGAGATAGACGGACAACGCCATCAGCGCCGAGCCCGTGCGGTACTGATAGGCCTCGCTGCCGTTGATGCCCGGCTCGTTCTGAAGCATGAACGCCACCGCGCGCCGGATGCGGTCCTGATCGGCGGCGTCCATGCCCTGAAAGCCGACCTGCGGGGCGTTCCAGTCGGCGCTGGTGCGCTTCTCGAGGAAACACAGGACGGCGAGGCCCGTGGCCTCTTCGCCGCCGGGGCCGAACGAACCGTCGCCGTTCTGCACCCCGCGGAACCACTCGAGCCCGCGGTCGATGGCCGCGTTGACGCGCTCGCCGAAGGGCGTGGTACGTGCGTCCGCAGCCGAGGCGACGCAGATCAGGGCGGCGGTCAGGCCGAGCCGCAGGACAGGGGTCGTTTTCATGGGCTTCCACTCCCCGCCCCGGCGTCGGGGCCGTCACACGTCCGTATCGCGGTCAAGCGCCGGCGGCGCCGATGTCCACCAGGCCGCCCGAGGCGATGTCGAGGCGCCCGCCGAGCAGGTCGACGAGGCGCGGCCCGAGCTCCGGCCAGACGGACTCCGGCGCGTGGCCGAGGTCCACCGGGCGCGCACCGAGCCGGACGGCGTAGGTCTGCACGTTGAACCGCAGGCCGGCGTACGCCAGCGACTCGGCGAGGCCGCGCAGGGCGCCCCCGAGCGTCGAGGTCGCCACCCGGTCGTCGTTGGGTTCCAGACCGGCCGTGGGGCCAATCAGGATGACCTTGCCGAAGCGTTGTTCGCGCATCTGCAGCAACGCGGCCCGCGCCCAACGGTGGGCGTCGAGCAGAGGCTCCGTCACGCCCCGCCCCCAGGCCTCGTCGTCGAGCTGCCAGTACGGCGAAACGAGCGCCGGCGCGGCGGAGTAGACCAGCGCATCGAGGCGGCGCGCGTCTTCGGCGGCGGCTTCGCAGATTTCCGTCGGCGAGAGCGTCTCGGCGTCAGCGAGTCGGATGTCTCCGGTGCCCAGCGGACCGGGGGTCAGGGCGCCCTCGGCGCCGCGCTGCGCCACGATGGCCGACGCCCCGGCCTGCGCCGCGGCCCGCGCCACGAGCGCCCCCGTCCCGAGGCCGCCGCCCGCAATGAGCACCACCTGTCCGCCGACCACCCGCACCGACATCGCAAGGCCTCCACACGCCGACATTTCCGCGCCGGCGTGAGCGCCGAGCCGCGCCGAAAGTCTACTCCAGCACGGGGAACCGACCCAACAGATGTGGTTCGCCGTTCAGCCAGACGTCGAGGCGCCAGTCGCCGGGCGCGACAGCCGTGAACGAGCGCGTCCACGCCCACCAGCCGCCCTCGCCGATCTTGACCTGATAGCGGTGTCGCGACCCGTCGGGCTCCGTCCAGAGCCACGTCGCCTCGACGTCGGGGCCGTCCTTGACCATGACGGTGCCGGCCGTCGACTCGTCGACGCGGAACTGCACGCGCTGCGTCTCGTGGCGGCAGGCGAGCAGCGCCTCGTAGTCACCGGAGAAGTCCTGGTTGCAGTGCCGCGACTCCTCGGGCTCGTGAATGAAGATGCCGCCGAGCCACGCGGGGTGCGGCGCCGCCTCGGCGGGGGGCCGGAGGTCCACCGGCCCGACGAGTTGCTCCCACGCAAGCAGCCCCGCGCGATCGAAGCGCGGCCCGACGGCGCCGGCGTTCGTCTCGCGATCGGACATGAGCACCAGCGCCACGGGCGCCTCGCCCCCCCGGATGAGCGCGGCCCAGATGCGCCCGGCGAAGACCGAGCCCTGGACGTTGCCGACCCAGACGCGGTCCGGCAGGTTGTTGCCCCCACCGCCGGAGCCGAGCGCGTGATCGAGCAGATCGCGGACGAGCAGGGAGCCGGCCCCGCTCGGCAAGGCCCGCCCGTGAATGCGGGCAAGCACCTCGCCGATGCCCTTCGCCGTCGCCGCGTTCTCGTGGGCGTCCATGGCGGCCGTATGGGCCGCCGCGACGGTTTCTTCGGGGAAGACCGGCGGGCTGTCGAACGGGGCGGGCACGAGACCCCGGGCGTCATCGTCGCGTGCGAAAACCGCCAGGGCCGTGCAGGCGACGTCGTCGAAGCGCGGGTCGAGCCGACGAAGGTGCGCGCGGTCCGCCTCGCAGGGCGCGAGGTACTTGCCCATGCCCTCGAGCGCGAAGGACTCGATGAAGTCGTTGACCGGCCCCGAGCCGCCGAGCGCGCTGACGAGCATTTCTTCGGCGCTGGCGTTGGCCGAGAGCAGCGCCAGGGTGGCGAGGCGTGAGAGCTTGAAGGACTTGTCGAAGACCTCGGGCGTCAGGTCCTTGTCCCCGCCGCGGAAGAAGTCCTCCGTAAAGACGAGCTCGGTTTCGGGGTCGATCTCGCCCTGCGCGACCTTCTCCAGGTACAGGGCGACCGGCCACAGCCGCATGAACGGCCCCGCCAGCAGCCACTCGTCCGACCCATGCATGACCGCGCCGCCCGTCACCAGATTGCGCGCGTACATCGCGAACCGGCCGGGGAAGTCCCGGATCTCCGCCAGCAGCGGGGCCGACGGCGCCTCGGGCTCGCTGATGGGCAGGGCGTCGAAGGGCACCGCGTCGGGCACGTAGGGCGCGGCATCCACCGGGCCGCCGTCGGTGGCCGATGCCCCCCCCTGGCCGCCGTCGTCGACCGCCTCGCCCGTGCCGGCTTCATTCTCGCCACCCGTCGGGGTCAGCGCGACGTCCTTGCCTTTACACGCGCTCAGCGCGCCGGCGAGCGCGAGAGCGAGCGCAAGCGAGACAGGCGCTCCTGCGCGACGATGGAACGTTGCGTTCACGGCGGACCTCGGTGCTCCTTGGAATCGCCGCATGTTCCCACTGCGGGCCGCTCCGGCGCAACGTCCCATCGTCGCGCGGGGTCGCGGGCCCGGTCGAAAACCCCGCCGATCAGTCCGGCACGCGCGGCTTGGGTCCCGTGCGAACGACGAGCTCCGCGACATGGCCCCGCCGGTCGGTGCGGCTGTTGATGGATCGTCGGCACCAGACCGTGCGGAACGGCAGACCCTCGTAGAGCGCCTGCGTGTCGGGCACGTCGGCGTTGGAGAGCACGCCGTAGACGCCCCGCGCGGGCAGGCCACGGAACGTCGCGGCGAGACGCTCCTGCTCGGCCCGGCGGAAGACCGTGCCGTCGTAACACGCGAAACTCGAGGTCTCGCTCACCGGCCAATAGGGCGGGTCGCAATAGACCGTCGCCCCGGGTGTGGCGTGCGCGAGGACGTCGTCGAAGTCACCCTCGACGAACGTCACGCCCTGCAAGGCCCGGTGGACCGCCAGGAGGTTGTCCCGATCGATGCGCGGCGGGCTCTTGTGTCGGCCGTAGGGGACGTTGAAACCACCCTTGCTGTTCAGTCGATAGAGCCCGTTGAACCCCACGCGGTTCAGGTAGAGCACCCGCGCCGCCCGCTGCACGACGTCGAGGTCGCGCGGATCGAGCGCCCGGACGGCGTAGTAGGTCGCTTCGTCCTTCTCCCAGGCATCGAAGGCCGCGATGAGGGGCAGCGGATCGGCCTGCACCGCGCGCCAGGTATCGACGAGCTCGGGGTTGCGGTCGCCGAGGACGGCCCGTCTCACGCGCCCGAGCCGGGCGAGCTCGAGGAAGACCGCGCCGCCCCCCAGAAACGGCTCGACGTAGAGCTCGAGCGGCCCCGGTGGGAGCTCGCCGATGATCTCGGCGAGAAGCTCGCTCTTGCCGCCGACCCACTTCAGAAAAGGCCGCGGAAAGACACGTTCACGGGAGTTGCGTACGGTCGGCATCGGGCGCTTCTAGTCCGCTGCCGCGGCCGATTCAAGGACGGTCAGTCGATCGACGATCTCGTCGACGATGTCGGCGACGCCCCGCCCCGACGTTTCGATCGTCAGATCCGCCTGCCGGTACAACGGCTCGCGCGCGGCGAGGAGCGCCCGGAGTTCGGCGAGCGCCTGCGGATGATCGCGCATCGGTCGGCGGTCGCCCTGTTGCAGCACGCGGTCCCAGTGCTCCTCCGGATCCGCGCGCAGCCAGACCGTGCGTGCGGCCTCGCGGAGCCGGGCGTAGTTCTCCGGATCGGTCACCAGCGAGCCCCCCGTCGCCACGACCGCCGCCTCCCCCGACCGGGTCAACTGCACCAGCGCCGCGTGTTCCAGCCGCCGGTAATACCCCTCGCCGTGCACCGCGAAGATCTCCGACAAGCGCAGGTCGGCAGCGTGTTCGATGCGCTGATCGAGCTCGACGAACGAGCGCCCGAGGCGCCGGGCGAGCGCGCGACCGATCGTCGACTTGCCCGCCCCCCGGACCCCGAGCAGCGCCACCAGCGGACGCGCCGGCGCGTCGAATCGGCGGCGGACCCACGACGCGATCTCGACGAGCTCGTCGGGTGTGCGGGCGGCGAGCAGGGCGTCGAGATCACCGCGCGGCCCCTCGCTCAGGAGCGCGTCGACCCGGAGATCGAGCGCCCCCCCGACCGCCCGCAGCTTCTCGAGCGAGAGGTTCGCCTCCCCCTGCTCGGCGAGGATCAGGTAGCGCTCGCTCACCCCGCTCGCGGCGGCGAGCGTCTTCAGCGTCCAGCCCAGGGCCTGCCGGCGGGCTTTGATGCGGCGTCCGACCTCAATCTCCATGCAGCATAATGCAGCATGAAAGAGCACCGGACTGCAATATCTTGCTTGCGATAAATCAAGGCCGCCCCTAGAGTCGGCGACCGCAGGGTGAACCACCGGAGACGACCCCCGTGACGCAGATCGCCAGTTTCGAAGTCCATCCCGACCGCTACCGCCACTGGAAACTCGCCGTCGAGGGCGACGTCGCCCACCTGTCGATGGACGTCGACGAGGAGGGCGGTTACGTCCCCGGGTACGAGCTCAAGCTCAACAGCTACGACCTCGGCGTCGACCTCGAGCTCGCCGACGCCGTGCAGCGCCTGCGCTTCGAGCACCCCGAGGTCCGCTGCGTCGTCCTCGACAGCAAGAAGGACCGCATCTTCTGCGCGGGGGCCAACATCTTCATGCTCGGGCAGAGCACGCACGCCTTCAAAGTGAACTTCTGCAAGTTCACCAACGAGACGCGCCTCTCCCTCGAGGACGCCAGCCAGTACTCCGGCCAGAAGTACCTCGCCGCCTGCAACGGCACGGCGAGCGGCGGCGGCTACGAGCTCGCGCTGGCGTGCGACGAGATCATCCTCGTCGACGACCGCTCGTCGGCCGTGAGCCTGCCCGAGGTGCCGCTGCTCGGCGTCCTGCCGGGCACGGGCGGCCTCACCCGGGTCACGGACAAGCGCAAGGTCCGCCGCGATCTCGCCGACCACTTCTGCACCCTCGCCGAGGGCGTCCGCGGCAAGCGCGCGGTGGAGTGGCGCCTCGTCGATGCGAGCTACAAGCTCAGCCAGTTCCCCCAGAAGGTCACCGAGCACGCCCGCGCCCTCGCGGAGACCGTGACGCCCGCCACCGGCCTCGACGCGCAGGGCGTGGCGCTCACGCCGCTGACGGTCACGATGGACGACGTCGGCTCCCGGAACTACCGATTCGTCACGCTGAAGCTCGATCACGCGGCACGGCGGGCGCACATCACCCTCCGGCTGCCCGACGCCGTCGGCCCGACGACCCGCGAGGCCGTCCGCGCCGAGGGCGCCGCGTGGTGGCCCCTGGCGGCGTTCCGCGAGTTCGACGACGCGCTGTTGCACCTGCGCCTGAACCACCTGGCCATCGGCACCATCGTGCTGCGCACCGAGGGCGATCCGGCCATCGCGCTGGCCATCGACGAGGTGCTCGAGACCCTGGCGGCGGACCGTTTCGTCTCCGAGACGCGCCACTTCATCCGGCGCACCCTCAAGCGCCTCGACTACACCTCGAAGACGCTCATCGCCCTCGGGGACAAGGGCTCGGCCTTCGCCGGCACCCTGCTCGAGATCGCACTCGCGGCCGACCGCTTCTTCCTGCTCGACGATCCGGAGGGCGAAGTGCGCGTCGGCCTGAGCCGCCTGAACTTCGGCCTGTACCGCATGGGCAACGGCCTGACGCGCCTCGAGACGCGGTTCCTCGGCACGCCCGCCCTCGTCGGGCGCGCCCTGGAGCATGCCGGCAAGCTCGTCTCGACGCCCGAGGCGGCCGCCCTCGAACTCGCGACGTTCACGCCCGACGACATCGACTGGGACGACGAGGTTCGCGTCTGCCTCGAGGAGCGCGCGAGCATGTCGCCCGACGGGTTGACCGGCATGGAGGCCAACCTGCGCTTCGCCGGCCCCGAGACCATGGAAACCCGCATCTTCGGCCGCCTGTCGGCCTGGCAGAACTGGATCTTCCAACGCCCGAACGCCGTGGGTGAGCACGGCGCCCTGAAGTCCTTCGGCAAGCCGACCTCGGCCAAATTCCAGTGGGAGCGCACATGAGTGACGTGAACTACCAGGACAAAATCCCGAACAACGTCGACCTGCACCAGGATCGCCGCCTGCAGCGCGCGCTCGAGGAGTGGCTCCCCAACTACCTCGACTGGTGGATGGAGATGGGGCCCGAGGGCTTCCAGCGCGACGACATCTACCTGCGCACGGCCGTGAGCGTCGACGCGGACGGCTGGGCCAAGTTCGGCCACGTCAAGATGCCCGACTATCGCTGGGGCATCTTCCTCAACCCCAAGGATCCGGACCGCAAGATCCACTTCGGGGATCACATCGGCGAGGCGGCCTGGGATCAGGTCCCCGGCGAACACCGCACCGCGCTGCGCCGCCTGATCGTCACGCAGGGCGACACCGAGCCCGCCAGCGTCGAGCAGCAGCGTCTGCTGGGGCAGGTCTGCCCGTCGCTCTACGACCTGCGCAACCTCTTCCAGGTCAACGTGGAAGAGGGCCGTCACCTGTGGGCGATGGTCTATCTGCTGCACACCTACTTCGGGCGGGACGGCCGCGAAGAGGCCGAAGCCATGCTCGAGCGCCGGTCGGGCAACGCCGACCACCCGCGCATCCTCGGGGCCTTCAACGCACCCATCGACGACTGGATGTCGTTCTTCTGCTTCACGACGTTCACCGATCGCGACGGCAAGTATCAGCTGCGCGCGCTCGCCGAGAGCGGCTTCGACCCCCTCGCCCGCACGACGCAGTTCATGCTCACCGAGGAAGCCCACCACATGTTCGTCGGTCAGACGGGTGTGGCGCGCATCCTCAAGCGCACGGCCGAGATGATGAAGAACCGCGGCGGGGACGTACGCGGCCAGGGCGGCATTCCGCTCGACATGATCCAGAAGTGGGTCAACCTCTGGTACTCGCTCTCCGTCGACCTCTTCGGCGGCGAGGACTCGTCGAATGCGGCCCTCTTCTTCGGCTCGTCGCTCAAGGGCCGCGACCGCGAGGCGGAGCTCACCGAGCACACCGGCCTGAACGAGACCTACAAGCTCACCCGCTTCGACGCCAACGGCCGCGAGTCGATCGACGAGATTCCGTTGCGCCGGGCGATGAACGAGGTCCTGCGCGACGCCTACATCGAAGACTGTGAGAAGGTCGTGAAGTCCTGGAACCGCACCCTCGCCGACGAGGGCTGCGAGAGCCGGCTCTACCTGCCCAATCGTCGGTTCCACCGCGCGCAGGGCATCTACTCCGAGGCCCGCTTCGACGCCACCGGCCGTTGGCTGAGCGACGCCGAGTGGGAGGACCGCAAGGGCGAGTGGCTGCCGACGCAGGAGGACCTCGCCTACGTCAAGGGCCTGATGTACGCCGTCACGAAGCCCGGCGAATTCGCCCACTGGATTGCGCCGCCCGCCCGCGGTATCAACAACCAGTCCGTGGAGTTCGACTACGCGAAGTTCGACGCGTCGTCCTTTCACGCTCCGCGGACCTGACGGCGCGCGTCCCGAACTGCTCCCGCTCACCCTCGATCGCTCTCCCGCCTCCGCGCCCGCCGCCCGCTCTCTCCGACTTCCGCTTTTCTCTGCCCCGCCGGCCCTCGGGCCGACGCTCTCGGAGTTTTCCATGCGCGTGCGCCTGCCCTTGCGACCGTCGTCCCCTTTGGCCCTCTCTCCCGCTTTCGGCCTCGCCCTCGGCGTCGTCGTGGGCCTCGCCGCGGCCTGTGGCGGGGGCGGTGACGGCGGGGGCGCGGGGGCATCACCGGCGGCGGACGTCGGCCCGAGCGGTGGCACCGGGGGGGACACCCCCCGCCCCGATGGTGGCCCGAACGGCGGCAGCGGCGGCGAGGGCGGCGGTGGTACGACCGGCGGAAGTGGCGGCGGCGCCGGCGGTGGCGGCGGCAACGGCGGCGAGACGG